>NZ_CP054572.1:5802500-6384852 GCF_013343155.1 Pseudomonas sp. FDAARGOS_761 | reverse complement strand
GCCGGCGTCGCCGACCTGCCCGGCATCCTCGCCATCTACAACGACGCCGTGGGCAATACCACGGCGATCTGGAACGAAACCCCGGTGGACCTGGCCAACCGCCAGGCCTGGTTCGACACCCGCGCCCGCCAGGGCTACCCGATCCTGGTGGCGAGCGACGCCGCCGGCGAAGTGCTCGGCTACGCCTCCTACGGCGACTGGCGACCCTTCGAGGGCTTCCGCGGCACCGTCGAGCACTCCGTCTACGTGCGCGACGACCAGCGCGGCAAAGGCCTCGGCGTGCAACTGCTACAGGCGCTGATCGAACGTGCACGGGCCCAGGGACTGCACGTCATGGTGGCCGCCATCGAAAGCGGCAATGCCGCCTCGATCGGCCTGCACCGGCGCCTCGGCTTCGAGATCAGCGGGCAGATGCCGCAGGTGGGCCAGAAGTTCGGCCGCTGGCTCGACCTGACCTTCATGCAACTGAACCTCGACCCGACGCGCAGCGCGCCCTGAGCCCCAAGGAGCCCCCATGATCCCCGGTGAATACGACATCCAGCCCGGCGATATCGAACTCAACGCCGGCCGCCGCACCCTCGCCCTGAGCGTGGCGAACACCGGCGACCGGCCGATCCAGGTCGGCTCGCACTACCACTTCTTCGAGGTCAACGACGCCCTCGCCTTCGACCGTCCGGCCACCCGTGGCATGCGCCTGAACATCGCCGCCGGCACCGCGGTGCGCTTCGAACCGGGGCAGAGCCGCGAGGTGGAGCTGGTGGAAATCGGCGGCGGACGGCGGGTATACGGCTTCGCCGGGCGGGTGATGGGGGACCTCTAGGGCCCGTTCCCAACTGGCCAGGTCCGAGGAAAGACAGCGAACACCGACGATCGCCAAAGGAGCGTTCGATGAAAATCAGCAGACAAGCCTACGCCGACATGTTCGGCCCCACCGTCGGCGACCGCGTGCGCCTGGCCGACACCGACCTGTGGCTCGAGGTGGAACGGGACTTCACCGTCTATGGCGAGGAAGTGAAGTTCGGCGGCGGCAAGGTCATCCGCGACGGCATGGGCCAGAGCCAGTTGGGCGCGGCGCAGGTGGTCGACACGGTGATCACCAACGCGCTGATCCTCGACCACTGGGGCGTGGTCAAGGCCGACGTCGGTCTCAAGGACGGGCGCATCCAGGCCATCGGCAAGGCCGGCAACCCGGACATCCAGCCCGGGGTGAACATCGCCATCGGCGCCGGCACCGAGGTGATCGCCGGCGAGGGCATGATCCTCACCGCCGGCGGCATCGACACGCACATCCACTTCATCTGCCCGCAGCAGATCGAAGAGGCGCTGATGAGCGGGGTCACCACCATGATCGGCGGCGGCACCGGCCCCGCCGCCGGGACCAACGCCACCACCTGCACCTCCGGTCCCTGGCACATGGCGCGGATGCTCCAGGCCGCCGACGCCTTCCCGATGAACATCGGCTTCACCGGCAAGGGCAACGCCAGCCTGCCGCTGCCGCTGGAGGAGCAGGTGCTCGCCGGCGCCATCGGCCTGAAGCTGCACGAGGACTGGGGCAGCACCCCGGCGGCGATCGACAACTGCCTGGAGGTGGCCGAGCGCCACGACATCCAGGTGGCGATCCACACCGACACCCTCAACGAATCCGGCTTCGTCGAGACCACCCTCGGCGCCTTCAAGGGCCGCACCATCCACACCTACCACACCGAGGGCGCCGGCGGCGGCCACGCACCGGACATCATCAAGGCCTGCGGCTTCGCCAACGTGCTGCCCAGCTCGACCAACCCGACACGGCCGTTCACCCGCAATACCATCGACGAGCACCTGGACATGCTGATGGTCTGCCACCATCTCGACCCAGCCATCGCCGAGGACGTGGCCTTCGCCGAGTCGCGCATCCGCCGCGAGACCATCGCCGCCGAGGACATCCTCCACGACCTCGGCGCGTTCAGCATGATCAGCTCCGACAGCCAGGCCATGGGCCGGGTCGGCGAAGTGATCACGCGCACCTGGCAGACCGCCGACAAGATGAAGCGCCAGCGCGGCCGCCTCGACGGCGACGGTGCGCGCAACGACAACTTCCGCGCCAGGCGCTACATCGCCAAGTACACCATCAACCCGGCGATCACCCACGGCATCAGCCATGAAGTGGGCTCCGTCGAAGCCGGCAAGTGGGCCGACCTGGTGCTCTGGCGCCCGGCCTTCTTCGGCGTCAAGCCGAGCCTGATCCTCAAGGGCGGGGCCATCGCCGCCAGCCTGATGGGCGACATCAACGGCTCGATCCCCACGCCGCAGCCGGTGCACTACCGGCCGATGTTCGCCAGCTACGCCGGCAGCCGCCACGCGACCAGCCTGACCTTCGTCAGCCAGGCCGCCTTCGCCGCCGGCGTACCGCAGCAGCTCGGCCTGCGCAAGGCCATCGGCGTGGTCAGCGGCTGTCGCGGTGTGCAGAAGTCCGACCTGATCCACAACGGCTACCTGCCGACCATCGAGGTCGACGCACAGAACTACCAGGTACGCGCCGACGGCCAGTTGCTCTGGTGCGAACCGGCGGACGTGCTGCCGATGGCGCAGCGCTATTTCCTGTTCTGATTCCCACGCGACGGGTCCCGGCGCCACGCCGGGACGTCGACCGCTCCGTTCGGACAGCTTGGCTTGTCGGCACTAGCGGCGACAATGGCGCCTCCCCGCAGCCGCCGGCAGTCCGTCCATGTCCTCCCGCCAATCGTCCCGCAACGCTTCCACCCCGTATCTGGCCAAGGCCTTCCAGGCGACGGCCATCGTCGTGGTCAGCTACTTCCTCTACTGGACCTACCAGCTCTACCAGTACGGCGAGATTCCCATCAGCAAGAAGGACGTGATGCTGCGCCAAGCCATCCTCGCGCGCTTTCCGGCGGACTACGAGGTGGAGATCAAGGGCGCCGACCTGCTCGGCTTCGGCGAGAAATTCCTGGTCGCCTACGGCAATCGGCGCTTCGTCGGCAAGGCCTTCGCCATGGACGACCAGGTCATCGAGCGCCTGGAGCGGAACCAGGGACGGACCAACCTGCCGCTGGTGAAGGTGTTCTACATCGCCGAACCCGGCCTCCTCTCCTCGCTGCTCAACCTCTCCCCGTTCCTGGATATCCAGAAGAACATGGTCGAGCTGAGCCTCCGGGAATACCGGAAGATCCAGTTGGTCCCCTTCGATCCGGACGCGAAGCGGAAACCGCGCGAGCAGTTCGAAACCGATTATGCCTTCCCCCAGCTGTTCAGCCTCAGCCAACTGGAAGTCGCCGACTACGACGGCGACGGCCGCGACGAACTGCGCCTGGGCTACCTGTCCTACGCCGGCGGTTCGGGAGGGACGCGCTGGTCGGTGATCTACGACCTGAAGGACGGCGCGCTGACCGCCCATTCCGGCTATCCGGAAATGCTCGACATCGACGTCGCCCGGTTCATCCAGGCGGTCAACCTGTACGCCGGCCTCGACGGCACCCTGCCGCGCGACCAGCGTCAGCTGGAAGACGTGGTCGGCCGAGGCAGCGAGCGCTTCGCGCTGACCGCCGCGGAGCGCCAGGCACTGGTCGCCGACCCGCCGCAGCGGGACGACTACGCCAGGGTCCTGATGAGCCTTTCGCCGCGCTCGCCCTACGCCCCCGATCGCTTCATCGACCTCGGCGATGGCAGCCGACTGAGCCTGGCCCCGCGCCATACCGACGATTACTCGACCTTCCTCGACATCGGCGGGAAGAAAATCTTCGTCGAAGCCTTCTACGTCGACGACGACGCCTGCCACTGGTGCGAGCATCGCTGGCGAGTGATGGCTTTCCATTACGACGACGGTCGCTGGATCTCGGACCGCACCATCAACGGCGACGGCTTCAACGGGCAGTGGCTGCGCAACGCGGAGCCGCTGGGCCTCAACGACGTTTTCGGTACCTACCGCGACCAGGGCCCGGCGGGCCTGGCCTGGTCCTTCATCGACCCGCGCTGGACCGCCTCCAGCCAGCATGACCTGGACGATCCGCTGGGCGTGGGGATGCGCACCCTGTCGCCGGTGAAGCAATGGGTGAAGGAACGCTATCGGGAAAACTGAGGCAGGCCTTCAGCGCAACTGGCTGTCCTTGCTGCCGCGGCGGTTGTAGCCGCTGAACTTCGCCTGTTCCCTGTCGCGCTCGGCCTGGCAGTTGACGCACAGGCGCACGCCGGGAATCGCCCGGCGCCGCGCCTCGGGGATCGCCGCGTCGCACTCTTCGCAATGGGTCAGGCTCTCGCCACGGGGCAACTGGCTGCGCGCACGAGCGATGGCATCCTCGATCGTGCTGTCGATCTGTTCCTGCACCGCACCGTCGTTCGCCCACCCGCTGGCCATGACTGACTCCTCTGGCTGAAACCCTGGAACCTCCAGATATGGGCGTTCGCCCGCGGCTTTGCAAGGGCGGCGCGACCATCGGCCTGGCGTGGCACAATCGCCAGCCAAGCCTGAAGGTACACCGCATGATGGGACCGTTCCGCCGCCTCGCCCACCTGATCGACCAGGGCCGCCAGCTCGACGCCGCGCTCGCCGGCGATCCGTTCGCCCTGCCGGCGCCGGAGGACCGCTATAGCGTCCGGCAACTGCACGGCCTGTATCCGCGCCGTCATCCCGGTCTCTACGCACCGCTGCTCGGCAGCCTGGCGCTGCTGCTCGGTGCCGCGCCGCTGGGTCTTGCCGCGCTGCGCCTGGCATTGCCGGAAGCTCCTTTGCGGCCGCTGGGCTGGCTCTCCGCCCTGCCGCTGCTGGCGGCCTGGCTGTGGCTGATCGCCCTGCTCTCCCGCGGCGCCAGCCTCGGCCCGCGCCTGGCCCGCGACGCCAGCCTGCTGCTGGTCGGCGCCGGGCTCCTGCTGCGCCTGGCCAGCGGCGAGACGTCGGGCCTGGTGGCGCTCGGCGGCGGCGCCTGTGCCTGGCTGCTGTTCAACAGCCGCGCGATGCAACGCTACATGGAACTGGTCTACGCCCAGCGCCTGTACCGCGCCCAGTCGGCCAACCGCCCCGGTTCGGCGCAGCGGCGCCTGGCCAACCAGGCCGCCTACCGCGAACGCAAGCGACGCGAGCGCTCCGGGCGATCCTGAACCAGACTGTCGCCCTGCGACCTTCTGCGCATTGGCGGGCGCCGCCACCAGCGCGTAGGGTAACGCGCTCTCTCTCCTCGGCCTCAAGGACGACCCGGACATGAAGATCGACTCAGCCTCCAGCTCTCCGAGCCTGGCCCAGCGGCAGCTGATGACCCGCACTCCCGACCAGGATTTCCAGCGCGACTTCCAGGCCGCCTACGCGCGCCTCGCGGTCGCCGCCGAAGGCAGCGCGGAGCAGGCCGGGGCGCTGGCCGACACCCTCGGCGCCACCCAGCTGGAATACAGCCGGGTGCGCGGCGTCAGCCTGGAAGACCAGTTGCGCTTCGCCCATGTGCTCAACCGCGCCTGCGAAAACGGCGCGCAACTGGACGCCCGCGGCTTCCTCGCCCGCCTGGGCGCCGACGACCTGCAGGCGCTGCAGCGCAACATGGGCCTGGCCGAGCCGATCCGGGTCGAGGCGCTGAGCGAGGAAGGCGCGCGCAACCTGCTGCTGCCGGAAGGATACAGCGTCGACCTGGACGGCGACGGCATCACCGAGGTGGGCGCCGCGAAGATCCGCCACTTCCCCCCGCGCGACGCACCGCAGGCCTTCCTCGACCAGTGGCTGGCGCTCACCGCCGGCATGGACGGCGCCGCCTATTCGAACGCCCGCGACGGGTTGCAATGGGCTTTCGATATCCGCGCCATGGCCGGCCAACCCCTGGCCACCGACCAGTTGGCCAGCTACCGCACGGCGGTGGACGACTACCTGGGCATGCTCGCCGAGCACCGCCACGCCCTGGTTCCCGGCCAGTACGAACGCGACCTGCCGCTGTACCAGGCGCTGCGCCAGCGCCTGGCCTGAGGTCGCCTACTCTTTGACTTCCATGTAGTCGCGGGCCCAGGCCTGGTACTCCTCGGGGAAGGTGTACTTCTTCGACAACTCCGAGGCGGTCAGGTCCGAGGCTACCGCACCGCGCTCCTCGCGCAGGCAGTCGTAGGTCGCCTTGATCGCGGCGAAATAGGCGGCGTGGCCGTTGACCACGACACGCACGCCGAGCCGCGCCAGGCGGGCGTCGTCGCGCAGTTGCGGATTACCGTAGGTGACCAGCATCAGCGGGATGTGCAGGTGCTCGGCGATCGCCTCGAGGTGGGCGAAGTCGCGCACGCCGACCAGGCAGATGCCATCGGCGCCGGCTTCCTGGTAGGCCAGGGTGCGCTGGATCACCGCATCGACGTCGATCAGTTCGGCGTTGGTCCGGGCAATGATGGTCAACGCCGGGTCGACCCTCGCCTCCAGAGCCGCGCGGATCTTGCCGACGCCCTCCTCGACGCAGATCAGGTCGGTGGACTTGCGCCCGAACTGCGCCGGCAGCAGGGTGTCCTCGATGGTCAGCGCAGCGATTCCGGCGCGCTCCAGTTCGACCACCGTACGCATTACGTTCAGCGCGTTGCCGTAGCCGTGGTCGGCGTCGGCGATCACCGGCAGGCGCGCCACCCGGCCGATGCGGGTGGCCTGCTCGACGAATTCGCTGAGGGTGATCAGGGCGAAGTCCGGCGCCGCCAGGACCTGCAGGGAAGCCACCGAACCGCCGAGGATGCCGCACTCGAAGCCGAGGTCGGCGGCGATACGCGCCGACATGGGATCGAACACGGAAGCGGTGTGGTAGCAACGGGAGGAGTCCAACAGCGCGCGAAACATCGCACGCAACTCATGGTGTGAGGCTCTATGCATGACGAAATCCAGGACAACACGGCAAGACGGAGTGGGAAAGCAGCGCCAACATAGCACCATGCGCGGGCCCCTTGGCAAATCCGTATACAAAGGTCGGGGCGGCCCGCACGGACGTACCAGGACGCTTCCTGCCGATCGCCGGCGGTGAAATCCGCGACGCTCTCGCATACACTGCGCGGCCGTTTTTTTCCCGGACCGTTTCGCGCCATGAACCCGAGCACCGCCGCCCGCGCCCTGGGCATCGATTTTGGCACCTCCAACTCCACCGTCGGCTGGTGGCGGCCGGAGGTCGAACCGCTGATCGAGCTGGAGGACGGCAAGATCACCCTGCCCTCGGTGGTGTTCTTCAACGTCGAGGAGCGCCGCCCGGTCTACGGCCGCCAGGCGCTCGGCGAGTACCTGGAGGGCTACGAGGGCCGGCTGATGCGCTCGCTGAAGAGCCTGCTGGGCTCCAAGCTGCTGAAGAGCGAGACCACCGTGCTCGGCAGCGCCCTGCCGTTCAAGGACCTGCTCGGCCTGTTCATCGGCCAGCTCAAGGCGCGCGGCGAGGCCGCCGCCGGGCAAGCCTTCGACGCGGTGGTGCTGGGTCGCCCGGTGTTCTTCGTCGACGACGACCCGGAGGCCGACCGCGAGGCCCAGGACACCCTGGTGCAGGTGGCCAACAAGCTCGGCTTCAAGGAGGTTTCCTTCCAGTACGAACCGATCGCCGCGGCCTTCGACTACGAGCGCGGCATCCAGCGCGAGGAACTGGTCCTGATCGTCGACATCGGCGGCGGCACCTCGGACTTCTCCCTGGTGCGCCTGGCGCCGGAGCGGCGCAACCTGGCCGAGCGCCAGGACGACATCCTGGCCACCGGCGGCGTGCACATCGGCGGTACCGACTTCGACAAGCAGCTCAGCCTGGAAGGCGTGATGCCGCTGTTCGGCTACGGCAGCCGGATGAAGAGCGACGCCTTCATGCCCACCAGCTACCACCTGAACCTGGCCACTTGGCACACCATCAACGCGGTGTACGCGCAGAAGTCGCAATTGGCGCTGAAGAACATGCGCTACGACATCGTCGACAGCACCGGCATCGACCGCCTCTTCAGGCTCATCGAGGAACGCGCCGGGCACTGGCTGGCGATGCAGGTGGAAGACAGCAAGATCCGCCTGACCGAAACCGAGCGCCTGCACCTCTCGCTGGAGCGCATCGAGGCCGGGCTCGGCGTGGAGCTGACCCGTGGGCTGTTCGAGAACGCCGTCGACGGACTGCTGGAGCGCGTGCGCAACAGCGTCGCGCAACTGCTGGCCTCGGCCGGGGTCGACCCGGACCGGGTCGACACGGTGTTCTTCACCGGCGGTTCGAGCGGCATTCCGGCGCTGCGCCGGAGCGTCTCGGCGATGCTGCCCAACGCCCGTCATGTCGAGGGCAACCTGTTCGGCAGCATCGGCAGCGGCCTGGCCATCGAGGCGAAGAAGCGCTATGGCTGAGCCGCCCTGGTCGTGCCCCTGCCCTATAGGGGGATAAGGTCACACCGGGCCCGCCATGGCGGATAACCGCGAGCGGTTATCCGCCCTACGCCAGGACCACGCCACACCCGTCCGCAGGGCGGATAACGCCACAGGCGTTATCCGCCGCCACACCGAGCCCGACGAGGGTGGGGCTCACTTCTTCAGGCAGGTGCTCATGAACGCCTTGCGTTCGTCGCCCTTGAGCGCCTTGGCGGTGGCGTCGGCGTTGCAGGTCTTCATCTTCTCCTGCTGGGTCGCCGCCTTGGCGCTGCCGCCGGCCTTCAGGCAACTGCTCATGAATGCCTTGCGCTCGTCGCCCTTGAGCGACTTGGCGCTGGCGTCGGCGTTGCAGCTCTTCATCTTCTCCTGCTGCGCGGTGGCCTTGCCGCCGGCAGGCGCGCCGGCCTTCAGGCAGCCACTCATGAACGCCTTGCGTTCGTCGCCCTTGAGCGCCTTGGTGGTGGCCTCGGCGTTGCAGGCGGTCATCTTCTCCTGCTGCGCGGTGGCAGCGAAACCATGGGCCGAGACGGCCATGGCCAATACGAACATCGGGATACGCAGGATATTCATCGAACTCTCCTTGAAGGGCTGCACGTTCGCATGCAGGTGCGCTGAAGTCTAGCGACTGCGGCGGGCTTTGCAGGGGCTGGGAACGCGTCCTGTGCGCTTGCGACAAGCGTCATGTTTCGCGGCTAGACTGACGCTTCGCACGAGGAGGAGTTCCATGCAACAGGTCATCGCGGTGAGCCTCTGCGCCACCCACGCGTTCAGCAAGCAGGTGCGTCCCGCCATCCGCCTCCTGAAAGGCCTCGGCGTCGAGGGCGACGCCCACCACGGCGTCACCGTGAAGCACCGCTCGCGGGTGCGGCAGGACCCGACCCAGCCGAACCTGCGCCAGGTCCACCTGATCCACGAGGAACTGCACGACGAGCTACGCGCCAGCGGCTTCGCCATCGGCCCGGGGACCATGGGCGAGAACATCACCACCCGTGGCGTCGACCTGCTCGGCCTGCCCACCGGCACCCGCCTGCGCCTGGGGGAAAGCGCCCTGGTCGAGCTGACCGGCCTGCGCAATCCCTGCTCGCAGCTGGACAACTACCAGCCCGGACTGACCGCCGCCGTGCTCGGCCGCGACGAACAGGGCAACCTGATTCGCAAGGCCGGGGTGATGGCGATCGTCCTGGAGGACGGCGAGGTTCGCCCCGGCGACGCCATCGATATCCAGCTGCCACCCCTGCCGCACCGGGCCCTGGAGAAGGTCTGAGGCAATCCGCCGCGATTCCGGGCGAACTCTGCGCGAGGGCCTGCGTTCCAATGTTGGCAAGCACCGCTCAACCACAAGGAGTCACAGCATGTACAAGCAGTCACTGGCGGCACTGTTCGTGATGGCAACCCTGGCCGGCTGCGCGTCGACCAAGGTGCAGAACCCGGTCAACTACATCACCTTCCGCAACGAACCGCTGGTCAAGGATGTCGAGAAAGGCATGAGCCAGCAGGAAGTCCTGCGCATCGGCGGCACGCCTTCCGGCACCCAGAAGCGCCTGATGAAACCGGGGAGCTGCAACAGCTACATCCTCAACAAGGACGGCCAGCAGCAGCCGTTCTACGTCAGTTTCGACGGCAGCGGCAAGGTCGACGGCTCGGGCTTCCTGAGCTGCTCCGAGCTGGACCGCCACGAGCGCGACGCCCGCCCCTGACGGCTCGACGCCCCGCTTCCTTACGGAGGCGGGGCGTCTGCGTTCAGGCCCGGGACAGGGCCTCGATCAGTTCGGCCTTGCGCATCGTCGAACGACCGCGGATGTCGCGCTTGCGCGCCAGCTGCATCAATTCCTCGCGGGTCATCTCGCTCACCGAGGTGCTGCCCTGACGTTTGCCACGGCTCGCCGAGCCGCGGTTGGCCGGTCTCCCTGAGCGGGCCTGGGCGGCGCGATGGGCCGAGTCCTTGCGGTCAGCGCGCTTGGCCGTCTCGCTCTTGGCGCGGCCGGAACCGCCCTTGCGCTCGCCGCCGCCGGACTGCTTGTTCACCGTCGCCCAGGCGCGCGCCTCGGCTTCCGATTCGCTCACACCCTTGGCCTTGTAGCTCTCCTCGATGTGCTCGGCCTTGCGCTGCTGCTTGTCGCTGTACTTGCTCTTGTCGCCACGGGGCATGGGGATATCTCCCTTTGCGATGGGTTCACTGTTGGGACCGGGAGGCGACGGCGGACGTTCAGAGAAAGTGCACACCGGCACAAACCCCTTGACCTTGCCCCAGGGGCAATCCGTAGTCTGCCGCTATCCCGCAGCAGGAACCGGAAATGCTCACCATCGGCCAACTGGCGCGAATCTTCGAGATCTCCACCAAGACGCTTCGCCACTACGATGCCATCGGCCTGTTCGTCCCCGCGCGCACCGGTAGCGACAACGGCTACCGCTACTACCGGCCGGAACAGATCGAGCAGCTCTCGCGCATACTCGCGCTGCGCCGGCTGGACGTTCCGCTGGAAGCCATCGACCGCCTGAAACGCGATGGCGCGCTGGACGACCCGCAACGCCTGCGGCATTTCCTGCAACGACACCAGCACACCCTGCGCGAAGAGATCAGCGCCCGCCAGCGCCTGCTGGCGGAACTCGACCGAACCCTGGCGACGCTCGCCCACTGGAGGATCCGCAACATGCATGCACGAATCGTCGAACGTCCCGCCTTCAGCGTGGTGGGCATGGAATACTTCGGCAGCGCCCCCGGCGACACCATCGGCCAGCTCTGGGAACGCTTCATCCCGCGCGAGCACGAGATCGCCGGCAAGCACGATCCCGAGGTCTCCTATGGCATCTGCGCGCAGCAGCCCAACGGCGAATTCCACTATGTCGCCGGCTTCGAGGTGCAGGAGGGCTGGCCGGTGCCGGAGGGCATGGTGCGCTTCCAGGTGCCGGCGCAGAAGTACGCGGTGTTCACCCACAAGGGCACGGCGCCGCAGATCGCCGAGAGCTTCCAGGCGATCTACAGCCACCTGCTCGCCGAACGCGGCCTGGAGCCCAAGGCGGGGGTCGACTTCGAATACTACGACCAGCGTTTCCGCGGACCGCTGGATCCGAACTCGCAAGTCGACCTGTATATCCCCATCTACTGACTCAGCGCTTGCCGGCCGGCGCCTTGGCCGGCTGGCGCATGCGTTGCAGCAGGGCGGTGCACTGGTTGTCGTCGCTCTTGCTCGGCGCCACCAGAGCCAGCAGGCTGGCCGCCGGGCCCACCGCCACGCCGAGGGCAATCATTCCCGCGCCGCGCGCCACCAGCGGCCCGGCGTGGACCCCGGCGTCGGGCTTGGCGAAGGTGCCGCGCACGTACAGCGGCGAGCGCAGCGAGAAGATCCGCAGGCCCTTGCTGTGCGGGGTGACATCGAGGTCGAGCTTCTCGTTGGCGAAGTTCACCGTGCCGTCGACGTTGACCAGCGCGTTCTCGGTGTCGAAGACGAACAGCCGGCTGGTCATCAGGCCCTTCTGCAGGCCGAAGTCGGCGGCCGCGCAGTTGATCTTCACCTCGTCGTCGCCGAACAGCTTGGTCACCAGGTAGTTTCCGACATTGAGGCCGGCGATTTCGGTCAGGCCCTTGCTGATCGCGCCGTCGTTGATCAGCATCTTCAATTCGCCATCGGCGCCGCCGAGGATCTTCGCCACCGAATTGCCACTGCCGCTGAGACTGGCGTCGCCGTTCAGCTCGCCGAAGCTGGTCTGCATCGGCGCGAAGCCGGGGAACAACTGCTTCAGCTTGAAGCCCCGCGCGCTCATCTTCACTCGGCTCTGCATCGGCTGCTTGCCGCCGTCCAGGCGGATGTCCGACTCCAGCTTGCCGCCGGCCACGCCGAAGCGCAGGGGCTCCAGGCGCAGCAGGCCGTCGTTGAGCACCAGATGGGTATAGAGGTCGCTGATCGGCAACTGGTCGCTGTGGACGATACGCTTGCCGGTGAATTCCACGTCGGCGTCCATGTCGCGCCAGCGCTCGGTACGGAATTCCTCCACCGGCAGCACCTTGTCGCCCGGCTGGCGGCTGGTCTGCCCGCGCTTCTGTTTCTCGGCATTGCTGTCGGCGCCGATCAGCGGGCCGAGGTCGGCAAAGCGCAGTTGCTCGGAGGTCAGCTTGCCGGACAGCTTCGGCCTAGGCTGGCGAGCGACGAAGGTCAGGCTGCCGTGCAGGTCGCTGGCGCCGACCTTGCCGTTGAAGTTCTCGTAGCGGAACAGTGCGCCGCCCTCCTCCTTGAGCCGCGCCAGCAGGTGTCCGTCGGTGGAGTAGGCCGGAGTGTCCGGCAGGGTGATGCCGGTCAGCGGATAGAGATTGGCCATGCTGGTCCCGGACAGCTTCAGGCGCAGGTCGAGGGCGCCGAGGTTGAGCGGGTCGGTCAGGGTGCCGACCACCGCGGCACGGGTGCTGCCGGCACTGACCTCGGCCTGTAGCGGGAAGGGCTTGCTCGCATCCTGCAACGCCAGCATCCCGCCGACCTTGCCCGAGCCGGCCAGAGCCTGGCCCTTGTAGGTGCCCTTGACCTTCCAGCCGAACACATAGTCCTGGGCGTTCGCCGCATCGCCCGTGGCCAGCGCCTTGCCGGCCAACTGGCCGAACGGCACCGGCTTGCCGAGCGGGTCGACCAGCACTTCCAGGCGGGTCTTCAAACGCTGGTCGTCGAGGCTGACGCTACCCTTGTCGAAACCGATCTCGCGGATGTCCAGTTGCCAGGCGGACGGCTCGTCGCTGTCGCTGGCAGGCAGGTCGAAATCCCAGTTGGCGCGGCCGTCGGCCAGGCGCAGGAGGTCGGCGCGCGGCTGGGTCAGCTTGATCTGTGGAATGCGGATGGTCTGCCAGAGCAACGGCAACGGCGCGAGGCGGAATTCGATGCGTTCCAGGCTGGCGAACTCGCTCGCCTTGGTCTTGCCCGCCGTCCACTCCGGGTTGCCGAGGGTGATGTCCTCGGCGCTGAAGCGCGGCCAGGGGATCCAGGCGCGCCAGCCTTCCTCGCCCTCCTCGCGGCGCCAGGCCACGGCGAGGTTGCCGTTGATGGCGAACGGGCGGTTCAGCGCCGCCGAGACTTTTTCGTTGAGGGTGGGCTTGATCAGGTTCCAGTCGAAGGTGGCGATGAACACCACCAACGCCGCCAGCAGCAGGACCAGGCTGGCGAGGCTCCAGGTCAGGATCTTTCGGCCGCGCGTCATGCACAACTCCTTTTCGCCGCGTCGGTTGTCGGGCAGGCGCGGCAGCGCGCCTCGCTCAGCCCGTCAGTGTGCAGGCTGGCCCATGGACTCGCCAGCGCGAATACGCCGGCCCGTTCCGTTAGGACCGGCGAAACGCCGGCATTGCTCCCCGTCCCACGCATTTCAGGCAAAAGGCCAGTTCGGCGGCGGGTCGATAAAACTTTTTCGACCGCGCGGGACTCACACCTTAGGTAAGCAGAAAAAGCCGGCCGCAGAGCCGGCCCTTTTCACCGGATCAGCCTCAAGGAGAAAACCGATGACCACCGTTCAACTGACGGACGTCCAGACCCTTCGCGACCGTGCCCGCAAGAACATCCAGGAAGGCGCGGTCACCGAAGGCTATTCGGCCGATCGCCAGACCGTCCTGCGCCTGCTCAACGAAGCGCTCGCCACCGAGCTGGTCTGCTTCCTGCGCTACAAGCGCCACTACTTCATGGCCACCGGCCTTAAGGCGAGCATCGCCGCCGCCGAGTTCCTCGAGCACGCCAACCAGGAAATGCAGCATGCCGACCAGTTGGCCGAGCGCATCATGCAACTAGGCGGCGAGCCGGACTTCAATCCGCGCGGCCTGGAGGAGCGCTCCCATGCCGAATACGTCGAAGGCAAGACCCTGAAGGACATGGTCACCGAGAACCTGATCGCCGAGCGCATCGCCATCGACAGCTATCGCGAGATCATCACCTACCTCGGTAACGACGACCCCACCACCCGACGCATTTTCGAGGAGATCCTGGCCCAGGAAGAAGAACACGCGGACGACATGGCCGACATCCTCGACGACCTCGCCTGACTCCAGAGCAAGACCCGTCCGAGAGCCGGCGCCCGCAGCGCCGGCTTTTCTTTTCGCCTTATTTATCCAATTTATCGATTAAATAGAGAAAAGCTAACTATCCTTTACGAAATCTTCGACATCACAAAAATAATCAACTAAATTACTGATAAGTAATAAGAAAACACATAATCACCCATGTCGATAGACACTATCATCGCACTTCGTTTTTAAATCGACTTATCCGAACTGAAAATGACTCCAACGCAATCGACAACCCACTCGGAGTCACCGTCATGAAAGCTTCCCTGATCCTCGGCCTCGCCCTCGCCACCCTGACCGCCAACGCCGCCTTCGCCGCCGATGGCTCCAGCCGCACCATCGACCGGCTGCACCAGGACATGTCCAGCGTCGAACTGCGCATCACCGACAACGGCAGCGAGCAGACCATCGACCGCCTGCACAAGGACATGACCAAGGCCGAAGCCCGTCTGGCCGACAACGGCAGCGAACAGACCATCGACCGCCTGCATCGCAGCATGAGCCGTTTCGACCTGCGCACCGCCTGACCGCTCGTTACGCCGCAAGGCGCGAGAAAAGCCCGGCTCGATGCCGGGCTTTCCTATTTTCCCATCCCTGTCGCGCTGGGCGCATGGCCCGAGGCAAGCCGCACTCTCCCGCCTCAGACTCCGCTGAACCAGTTGTAGCCCTGGTCCTCCCAGTAACCTCCGGGATTGCTGTTGCTGACGAAGATCTCCACCACGTGCTTGGCGTTCTTGAAGCCGAGCTTGGTGGGAATCCGCAGGCGCAGCGGATAGCCGTTCTCCTCCGGCAGCGCCTGCCCGGACATCTCCAGCGCCAGCAGGGTCTGCGGATGCAGCGCGCTGGGCATGTCGAGGCTGGAGTAGTAGCGGTCGGCGCACTTGAAGCCGACGTACTTCGCCGAGGTGTCGGCGCCGACCAGCTCCAGAAAGGTGCGCAGCGGCACTCCGCTCCACTGGCCGATCGCGCTCCAGCCCTCGATGCAGATCAGTTGCGTGACCTGGCTGGCCTGCGGCAGCCGGCGCAGTTGCTCCAGGCTCCAGGGGCGCTTGTCGCGGACCCGCCCGGAAACCTGCAGGCGGTATTCCGGCAGGTCGATCTCCGGCACGTTGTAGGCCGGGTAGAACGCGTTGAAGGGGAACGGCGAGGCCACCTGCAACGGATCGAAGGTCGGCGCCAGCCGCGTACGGCTGAACAGCCAGGCCTGGACCCGGTCGTTCCAGCGCGACATGGCCCAGAGTACCTTGTCGACCGAATCGCCATCCTGTAGCCGGCACCCCGAGAGCATCGCCAGGGCGCCCAGGGACAGGCCGCCGCGCAACAGCAGGCGGCGTTGCAAATCGACCATCTGCCGCTCGCTGGACGGGTCGATCGCGATCTTCGCGCGCTTCTTCTCCGGCCCCTTCATCCTTCGCTCCTCCGTCCGCGCCGCCACTCGCGTCCGATGATCATCGGCACCAGGGTGCGCGGCACCAACAGCACCAGCAGCAGGTGCACGACGACGAACCCGACGACCCCGGCCATGGCCAGGAAATGCACCCAGCGCGCACCCTGGAAGCCACCGAACAACACGGTCAGCCCGTGCAGTTGCACCGGTTTCCAGATCGCCAGCCCGGACAGCACCAGCAGCGCGCCGAGCCCCAGGACCAGCCAGTACAGCAGGCGCTGCACCGCGTTGTAGCGGCCCGGCTCATGGACCAGGCGCAGGCCGAGGGCGAGGCGCAGGTCGCGCCAGACGCCGGCCGCGCTCAAAGGCAGGAAGTCGCGACGAAAATGCCCGCTGGACAGTCCGTAGGCGAGGTAGCACAGGCCGTTGCCGAGCAGCAGCCACATGGCGGCGAGATGCCAGGCGATGGAACCGCCGAGCCAGCCGCCGAGGGTAGCCCAGGCGGGAAAACGGAAATCCAGCAGCGGCGAAGCGTTGTAGATGCCCCAGCCGCTGCCGATCAGGCAGGCCATGGCATAGGCATTGAGCCAGTGGCAGAGTCTCACCGGCCAGGCGTGCAACGCACGGTTCATGGCTTTTCTCCCAGGAAACCCGGCCGGGACGGACGCGCCGTCCCGGCGAAACCTCACATCGGCGGGGTCACGCCGTCCTTGCCGACCGAGATGGCCAGGGCGGTGAGGCTGCCGTCGGCGCCCTTCTGCGGGAACAGCACGACCTTGGCGCCAGGCTTGAGCAGGCTGCGCTCGCCCGGCTCCAGGCTGACGATGGGCACGTCGTCCGGCACCACCACAGTCTTCTCACCATCGCCGTATTTCACCGTCATGCGCCGGCCCTGGCTGACCACCAGGTTGCCGACCGTACCGTTGGTCATGGTCGAGGCGCTGCCATCGGCGTTCTCCCAGGGCCGGTGGCCTTCGCCGCTGCCGCGCAGGCTGGGGGCGAAGACATGCACCTCGAGGGCCTTCAGGGTGCCGTCGGGCTGCGGCACGGCGGCGGTGCCGATGAAACTGTCGGGCTGGATGTCCTCCGGCTTCGCCAGCGACACGGCGCGGATCGCGGTCTTGTCGGTGAGCCTGACCGTCAGTTGCTGGCCGTTGCGGGCCTTCAGTTGCAGGTGGTCGTCGGCGGCCTGCTGGATGGTGCCGCGCAGCGGTTGCAGCATGCCCGCAGGCGGTTGCGCGGCGAAGCTGGCGGCACTGGCCAGGAGCAGGCCGAAGAGCAGCGCGGGGGAAGCCTTGAGTCGAAGCATCGGTCGATCCTCGGTGGGGTTGAGCCTCGATGGTCGCCCCGCCGGCGGTACCCGGAGATGACTTTCGCATGACAAAAATGTCACCGAGTCCGCGCCGCGCGCTGGCTAGAATGGCGGCGAACGAGGGGGAACGAGACATGCGCATCCTGGTGATCGAAGACGATACGAAGACCGGCGAGTACCTGAAGAAGGGCCTCGGCGAGTCGGGCTATGCGGTCGACTGGTCGCAGCACGGCGCCGACGGTCTCTACCTGGCGCTGGAGAACCGCTACGACCTGGTGGTCCTCGACGTGATGCTGCCCGGCCTGGACGGTTGGCAGATCATGGAAGTGCTGCGCAAGAAGCACGATGTGCCGGTGCTCTTCCTCACCGCCCGCGACCAGTTGCAGGACCGTATCCGCGGCCTCGAACTGGGTGCCGACGACTACCTGGTGAAACCCTTCTCCTTCACCGAGTTGCTGCTGCGTATCCGTACCCTGCTGCGCCGCGGCGTGGTCCGCGAGGCAGAGCAGGTGCAACTGGCCGATCTGCACCTGGACGTGCTGCGGCGCAAGGTCAGCCGCCAGGGGCAGGTGATCGCCCTGACCAACAAGGAGTTCGCCCTCCTGCACCTGCTGATGCGCCGCGAGGGCGAGGTGCTGTCGCGCACCCTGATCGCCTCGGAGGTCTGGGACATGAACTTCGACAGCGACACCAACGTCGTCGACGTGGCGATCAAGCGCCTGCGCGCCAAGGTCGACAATCCCTTCCCGAACAAGCTGATCCATACCGTGCGCGGCATCGGCTACGTCTGCGAGGAGCGCCCGTGCCCGCCCGCCGCTCCCTGACCCTCTACGCGGCGCTGCTGTTCGCCGCGGTGGCGGCGCTGGTGGTCAGCGCGGTCGGCTTCTACCTGTACCGCTCGGTGGAAGAGGCGATGCTGCGGCGCAGCGACGTGATGGTCGCCGGCCGGGTCGAGCACTTCCGCAACCTGTTGCGCGACAACCTCACCCTGGCCGAGCTGAAGGCGCGCCCGCGTCTGTTCGAGAACATGCTTGGCAACGAGCAGGACATCCTGCTCCTCGGCCAGCCCGGCGAGGCGCCGATCGTCGCGGTCAACCCGCGCCACGAACGCCTGCCGTCGCTACGGGTGGTCGCCGCCGGCCAGGCGTTGAATCCGTCCGTCGTGCACGCCGCGCTGACCCACGACGGCGTCCCGATGCGCGTGCTCGCCGCCGAGGTCCTGGTCGGCGGCCGCGAGCCGTTGCAGATCACCGCCGCGCACCTGCTGCTGGGCGAGACGCGGATGCTCGCCCAGTACCGCGACCGGGTCATCGCCGCCGTGCTGCTGGCGTTCCTCGGCACCGCCCTGCTCGGCTGGCTGGTCCTGCGCCACGGCCTGCGCCCGCTGCGCACGCTGGCGGCGAAGGCGGCGGAGATCCATCCGACCAGCCTGGATACCCGCCTCGACGTCGCCGCCGCGCCTGCCGAGTTGCAGCAGGTGGCACAGTCGTTCAACGCCATGCTCGAACGCCTCGACGACGGCTACCAGCGCCTGCAGCAGTTCTCCGCCGACCTCGCCCATGAGATCCGCACGCCCATCGGTTCGCTGATGGGCCACGGCCAGGTGGCCCTGCGCCAGCCACGCAGCAACGAGGAGTACCAGGCGCTGATCGCCTCCAACCAGGAAGAGTTGGAGCGCATCGCACGGATGGTCGAGAGCATCCTGTTCCTCGCTCGCGCCGACGACGTGCGGGCAGCGGTGGAGCGCAGCCGCCTGGACCTGGGCGAAGAACTGCGGCGCCAGGCGGAGTATTTCGAAGGGCTGGCCGAGGAACGTGGGCTGAGCCTCGACGTCCAGATCAGCGGCCAGCTACGCGCCGATCCGCAACTGTTCCGCCGGGCGCTGAGCAACCTGCTGGCCAACGCCATCCGCTACGCCAACGCCGAGAGCCTGATCGAAGTGCGCGGCCTGCGCCGCTCGGGGGAATTCCTGCTGAGCGTGGAGAACGCCTGCGACAGGCTGCCGGCCGAACCGCTGTCGCGCCTGTTCGACCGCTTCTACCGTGGCGACGCCGCGCGCAGCGACGCCCAGTCCAGCGGTCTCGGCCTGGCCATCGTCCAGGCGATCATGCGCCTGCACGGCGGCCGCGCCGAAGCGAGCGCCCCGGCTCCGGGACGCATCCGCTTCGAGCTGGCGTTCCCGGCTCAGGACTGAGCGGGCTTCTCGCCGGCGTCCGGCTCGCCGTCGGAGCGGCCGATATTCGCCGGCGCCTCCACCACCAGCTCCTCCGGCACTTCCTCGACGCGCGGGTCGAGGGTGGCGGCCATCGGGCTGACCGTGTCCGGCATCGCCACGTGTTGCAGCGGCGCCTCGTCGACCCGGTGTTCGCCGGTGACGCGCTTGGGCTGCACCCAGAACACCAGCAGCACCGCGTAGCCGGACACCAGCATGTAGAACAGCCCCGGACCGAAGTGGCGCATCAGCGCGCCGGCCACCAGCGGGCCGATACAGGCGCCGACCCCGTAGGTGGTCAGCAGCATCGCCGACAACGCGACCCGGCGCGGCTGCTCGACGTGGTCGTTGGCCAGCGCCACCGCCAGCGGATAGAGGGTGAACAGCAGCATGCCGGTAACGAACCCGTTGGCCAGCAGCAGCCAGTACGGCAGCGTCACCAGTCCCCACATCGGGATCGAGGCCAGGCACAGCAGCACCGCATTGCCGCGGATCAGCCAACTGCGGTCGAGGCGGTCGGACAACCAGCCCAGCGGCCACTGCGCGCAGAAACCGGCGACGATGCACATGCCGACGAAGAAACTCGATTGCGAGGCATCCAGGCCGTTGCGGTTGGCGTAGACCGGCGCCAGGCCGTAGAAGGCGCCGACCATCAGGCCGGCGATGAAAATGGTGCCCAGCGCCTGCGGCACGCGCTGCCAGAAGAAACGCACTTCCAGCGGCGCGGCGACCAGCTTGGCCGGGTGCACGCGGCGGGTCATGGCCAGCGGGATCAGACACGAGGCGAAGCAGATGGCGACCAGCAGCAGCGGCTTGTAGTCGAGGGTCGGGCTCAGCGCCAGCAGACCCTGGCCGAGCACCAGGCCAAGGTCGACGGCGACCATGTAGCCGGCGAACACCTTGCCGCGCTGGTGGCTCTCGGCCTGCTCGTTGAGCCAGCTCTCGATCACCATGTACTGGTTCATCATCACCGCACCGGTGATGAAGCGCAGCAGCAGCCAGACTTCCAGCTGATCGACCAGGGCATGCAGCAGCACGGTCACGGTGGCAATCCCGGCGCAAGCCACGTAGGAGCGGATATGGCCGAAGCTGGCGATCAGCTTGTGTCCGAATTTTCCACCGCAGACCAGGCCGAAATAGTAGGACGCCATCAGCCCGCCGACCCACAGGTCGCCTGCGCCTTCCTGGGTCAGGCGCAGGCCGATGTAGGTGGTGAACAGGCCGGAGCCGGCCAGCATGAGCAGGGTGGCGGTGTAGAGCGCGGGAAAGGTGACGAGCGGGCTGAACATGACGGTTCCTGGACGGACGGGCCCCACGGCCGGCATCCGCCGAGCATTGATAGGTTCGGGAAGGATCGACGCTGCTGGCCGATCGCGGGCGCAGGCCGTCCTGCGTTCGGCGAGACTCCGACGCCGCGCGGCGGCCGGAAGCCACGTCGCGGTGCACAGGGCGGCATTATCCCCGCTCCGGAGCGGCCCCGCCACGGGCGCCGCGAGCGTTCCGTCGGCTCAGCCGCGCCGCGCCGGGAGCGGCTCGCGCGGCGGCAGCCGATATACCCAGATGCGCCGCAAGACAGTGAGGAATTGCCGTCCCAGGCGTCCGCTGTTGTAGGTCTGCCCGTAGCGCCGGGCGATTTCGCGGACCTCGCGGGACAGCGCGGCGTAGCGACGCGCCGGCAGGTCCGGGTAGAGGTGGTGCTCGATCTGGTGGCTGAGGTTGCCGGTCAGGATGTGGAACAGCGGCCCGCCCTCCAGGTTGCTGGAGCCGCGCAACTGGCGCAGGTACCAGTGGCCACGGGTCTCCCCCTCCAGCACCGAGGGCGGGAAGACCACCGCCTTCTCGGTGAAGTGGCCGCAGAAGATCACCGTGAAGGTCCACAGGTTGCGCAGCACGTTGGCCAGCAGGTTGCCGACGAACACCGCGCCGAAGCCGCCGGCGAACAGGCCGAGAAGCGGGAACAGCAGGTAGTCCTTGGCCCACTGGCGACCCAGCTTGGCACGCAGGCGGCGTAGCAGCGGCATGAGTTCGGCCTTGTCCAGGCGCCCCTTGGCGTACTTGTCCAGGCGCAGATGCTGGATCGCCACCGCGTACTGGAACAGCAGCGCCTGCAGCGTCACCCACAGCGGTTGCCAGCGGTAGAACGGCTTCCAGCGCTGCTCCGGGAACAGGCGCACGACCCCGTAGCCGACGTCGTCGTCCTTGCCCAGCACGTTGGTGTAGGTGTGGTGGATATGGTTGTGGGTGTGCCGCCAGAAGTCGGACGGCCCGGCGATGTCCCACTCGTAGGCGCGGCCGGCGAATTCCGGATCGTTCATCCAGTCGTACTGGCCGTGCATGACGTTGTGGCCCAGTTCCATGTTCTCGAGGATCTTGCCCAGGCCGAGAAGCAGGCTGCCGAGCAGCCAGGTCGGCGGCAGCCAGCCGAACATCAGCAGCGCCCTGCCGCTCCAGCAGCAGACGCGCACCGCCGCGCGGACCCGGCGGATGTAGCGCGCGTCGTCCGCGCCGAGATCGGCCAGGGTACGCTGGCGCAGGGCGTCGAGTTCGGCGCCGAAGGCCGCCAGTTGTTCCGGGGTCAGTTCGCGGTCGTCGCGCATCGCAGGGCTCGCAGGTCGGTTTACAGGTCCAGCGCCAGGTCGCCGTGGGCGGCGCTGACGCAGAGGCGGATAGGCTGGCCGGGCTCGCTGCACAGCGCGCCGCTGCGCAGGTCGCGCACGCAGCCGCTGAGCAGGACGCAGGTGCAACTGGCACAGATGCCCTGGCGGCAACCGTGGGCCGGGCGCAGGCCGTGGGCCTCGGCCTGTTCCAGCAGGCTGGCGGCGCTGTCGCCGGAGACTTCCCGTTGCGACCGGGCGAAGCGCAGGCGCACTTCGCGCGGCGCCTCCCCGCTGCGCCAGCGCGGGACGCTGAAGGATTCCGTCTGCAAGCCGGCGAAGCGTGCCCCCAGTTGCTCGCCCACCGCCTCGACGAAAGCCGCCGGCCCGCAGGCCAGGGCCTGGCTGCGCGCCAGGTCGGCTGCCCAGCCGTCCAGGTGGCGCGGCTGGAAATGCCCCTCCAGGCAGCCATCGGCCCGCGCCTCGCGGGTCAGGCTCCAGCGCAACTCCAGGTTCGGGTGGCGCGCCGCCAGCGCCTCCAGCTCGCCGAGCCAGGCGCGCTGGCCGGGATGACGGGCGTAGTGCAGCCACAGCACGGGACCGCGATAGCCGTTCTCCAGCGCCTCGCGGAGCAGGCCGAGCAAGGGCGTCAGGCCGCTGCCGGCGGCCAGCAGGCAGACCGCCTCGGCCTGCATCGGCCAGCGCAGATCGCCTTGCGCGGGCTGCAACTCGACACGCTGGCCGACCGCCAGGTGTTCGCACAACCAGGGCGAGAGCAGCCCGTCCGGGTGACGCTTGACGGCGATTTCCAGGCGCTCGCCGACCACCCGGGTCAGGCTGTAGCTGCGCCCGACCCGCACCCCGTCGCGCTCCGCCAGCAGCTGGATGTGCTGGCCCGGCCGCGCCGGCGGCCAGCCGGGGGCGGTACGCAGGGCCAGGGCGAGCATATCGTCGGCCACCCAGTAGCGTGCCTCGACCCGCGCATAGTGGCGGTTCAGCGACGCCAGCGGATGGGCGTGGCGCAGCAGGCCGTCGACATCGGCCTCGCGCAGCCAGCCACGGGCGGCGAGACGGCGCAGGGGTGCGAGCAAGGGGGTCAGGAGAGCGAGGGGAAGCAAGGCCATCGAGAATATTTCAGTGAACGATCGTTCACAAAACTTTGCCCGTTCCGCGCAATCGAGTCAACAAGCGTTCACTGATGTATCCTTCGACCGCTGCCGTCCCCGGTTCGACCGGGTCGCGGGGCTTTTGCTACAGTCGCCGGTCCGCCAAAGGAAGCCGTATGTCCTCACCCCGCGCCGAACAGAAACAGCAGACCCGCCACGCGCTGATGAGCGCCGCGCGCCACCTGATGGAAAGCGGGCGCGGCTTCGGCAGCCTCAGCCTGCGCGAAGTGACGCGCGCCGCCGGCATCGTCCCGGCCGGCTTCTATCGGCACTTCAGCGACATGGACCAGCTCGGCCTGGCGCTGGTCGCCGAGGTCGACGAGACCTTCCGCGCCACCCTGCGCGCGGTGCGCCGCAACGAGTTCGAACTGGGCGGGCTGATCGACGCCTCGGTGCGCATCTTCCTCGACGCGGTCGGCGCCAACCGCTCGCAGTTCCTCTTCCTCGCCCGCGAGCAATACGGCGGCTCGTTGCCGATCCGCCAGGCCATCGCCAGCCTGCGCCAGCGCATCACCGACGACCTGGCCGCCGACCTGGCGCTGCTGAACAAGATGCCGCATCTCGACGGCGCGGCCCTCGACGTGTTCGCCGACCTGGTGGTGAAGACCGTCTTCGCCACCCTTCCGGAGCTGATCGACCCACCCGCCGCCGACCTGCCGCCGCACCTGATGCCGGCCGCGAAGATCACCCACCAGCTGCGTTTCATCATGATCGGCGGCAAGCACTGGCACGGCCTGCCCGACTGACCCCACACCTCCCCAGCGGACCTCCGGCTCGGCGTTCGCCCGCGGACTAGACGCGCGCGCACCTTTCCGGTGCGGCAAAAAAGTCGTTGCGCACCAACCTGGCGCGCTGCAATATTTTGTTACATCCCTATGGCCCCGTTTTCCCGGTACAGGCGTCCCGCATCGACCTGGCAAGGCCCTTGCTGGTGCTTGTTGTGATTCCTTTCCTGTCGCATTGCGGAAACTGCCCATGCTGGTCATTCACCAACGCCTGCCCGCCCGCTCGCCCCGCTGGGACGAAGAACTCCACCTCACCTACGAGGCGCGCAGCAAGAGCCGCCTGCGCTGCTTCGCGGCGAGCGGCGAGGAGGTCGGCCTGTTCCTCGAGCGCGGCCAGCCGCCGCTGGCCGACGGCGACTGCCTGGAGGCCCGCGACGGTCGCCTGGTGCGGGTCGTCGCCCGCTCCGAACGTCTGCTCCACGTCACCTGCGCCAGCCCGCTGGAACTGACCCGCGCCGCCTACCACCTGGGCAACCGTCACGTCGCCCTGCAGGTCGGCGACGGCTGGCTGCGCCTGCTCGACGACTACGTGCTGAAAGCCATGCTCGAACAGCTCGGCGCCACGGTGGAGGCCATCGAGGCGCCGTTCCAGCCGGAGCACGGTGCCTACGGCGGAGGCCACCACCACTCGCACCATGGCGAGGCGGAGTTCAACTACGCGCCGCGCCTGCACCAGTTCGGCGTGCGCCGGTGAACAGCATCTGGGCGCGCCTGCGCCTGGCCAGCTCGCAGTTGCCGATCGGCGGATACAGCTATTCCCAGGGCCTGGAGGCGGCCCTCGACAATGGCTGGGTGCGCGACGCCGAGAGCGCGCGGACCTGGCTGGTCGACCAGTTGCAACTGAACCTGGCGCGCTTCGAGGCGCCGCTGCTGGCCGGCCTGCTGCGCGCCGCGTTGATCGGCGACTGGGCCGCCTGCGATGCGGCCAGCGAGCGCCATAGGGCCAGCCGCGAGACCCGCGAGCTGGCCCAGGAGAGCCGGCAGATGGGCTTTTCCCTGCACCAATTGCTGGAAGCCCTGCCCGAACTCGACGCTCCCGGCCGCGCCTGGCTGGCGCGCCAGGACCCGCCCAATCTCGCCGCCGCCTGGGCGATGGCCGCGCGCGCCTGGCGCCTGGACGCCGAGGAGGCGCTCAGTGCCTGGTTCTGGAGCTGGCTGGAGAACCAGTTGGCGGTGCTGATGAAAACCCTGCCGCTCGGCCAACTGGCCGCGCAGAAACTTGCTTCCAGCCTGCTGCCGGAACTCGACCGCGCCTGCGCCGAGGCGCTGCGACGGCCCGCCGTCGAGGGCAGCGCCGCGTTCGGCCTGGCGCTGGCCAGCATGACCCACGAAACCCAGTACAGCCGTCTGTTCCGTTCCTAGGAGAAACCCCATGACATCCCAACCCCTGCGTGTCGGCATCGGCGGTCCGGTGGGCTCCGGCAAGACCGCCCTGACCCTGGCCCTGTGCCGCGAACTGCGCGAGCGCTACAACCTCGCGGTGGTCACCAACGACATCTATACCCAGGAAGACGCAGAGTTCCTGGTGCGCAACGAGGCCCTCGCCCCCGAGCGGATCATCGGCGTGGAAACCGGCGGCTGCCCGCACACGGCGATCCGCGAGGACGCCTCGATCAACCTGGAGGCGGTGGACCAGCTCAACCGGCGCTTCCCCGGCCTCGAACTGATCCTGGTGGAATCCGGCGGCGACAACCTGTCGGCCACCTTCAGCCCCGAGCTGTCCGACCTGACCCTCTATGTGATCGACGTTTCCGCCGGCGACAAGATCCCGCGCAAGGGCGGCCCCGGCATCTGCAAGTCGGACCTGCTGGTGATCAACAAGATCGACCTGGCGCCGCTGGTCGGCGCCTCCCTCGACGTGATGGACCGGGACGCCCGGCGCATGCGCGGCGACAAGCCGTTCGTGTTCAGCAACCAGAAGACCGGCCAGGGGCTGGACGAAATCATCGCCTTCATCGAGCGCCAGGGCCTGCTGACCGCCGCCTGACGCCACTTCGCAACGACAAGGAACCGCCAATGAAACTGCCCAAGCTGCTCGCCGCCCTCGTCCTGCTCGCCGCGCCGGCGCTGGCCTTCGCCCACCCCGGCCACGGCGAACACGGCCTGGTCGCCGGCCTCGCCCATCCGCTCACCGGTCTCGACCACCTGCTGGCGATGTTCGCCGTCGGCCTCTGGGCCGCCCAGCAACAGGGAGCCGCGCGCCTCGCCCTGCCCTGCACCTTCGTCGGCACCATGCTGGTCGGCGGGCTGCTCGGCTTCGAGGGCCTGCAACTGCCGTTCATGGAGACCGGCATCGCCGCCTCGGTGCTCGCCCTCGGCCTCTGCGTGGCCCTCGCCGTGCGCCCGCCGCTGGCGCTGGCGATGGCCGCCACCGCGCTGTTCGCCCTGGCCCACGGGGTCGCCCACGGCCTGGAGCTGCCGGACCTCTCCAGCCCCTGGCTGTACGCGCTCGGTTTCGTCGCCGCCACCGCCGCGCTGCACGCCGCCGGCTACGCGCTGGTGCGCTTCCTGCCGCAGGCGGCCGCGCCCCTGGTACGTCTCGCCGGGCTGGCCTCGGCGGGCGCCGGGGTCTGGTTGCTGGCCGGCTGAGCCGCCGCGCCTCCCTCAGCGCCTGATCAGCACCCGCCGACCTTGGTGCACGAGGCGCAGGCCATGGGTCTGCGCCAGCATCGCCAGGGCCAGCGGCAGGTCGTCGATGGGAAAGGTGCCGGAGACCCGAAGCGGGTCCAGCGACGGCTCGCACTCGATGCTCTCGCCGCCGTAGCGCATCAGTTCTCCCGCCCACTGCCGCAGCGGCATGTCGTCGGCCACCAGCAGGCCCTGGCGCCAGGCCAGCGCGGCCTCGCTGGCGGACTCGACGGGGCCGATCCGCTGGCGATCGAAGCGCACCCGCTGGCCAGCCTCGATCACCCGGCCATCCGCCGCGCTCGCGGCGCCCTCCGGACGCACCTGGACCGCGCCTTCGTACACCGCCAGCACTGTCTCTGCGCCCTCGCGTCGGACGCTGAAGGCGGTACCCAGCGCGCGCATCAGGCCCTGTTCGGTGCGCACCAGGAACGGCCGCGGCGGCTCGCGCCGATCCGCCGCGGTGCGGAGGTAGATCTCTCCGCGATACAGGCGCAGCAGGCGCTGGCCGGCGTCGTAGCGCACGTCCAGCGCGCTGTCGGTGTTCATCTCGACCTGGCTGCCGTCCTCCAGCACCAGATCGCGCCGCTCGCCGACGGCAGTGAGGTAGTCGGCGCCGAAGCCGTCGCGCCAGACCTGGGCGCGCCATCCCCACCAGACCAGCGGTGCGCCGCCGAGCAGCAGGGCCAGGCCGCGCAGGACCGCGCGCCGGCCGCTGCCGGACGGACGCTCGAGCGCACGCCGGGCCAACGCCGGCGGCAGCGAACCGATATTCGCCAGCAGACGCTCGGCACGCCGCCAGGCGCGCTGGTGCTCGGGGCTGCGCGAGCGCCAGGACTCCAGCTCGGCCTGCTGCGCCGGAGCCAGCGGCCCCTCCTGCATCAGCAGCAGCCAGGAGGCGGTCTCCCTGAGCACCTGCGGGGCGATCGCCTCGGCGGCCGGCGGCCCGGAAAGCTCCGTATCGCCCGCCTGCGGCGCCCGGCTGGAAGCGCGGTCATTCATCGGGCATCAGGCTCAGGCAGGTCACGTAGGCCTGGTGGATGAACTTCTTCACCGTCGGCAGCGCGACGCCCAGCGCCTGGGCGATGTCCTTCTGCTTCATGCCGTCCAGCGTCGCCATCAGGAATGCCTGTTTCACCCGCGGTCGCAGGGTGTCGAGCAGCGCGTCGATCTCGTGCAGGGTCTCGACGATCACACTCTGTTGTTCCGGCGACGGCTGCAACGGCTCGGGCAACGTGGCCAGGGCCTCCAGCCAGGCGAGTTCCAGCGATTGGCGACGGCGCCAGCTGACCAGCACGCAGTTGGCGATGCGGGTGAGGTAGGCGCGCGGCTGACGGATCGCGTCACGCTGGCCGCCATCGCGGCTGGCGAGGATGCGCAGGAAGGTGTCGTGGGCCAGGTCGTCGGCCACGCCACGTCCCCAGGAGCGAAGGCGGTAGGCCAGCCAGTTGCGCAACCAGGCATGGTTTTCACGGTAGAGCGTGGCGACGCAGTCGCGGTCCGCTTGCAGGCAGGGGCTTGGCGCATTCATCGGAGGCGCATTCATCGGAATAGTCGGCTGGCTTCAATCGCAAATGAAAACTATTATCACTAATTTTCCGCTGACCACAATGCCGACGCCCTTCCTCGACCGGCCCCGCCGAACCCGAAATATCCCTTTTCCGATCTCGTGCGACAGAGGGAATGAGAGCCCGCAATGACGGGCGCCAACCCTGCGAGCGAAGAAGTCATGTCCCTACAACGCCCTATCCCCAGCCTGGCGCGTCCCTTGTCGCGCCTCTCCCCGCTCACCCTTGCCCTGCGCTGCGCCCTGCTCGGCCTGTCGGCGGTCGGCGCCGGCCTGCTCGGCGGCGGCCTGGCCCACGCGCAGAGCGTCGGCCAGCACAGCGCGGCTACCCGCCTGGACGACGCCACGCCGCGCAGCTACGACATCCCGGCGGGTTCGCTGGGCGCCTCCCTGGGCGCCTTCGCCAGCCAGTCGGGCCTGCTGCTGTCCTTCGACCCCGCGCTGACCCGCGGCCGCACCGCGCCGGCGCTCAAGGGCCGCTACAGCGTACTGGAAGGCTTGCAGCGAGTGCTGTCGAACACCGGCCTGCAGGTCGCGGCGGGAACCTCCGGCGCCTACCTGCTGGTCGAGCCGCGCATGTCCGGAGAAGCCCCGGCCGACCTGTCGCCGGTGGTGGTCTCGGCCGCCGAGCTGGCCGATCCGCAGAAGGAAACCTATACCGCGCCGCGCTCGTCGGTGTACCTCTCCAGCGAAGACATCGACCGCTTCGGCCGGGTTTCCGTGGGTGACCTGCTCCAGGGCATCCCGGGCGTACAGGTCGGCGACAGCCGCAACGGTGGCGCGCTGGACGTCAACATCCGCGGCATCCAGGGGCAGAGCCGGGTGGCGGTGCGGGTCGACGGCGCGGAGCAGGCGCTGGACGTCTACCGCGGCTACGCCGGCACCCAGCAGCGCAGCTACATCGATCCCGACCTGGTCAGCAGCGTGACCGTCGACAAGGGGCCCTCGACCCGCTCGGGCGCGATCGGCGGCAGCGTGGAAATGCGCACCATCGGCGTCAAGGACATCCTGGTCGACGGCAAGGACCTCGGCGTGCGCTTCACCGGCGACGTCTGGAACAACGGCGTCGCCCCGCAGCACCGCAGCGCCAGTTCGAAGACCGAGAATCTCAGCAGCGTGCCGCACGATGACCGCGGCAGCCTGTTCGGCTCCCAGGCCAAGTCCGGCAGCGCCGCCTTCGCCTACCGCAACGAGCATCTGGACCTGGTCGCCGCCTATGCGCAGCGCAATCAGGGCAACTACTTTTCCGGCAAGAAAGGCCAGGACCGCTATCGCGTCTACAACCGCTACGGTCGCGAGGAAAGCAGCGTAGCCAAGGTCTACAACGCAGGGGAGGAAGTGCTCAACTCGTCGTCGGAGACCGAGTCCTACCTGCTCAAGGCGACCTGGCGCATCGCCGACGAGCACACCCTGGACCTCGGCTATCGTCGCTACGACGGGCGCACCGGGGAGATCATGCCGTCGGACATCTTCCGTTTCGGCACCGCCGGCATCTACCAGTACCCATTGAGCGAAGTGAAGATCGACACCTACACCGCACGCTACCGTTACCTGCCCGAGAACAATCCGCTGGTGGACCTCAGCACCGGCCTGTGGATGACCGAGGCGAAGAGCGACATGCTGACCTCGGTGCTGGCACCGCGCTCCCAGGCCTATCGCTCCGACCGCAACTGGACGCGCCAGGACAACCGGCGCATCGGCGGCGACCTGAACAACGTGGCGCGCTTCGAAACCGACTTCGGCGATTTCAAGCTCGACCTCGGCGGCTCGTTCCAGGTCGAAGACATCCAGCCGCAGAAAAGCGTGGTCACCACCCTCCACGACATCAACGCCAACCGCACCCTGAGGGACGCCACCCGCCAGGAATACGGCCTCAACGGCAAGCTCGAGTTCAAGCCGGTCGAGCGCCTGACGCTATGGGGCGGCGGCCGCTACAGCCACTTCAACAGCAAGGACAACGGCATCTCCGCCTCGCCGCGGCGCGAGGATCGCGACATGCGCTTCATCACGGTGAGCAGGCCCGGCTACTACGGCTCGATGATGTGGTTCCCCGACCAGAACGGCCAGTACACCGACGCCACCGATCCGCGCCTCAACAACGGCATCGTCACCAACAACACCAACAATCCGTTCGAAGGCATTCCCTTCGACGAGTTCGGCCCGGCCAACGTGACGGTCCATCCCTCGCGGGTCACCAACGTGGTCACCGGCTACAACTACAGCAAGAAGGGCAGCAGCCGCGGCGGCGGTTTCTCGCCGGCATTCGGGATCAATTTCGAGCTGGCCCCGGATACCTTCGTCTACGCCTCCTACACCGAAGGCCTGCGCCTGCCATCGCTGTTCGAGACCAGCCAGGGCACCCTCCAGGTCGAGCCGGGCAAGGACCTCAAGCCCGAGCGTTCGCGCAGCTGGGAGATCGGTGCCAGCGCGCTGCGCGACAGCCTGTTGGCCGACGGCGACTCGGCGGCGATCAAGCTGGCCTACTTCAACAACACCATCAAGAACTACATCACCCGCTATTACGATCCGGGCCAGATGGGCCTGATGACCTTCAGCAACACCGACAGCTACCGCACCAGCGGTCTCGAACTGCAATCGCACTACGACGCAGGGCGGGTGTTCGCCGACCTGTCGGCGACCTACTACCTGAAGACCGAGACCTGCGACGCCGCCTTCGCCGCCAGGCTGCGCGCCGGCGCCAACCGCTACCAGCGCACCGAGAACACGCCGAACTGCACACCGGGCAGCTTCATGGGCTCCTATACCAACACGCAGAACCCGCCGCGGCTGGCGACCAACCTGACCGCCGGCCTGCGCTTCTTCGACCAGGCCCTGACCCTGGGCGGGCGCATGACCTATACCTCCGGCCCCACCGCCACGGCGGACAAGCCCTGGCAGGTCGGCGCCACCACACCGCAGATCGAGTACCGCTCGGTGCAGCTGTTCGACCTGTTCCTCAAGTACAAGCTGTTCGAGCACACCGAACTGAATGCCTCGCTGCAGAACCTCACCGACCGCTATTACCTCGACCCGCTGGCACAGAGTTTCATGCCCGCGCCCGGGCGTACCCTGCGGGTGGGGATGCAGGCGAAGTTCTGAGCCGCCCTCTCCCCCTCCAGGCGTTGTCGGCGGAGCGCCGCTCCGGTAGGGCGGATAACCGCCCAGCGGTTATCCGCCGAAGCACCGGGCCTCCCGCTCCCGGTCCCTCCGGAACTGTCCGGAGGAGCGGCGAGACAGCGTCCGTCACCACGACAACGGGTAACTCACCACCAGCCGCGTCTGGTCGAAGTCGCTGTTGAAGCTGCGTCGGTTGCTGGCGTGGTTGAGGCGCACGTTGAGCCGCGCCAGCGGACCGCTCTGCACGGTGTAGCCGAGCTCGACATCGCGCTCCCATTCCTTACCGCCGCTACCGGCCTTGGTGGTGGCGTTCGAGCCATGGCCGTAGCGGACCATGCCGATCAGGCCGGGCCAGCCGAGGCCGACGAAATCGTAGTCGTAGCGAACCTGCCAGGAGCGTTCGTCGGCGTTGGTGAAGTTGCCGTTGAACATGTCGTTGCCCATGCTCCGCCCACTGCTGCCGTAGACCGACTGCCAGCCGCTGTCGCCGCCGACCTTCTGCAGGCCAAGGTAGAAGGTGTGCAGGCCGATGCCGGCAGAAAATAGGCCGTAGACGGTATGGCTGTCGATCTCGCCGGCGCGCGCGGCGCCGTCGTCGCGGTCGACGAACAGGCCGAGGTTGGCGCCCAGGGTCCAGTCGCCGACACGCTGCTTGTGCAGCAGGTTGGCGTAGCTCTGCCGGTAGACGTCCTCCAGTTGCCCGTGCCACAGGCCCAGTTGGGTGCGCTCGCGGTTGAAGCGGTATTCGGCGCCGGCGTAGTTGAAACCGTCCGATTTCTGCGTCGGCGCGCTCCAGGCCGACAGGTCCTGCATGTCCGCCGAATTGCGCAGGCTCACCGCGTCGAAGCGTCCGGCCTGCAGGGCCAGGCCCGGCAGCTCGCGGGAAACCACGGCGAAGCCGCGGAACGTCTGCGGCAGCAGGCGTCCGTCGTCGTAGCGCAACAGCGGAATGTCCGGGAGCATCTCGCCGATCTTCAATTCGCTGGCCGAAACGCGCAGCTTGGCGGCCACGCCGACACGCCCATAGTCGTCCGCCGCGCGACCGTCGTCGTGCAACGGAAGAAGCTCGGAATTGCTGGTGCCACGTCCGCTGTTCAGCTTCACGCCGAACAGGCCGATGGCGTCGAGGCCGACGCCGACCGTGCCCGGGGTATAGCCGGAACTGAACTTGAGGATGAAGCCCTGCGCCCACTCGTCCACCAGGCTCTTGCCGGCATCGTGGTCGCGGAAATCGCGGTTGAAGTAATAGTTGCGCAGGACCAGGTCGGTCTTCGCATCCTCCAGGAAGCCGCCCTCGGCAGCTTGCGCGGCAAGACAGGCGAGCATCGGCAGGACCGCCCCTGCGTTGCGCGGGACTGCGGTTTTACGACGGATTTTCATTGTTATTGTGCTCCGTTTTTCAGGGACGACCGGGCCCCGGCAGCCTCTGCGGGCCACCTGGCGACGACGGTCGGGTCAGCGGCGGGGCGCGGGCCCCGCCGCCAGGGTCAGAACGGGTACTGGCGCGGCGCGTGCTGCACGCTGATCCAGTGGTCGGTGGTGAATTCCTCGATGGCCCAGTCGCCGTTGAAGCGGCCAAGTCCGGAGTTCTTCTCGCCGCCGAAGGGCGCGTTGGCCTCGTCGTTCACCGGAATGTCGTTGACGTGGGTCATCCCCGCGCGAAGCTGGCGGGCAAAGCGCACCGCGCGTTCCAGGTCGCGGCTGAACACCGCGCTGGACAGCCCGTATTCGCTGGCGTTGGCCAACTCCAGCGCATGCGCCTCGTCGCGCGCGCGGAGCAGGCCGACCAGCGGGCCGAAGATTTCATCGCGGGCGATCTCCATCGTCGCGCTGACCTCGCCGAATACGTGCGGAGCCAGCAACTGCCCATCGACGCCGCCCTCGTACAGCGGCTTGGCGCCTTCCTGGCGGGCCAGGCGGATCTTTTCCAGCAGGCCTTCGAGCTGGCGCGCGTTGACGATCGGCCCGACCGCGGTATCGGCGCGCTGCGGATCGCCGACGCGGAGACCCTTGACCCGCTCGACGAAGCGCGCGGCGAAGGCGTCGTAGAGGCTGTCCTCGACGATGATGCGGTTGATCGCCATGCAGATCTGCCCCTGGTGGAGGAACTTGCCGAACACCGCGGCATTCACCGCCTGCTCCAGGTCGGCGTCGCCGAGCACCACGAACGGACTGTTGCCGCCCAGCTCCAGCGCCACGTGCTTGAGGTGCGCGCCGCCGCTGGCGATGCGGCCGATGTTGCGGCCCACCGGGGTCGATCCGGTGAAGGTCACCAGGCCCGGCACCGGGTGCTCGACGAAGGTGTCGCCGATCTCGCTGCCGGGGCCGACCACCACGCTGAACAGCCCGGCCGGCAGCCCGGCCTCTTCGAAGATCCGCGCCAGCAGCAGTCCGCCGCAGACCGGCGTGTCGCTGGCCGGCTTGACCACCACCGCGTTGCCCAGCGCCAGGGCCGGGGCGATGGAACGCTGAGTCAGGTGCAGCGGGAAGTTCCACGGGCTGATCACCCCGACCACGCCGATGGCGCTGCGGTAGACCCGGCTTTCCTTGCCCGGCACGTCGGACTCGACGATGCGCCCGTGCACCCGTGCCGGGAACGACGCCGACTCCAGGGTGATCGCGCGCGCCGCGCCCCATTCGATCTCGGCCTTCAGGCGGGTGCTGCCGGACTCGCGGATGATCCAGTCGACGATCTCCTCGTGGCGGCGGTCGAACACCTCCACCGCCTTGTACAGCACCGCCGCGCGTGCCGAGGGGCCAAGCGCGGCCCATGCCGGCTGGACCTCGGCGGCCTTGGCGTAGGCGGCATCGAGGTCGTCGCGGTCGGCCTGCTCGATCTCCAGCAGCAGGCTGCCGTCGAACGGATTGCTCACCTTCAGCCGGCGGCCGGCCCGGCCGTGGCGCCACTCGCCGGCCAGTGGCTGGAGACCGAGGTCGGTATAACGGGAATCGCTCATCGCTCTTCTCCTCTTTCGAAAATCACAGGGGTTTCTTCGCCGTCGCGTCGACGGACACTTCCGCCGGCACGCGCGGCCGCAGGTGGATGCAGGCGATCGCCAGCGCGCCGATCACGCCAGGCGCGGCGAAGGCCAGGAAGTTCTGCTGGAACGGCAGCTCCAGGGCCAGCAGGCTGCCGCCGAGCATCGGCCCGGCGATGGCGCCGAGGCGGCCGACACCGGCGGCCCAGCCGACCCCGGTGGAGCGCACCCAGGCCGGATAGAACTGCGCGGCGTAGGCATGGATCACCGCCAGGGTGCCGATGGTGGTGGCGCCGGCCACCACCAGCAGGCCGTTGAGCAGCCAGGGGCCTGGCCCCAGGCCGAGGGCCGCCAGGGAGGCCGCGGCCAGGGCGAAGAACAGCACCAGGGTGCGGCCGGCGCCGAGGCGGTCGGCCAGCCAGCCGCCGAACAACGCGCCGAGGGTCGCCCCGACATTCAGAGTGACGAGGAACGCCAGGCTCGAACCGAGGGCGTAGCCGCCGCCGGCCATCAGCTTCGGCAACCAGGTGTTGAGCCCGTAGCTCATCAGCATGCACATGGCGAAGGCCACCCACAGCAACAGGGTGCCCACTGCCTGGCGCCCCTCGAACAACTGGGCGACCCGTCCGCTCGGCGCTTCGGCCGCGACAGCGTTCGCCCGCTCGGCGACGGGCCGGTAGTCGGGATCGACCTTGCGCAGCAGCGCGTCCAGTTCGGCGCGGCGGCCCTTGAGTTCGAGGAACGCCGCCGACTCCGGCAACCAGCGCAACATCAGCGGCACCGCCAGCACCGGCAGCACCGCCACGTAGAACACCGATTGCCAGCCCCAGGCGGGGATCATGGCGATCGCCAGTAGCGCCGAGAGCACCGCGCCCACCGAGTAGAAGGCCGACATCACCGTGACCAGGGTGCTGCGCCGCCCGGCCGGGGCGAATTCGCTGATCAGGTTGATCGCGCTGGGCACCAGCGCGCCCAGCGCCAGGCCGGTGAAGAAGCGTCCGGCGCCCAGTTCCAGCGGGTCGCGGGCGTGCCCGGTGAGGAAGGCGGCGAGGCTCGCCAGCAGGGTGGTGGCGATCACCAGGCGGCGCCGGCCGAAACGGTCCGCCAGCGGCGCCAGCAGGGTGCCGCCGAAGAGCATGCCGAACAGCGCGCAACTGCCGAGGGTGCCGGCCTGCACCGGGCTCAGCTGCCACTCCTGCATCAGGCGTGGCACCACCGAGCCGTAGATGACCATGTCGTAGCCGTCGAACAGCATGATGAAACACCCCCAGCCGAGGATCAGCCAGTGAGTACGGTTAAAGCGGGCAGCGTCGATCACCGCCGCAGCGGATTGCCTGTTCATACCAACCTCTCTCTTGTTCTTGTTATGGGCGCACGCGGGCGTCGGTCGGCACCGCCCACTCTGGCATGGGGCGGCGCCGTGGAACATCAGGGTTCGATGGTTTGCGTCGGCACCTCGATCAAAACCGGGCGATCAGCGGCCAGGGCATGCTTCAAGGCGCTTTCCAGCTCTTCGCGGGTGGCCGCGTGGAGCGCCTCGACGCCATAGCCGCGGGCGATCGCGCAGAAGTCCAGGCCGGGCACGTCGAGCCCCGGCGCATCGGGCACCTCGAGCACCCCGGCGAACCAGCGCAGGGCGCCGTAGGTACCGTTCTTGAGGATGATGAACACCGCCGGCACACGGTATTGCGCGGCGCTCCAGAGTGCGGTGATGCCATAGTTGGCCGAGCCGTCGCCGATGATCCCGATCACCTGCCGCCGCGGCTGCGCCAGTTGCGCGCCGACCGCCGCCGGCAGGCCGAAGCCGAGTCCGCCGGCGGCCGGGAAGAAGTAGCTGCCCGGCTCGCGCATCTCCACGCGCTGCCAGAAGGCGGTCACGGTGGAAGTCGACTCCTTGACGAAGATGGCGTCGCGCGGCGCCAGCGCATCGATCACGTCGAACACGGTTTCCGGCCGCAGCGGTCCGCCCTCCTCGGCCAGCGCCGGCGGTCGCGGCAGCGCCTCGGGCAACGGCCGCGCACTGGGGCGGACCTGTTCGAGCAGTGCCTCGAGGGTCAGCGCGATGTCGCCGACCAACGCGTCGCCCATCGGCGCCCGTGCTGCTTCGCCGGGATCGCAGGTGACCTGCACCAGCTCGGCGCCGGCCGGCAGGTAGTCGCCGGGGGCGAACTGGTGATAGCGGAACACCGGCGCGCCGACCACCAGGATCAGGTCGTGGCCGTCCAGCAGCCGGCTGATCCCGGCGATGGCCGCCGGCAGCACGCCGCGGAAGCAGGCATGGCGGGTGGGGAACGGACAGCGCGAGGCCGACGGCGCGACCCAGGCCGGCATCCGCAGCTTCTCCGCCAGTTGCACGGCCAGGCCGTTGGCATTCGCCCCGTCGACGTCCGGACCGAGCACCAGCACCGGGTTGCGCGAGCGCGACAGGCGCTCGCCGAGTTCGGCCAGCAATGCCGGCGCGGGCAGCGCGGCGCCGCTGACCTGGCGCGCGGCCAGGTGTTCGACACCGGCCGGCGCCGGTTGCGCCCAGTCGTCGTAGGGAATCGACAGGTACACCGGCGCCCGCGGCGGCAGGCTGGCGGTCTGGATCGCCTGGCTCAACGCGCGCGGCACATCCTGGGCGCAGGCCGGCTCGTGGCTCCATTTCACCAGCGGCTTGGGCAGTTGTCCGGCATCGACGTTGGCGAGCATCGCCTCGACCCCGATCATCGAGCGCACCTGCTGCCCGGCGGTGATGACCAGGGGGCTATGGGAGTACCAGGCGTTGGTCAGCGCGCCCATGCCGTTGCCGGTGCCCGCCGCCGCATGCAGGTTGACGAAGGCCGGGCGGCCGCTGGCCAGGGCGAAGCCATCGGCCATGCCGACCACCGCGCCCTCGTGCAGGCCGAGGATGTAGCGGAAATCCTCGGGGAAGTCCTTGAGGAACGGCAGCTCGTTGGAGCCGGGGTTGCCGAAGACGGTGGTCAGGCCGTGGCGACGGAGGATCTCGTAAGACGCGGAATGGACGGTTTTCATGCAGGCCTTCAAGCTCGTTTCCTGGATTTGCGCTACTGTTGCAGCCGCTCGATAATCAATCAAATCGATACTCTTTCTATAAAAAATAGAACTGGTCTATATGAGTCCGATCGATCTCAACCTGATCCGCACCTTCGTCACCCTCTACGAAGCGGGCAGCGTGACCCTCGCCGCGGAGCGCCTGTTCGTCACCCAGCCATCGGTGAGCTACGCCCTGGCGCGCCTGCGCGAACTGTTCGACGACGCGTTGTTCACCCGCACCCGCGACGGCATCCAGCCGACCTTCGTCGCCGAGCAGCTCTACGGCACCTTCCGCGAGTCGCTGACGCGCATCGAGGGCGCGGTACAGAGCGTTCGCCACTTCGATCCGGCGACCACCGAGCGACGTTTCCGCATCGCCCTCACCGATCTCGGCGAGGTGGGTTTCCTCTCGCTGATCCTCGAACGCCTGACCCGCGACGCGCCGTTCGCCGAAGTGGAAGTGCTGCCGCTGCAGGTGGACGAGGTCGGCGCCTGGCTGAGCAGCGCCAAGGTCGACGCGGCGATCTGCCGCCAGCCGGTGCCCGGCGCGCGCAGCCAGCGGGTCCTGCACGAGCGCTACGTGTGCCTGCTCAGCGACCGCCACCCGCGGATCGGCGACAGCCTGAGCCTGGAGCAGTACCTGGCCGAGCGGCACATCGTGGTGACCCGTACCTCCGGCCACGGCATCGCCGAGGACGTGCTCGAGGCCATGCAGGTGCAGCGCCGCATCAGCCTGCGGGTGCCGCACTTCTCGGTGCTGCCAAAGATCATTCCCGGTACCGAGCTGCTGACCATCCTGCCGGCGCAGATCGCCTATCGCTTCGTCGCCGAAGGCGGCATGCGCATGCTCGAACTGCCCTTCACCCTGCCGCCGTTCGACGTCTCCCTGCACTGGCACGAGAGCAGCGAACGCTCGGCGGCGCTGAACTGGTTCCGTACCACCATCGCCGAGGCGATCATCGCCGCCCAGCGCTGAAACGCCGGCGGCCCTCACGCAGCGTCTCCCAGCGTCGGCGAGCGCTCGCGACGCCGCGCACCGAGCAGCGGCAACACGGCGGCCGCAGCGACGAACACCGCCGCGAACGCCCCATAGAGGGACAGCGGCTGCCAGCCGTCGTCGAGCAGGAGCCCGGCCACCAGCGGCGAGAGGATCGCCCCGCCGCGACCGACGCCGATCCCCCAGCCGACCCCGGTGGCGCGCACCGAAGCGTCGTAGAGGCTCGGCGCCAGGGCATACAGGCCGGCCACGCAGGCGTTGGCGCAAAGCCCGATCAGCAGTCCCAGCGGCAAGGCCGCGCCGGGCAGCCCGGCGCTCAGCGAGAACAGCGCGAGCAGAGCGGCGGTAAGCAGCATGAACAGCGCCAGCACCCGTTCCAGGCGAAAGCGCGCGGCAAGCCCGCCGAGCAAGGCGGCACCGAAGATCCCGCCGATGCTCAGCAGGGTGCCGCCGGTGATGCCCTGGGCGGTGGACAGGCCGGCGGCGACCAGCAGCTTCGGCGTCCAGCTCATGATGAAGTAGAAGCCGAACATCACCAGGAAAAACAGCGCCCAGAGCAGCAGCGTGGTACGTCGCTGGGCAACGCAAAGCAACCGGGCGAGGCGGCTACCGTGCTCCGCTCCGCCACCGGGCGGGCTCGGCAGTTCCGCGAGCGCCGCGCGGCCCAGGCGCCGGGCCAGCGCGTTGACCCGTTGCAACGCCCGCGGCGGCCGGCGCGCCAGGAGGAAGTCCAGCGACTCCGGCAGGCACAGGCAGACCAGCGGGATCACCGCCAGGGTCAGGCCAGCGCCGAAGACGAACACCGAGCGCCAGCCCCAGGCGCCGATCAGCCATACCGCGAGCAGTCCGCCAAGGGTCGCGCCGAGCGCGTAGCCGGTGGATTGCAGGCTTACCGCCAGGCCGCGCCAGCGGCGCGAGGCGTACTCGCTGGCGATCACGTTGCTGCTGGCGAGGATGCCGCCGATACCCAGTCCGGTCAGCCCGCGCAGCAACGCCAGTTGCCAGGCCGCCTGGCTCAGCGCCGAGGCGAGCATGCCCAGGCCCGACAGCGCCAGGCAGGCGAGGATCAGCGGGCGGCGCCCCCAGCGGTCGGCCCAGGGCGCGATGAACAGCGAGCCGGCGGCCATGCCGAAAAGGCCGGCGCTGAGCAGCAAGCCGATCTCGGCGCCGCCCAGGTTCCATTCGGCGGCCACCGAGGATGCGGTGAAGGCCATCACCAGCACGTCGAAGCCATCGATCAGGTTGAGCACGATGCACACAGCCACCGCCAGCCACTGGAACGGCCGCATCGGTTCGTCGTCGACAGCGCGGCGCAAGTCCCGGTTCATGGGCGGCCCTCCCCGAGCGGACAGGAAAGAAGCGACGGCAGGCGGGAGCGAGGCGCGGGAATGCAGGAATCCATCATCGGGAAGACCCTTTTTCTTGTTGTTGTAGGCACGGCAAGCGCAGGCACCCTGGCACCGTTGCGTCGATGCCGCAATCCTATTGGATCCATTTGAGCGACAAGAAAACGGAAGGCCAGCGGATATCCCACTGTCAGCGAAATCTGAGAAAGGCTCTGGAACGAGATAATTGAGCGATTTATTCCTGAAGTTTTTTATGTGCGACTATCGAACGGATTATTTTTTGTACAGAAGCGGTTGACTTGGAAAAGTTGCCTCGCGAATTATTGGATCCAATTACAAAAACAACGAGAGGATCCGACGATGTTTCCGAAGAACGCCTGGTACGTGGCCTGCACCCCCGACGAACTGGCCGGCAAGCCGCTCGGCCGACGCATCTGCGACGAGCCGATGGTTTTCTACCGAGGCGAGGACGGCCGCGTGGCGGCCCTCGAGGATTTCTGCCCGCACCGTGGCGCGCCGCTGTCGCTGGGCTTCGTCGAGGACGGTGTGCTGGTCTGCGGCTACCACGGCCTGGCGATGGGCGAGGACGGTCGCACCCGCGCGATGCCCGGCCAGCGGGTCCGCGGCTTCCCCTGCATCCGTCGCTTCCCGGTGCAGGAACGGCACGGCTTCGTCTGGGTCTGGCCGGGTGCGGAAGAACAGGCCGACGCCGCGCTGATACCCCGCCTGGAATGGGCGGAAAGCCCCGATTGGGCCTATGGCGGCGGGCTGTACCACATCCACTGCGACTATCGCCTGATGATCGATAACCTGATGGACCTGACCCACGAGACCTACGTCCATGCGTCCAGTATCGGCCAGAAGGAAATCGACGAGGCCGCGCCGGCCACGCGGGTGGAAGGCGACGAGGTGATCACCAGCCGCCACATGCAGAATGTCATGGCCCCGCCGTTCTGGCGCATGGCCCTGCGCGGCAACGGCCTGGCCGACGACGTGGCGGTGGACCGCTGGCAGATCTGCCGCTTCACGCCGCCCAGCCACGTGCTGATCGAGGTCGGCGTGGCCCACGCCGGCCACGGCGGCTACCAGGCGCCGGCGGAGCGCAAGGCGGCGAGCATCGTGGTCGACTTCATCACCCCGGAGAGCGCCACTTCCATCTGGTACTTCTGGGGCATGGCGCGCAACTTCCAGGCCCACGACCAGGCGCTTACCGAGAGCATTCGCGAAGGCCAGGGAAAGATCTTCGGCGAAGACCTGGAAATGCTCGAAAGCCAGCAGCGCAACCTGCTGCGCCATCCACGGCGCGACCTGCTGAAACTGAACATCGACGCCGGCGGCGTGCAGGCCCGGCGCATCATCGAGCGCCTGCTGGCGGACGAGCGCCAGGCCGCCGCCCCCAACCGCGCCCAGGCCTGACGGGAGCCTTCGCCATGATCGAGGTCATCGTCGGCGCCATCCGCCTGGAGGCGCAGGATATCCACAGCTTCGAACTGTTCCGGGCCGACGGGGCGGCACTGCCGTCCTTCGAGCCGGGAGCGCACATCGACCTGCACCTGCCCAACGGCCTGGTCCGCCAGTACTCCCTCTGCGGCCCCGCCGAACGGCCGCGCCACTACCGTATCGCCGTACTCCGCTGCCGCGACTCGCGCGGCGGCTCGGCCACGCTGCACGCCGAACTGCGGGTCGGCCAGCGGCTGCGCATCGGCGAGCCGCGCAATCTCTTCCCGCTGTCGCCGAAGCCCGGTCCGCACCTGCTGTTCGCCGGCGGCATCGGCATCACGCCGCTGCTGCCGATGGCCGAACGCCTGGCCCGCGATGGCGCCGACTTCCAGTTGCACTACTGCGCGCATTCCGCCGAGCGCGCGGCCTTCGTCGACTACCTTGGCCGGTGCGCCTTCGCCGACCGCGTGCACTGCCACTTCGACCACGGCGACAGCAGCCGCCGCGCGGACCTTCGCGCCCTGCTGGCGACCAGTCCGCGCGACGCCCAGCTATACCTTTGCGGGCCGGCGGGCTTCATGCAGTGGATCGAAGAAAGCGCCCGTGAACTGGGCTGGGAAGCAAGCCGCTTGCATCGCGAGCACTTCGCCGCCGCGCCACGGGACGCCAATGCGGACGGCACCTTCGAAGTGCAGTTGGCGAGCAACGGGGCGCTGATTCGGGTCGCCGCCGGGCAGACCGTGCTGGCGGCCCTGCGCGAAGCCGGGGTGGACCTGCCGGCCTCCTGCGAGCAGGGCATCTGCGGCACCTGCCTGACCCGCGTGCTGGACGGCGAGCCGGAGCATCGCGACCTCTACCTCAGCGAAGAGGAGCAGGCCGCCAACGATTGCTTCACGCCCTGCTGTTCGCGTTCGCGCAGCCCACGGCTGGTGCTGGATCTCTAGTCGGCGGCGACGTCGCCGTGAAGCACGGTGACGCCCTTCCGCGCCGGATCGAAGTAGTCGGCGTAGCGCAGGGTCGCGTTGGCGTGCTCGCGCATGATCGCCTCGGCGCGCGCCCCCTGGCCGTTGACCAGCGCGTCGACCACCGCGTGGTGCTGCATGTGGGCGAAGTTGAAACGGCGGAATTCCTGCTCGAGATTGTCGCGATCCACCGCCAGGGCGCTCACCGAGGCGAACGGCAGGTGGTCGTTGCGCGCCAGCGCCACGGCGATCGCCGGGTTGCCGCTGGCCTCGATGATGGTGCGGTGGAAGCGCATGTTCATGCGCTGGTAGCGCTCCAGCTCCTCCAGCAGGACCTGGCCGTTGGCGAACAATCGGTCGCCCTCGGCCAGGCATTCCTCCAGGGTCGCCCGTGCCTCGGCGGACAGACCGCGCTCGGCCGCCTGGCGCGCCGCCAGGCCTTCCAGCACGCCGCGCACCTCGACCGCGCCGGCGATATCCTCGCGGGTCACCGCGCGCACCCTGTAGCCGCGCCCGGTCTTGCACAGCAGGCCTTCCTGCTCGAGGGTACGCAGGGCGATGCGCACCGGCATGCGCGAGACCTGCAGGCGTTCGGCGGTGGGAATCTCGACGATGCGCTCGCCGGCGGCGAGTTCGCCGGAAGCGATCAGCTTGCGCAGCTCGGCCAGTACGCGTTGGCCCGGTTTGCTCATGGAATTCGCTTATTCGATCGGGACGACCGGGGCATCATAGCGTGCCCCGGCCGCCTCCGCCGGTCAGCTTTCGCGGTGGATGGCGAAGCCGGCCCAGGACTGGCTCACCGGCATGATCTCCAGGCTGTTGATGTTCAGGTGGGCGGGCTGGTTCATGATCCAGAAGATGGTCTCGGCGATGTCTTCCGGCTGGATCGGATGGGCCCCGGCGTAGGTCTTGTCGTAGCGCGCCTGGTCGCCGCCGAAGCGGACCAGGGAGAACTCGCTCTCGCACAGCCCCGGCTCGAGGTTGGTCACGCGCACCCCGGTGCCCTGCAGGTCGCAACGCAGGTTCAGGGAGAATTGCTCGACGAAGGCCTTGGTGCCGCCGTAGACATGGCTACCCGGATAGGGCCACTTGCCGGCCACCGAACCCAGGTTGACGATGCTCGCCCCGGCGCCGTGGGCGATCAGCCGCGGCAGCAGCAGGCGCGTGCTGTAGAGCAGGCCCTTGATGTTGGTGTCGACCATGGTGTCCCAGTCGTCCAGGTCGCAGGACTGCGCCGGGTCGGTGCCCAGCGCCAGGCCGGCGTTGTTGATCAGGCCGCGCAGGGTGGCGAACTCTTCCGGCAGGTTGTCCACGGCCGCGCTCATCGCCGCGCGGTCGCGCACGTCCAGGGTCAGCGGCAACACCCGGGTCTTCGCCGAAAGCTCGCCGGCCAGGGCTTGCAGACGCTCCTCGCGACGGCCGGTGAGCACCAGCGACCAGCCGGCCTCGGCGAAACGACGGGCGCAGGCTTCGCCGAAGCCTGAGGTGGCGCCGGTGATGAACAGGGTGGACGACATGGGCATCTCCTCGTACGGGGCGGAAAAACGATGTCCGGGGATTCTAGAGCCTCGCCGTGCCCGGTTGGCCATACAGTTGCGCACGAGTTTGCCGAGGCGCCTGCTCAAGAAACGACCAACCTCGCGGAGCCCGCACCGTGCTTGGGCCGCAGCGAACAGCCACCAACTTGTCCACAGGGCGTCGCACAGTTTTCCTGAACAACTGTGGCAGCGGCATGACCACGCGCTGGGGATAAGTGCCCCGGCGCGAGCACTGATCATTTTCTGACCAGCAACGCCTAACCCTCGCCGATTCAGGGGCTTGGCGGTTCTTACCCACCTTATCCACAAGCCCCCGCACAGAAATCCTGAACAACCTCAGGCGGCGTTATCCACAACCCGGCGCGCGGCGACCAGGTCCTCCAGCGCATAACCCACCGACTTGAACAGGGTGATTTCCCCGGGATCGCCGCGCCGCCCTGCCCCGCCCAGCAAGTCGCGCAGTTCGGTGGATATCGCCTCGCGCCCGATGGCGCCTTCGGCGATCGCTTGCAACAGGTCGCCGGCTTCTTCCAGCGCGCCTGCGCGGGTGTCCACCACGATCCGCGCGCGCGCCACCGCCAGGGCGTCGGTCTCGCGCATGGACGGCAGGAAGGCGCCGACCAGGTCGAGATGGACGCCCGGCTTCAGCCATGCGCCGCGCACCAGCGCTTCGCGGGAGGTGGTAACGCAACTGACGCAATCGGCCGCCTCCACCGCCGCGCGCAACCCGTCGGCCGCTCGCGCCGGGTAGCCCTCCTCGCGCAGCCGGGCGGCCAGCGCGGCGGCCTTGGCCGGATCGCGGCCCCAGATGTCGATGTGGCGATAGTCGCGCACGCAGGCGTGGGCCCGCACCATGTGCGCAGCCAGGGTTCCGCAGCCGACCACCAGCAGGCGCCGCGCATCGTCCCGCGCCAGGTAGTCGGCGGCCAGCGCCGAGCTGCAGGCGGTACGCCGGGCGGTCAGCTCCGAAGCCTCCAGCAACGCCAGCGGGCGACCGTCTTCGCCGTCGAACAGAGCGAACACCGCGGCCACCGCCGGCAGGCCACGCGCCCCATTGCCAGGGAACACCGTCACCAGTTTCACGCCGATCCCCTCACCGGCCTGCCACACCGGCATCTGTAGCAGCGAGGCCTGCGCCGGCAAGGCATGGCAGCTGCGCAGCGGCGCACTGCAAGGCTTGGCCAGGCCGATGCGCAACGCCTCGATCAGTTGTGGATAAGACAGGCGCTCGGCGACCTCGGCGTTGCTGAAAAAGCGCAGGCTGTGCATAAGTCGAGTTTCCTCCGTGGCTCCAGGGCAGCGCCCGCCCCGGCGGCCAGGCAGCCGGGGCGGGGCGCGCTCAATGTCCGCCGAGATAGGCGTTGCGCACCTCCTGGTTGCCGAGCAGTTCTTCGCCGCTGCCGCTCATGCGGATTTCCCCGGTGACCATCACGTAGGCGCGGTCGGAGAGCTTCAGCGCATGGTTGGCGTTCTGCTCGACGAGGAAGATGGTCATGCCGCTCCTGGCCAGCTCGCGCAGGGTCTGGAAGATCTGCTTGACCACGATCGGCGCCAGGCCCAGGGAGGGCTCGTCGAGCAACAGCAACTTCGGCCGGCTCATCAGCGCGCGGGCGATGGCGAGCATCTGCTGCTCGCCGCCGGACATGGTCATGGCGCGCTGGTTGCGCCGCTCCTTCAGGCGCGGGAACAGCTCGAACATGCGCTGCATGTCCTCCTCGGCGTGGTCCATGCCGATGGGAATGGTACCCATCAGCAGGTTTTCCTCGACGCTCATGTCGGGGAACACCCGGCGTCCTTCCGGCGACTGCGCGATGCCGTTGGACGCCACGTAGTGCGCCGACTTCTGGCGGATGTCCTGGCCGCGATAGAGGATCTGCCCGGCCGCCGCGCGCGGCTGGCCGAAGATCGACATCAACAGCGTCGACTTGCCCGCGCCGTTGGCACCGATCAGGCTCACCGTCTCGCCCTCGTTGACCTGCAGCGAGACCTTCTTCAGCGCCTGGATCGGCCCGTAGAACACGTCCACCTCACGGAATTCCAGCAACGCCGCGCTCATGACAGCTCCTCTTCGTCGGCACCGAGATAGGCGGCGATCACCTTCTCGTCATGGCGGATCTGTTCGGGGTTGCCACGGGCGATCACGTCGCCGTGGTCGAGCACAATGATGTGGTCGGAGATGTTCATCACCATGCCCATGTCATGCTCGATCAGCAGTACGGTGATCCCGTGGTGGTCGCGCAGGTAGCGGACGATGTTGCTCAGGGCGTGGGTCTCGGCCGGGTTGAGGCCGGCGGCCGGTTCGTCCAGGCAGATGAGTTCCGGCCGCGTGCACATGGCCCGGGCGATCTCCAGGCGCCGTTGCTGGCCGTAGGACATCTCGCCGGCCAGGCGGTTGGCGCAGTCCACCAGGTCGACCACCTCCAGCCAGTAGAACGCGTGGTCCAGCGCCTCGCTCTCGGCACGGCGATAGCCGGGAGTGTTGAGGATGCCGGCGAGCAGGTTGCGGTTGACGAACATGTGCTGCGCCACCAGCAGGTTCTCCACCACCGACATGTCCTTGAACAGGCGGATGTTCTGGAAGGTCCGCGCCAGCCCGGCGCGGTTCACCAGATGGGTGCCGCCGAACATCTTGTAGTAGAGGCGACTGCCCAGTTGCGGCGGCTTGACGAAGTCGTCCAGCTGGAACGGCTCGCCGAGCACCTGGATGACGTCCGTGGTGCGCCCCTGGGTGTTGAGCAGGATGTTGCCGCCGGTGGCCTTGTAGAAGCCGGTGAGGCAGTTGAACACGGTGGTCTTGCCGGCGCCGTTGGGGCCGATCAGCGCGGTGATCGAACCGCGCTCGACGTCGAGGTTGACGTCGTTGAGCGCCTTGATGCCGCCGAAGTGCATCATCAGGTGCTCGACGCTGAGGATCTTGTCGCTCATGGCGCCACCCCCTTGCGCGGGGCGAAGCCCACCCGGCTGATGCGGATCAGCCCGCGCGGCCGCCAGATCATCATCACCACCATGAGTATCCCGAGCAGCAGCACGCGGATGTCGGCGAAGCTGCGCAGCAGCTCCGGCGCCACGGTGAGGACGAAGGCGGCGATCACCACCCCGACCGTCGAGCCCATGCCGCCGAGCACGACGATGGCGAGGATCAGCGCCGACTCGAAGAAGTTGAACGAGGACGGGTTGACGAAGCCCTGGTAGCTGGCGAAGAACACCCCGGCCAGTCCCGCGGTGGAGGCGCCGAGCATGAACGCCGAGAGTTTCACCAGCACATGGTTGAGGCCCATCGCGCGACAGGCGATCTCATCCTCGCGCAGCGCCTCCCAGGCGCGCCCGACCGGCATCCGGGTCAGCCGGTGCTTGATGTAGAGCACCAGCAGCACGACCAGGAACAGCACCACGTAGATGAACAGGAACTTCATGTTGGGGTTGTAGGCGATGCCGAGGAACTCGTGGATCGGCACCCCGCCATCCTTGGCCCGGCGGCCGAACTCCAGGCCGAGGAAGGTCGGCGCCGGCGCCGGCATGCCGTTCGGCCCGCCGGTGAAGGACAGCCAGTTGTTCAGTACCAGGCGGATGATCTCGCCGAAGCCCAGGGTGACGATCGCCAGGTAGTCGCCATGCATGCGCAACACCGGGAAGCCGAGGATCGCCCCGGCCACCGCGGCGGTCAGCGCGGCCAGCGGCAGGACGGTCCAGAAGCCCAGGCCGAGGTACTGGTAGCCCAGCGCCAGGCCATAGGCGCCAATGGCGTAGAAGGCCACGTAGCCGAGGTCGAGCAGCCCGGCGAGGCCGACCACGATGTTCAGGCCCAGGCCCAGCAGCACGTAGATCAGGCCGAGGATGACCACCGCCAGCAGGTACTTGCTGGCGAAGAACGGGAAGATCACCGCGGCCACCAGGATCAGCGGCACGATCCAGCGCAAGCGGGTCTTGTAGCCCGGCGGCAGGACGTGGACGCCGCTGCCAGCCCCCTCGAAGCGCTCCAGCACGGCCCGCCCGCCGCGGGTCTGCAGGTAGAGGCTGAGCAGGAAGCGCCCGGCCATCACGATCGCGATGATCCAGCCGACCCGCTCGTAATGCAGGTTGAAGCCGTAGCCGTCGAGGACCACGCCGACGATGGGGCCGAACACCACCAGGGCGATCAACCCGGAGAGCACGGTATCGACGACGCACTGCTTGAGATCGATGGAAGTCTCGTTGCTCATCGTCGTCCCCTTACACCTTGGCGATCTGCGGGCGGCCGAGCAGGCCCTGGGGACGGAAGATCAGGATCAGTACCAGCAACGAGAAGGCGAACACGTCCTTGTAGTCGGTGTTGACCATCCCCGAGAACTGCGCCTCGGCCACTCCCAGCACCAGGCCGCCGAGCATCGCCCCGGGCAGCGAGCCGATGCCGCCGAGCACCGCCGCGGTGAACGCCTTGATGCCGATGATGAAGCCGGCGTAAAAGTCGAAGGTGCCGTAGTTCATGGTGATCAGCACCCCGGCCAGGGCGGCCATCGCCGCGCCGATGACGAACACGTAGGAGATCACCCGGTCGGTGTTGATCCCCAGGATCGAAGCCATCTTGCGGTCCTGCTGGGTCGCCCGGCACATGCGCCCGAGCTTGGTGTAGCGGATCACGTAGGTCAGCACCGCCATGCCGATCAGCGAAGCGATCAGGATGAACAGCTTGGTGTAGGTGAGCTGGACGAAACCGTCGCCGACGTGGAATTTCAGGGCGCCGTCGAGCAGGGTCGGGATCCCCTGCTGGCGCGGTCCCTGTGCCACCTGCACGTAGTTCTGCAGGATCAGCGACATGCCGATCGCCGAGATCAGCGGCGCCAGGCGCGTGGAGTTGCGCAGCGGCTTGTAGGCGATGCGCTCGATCACCCAGCCGTAGGTGCAGGTCACCAGCACGGTGAACAGCAAGGTGCCGAGGATCAGCAGCGGGAAGTTCTGCAGGCCGAAGAAGGCCAGCAGGGCAAGGGCGATGGCCGACAGGTAGGCGGAGATCATGTACACCTCGCCGTGGGCGAAGTTGATCATGCCGATGATGCCGTAGACCATGGTGTAGCCGATGGCGATGAGGCCGTAGACCGAGCCGAGGGTCAGCCCGTTGATCATTTGCTGGAGGAAGATGCCGTCCATTTTTCAGTCTCTTCAGGGCGAATCGCGACGGCCTTTGTAAGGCGCGCCGGCGCTCGCCGGTGAAAGCGGACGGGTGCTACTGAAACGGCCCCGGATCGCGGGACTCCAGACCGACCACACGCAGACGTCTTCGGTGAATCCGCACTACGGCGGCAAGCACGGGCGAGCACTTCAGCAGCTCCCGGACTTACCCATGCGCCGAGCCTGTGCCCGGCGCATGGCGGTCGAGCGCGATCAGGGCAACTGGTGGTACTTGCCCTTGTCGTCCCACTCGTAGACCACGTAGTCGGAGACTTTCAGGTCGCCCTTCTTGTCCCATTCCTTCTTGCCCATCACGGTCTGCACCGGATGCGACTTCAGCCACTCGGCGGCCTTGGCCGGATCGTTGGCGCCGACGCCGTTGAAGGCCGCCGCCAGGGACTGGATCGAGGCGTAGGAGTAGAGGGTGTAGCCTTCCGGCTCGAAACCGCCGGCACGGAACTTCTCCACCACCGCCTTGCCGTCGGGGATCAGCCGCGGGTCGGCGCCGAAGGTCATCAGCACGCCCTTGACGTACTGCGGACCGCCGGCGGTGGTCGCCAGTTCGTCGGTGACCACGCCGTCGTCGGACATGAACCTGGCGGTCAGTCCCTGTTCACGCATCTGCCGTACCAGCGGACCGGCTTCCGGATGCAGGCCGCCGAAGTAGACGACCTCGGCACCGGAGGCGCGGATCTTGGTGACCAGCGCGTTGAAGTCCTTCTCGCCGCGGGTCAGGCCCTCGTAGAGAACCTCTTTCACGCCGAGCTTGTTCAGTTGCGCCCTGGTGGCGTCCGCCAGGCCCTGGCCATAGGTGTCCTTGTCGTGGATCACTGCGACCTTCTTGGCCTTCAGCACCTTGACGATATAGTCGCCGGCGACCACGCCCTGCTGGTCGTCGCGGCCGCACATGCGGAACATCCCGGAGAGTCCGCGCTCGGTGACCTGCGGGTTGGTGGAACCGGGGGTGATGGCGATGATCCCGGCCTCGTCGTAGACCTCGGATGCGGGGATGGTCGAAGAAGAGCAGAAATGGCCGACCACGGCGATGGCCTTGTCCTGGTCCACCAGGCGGTTGGCCACGGCCACGGCCTGCTTCGGTTCGCAGGCGTCGTCGGCCTTGACCAGCTTGATCTTCTCGCCGTTGATCCCACCCGCCGCGTTGATGTCTTCCGCCGCCTGGGACGCGCCGCGCCAGTATTGCTCGCCGAAGGAGGCGTTGGCGCCGGTATGCGGTCCGGCCACGCCGATCACGACGTCGGCCAGCGCATGCGTGGAAAGACCCATCACGGATGAAACCGCGAGAGCCAGGATGCCTTTTCTGAACAGCTTCTTGGACATGGGGTGTTGCTCCTGAGGATGATGTTGGCGCTCGTAACTACGATGTTGTTGTTGTGTTTCGCTCAACAGGCAGAGCAAGCGGCGTGCCATTCGTTTTTTTCCTGAGTGGCCGGCCACAAGAACTTTAGCCCTCCTTTCCGTTTTTATCTTTGTTATTGGAAATCAGTCATTTAGACATTTCTCCGAATCCCCTTCGGAGAGCTACAGCCCAGGCTTCACAAGGCCTGAACCGTTCCTAGGAATAACTCTACAACGATATTGAAGCGGTTAGAAACTGCACGTCACTGGTGCGCTGCACGCACTAATTGAGGTCCTCTTTTTCAATGAAAGTGCAGGACAGAGCGGTTTTTAAAATTAATATGAACATGAACTTCCCGGGATTCGGTACTTGGCGGAAAAAGTCGATTCGAATACGACATGGACATATCCGTGAGCGACGCCACGTTCGGCGCAAAGCCCTGTGACGGATTCGTCATAAGCCAGCGAATGCTCTATCGCGAGACTTGCCGGCAGTAATAAGCGTCGCCCGGCACTCCGGCAAGCGAGCTTTCCTCCCCACGTCATTCCGTTTATTCATATAACGCGTTCCGCCCGCTCCACCCGCGCCAGGAAACCCGCCATGCTGAACAAACGCCGCCTGCCGTCGATGACCGCCCTGCAATGCTTCGAAGCGGTAGCCCGGCACCTGAGCTTCACCCGCGCCGCCGAAGAGTTGAGCCTGACCCAGAGCGCCATGAGCAAGCAGGTCGCGCAACTCGAGGAGCAGTTGCAGCACGCCCTGTTCCGCCGGGTGCGCAAGCGCCTGCAACTGACCCCGGCCGGCGAGCTGTACCTGGCCGAGGTACGCCGCATCCTGCAGCAGGTAGAGCTGTCCACCCGCTTCCTGCTTTCCTACGGCGGCGAGACCGAAGTGCTGCGAGTGGCGACCCCGCCGACCTTCGGCGCGCGCTGGCTGATCCCGCAACTGAACGGCTGGCGCCACCGCCACCCGAACATCCACCTCGACCTGCGCCAGGAACTGGAACCGGACGACCTGCGCCAGGGCCATTGCGACCTGGCGTTCTTCTTCGGCCCCGGCACCCTGCCGGGCGCCGAGTGCATACGCCTGTTCGGCGAACAACTGGTGGCGGTCTGCGCGCCATCCCTGCTGCCGGCCGGCGGACTGGACGAGCCGACCCAACTGGCGGGGCTGGTGCTGCTGCAGAACGCCAGCCGCGCGGAGGCCTGGCACGACTGGTTCGCCAGCCTGGAGCGAAATTGCCAGGGTTGCTACCACGGTCCACGCTTCGACACCTTCTACATGTGCATCCGCGCCGCCCAGGCCGGTTGCGGGGTAGCCCTGCTACCGCGCTTCCTGGTCGAGGAGGAACTCGCCGAAGGCAAGCTGGCGATCGCCTGGCCGCACGCCCTGCCCAGCCAGGAGGCTTACTACCTGGCCTATCCCGAGCATGCCGCGGAGGTCCCCAAGGTGCGCCATTTCATCGAGTGGATGGTAGAGCGCCTGGAGCAGGAGCAACCCTCAGCGGGCCCCCGCCAGACGCGCCACGGCCCGGTTTGACGTTTCCGCTGCGCGGAACCATCTTTACTCTCACTCGGTTCACCTCGGAACGTCCCATGCTCACTGGCGTCACGGTTCGAATCCGCCTGCTGGTCCTGGCGTTGCTGCCCCTGACGATGCTCGTCACGGTCATCGCGATGGCGCTGGCCAACGCCAGTCGACTCGATGCCAGCTTCCAGGACCTTTTCAACAACCGGATGAAGCCCATCAGCCAGCTCAAGATCGTCGCCGACGCCGTTGCGGTCAGCGTGGTCGACGCCCTGCACAAGTACCGTGCGGGCGTCTTCGATGAAGAGCGCCTGCAGCAGGAATTGAGTGGGGCGCTGTCGCGCATCGAGAAGTCGTGGGCCGACTATTCCGCAGACCACCGGACTGCCGCCGAGAAGGAAATCATCGAGTCGCTGGTCCCCACCCTGGAACAGGTCAAGCGGATGACCCTGGCATACGGCGAGCAGGCCAGGGCCGGAAGCCTGCGAAACGTCGAGGCCGGCACGTTCAATCGCGAGATGTATGGTGCGTTCGATCCCCTGGGAACCGCGCTGTCGACGCTGATCGACCTGCAGCTCAGCGAAGGCGCCAAGCTCAACGAGCAGATGGAGAAACGCTACGACTCCATGCGCACCACCTTCCTGCTCATCGGCGCCGCAGCCCTGGTCCTCATCGTCGCCGCGGCCTGGTTCATCAGCCTGTCGATCATGCGCCCGCTTTCCGATCTGCGCGGGGTGATCCGCCGCGTGCAGGACTCCTCGAATCTCACGCTCCGCGCCGATGCGCGCGGGCGCGACGAAGTGTCCGATACGGCGCGCGCATTCAATATGATGCTGGAAAGCCAGCAGGCGCTGCTCCGCCATCTCGCCGAAACGGCCAGGAAGCTGACCGTCACCTCGGACGAGATGAGCGCCATCAGCAACCAGGTCAGCCATGTCGCCACGTCCCAGGGCGACCAGACCGACATGGTCGCCACGGCGGTACACCAGATGAGCATGGCGGTCCAGGACGTGGCGCGGAACGCCCAGGCCGCCGCGGCCAGCGCGGAATCGGCGAACAGCGAGGCGCACACCGGAACCGGACTCGTGCATGCGAACCTCGACGCCATCCAGGGCCTGTCGGTCATGGTCGGAGAGGCGGGAGCCGTCATCGACACGCTACGCAACAAGACCGATGAAATCAGCACCGTCCTGGAAGTCATCCAGAACATCGCCCAGCAGACCAACCTGCTCGCCCTCAATGCCGCGATAGAAGCCGCACGGGCGGGCGAGGCCGGACGCGGGTTCGCGGTGGTCGCCGATGAAGTGCGCAGCCTGGCCACCAATACGCACAAGGCCACCGAAACCATCCGCGAGATGATCGAAGCCCTGCAGGCAGGCGCCAGCAGCGCGGTCAGCGTGATGCAGCAGTCACGCGAGCAGGCCCAGGTCAGCGTCCAGCGCGCCCACGAGGCGGGAAAGGCGCTCGGTCTCATCGCCCAGGCGATCGAAGGCATCGCCCAGAGCAACGCGCAGATATCCACGGCGACGGAAGAACAGACAGCCACCGCGAGCGAGGTCAGCCAGAACATCGACTCGCTCAATGCCAGCATCGGCGAAGTCGCCGAGGGCGCGGTGAAGACCTCCACCTCCAGTGTCGAGCTGGCGAAGCTGGCAAACGGGCTGGAGCAGCAGATCCAGCGCTTCACCGTCTAGCAAGCGCGGCAGGGAGCGGCCTCACCGGCCCTGCCGCACCCGTTTGTCAGGACGCCAGCAGGCTGCGGTCGAAAACGAAGGCGCCGCCCGGCTTCGGGGTGAAATGCAGGACGTGTTGCGGGCGCCCCATGGGCGGACGCTGGCGTTCGCCGGTGTCCTCGACCCAGCCAGCCTCCTTCATCCGCTCCAGGCGGCCGCGCAGGCTGGAATGCTGGACTTCCTGGCCGATGGCGCACTCGAAGGCCTTCAGCGCCTCGGCCACGGTGAAGCGCGGCGCCAGCAGGAACAACGGCAGGGCGCTGTACACCGACTTGCTCGCCAGGCGCTCGCAGGCCTGCTGTACCAGTTGGGCGTGGTCGAACGGCAGGGCGAAGCGCTCGCTGCGAACGTCGCGCAGCGGCACGAAGTCGAGGTCGTCGTCCTCCACCTGGGTGTCCGGGCCGACCAGCACCAGGTAGAACACGCTCAGCGACCAGCCGCGCGGGTCACGTACCGCGTTGCCGACCGTGGCCACCTGCTCGATGTAGGCCGGCTCCAGCCGCGCCTTGTCGCGCAGGGCGCGCACCGCCGCGTCGTCGAGGCTGTGGTCGGCGCTGCGGCCGTTGACCAGCACGCCGGGCAAGGCCCACTGGCCGGCGAAAGGCGCCTGGGCGCGGCGGATCAGCAACAGCTCCAGTCCGTGCCCGGGGTTCAGGCGCAACGCCACGATATCCACGCTGGCCAATACTTCCGCTGAACTCATCGTCACTCCTCTCTTCAGACCGCCTGGCGTTCGCCGCCATAGCAGTGCAGTTCGTCCTTCACTTCCGGCAGGCACCAGGCCTCCGGTATCGCCAGTCCTTCGCGCAGGCGCTGGCGGATCATCGAGCTGTGCAGCGGCAGCCGCTCCTCCGCCACCAGCCGGCCGAAGCGCCAGCACAATTCGGCGGCGCGTTCGAAGCGCGGCAGCTCCGCCTCGTTGTCGGCGCCGATCAGCAGGGCGATCCGCGCTGACGCCAGGCCGCTACGCGCGGCCAGCGCTTCCAGCAGGTCGATGCTGTAGACCGCCGGACGATCGGGCATCAATCCTGCTTCGATCGGCTCGCAATACACCCGCCGCGGATCGATCCGCCGGGCCAGCCGCGCCAGCCAGCGGCAGCGCAGCTCGAAATCGCCCATGCGCTTGCCGAAGGCGTGGCGGTGGCTCGGCACCAGGGCGACCCGTTCGGCGCAAAGCAGCGCCCGGCGGATCACCGACTCATGGCCGGGGTGCGGCGGGTCGAACGCCCCACCATAGACCGCGAGAGCGAAGTCGGGGGCGCGTCCGCCGCTCATCCCGGCAGGCAGTCGGCGAATCCGGGAACTTATTTCATCACGCATAGAAAATACCTTCCACTGCGAAATTTTGTAGTACAAGTGCTTGACGACTTATTTCACGTGATGAATTATGTACCCACATTCAGCCCCAACCCGTCAAGCGGAGGCTTCCATGAATCGCCCCAGCAAGATCGCCAGCTTCGATGTCGACGCCCAGAAAGGCTTCACCCCGCTGTGCCCGGACGAACTGCCGGTGCCCGGCGGCGACGCCATCGGCGCCGCCCTCAACCAACTGGCCAGCCGCGCCGCGCTGCGCCTGGGCAGCAAGGACGCGCACAGCCCGAAGGCTGCCTGGGTAGTGGAAAGCGCCGAGCAGATGCTGCGGCCGCTGGCCTATCCGGATGCCGACCTGACCTGGGTGAGCCACTGCGTACCGGGTACGCCGGGCTTCGAGCTGCTCGACGAACTGCCGCGGCCGATCGACTACGACTTCTTCGTCTGGAAGGGCGTGGAGCCGGACCTGCACCCCTACGGCGCCTGCTACCACGATCTGGCGGAACGCCGCAGCACCGGGGTCATCGAATACCTGAGGCAGAATGGCGTGAGCCATGTGCTGGTGGGTGGCCTGGCGCTGGACTACTGCGTGAAGAACACCGCCCTGCAACTGCGCCGCGCCGGTTTCGAGGTGCTGCTCTACCTGCCCGCCTGCCGGGCCATCGCCGAGGACACCGCGCAGCGGGCCTGCGACGAGATGCGCGACGCCGGGGTGATCCTCTGCGCCGACCTGGAACGACTGGATAGCGCCCTCGCCGGCGCCGACAAGGAGAAGTGAACATGGCCGAAAGCGTCTTTGCCGAGCGCATCGTGCAGAACCTGCTCGATACCGATTTCTACAAGCTGACCATGATGCAGGCGGTGCTGCACAACTACCCCAACGCCGAAGTGGAGTGGGAATTCCGCTGCCGCAACGCCGAGGACCTGCGTCCGTACCTGGCGGAGATCCGCTACCAGATCGAGCGCCTCGCCGAAGTCGAGGTAACCGCCGACCAGCTCGCCTTCCTCGAACGCATCCCGTTCATGAAGCCGGACTTCATCCGCTTCCTCAGCCTGTTCCGCTTCAACCTGCGCTACGTGCACACCGGCATCGAGGATGGCCAACTGGCAATCCGCCTGCGCGGCCCATGGCTGCACGTGATCCTCTTCGAGGTGCCGCTGCTGGCCATCGTCAGCGAGGTGCGCAACCGTTATCGCTACCGCGAGGTGGTCCTGGAACAGGTCGGCGAGCAGCTCTATCGCAAGCTCGACTGGCTCTCCGCCCAGGCCAGCAGCGAGGAACTCGCGGAATTCCAGGTCGCCGACTTCGGCACCCGCCGGCGCTTCTCCTACCGCACCCAGGAGGAAGTGGTGCATATCCTCAAGCGCGACTTCCCCGGGCGCTTCGTTGGCACCAGCAACGTGCACCTGGCCCGCGAGTACGATCTCAAGCCGATCGGCACCATGGCCCACGAATGGCTGATGGCCCACCAGCAACTCGGCCCGCGGCTGGTCGACAGCCAGCAAGCGGCGCTGGACTGCTGGGTCCGCGAGTACCGCGGGCAGCTCGGCATAGCCCTGACCGACTGCATTACCATGGACGCCTTCCTCGACGACTTCGACCTGTACTTCGCCAAGCTCTTCGACGGCCTGCGCCACGATTCGGGCGACCCGCTGGCCTGGGCGGAGAAAGCCATCGCCCACTACCGCCGCCTGGGTATCGACCCGCTGAGCAAGACCCTGGTGTTCTCCGACGGGCTGGACATGCCCAAGGCGTTGCAGCTGTTCCGCGCGCTACGTGGCAAGATCAACGTCAGCTTCGGCATCGGCACCAACCTGACCTGCGACATCCCGGGGGTCGAGCCGATGAACATCGTCCTGAAGATGACGGCCTGCAACGGCCATCCGGTGGCGAAGATATCCGACGCCCCGGGCAAGACCCAATGCCGCGACGAGAACTTCGTCGCCTACCTCCGCCACGTCTTCAACGTGCCGGCCTAATCCTTTCGCACCTAACGGGAGCCCGAACATGCAACAGATCCAACGCGACATCGCCCAAGCCCTGCAGGTCCAGCCGCCGTTCCAGTCGGAGGCCGACGTGCAGGCGCAGATCGCCCGGCGCATCGCCTTCATCCAGCAGTGCCTGAAGGATTCCGGGCTGAAGACCCTGGTGCTGGGGATCAGCGGCGGCGTCGACTCGCTCACCGCCGGCCTGCTGGCCCAGCGCGCCGTCGAGCAACTGCGCGAGCAGACCGGCGACCAGGCCTACCGCTTCATCGCCGTGCGCCTGCCCTACCAGGTGCAGCAGGACGAGGCCGATGCCCAGGCCTCGCTGGCGACCATCCGCGCCGACGAAGAGCAGACCGTCAACATCGGTCCGTCGGTGAAAGCCCTGGCGGAACAGCTGGAAGCCCTGGAAGGACTCGAGCCGGCGAAGAGCGACTTCGTCATCGGCAATATCAAGGCGCGCATCCGCATGGTCGCCCAGTACGCCATCGCCGGCGCACGCGGCGGCCTGGTGATCGGCACCGACCATGCCGCCGAGGCGGTCATGGGGTTCTTCACCAAGTTCGGCGACGGCGCCTGCGACCTGGCTCCGCTCAGCGGCCTGGCCAAGCATCAGGTACGCGCCCTCGCCCGCGCCCTCGGCGCTCCGGAGAACCTGGTGGAGAAGATCCCCACCGCCGACCTCGAGGACCTGCGCCCCGGCCATCCGGACGAGGCTTCCCACGGCGTCACCTATGCCGAGATCGACGCCTTCCTGCACGGCCAGCCGCTGCGCGAGGAAGCCGCGCGGGTGATCGTCGACACCTACCACAAGACCCAGCACAAGCGCGAACTGCCGAAGGCGCCCTGAGCCTCCCGGCCCGTGCGGCGGGCCCGTCGTCGACGGGCCTTTGTCGCGGGCGGGAATGTGCCTGTCGCAACCAGGTCTTCAAGTCCGCGCGGCGGCACGCTAGAAGGAAGCTGAATCCCTGCGAAGGCCAGCCATGCGCACCCGTCTCCCCGCCCTGCTCCTCGGTGTCCTGCTGGCCGGCCAGGCCTGCGGACACACGTCCCCGCTGCTCGCGCCGGTACGGCAGATCCACGCCTTCGGCGACAGCTATTCGGACAACGGCGAAAGCCAGCGACTGACCCGCGAGATGCTCGCCAAGGGCATCGCCGGCGCCCAGGCATTGCCCGGCGAAGTCTACTGGCAGGGCCGCTGGAGCAACGGCCCGACCGCCGTCGAGGTGCTCGCCCGCCAGCTCGGCGCACAACTGGCCGACCATGCGGTGGGCGGCGCCAAGAGCGGAGCGGACAACTACTACGGCTGGATGAGCGCCTACCGCCATACCGGCCTCGCCGGCCAGGTCGACGCCTACCTCGCCACGCTGGACGGCAAGCCGGCCGACGGCCAGGCGCTGCACTTCATCTTCGTCTCCGCCAACGATTTCTTCGAGCACGAGGATTTCGCCGGCGAGCAGTCCCTGGAACAACTGGCCGGCAGCAGCGTGGCGAACATCCGCGCCGCGGTGCAGCGTCTCGGAGAGGCCGGCGCACGACGCTTCCTGGTGGTCAGTTCGACCGACCTGAGCGTGGTCCCGGCGGTGGTCGTCGGCAACCGGGTCGAGCGTGCGCAGCGCTACCTGCAAGCGGTCAACGCCAGCCTGCCGATCCAGCTCGCCGCCCTGCGCAAGACCCGCGGCCTGGAGCTGAGCTGGTTCGACCATCTCACCTTCAGCCGCCACTTGCGGCGCAACCCGGCACGCTACGGCCTGGTGGAGCTGGACGCGCCCTGCCAGCCGACCCAGCCCAGCGTCCGCCCGGCCTGCGCCAACCCGGACCAGTACTACTTCTGGGACGAGTGGCATCCGACCCGGCGCGTGCACCAACTGGCCGGCGAAGCGATGGCGGCGCGCTACGCGCGCTGAGCCCGGCGCGCGCCCATGAAAAAGCCCGGCAGCGGCCGGGCTTTTTCATGCAGCGGATCGCTCGCGCATCACTTCAGGGTCAGGGTGCCCTTCATCAGCGCGGAGTGGCCCGGGAAGGTGCAGAAGAACATGTACTGCTCGCCTTCCTTCAGCTTGGAGACGTCGAAGGTCACCGAGTCCTTCTCGCCCGAGCCGATCAGCTTGGTGTGGGCGATGACACGGCTGTCGTCGGGTTTCAGGTAATCCTTGTCCAGGCCGGAAGCCATGCCGTCGGTGACCACGCCCTGCATGTCGGCGGCGGTGCTCAGTACCCAGTTGTGGCCCATGACGTTCTTCGGCAGGTTGCCGGGGTGGGACAGGTTGACGGTGAACTGCTTGCAGCTCTTGTCGACGGTGATGGCATTGGTGTTGAACTGCATCTGGTCGTTACCCTGGATGTCCACCGAGCACTCGGCAGCCAGCAGCGGCGCACTGAGCAGGGACAGCAGGGATACCGCAGCGAGTTTACGTAGCATGGAGCAGCCTCCTAGGCAGGTTGGGCGATGAATCCTGAAAGAGCAGACTGCCCGATCGGGCACCGAGTTCCACTGATTCAGGTCAAACCCGAACCGGACGTGGCGGGGCATCGAGCGGGATCTGCCCGGCGTTTACTACGGGGAACTCCTGTTTTAGCACAGATGTGCCGCTTCGCGCCTGCGACGCAACGTCCGGCAACGCTTCGCACGGCTTGGTCGAAGCGCTCCCAGCCGCTACCCTGTGCGCCTTTTTCCACCCCCGACAGGAGTCGATCATGACCTTGCGTTCCGTCTGCGTATTCTGTGGCGCCAGCCCCGGCGCTTCCCCGGTCTACCAGGAAGCCGCCGTGGCCCTCGGCCGGCACCTGGCCGAGCGCGGCCTGCCCCTGGTCTACGGTGGCGGCGCGGTCGGTCTGATGGGCACCGTGGCGGACGCCGCATTGGCCGCCGGCGGCGAAGTGATCGGGATCATCCCGCAGAGCCTGCAGGAGGCCGAGATCGGCCACAAGGGCCTGACCCGCCTGGAAGTGGTAGACGGCATGCACGCGCGCAAGGCGCGCATGGCCGAGCTGGCCGACGCCTTCATCGCCCTGCCCGGCGGGCTCGGCACCCTGGAAGAGCTGTTCGAGGTCTGGACCTGGGGCCAACTGGGCTACCACGCCAAGCCGCTGGGCCTGCTCGAAGTGAACGGTTTCTACGATCCGCTGCTGACCTTCCTCGACCACCTGGTCGACGAACGCTTCGTCCGCGCCGAACACCGCGGCATGCTGCAGCGCGGTGCCAGTCCGGAGGCGCTGCTCGATGCCCTCGCCGCCTGGACGCCAAGCGTGGCGCCGAAGTGGGTCGACCGCACCCCGCAGTGATCCGCTCCTCTCTCAGGACGGCGGCAGCAGGCTCAGCGGGTCGAGCGGCCGGCCGTTCTGGCGGATCTCGAAGTACAGCTGCACCCGGTCGGCATCCGAGGAACCGGCCTCGGCGATCTTCTGGCCCTTGCTGACCATCTGCCCCTCCTTCACCAGCAAGCGGCTGTTGTGCGCGTAGGTGCTGGTGTACGAGGTACCGTGCTGGATGATCACCAGGTTGCCGTAGCCACGCATGTTGTTCACCGCGAACACCACCTTGCCGGCCAGCGAGGCCTGTACCGGCTGGCCCAGGGTGCCGGCGATGCGGATGCCCTTGTTGAGCTTGTCGGAACTGGAGAAGCGGCGGATCACCGGCCCCTTCATCGGCCACTGCCAGCCGCGCAGGGTCACCGACGGCGGCGGAGGCGGCGGCTTGCGCGCACGGCTGCTCGACGAGGAGCGGCTGCTGGCGACGTAGGTCGACTTGCGCCCGTCGAAGCGCACTACCTGGCCGACCTTGACCGCGTAGGGCGGGCGGATGCCGTTGGCGCGCGCCAGGTCCTTGTAGTTCCAGCCGTGCCGGGTGGCGATCGAATAGAGGGTGTCGCCGCGCTTGACGCGATACTCGCCGCGCACGACCTTCGGCACCGACGCCCCCGGGCCGGGAGCCTTGGAGCTGCACGCGGATACCGCCAGCAGGACGGCGATCAAGAGCAATCTGAAGAACACACGGAATCCTTTTCCCGATGAAACCCGGCCGGCTGCGGCGACGGTTGCAGGCCCGCACTATACCTTGTTCGCCGGGGTGCCCGTTGGACTCGCCGATGGCCCGTTTTCTCCGCGCGGCCCGCCACCCGGTCCGCGCACAAACGCCAACGCCCCGCAGGACGGGGCGTCGGTGCCGAGCGGGAAACGTCAGGCGCCGGCGGACTGCTGCACGATCACCGTCTGCGCCGGCATCGGTGCCGGGAAGTCGGCGCCGAGGGCGTCCTTGATCACCTTGTTGGTATCGAAATAGACCTGCCAGTAATGGTCGTTGTGGCAATACGGGCGCACCGCCAGCACCGGCCCGACCAGGTTGAACTCGAGGATTTCCACGTCCACCGGCGGCTCGCCGAGCACGTTGGGAATCGCCGCGACGCGCTGCTTGAGCAGGGCGATGGCCGCCTGGTAGTCGGCGGCACCGGAAAGCTGCGCCTTCAACTCGACCCGGCGGAACGGGTTGTGGGTGAAGTTCTGGATGTTGTCGCCGAATATCTTGTTGTTGCCGACCATGGTCAGCACGTTGTCCGGAGTGTTGATCGCCGTGGTGAACAGGCCGATCTCCTTGACCGTGCCGGTCACTCCGCCGGCGCAGATGAAGTCGCCGACCTTGAACGGCCGCAGGACGATGATGAAACCGCCGGCCGCCAGGTTCGCCAGCAATCCCGACCAGGCCATGCCGATGGCCAGGCCGACCGCCGCGATCAGCGCCGCCAGGCTGGTGGTCTGGATGCCGAAGAAACCGAGGATGCCCACCACCAGCAGCACGTTCAGGGTCACCGTGATGAACGAACCCACGTAGCGCAGCACGGTGGGATCGACCTTTTGCCGCTCGAGGGATTTCTGCACCATGCCGACGGCGAAGCCGATCAGCCAGCGGCCGATCACCCAGAAGGCGATGGCCGCGAGAATCTTGATGCCGAAGGCGAAGGCGTACTGGGACACCGTCGCCCAGAGCGCGTTGATCTTCTCGGTACCTACGTTGACGATCGTCGTGTCATCCATATCGCTCACCGTGCGCAAGGAAGGAGTCTGGCTCCGTACGAGAACCGCCCCTGGCACCGGAAAGGCAGGCTCCGGCCCTTGGCCCGACAACGTCCGTAGCGGATTCTGGAAAAGCTAGCACGGCGCCGCGAATTTGCCGGAGCACCGCTTCGTTGTCCCCAAACGGCGTGGGCGAGGCTGTGGACAACCTGGGTGAAAAGGTCCGGGAGTCCCGGGCGGCAGGGCCACCGCGGAGCCGATCATTTTTTGATCAGCCGGCAGTTTCCCGTAGCGGCAGCACCGTCACCCGCACCTCCGGGTCATGGCTACCACCGCCGAGGATCACTCCGCGCAGCGGCGACACATCGGAAAAATCCCGCCCCCAGGCCAGGGTGATGTGCTCCAGGTCGGGCAACAGGTCGTTGGTCGGGTCGAAATCCACCCAGCCGTTCTCCGGGCAATACAGCGAGACCCAGGCATGCGAGGCGTCGGCGCCGATCAGTCGCGCCTGCCCGGGCGGCGGGCGGGTCAGCAGGTAGCCGCTGACATAGCGCGCCGCCAGTCCGCGCGCGCGCAGGCAGGCGAGCATCAGGTGGGCGAAGTCCTGGCAGACCCCGCGACGGCGCTCCAGCACTTCGTCCAGCGGCGTCGCCACCTGGGTGGCCTGCGCATCGAAGGCGAACTCGCGGAAGATTTTCTCCATCAGTGCCGCCGCCGCCACCAGCAACGGCCGTCCGGGCGGGAAGCAGTCGGCGGCGAACTCGGCGAATCGCCGCTGGATGCGCACATAGGGCGACTCGACGCGATAGCGGCAGGCTTCCAGCTCGGCGGCGGACAGCGCCCGCCCGGAAAATGCCAGCCCGGCGGCGACGGTTTCCCATGCCGGCGACGCGGTCAGTTGCGCCGGCGCATGGGCGAACACTTCGATCTGCAGTCGCGCGCTGACCCGCAGCGCCTCGTGGGGACGCTCGAAGGCCAGCCGGCTCAGCGGATTGCCGAATGCGTCGTGGCCATCCTCGCGCCGGCTCGGCCCCGGCTCGATCAGCAGTGCCCGCTCATGACAGGCCTGCCAGGCGCATTCGCGTGGCCAGAGATGCGCCAGTTGCCGCGACAGCGAGACCGGCGTCGCATAGCGGTAATGGGTGTCGTGCAGCACCTGGTAGCGGGCGCCCTGGAGCGGAACGGAGCGAAGCGCGGGTGCGGACATCAGGTGGATACCGTTCTCTGGCTGACATCGTCGACATGGGCGAAATAGCGCAAGCCTAGCCGATCGGAGACCTGTCCGGCGCAGGCGGCGATGTCGCGCAGCAGTCGCGCCAGCCCGACGAGCACCTCGTCGAGTCCTGCCGCGCCGAACAGCGGGCTTTCCAGGGCCGCCAGATCGAAGCTGCGCAGGCGTTCGCCCAGGGTCCTGAGTTCCCGCTCACGTGGCGCGCCGAACTCCTCGTGCAGGCGCTCCAGCGAACGCTCCAGGGCCTGCAACTGGAAGCGCAGCGAGTGCGGGTTCTGCTCGTGCAACAGGAGCAGGTCGAGCACCGGGACCAGCTGCGGCGACGCCAGGTAGCGCGAGCGGTAGGTGATGCCGCTGTTACCCAGCTCCAGCAGCCACTCCAGCGCGCCGGCGTCCCAGGCGCTACCGCCGTCGAGGAAGGCGGCGATGCTCTCGGCGAAGAAGCGCACGCGCTCGATGCGCCGGCCGATCATCAGGAAACGCCAGCCGTCGTCGCGGGTCATGTCGTCGAGGGCGAAACCGGACAACGCGGCCAGGGACATCACTAGCCGGTTGAGGAAGTCCAGCGCTTCGCCGAGGTCGGTGCGTGCCGGATCAAGCGCCTGCATGTCGCGTTGCAGCTCCAGCAAGGCCAGCCAGTTCTCCCCGGACAAGCGCCCGCGCACCTGCGCCGCCGCCCAGTGCAGGCGCCGCAGGTTGGCGCACAGGCTCGCCGGCCAGTGCTCGTCGAGCAACGCCCGCAACAGGCACCTTTCCAACGGCTCGCCATCCCCGGGCAGCAGGCCGATGCCGCCGGCCAGGGCCAGGGCGCTGCGCAACGCCTCTTCGTCGCCATCGGCATCCACGTAGCGCGACAGCACCACCCGCAGCAGGCGCGCATGGTCGTCGCAACGCTCGGCATAGCGGCCGTACCAGAACAGGTTTTCCACCACCCGCGACGGCAGGTAGGGATCCTCGCGGACCAGGTCGCGCACGCCGAGCCGGCGCGGCCGCCACGGCTCGCCGCCGACCGCACGCTCGGCCAGTACCCAGGTGTCCTTGCTCGCGCCGCCGCGTTGCATCGACACCACTTCGGCGTCCGCCGCCGAGGCTACGCGGGTCAGGCCGCCGGGCATCACCCAGTAGCGGCCGTCGCTGGCGGCGACGGCGAATACGCGCATGCCGATGGCCCGCGACTGCAGGCCGACGCCGGCCTTGCCGTCGCGCCAGACCGGTGCCTGGGACAACTGCGCCAGGCGTTGCGCCACGTAGGCCTGCGGGCGCTCGCGCAAGCGCTCGCCGAGGGATGCCAGGCCGGCACTGTCGAGGGCGTGGCCGAACAGCGGTTCGCAGCGCTGGCCGGGAAAGGCCGGCTTGATCACCAGGTCGGGCAGTGCCGCGAGTATCGCCTCGAGGGCTTGCGGCTCGCCGCACCAGCGGGTGTCGAGCGAGGGCAGCGCCAGTTCCTCGCCAAGCAGGCGGCGACAGGCCTGCGGCAGGAAGCCGAGCAGGCCGGGCGACTCCAGCACTCCGCTGCCCAGTGCGTTGGCCACCAGTACGCGCCCCTGGCGTACCGCCTCGAGCAGGCCGGGAATGCCCAGCGCCGAGTCGGTACGCAATTCCAGCGGGTCGCAGAAGTCGTCATCGAGGCGCCGCAATACCGCGTGCACCCGTTTCAGGCCGCCGAGGGTCTTGAGATAGAGGGTGGCGTCGCGCACCGTCAGGTCGTGCCCCTCGACCAGCGGGAAACCGAGCTGGCGCGCCAGGTAGAGATGCTCGAAGTAGGTTTCGTTGAAACGTCCGGGAGTCAGCAGCACCACCAGCGGCGTCTCGCCGTCGCCGGCGGCCTGGCTGGCGAGGGTCTCCTGCAGGGTGCGGAAATACCCGGCGAGATGCCGCACACGCAGGTCGCGATAGAGTTCCGGCAAGGCCCGCGAGACGATCTGCCGGTTCTCCAGCGCATAGCCCGCGCCGGACGGCGCTTGGGTGCGGTCGGCAAGGACCTGCCAGCGTCCGTCGGCATCGCGCGCCAGGTCGACGGCATAGCTGTGCAGGAAGATCCCGCCGGGCGGCCGGATGCCGAGCGCCGGCCAGAGGAAGTTCGGATGGCCGAAGACCAGTTCGCTGGGCAGCAGCCCTTCGGCGAGCAGACGCTGCTCGCCGTACAGGTCGGCCAGCAGCGCGTTGAGCAGCCGAGCACGCTGTGCCACGCCGGCGGCGATCGGCTGCCACTCGGCGGCGGACAGCAGGTTCGGCAGAAGGTCCAGCGCCCAGGGGCGGTCGGTGCCCTTGGGATCGGCGTAGACGTTGTAGGTGACGCCGTTCTCCTGGATCTGCCGTTCCACCAGGGCCTGGCGCTGGCGCAGTTGCTCAGGGCTGCTGCGCTCCAGTTGGCGGAACAGCCGCTGCCAATGGGGACGCACGCCACCCTGGCGATCGAGCAGCTCATGGTAGGCCGTATCGGTGAACGGATAGTGGGCAAGCAGCTCGGGCATCGAAGGCTCGCGGGGCTGGGGTTGCGGTCACTGTAGCGGAGTCGGCGACGCGCCGCCGGAGCGAAGCGACGAGGCGTTGCCGGGTCCGCCAGCGCGGTTCTCCGCGAAGACCGGGTTGCCCCGGAAGCGCAAGACTTGTGCCAGCGCCGCCAGCCCCGGGCGGCCAGGAGGTCGCGCCACGGCGATGCACCGCGACGGTGCGCGACCGCTGGCAGCGTTGCAGCCACGCACCCTTTGCGGGCGGCAGGGCCGCCCCGGCGATCAGCGCGGGATGTTCGGCTGGCGCGACTTCTTCTTGCCCTTGGCGAAGGCCGTCGCCTTGTTCTGCTGGCCCTTGCTCCACGGCTTGCCGCCGTCGCTGGCGCGTGGCGGCAGGCCGGTATGCTGGGTCAGCAGCTTGCCGGCCTTCTTGCTGCCGGCCGGCGTCGAGTTCTTCCGCCGGGCGCTCTGGTATTCGCCGGTATCCGGCTGGTAGGTCGGGATCAGGTGGTGCTTGCCATTGCCGATCAGGTCGGCGCGCCCCATCCGCTCCAGCGCCTCGCGCAGCAGCGGCCAGCCTTTCGGGTCGTGGTAGCGCAGGAAGGCCTTGTGCAGGCGCCGCTGCTGGTCGCTCTTGACGATGGTCACGCCATCGCTCTTGTAGGTGACCTTGCGCAGCGGGTTCTTGCCCGAGTGATACATCGCGGTGGCGGTGGCCATCGGCGAGGGATAGAACGCCTGGACCTGGTCGGCGCGGAAGCCGTTGCGCTTGAGCCACAGGGCCAGGTTCATCATGTCTTCGTCGGTGGTCCCGGGGTGGGCGGCGATGAAGTACGGGATCAGGTACTGCTCCTTGCCGGCTTCCTTCGAGAACTTCTCGAACATCTGCTTGAAGCGGTCGTAGGTGCCGATCCCCGGTTTCATCATCTTGTCCAGCGGACCGCGCTCGGTGTGCTCCGGGGCGATCTTCAGGTAGCCGCCGACGTGGTGGGTCACCAGTTCCTTGACGTACTCGGGCGACTCGACGGCGAGGTCGTAGCGCAGGCCGGAGGCGATCAGGATCTTCTTCACCCCCGGCAGCGCCCGGGCCTTGCGGTACAGCTCGATCAGCGAGCTGTGGTCGGTATCGAGGTTCTCGCAGATGCCGGGGAACACGCAGGACGGCTTGCGGCAGTGCCGCTCGATGTCCGGGCTCTTGCAGGCGATGCGGTACATGTTCGCCGTCGGTCCGCCAAGGTCGGAGACCACGCCGGTGAAGCCGGGCACCTTGTCGCGCATCTCCTCGATCTCGCGGATGATCGAGTCGTGCGAGCGGTTCTGGATGATCCGTCCCTCATGTTCGGTGATCGAGCAGAAGGTGCAGCCGCCGAAGCAGCCACGCATGATGTTCACCGAGAAGCGGATCATCTCGTAGGCGGGAATCTTCGCCTTGCCGTAGGCCGGGTGCGGTACGCGGGCATAGGGCATGCCGAACACGTAGTCCATTTCCTCGGTGCTCATCGGAATGGGCGGCGGGTTGAACCAGACATCCACTTCGCCGTGCTTCTGCACCAGGGCACGGGCGTTGCCCGGGTTGGTCTCCAGGTGCAGCACGCGGTTGGCGTGGGCATAGAGCACCGGGTCGTTGCGCACCTTCTCGAAAGACGGCAGGCGGATCACGGTCTTCTCCCGGGTCAGCCTGGGGTTCGCCAGCAACTGCACGACCTTGGCTTCCTGCGGGTCCTCCTGCACGCCCTTTTCCTGCTCGATGGCGCAGGCGGCAGTGTCCTGGGTATTCACGTAGGGATTGATGATCTTGTCGATCTTGCCCGGCCGGTCGATCCGCGTGGAATCGATCTCGAACCAGCCCTCCGGGGTGTCGCGACGGACGAAGGCGGTGCCGCGCACGTCGGTGATCGCGCTCAGCGGTTCGCCCTGGGCCAGGCGCTGGGCGATTTCCACCACCGCACGCTCGGCGTTGCCGTAGAGCAGGATGTCGGCCGTGGCGTCCATCAGGATCGAGCGGCGGACCTTGTCCTGCCAGTAGTCGTAATGGGCGATACGGCGCAACGAGGCCTCGATCCCGCCGAGGATCACCGGCACATGGCTGTAGGCCTCCTTGCAGCGCTGGCTGTAGACCAGGCTGGCGCGGTCCGGGCGCTTGCCGGCCAGGCCGCCGGGGGTGTAGGCGTCGTCGGAACGGACCTTCTTGTCCGCGGTGTAGCGGTTGATCATCGAGTCCATGTTGCCGGCCGCCACGCCGAAGAACAGGTTCGGCTCGCCGAGCTTCATGAAGTCGTCCTTCGACTGCCAGTCCGGCTGGGCGATGATGCCGACGCGGAACCCCTGGGCCTCCAGCAGGCGGCCGATGATGGCCATGCCGAAGGACGGGTGGTCGACGTAGGCATCGCCGGTGACGATGATGATGTCGCAGGAGTCCCAGCCGAGCTGATCCATCTCTTCCCTACTCATAGGCAGGAAGGGCGCCGGACCGAAACACTCGGCCCAGTACTTGGGATAGTCGAACAGCGGCTTGGCGGCTTGCATCACGGGCACCAGGGGGTATCTCTAGGAATAGGGGGTCGCGAAAACGCGGGCGCGGAATATAGCACAAAAAATGAGCAATTCCGACGTTTTCACTGGGTATTGCCTGCCGTCGGCCGGCTTCGAAAAAATGCCATCATTTCGCCACCTTCTTTCTATACTCCATTCATCGTCATCTCACCCGGCCTCTAAGGCAGGCCCCCGGGAGAGTCATCGTGCGCCATCCTCTTGCCCTGCTCGCGGTCATCTTCCTGCTACTGGCCAGCGCCGTTTCGCGCGCCGCGCCGGAGTTTCCAGCGCCCCCGGCCAGCGGCGCCTGGTTGAACGGCTCGCTGGACCTGCTCGAAGACCCCGATGGCAACCTGGCGGTGGAGGACCTCGAACAAACGGAGCAGGCCGGCCGCTTCGTCGCCGCCGCCGGCCGCACCAGCGTCGGCCTCAGTCGCAGCGTCTGGTGGCTGCGCCTCGACCTGCCGAGACGCGAGGCGGTATCCGGCGGCTGGTGGCTGGAAGTCGCCAGCGCCAGCCTGCACGACCTGCGCCTGTACCTCCCCGACGAGCGCGGCGGGTTCCGCGAACATCGCAGCGGCGAAGCGGTGCCCTTCGCCGAGGGCCGCGACCACGCCTATCGTCATCCGCTGTTCCAGCTCCCTCCCGGCGATGGGCCGTTGCGCGTCTACCTGCGCAGCTACGATCCCGGCGGCAACGCCTTTCCGCTGAGGCTCTGGAGCCACGACGAACTGCTGGAATACCGCAGCCAGGGCAACCTGCTGTTCGGCATGGCCTACGGGCTGATCCTCGCCCTGCTGCTGTACAACCTGTTCCTCTTCACCAGCCTGCGCGATCGCGCCTATTTCTGGTACGTGCTGACCGCTGCCAGCGCGCTGGTGCTGACCCTGAGCATCAGCGGCCATGGTTTCGAGTATTTCTGGCCCGAGCGGGCGGTGCCCTGGTGGCTTGACCGCCTGGCGCTGCTGGCGATCTGGGGCATCTGCGTGATCCGCTTCAGCCAGAACCTGCTGCAAAGCCGGCAGCACGCACGCTGGGCCCATCACCTGCTGAACGCCTGTTGCCTGCTGTTCCTTGCCTGCCTGGCGTTCAACGCCGCCGGCTGGCGCTGGCAGGCGGCCGGCGTGCTGGCGCTGACCCTGCTGGCCAACCTGCCGATCGCCATCGGCCTGGCAGTGCAGCGCTGGCGCCAGGGTTCGGCCACGGCGCGCCTGTACCTGGTCGGCTTCGGCCTGGTGCTCGGCAGCGTCAGCCTTGGCGTGATGCGCGCCACCGCGCTGGTCCAGCCGACCTCGGCCAACGCCATGGTCTTCCCGCTGGCGCTGACCCTGGAGGCCCTGCTGTTCTCCCTGGCGCTCGCCTCGCGCATCCAGGATCTGAAGCAGGAAAGGGCCCTGGCCCTGGACCAGGCCGACCAGGAAAAGAACGCGCGCCTGGCCCTGCTGCACAGCGCCCAGCGCGACCTGGCACGCGCCGTGGAAGTCCGTACCAACGAGTTGAGCGAGGCCAATCGCCAGTTGCAGATGCGCGAAGCGCAACTGCAGTACGCCGCCCATCACGACCCGCTGACCGGGCTTGGCAACCGCAGGCACCTGATGGAGTTCGCCGAAAGCGCCCTGGACGACGCGCGCCGCCACGGCAACAGCATGGCGCTGCTGCTGATCGATCTGGATCACTTCAAGCCGATCAACGATACCCATGGCCACGATGCCGGCGACTTCGTCCTGCAGAACGTGGCCCAGCGGCTGCGCCATTGCGTGCGCACCGAGGATTGCGTGGCGCGCCTCGGCGGCGACGAATTCGCCGTGCTGGTCGGCGGGTCGAATGCCGAGCAGCATGCCCGCGACATCGCCGAACGCCTGCTGCGAGAACTGGCGAAACCGGTGGAGTTCGCCAAGCAGTGGCTGGTGATCACACCGAGCATCGGCGTCGCCCTGTTTCCCGGCGACGCCCTGCAGTTCGGCAAACTCTACAAGGCCGCCGACCAGGCGCTGTACCGGGTCAAGGGCGCCGGGCGCGCCGGCTATGCGATGGCTGCCGACGATGAACGCGAGACCGCGCCGGCGCTCCCCTGGCCGACCGCCCTGGCACCGGAGCGTATCTCCTGAATCAGTGGCTGTAGCGTCGCGGAACCCGAGCCGTGACCTTGCTCAGAAGCTCGTAGCCAAGGGTGCCGCAGGCACGGGCGACCTCGTCCACCGACAACCCGGCGCCCCACAACTCCACCGGGTCGCCAACGCGAGCCTCCGGCAGGTCGGAGAGGTCGACCGCCAGCATGTCCATCGAGACCCGCCCGGCCAGGGTCGCGCGGCGTCCCCCGACCAGTACCGGAGTCCCGGCTGGCGCGGTACGCGGATAGCCGTCGGCGTAGCCGCAACTGACCGTGCCGATCCGCGCCGGCCGCTCGGCGATCCAGGTGGCGCCGTAGCCGACGCTCTCACCCACGGCCACCTCGCGCAGTGAAATCAACTGCGCGCCCAGGCTCATGGCCGGCTTCAGGCCCAGTTCGGCAGCACTGAGGTCGGCCAGCGGGGTCGACCCGTAGAGCATGATTCCCGGCCGCAGCCAGTCCATGTGGGCGGCCGGGATGGTCAGCACCGCCGCCGAATTGGCCAGGCTGCGCTGGTCGAAGTCCAGGTCGAGCAGGCCGAGGAAACTCTCCAGCTGCTGTTCGGTGAGCGGATGGTTGCGTTCGTCGGCGCAGGCGAAATGGCTGATCAGGTTCAGCTCGCGCACACCGGGATGGCTGCGCAGGCGCGCATGCCAGGCGCGCAGCGCGGCAGGATCGAAGCCCAGGCGGTGCATGCCGGAGTCGAGCTTGAGCCAGACGTTGAGTGGAATATCCAGGCCGGCGGCGAGGAACGCCTCGCCCTGTTCCGCGCCCTGGATCACCAGGTCCAGGCGCAATTGCCCGGCGAGGGCGTATTCGCTCGCCTCGAAGCAGCCTTCCAGCAACAGGATGCGCGCGCTGGCGTGCAAGGCGCGGACTTCCGCGGCCTCCTCCAGGCAGGCCACGGCGAAGCCATCGGCATCGTCGTGCAACGCGGTAACCACTTCGCGCGCACCGTGGCCATAGGCGTTCGCCTTGACCACCGCGAACGCCTGGCGCTGCGGCGCGCAGCGCTTGGCCAGGGCATAGTTGTGGCGAATGGCGGAAAGGTCGACGGTGGCAACGAGGGGACGCATGGCATCGGGTCCTGCAACTGAAACGGGTGCCTATGGTAAGGCGCCCGCCGGGCAAGACCCAAGCCGGGTCATTCGTCCTCGAAGTTGTACATGCCGGCGGCAAGGTTCTCGAAGCGCGTGTATTTGCCGATGAAGGCCAGGCGCACCGTGCCGATCGGACCGTTACGCTGCTTGCCGATGATGATTTCGGCGACGCCCTTGAACTCGGTCTCCGGGTGGTACACCTCGTCGCGGTAGACGAACATGATCACGTCGGCGTCCTGCTCGATCGCCCCGGATTCGCGCAAGTCGGAGTTCACCGGGCGCTTGTTGGGTCGCTGCTCCAGGGAGCGGTTGAGCTGCGACAGGGCGATCACCGGGCAGTTGAATTCCTTCGCCAGGGCCTTCAGCGAGCGGGAGATCTCGGAAATCTCGTTGGTCCGGTTGTCGCCGCTGGAGCCGGGTATCTGCATCAGCTGCAGGTAGTCGATCATGATCAGCGCCAGGTCGCCGTGCTCGCGCACCAGGCGACGGGTCCGCGCACGCATTTCCGAGGGGCTGATGCCGGCGGTGTCGTCGATGAACAGCTTCTTGTCGTTGAGCAGGTTGATCGCCGAGGTCAGGCGCGGCCAATCCTCGTCGTCGAGCTTGCCGGAACGGACCTTGGTCTGATCGATGCGACCGAGCGACGAGAGCATACGCATCACGATCGAGTCGGAGGGCATCTCCAGGGAGTACACCAACACGGCCTTGTCGGTGCGCATCACCGCATTCTCGACCAGGTTCATGGCGAAGGTGGTCTTACCCATCGACGGACGCCCGGCGACGATGATCAGGTCGGCCGGCTGCAGGCCGCTGGTCTTCTCGTCGAGGTCGGTGAAACCGGTGGACACCCCGGTCAGCGCCTCGCTGGTGTTGAACAGGTAGTCGATGCGGTCGATGGTCTTGACCAGGATATCGCTGATCCCCACCGGCCCGCCGGTCTTCGGTCGCGCTTCGGCGATCTCGAAGATCTTCCGCTCGGCCTCGTCGAGGATCTCGTTGGCGCCGCGCCCTTCCGGGTGGAAGGCGCTGTCGGCGATCTCGTTGCTGATGCCGATCAGTTGGCGCAGGGTGGCGCGCTCGCGGATGATCTGCGCGTAGGCCTTGATGTTGGCGACCGACGGAATGTTCTTCGCCAGTTCGCCGAGATAGGCCAGGCCGCCGACCTGGGCCAGTTGTCCTTCCTTCTCCAACTGCTCGGAGAGGGTCACCACGTCGATCGGCTGGTTGGCCTCGGCCAGCTTGTAGATGGCGCGGAAGATCAGGCGATGGTCATGGCGGTAGAAATCGCCGTCGGACACCGAGTCCGACACCCGCTCCCAGGCGTTGTTGTCCAGCATCAGGCCACCCAGCACGGCCTGCTCGGCCTCGATCGAGTGCGGCGGCACCTTCAGGGCTGTGGTTTCCAGGTCGTATTGCTCGGGGCTGGTGATCTCGTTCATAGACTCGACGCAAGAAAAAGGAACAGCGGAAAAAACAACGGGCACGGTGCCGTTGCCGGTACCGTGCCCGATGTTAGCGGACTGCCGCGGACACGCATATGCCCGCCCAGCCCTACCGATCGGATCGCTTACTCAGCGACGATGATCAGCTTCAGAGTGGTTTCCACGTCGGTGTGCAGGTGCACGGCGACGTCGAACTCACCGGTGTTGCGCAGCGCGCCGTTGGGCAGGCGAACTTCGGCTTTTTCCAGCGGGTAACCGGCAGCGGAAACGGCTTCGGCGATGTCGCGGGTGCCGATCGAACCGAACAGCTTGCCTTCGTCGCCAGCGTGGGCGCCGAGGGTTACCACCAGCTCGGAGAGCTGGGCAGCACGGGCTTCGGCAGCGGCCTTCTTCTCGGCGGCAGCCTTTTCCAGCTCGGCGCGGCGGGCTTCGAACGCAGCGACGTTCTCGGCGGTGGCGACGGTGGCCTTGCCCTGCGGCAGCAGGAAGTTACGGGCGTAACCGCCCTTGATGTTCACCTTGTCGCCCAGGTTGCCCAGGTTGGCGACTTTTTCCAGCAGGATGACTTCCATTTGAGTCTTACCTCTTAACTTTTAACCTTCACCGTTCGTGGAACCCTGGCGCCGGGCCAGGCGTCCACGAAAATCAAACAGACTGTCGACAACCGCTAAAAGACAGATCAGGTTCCCCAGCAGCAATACAGCCAGGTACAGGCCCACCAGCCAACCACCCGCGAGGCGCTTCAGGGCGATCAGGCCATGCCCGAGCGCCACGCCGGCGATGATCAGCGGCACGCTGCACAACGGGCCGAGCACCGCGGCCTGCACTTCCAGCGCCGGGACCACGACGGCCCCCAGCAGCAGGATCACGGCAACCGCCGGCGCCAGCCGCAAACTCCGGAATTCGCGGCCGAAGCCGCCCGGGTTGTACAGCGAAGCCTGCCAGTACCGCGCGAGCATCAGGCAGAGCAGGCAGGTCACCTGCAGCGAGGAAGCCATGACCCCGGTCAGGGTCGGCACCAGCGCCACCTGCAACTTGTCCAGCTCTTCGCCCGACAGCTGGGACTCCCCGCGAAGCTGGGTCAGGACCTTGGTGACTTCCGTCGCCAGGGCGCCGATCAGCTCGCTGGAGGTATGCCCCAGCACCAGCGCGAATACCACGCCAACTGCAACACTGCCCAGCAGCACATGGCTCCAGGACGTACTGGCGCGCAGGATCTGCGCCAGCGTCAGGGTACCGAGCAGGACCAGAAGGATGCTCGGATCGCCCAGGTACCACCAGAACATCGCCGGTAGCACCGCCCAGGCCAGGACGCCGAAGGCGTCGCCGAATCCGCGCCGCAGCAGCACCAGGCTACCGGCGGCGGCACTCAGCCAGAACAACAGTGGAACAACCGCGGAGCCTGCCACGGCGAGCGTGGCCTGCATGCGGCCGCGCATGGTGAACTCAGCCAGTGCGCGCATGCGATCTATCCCTTACCAGCGTTCGACTGCCCGATCTCAACGGCCGTGGCTGTCGGTGTAAGGAAGCAGGGCCAGGTAGCGGGCGCGCTTGATAGCGGTCGCCAGCTGACGCTGGTACTTGGCCTTGGTGCCGGTGATACGGCTCGGAACGATCTTGCCGGTTTCGGAAACGTAGGCCTTCAGGGTGTTGAGATCCTTGTAATCGATCTCTTTCACGCCTTCGGCGGTGAAGCGGCAGAACTTACGACGACGGAAGAAACGTGCCATGTGATTGGCTCCTCAATACTGGTCCGGAATTACTCGTCAGCGTTATCGCTATCGCTGTTGTCGTCGCCATCGGCGCCTTCAGCGTTATCGTTCGGACGCTCACGACGCTCGCGACGCTCGTTGCGGCTTTCTTCAGCCTTGAGCATCTCGGACTGCTCGGTGACAGCTTCGTCGCGACGCATGACCAGGTTACGGATCACGGCATCGTTGTAACGGAAGTTGTCTTCCAGCTCAGCCAGGGCCTTGGCGCTGCACTCGACGTTCATCAGAACGTAGTGGGCCTTGTGCACGTTGTTGATGGCGTAGGCCAGCTGACGACGGCCCCAGTCTTCCAGACGGTGGATCTTGCCGCCGTCTTCTTCGATGGCCTTTGTGTAACGCTCGACCATGCCACCGACTTGTTCGCTCTGGTCCGGGTGAACCAGGAACACGATTTCGTAATGACGCATAAATGCTCCTTACGGGTTGCAGCCTGCCGCAGAACGGTCAGGCAAGGAGTGAATGTTTTCTTGGCTTGCCTGGTGGAGAGGCGAACGAACGCCTGCCCGCGCGGCAAGGGGCGACATTCTAGAGAAGGGCAACCGGCGAAGCAAGGAAGATTGGCGAATATTTGTACAGCGGATGGAATGGCGCGGGGCCGCGCCGCGGCGGCCCCGCACGCGCTCACTCCAGCGGGGTGCGCTGGCGGAGGATCTCGAACAGGCAGACGCCGGTGGCGACCGAGACGTTCAGGCTGCTGACGCTGCCGGCCATCGGCAACCTGGCGAGGAAGTCGCAGTGCTCGCGGGTCAGCCGGCGCATGCCCTTGCCTTCCGCGCCCATCACCAGTACGGTCGGCCCCGTGAGGTCGAGCTGGTAGAGGGTCTTGTCCGCCTCGCCAGCGGTGCCGACCACCCACAGGCCGCGCTGCTGGAGCTTTTCCAGGGTGCGCGCGAGGTTGGTCACCGCCACCAGCGGGATCACCTCGGCGGCGCCGCAAGCGACCTTGCGCACGGTGGCGTTGAGGGTCGCGGACTTGTCCTTGGGCACGATCACCGCCTGCACCCCCGCCGCATCGGCGGTACGCAGGCAGGCGCCGAGGTTGTGCGGATCGGTGACGCCATCCAGGGCCAGCAGCAGCGGCACGCCCTCGCTCCGCTCGAGCAGTTCCTCGAGCATGTTTTCGCCCCAGACCTGGCTGGGGCTGACTTCCGCGACCACGCCCTGGTGGACGCCTTCCGCCCACTCGTCGAGTTCGCGCCGGTCGCGCTGCCCTACCGGAATACGGAACCCGGCTGCCAGCTCGGTGAGCACCTGGACCCGCGGATCATGCCGCCCCTCGGCCAGCCACAACTGCTTGACCCGCTTCGGGTGATGACGCAACAACGCTTCCACGGCATGCACGCCGTAGACCTTTTCCCACTGACTCATGACTTGGCCTTACGTTTGCGCGCCCCGGTGGCGGCCGGAGCGTTGTCGGCCTTCGGCTTGGAAGGCCCCTTGCGATGCTTGGTCGGCTTTCCCGGCTTGGCGGCAGTGGCGGGCTTGCCGCCCTTGGCCTTGCCCTTCGCGCTCTTGCCCGCAGGAACGACCTTGCCCTTCTTCCCGCCCTTGTCCTTGCCGCCGCCGACGCGCGCCTCGGCGAGCAGCGCCTGCTTCACCTCGCGACTCTTGCGCACGTCGGTGTTGCCGAGCATCTCCGCGGCCTGCGCCAGCAGCTCCGGCGCGACCGGCGGCAGCGCCTGCACCTTGCCGGCCTTGCGCCGCGGCACCACCGCGGCGTCGGGACTGGCCAGCGCCGGCTCCAGGTCGACCTCGGGCACGGATGCGCCCTTGCGCCCCTTCGGCGCCTTGCCGGCGTTCGCCGACTTGTCGCCGTTGCGCTTCTTGCGTCCGATCGGCGCGCTCAGCACGTTTCCGGCCAGCTCGAAATCGATCTTCCGCTCGTCCAGGTCGACCCGCGCCACTACCACTTCCGTGGTGTCGCCGAGACGGAAGCTGCGCCCGGTGCGCTCGCCGCTGAGGCGATGGTGCACGGCGTCGAAATGATAGTAGTCGCCGGGCAGCGCGGTCACATGGACCAGGCCTTCGACGAAGATGTCGGTCAGCTCGACGAACAGACCGAAACCGGTGACCGCGGTGATTACGCCAGGGAAGGTCTCGCCGACCCGCTCGCGCATGTATTCGCACTTCAGCCAGTTGGTCACGTCGCGGGTGGCCTCGTCGGCACGCCGCTCGGTCATCGAGCACTGCTCGCCCAACTGGTCCAGGCGCAATTCGTCGTACGGATAGATGCGCGCCTTGGGCATGCTCGCCGCGCCGGCCCGCTGCACGTGCGGAGTCTCCGCCTTGGAGCGGATCACACTGCGGATCGCACGGTGCACCAGCAGGTCCGGGTAGCGCCGGATCGGCGAGGTGAAGTGGGTGTAGGCGTCGTAGTTGAGGCCGAAGTGGCCATTGTTGTCCGGGCTGTACACCGCCTGGCTGAGCGAACGCAGCATGACCGTCTGGATCAGGCGGAAGTCGGCGCGGTCGTGGATCTTCTCCAGCAACTCCTGGTAGTCGCCCGGGGTCGGCGCGGCCTTGCCGCGGCCGAGGCTCAACCCCAGCTCGCCGAGGAACTGGCGCAGGTTGTTGAGCTTCTCCTGCGGCGGGCCGTCATGCACCCGGTACAACGCCGGAATGGCGTGCTTCTGCAGGAAGCGTGCGGTCGCCACGTTGGCGCAGAGCATGCACTCTTCGATCAGGCGGTGCGCATCGTTGCGCTGGGTCGGGCGGATTTCCGAGATCTTCCGGTCGGCGCCGAAGACGATGCGGGTTTCCTGGGTCTCGAAATCGATCGCGCCGCGGACATGGCGGCCGGCCAGCAGCGCTTTATACAGCGCATACAACTGCTGCAGGTGCGGCACCACGCCGGGCAACTGCTGGCGCAGGTTCTCGGCCTCGACGCTGTCGGGATGCTCGAGCAACTGGCTGACCTTGGTGTAGGTCAGGCGCGCATGGGAGTGGATCACCGCTTCGTAGAACTGATAGCCGGTCAGCTTGCCGGCCTTGGACAGGGTCATCTCGCAGACCATGGCCAGCCGGTCGACCAGCGGATTCAGCGAGCAGAGACCATTGGACAGCACCTCCGGCAGCATCGGGATCACCCGCTCGGGGAAATACACCGAGTTGCCGCGCCTGGCCGCCTCTTCGTCCAGCGCCGAACCGACCTTCACGTAGTGCGAGACATCGGCGATCGCCACGAACAGGCGCCAGCCGCCGCCGCGCTTGGCCTCGGCGTACACCGCGTCGTCGAAGTCGCGGGCATCCTCGCCGTCGATGGTGACGAAGGGCACCTGGCGCAGGTCGACACGCTTTTCCTTATCCTTCTCCGCCACTTCCGGCTTGAGCTTGGCCGCTTCCTTCTCCACCGCGGCCGGCCAGACGTGGGGGATATCGTAGCTGCGCAGGGCGACTTCGATCTCCATCCCCGGCGCCATGTAGTCGCCGAGCACCTCGACGATCTCGCCCTGGGCCTGGCGGTGGATGCTCGGCCATTGCTCGATGCGCACCTGGACGAACTGGTTGTGCCTGGCCTTGCCGGCCTTGCCCGGCGGGATCAGGACTTCCTGCTGGATCTTCGGGTTGTCCGCGACCACCACGCCGATGCCGCTTTCCTCGAAGTAGCGGCCGACCACGATCTCGTGGGCCCGCTCGATCACCTCGACCAGCTGGCCTTCGCGGCGTCCGCGCCGGTCATGGCCGGACACCCGGGCCAGGGCGCGGTCGCCGTCGAACACCAGGCGCATCTGGGTGGGGCTGAGGAACAGGTCGTCGCTGCCATCGTCGGGGATCAGGAAGCCGAAGCCATCGCGGTGCCCGCTGATGCGGCCGCGGATCAGGTCCAGCTTGTCCACCGGCGCGTAGGCGCCACGACGCGTATAGATAAGCTGCCCGTCGCGCTCCATGGCGCGCAGGCGACGACGCAAGGCCTCTTCCGGCTCCTCGCCGGCGAGCCCGAACTCGTCGAGCAACTGGGAGCGAGTCGCCGGAGCGCCTCGCTCGGATAGGTGAGCCAGGATCAGTTCCCGGCTGGGGATGGGGTTTTCGTACTTTTCCGCTTCGCGAGCGGCCTCGGGATCGAGGTTTTGCCAATCGGCCATTAGAGGTAGGTCACCTTTTCTTCTTTAGCGTTTGCTGCCATTGCTCTATTGAAGCGCGAAAACGCTTCGTCGGTCAGCTTCGGCAGCAGAATAATTTTTATCGCATCAGGGGTTTACAAGCAGAATACGTACTCGTATAGTTCGCGCCCACAACGTTGCTGAGACGTTGTAACACGGAAACGATGAGCGATCATCGACTCCAGTGCCCAGGTGGCGGAATTGGTAGACGCACTAGGTTCAGGTCCTAGCGGTGGCAACACCGTGGAAGTTCGAGTCTTCTCCTGGGCACCATATTTCAGACAAAGCCGGACATTAGACCGTTTTTGTTTCAGCAGTTCAGCCACTACCAGGCATTGAAACTGCGACAAGGTTTGCAACACCCAAGTCGATGAGCGATCATCGCACAATGCTGAAAAGCATGCCCAGGTGGCGGAATTGGTAGACGCACTAGGTTCAGGTCCTAGCGGTGGCAACACCGTGGAAGTTCGAGTCTTCTCCTGGGCACCATCTTCAAGACAAACAGCCGAGCATCGCTCGGCTTTTTGTTGTCCGCGATTTTTCCCTTCGAGCCACGCCACCTTCCCCCGCTCGCCGCGGCGCCGACCCCGGAAATGAAAACGGGCCGCATGCGCAGCCCGTTCCGTCACCGCCCCGCTATCCGCCTCAGGCGAATGGATGGCGCAGGATGATGGTTTCGTTGCGGTCCGGACCGGTGGAGATGATATCGATCGGCGCACCCACCAGTTCCTCCACGCGCTTGATGTAGGCGCGGGCGTTGGCCGGCAACTCTTCCAGGGTCTTCGCACCCACGGTCGACTCGCTCCAGCCGGGCATTTCCTCGTAGACCGGCTGCAGGCCGATGTAGCTGTCGGCATCGGTCGGCGCTTCCAGCACATCGCCATCGGCATTCTTGTAGCCGACGCACAGGCGCACCACGTCCAGACCATCGAGCACGTCGAGCTTGGTCAGGCACAGGCCGGAGATGCTGTTAATCTCGATGGCGCGGCGCAGGATCACGGCATCGAACCAGCCGCAGCGACGAGCGCGACCGGTGGTGGCGCCGAACTCGTGGCCGCGCTTGGCCAGGTAGGCGCCGACGTCGTCGAACAGCTCGGTCGGGAACGGACCGGAGCCGACGCGAGTGGTATAGGCCTTGGTGATACCCAGTACGTAGTCCAGGTACAGCGGGCCGAAGCCGGAACCGGTGGCGGTACCGCCAGCGGTGGTGTTGGAACTGGTCACGTAGGGATAGGTGCCATGGTCGATGTCCAGCAGCGATCCCTGGGCGCCTTCGAACATGATGTCCTTGCCGTGCTTGCGCAGGTCGTGCAGGGTCGCAGCGACATCGGCCATCATCGGCTTGAGCAGCTCGGCATACTCCATCGCCTCGTCCAGGGTCTTCTGGAAGTCGATGGCCGGCTCCTTGTAGTAGTGCTGCAGGACGAAGTTATGGTAGTCCAGCAGCTCGCCCAGCTTGGCGGCGAAGCGCTCGCGGTGGAACAGGTCGCCGACGCGCAGGCCGCGACGCGCCACCTTGTCCTCGTATGCCGGGCCGATGCCACGACCGGTGGTGCCGATCTTGGCTTCGCCGCGGGCCTTCTCGCGCGCCTGGTCGAGGGCGACGTGATAGGACAGGATCAGCGGACAGGAAGGACTGATGCGCAGGCGCTCGCGCACCGGCACGCCCTTCTCTTCCAGCTTGGTGATTTCGCGCAGCAGCGCATCCGGCGCCAGCACCACGCCATTGCCGATCAGGCACTGCACGCCTTCGCGCAGGATGCCCGATGGAATCAGGTGCAGGACGGTTTTCTCGCCATCGATCACCAGGGTGTGGCCAGCGTTGTGACCACCCTGGTAGCGAACTACGGCAGCCGCCTGCTCGGTGAGCAGGTCGACGATCTTGCCCTTGCCCTCATCACCCCATTGGGTGCCCAGGACTACGACATTCTTACCCATAACACTTGTCCCCATCGTGGAAGTTCGATGCCGGCCGCGGCCGGCGGAATCTCAGGACGCCAGCGGCGCCACCTGCCAATTGCCATCGCGCAGCGCCAGCTGCCGGTCGCAGCCCGCCTCGCGCGCAGAAGCCGCATCCTGCCCGGGCAGAGCCTGGACGACACGCTGCCCGTCGCGGCGCAGTCGTTGCACCGCCTGCCAGAGCCCGGCCCCTTCGGCCGGCGCCCAGATACCCGATACGGCCTGGTCCAACCGGGCCTGGCCGAGAGTGACCAGGCTTTTCAGATCGGTGGAGAAACCGGTGGCCGGGCGGGCGCGCCCGAAATCGGCACCGATATCATCATAGCGACCGCCCTGGGCGATGGACTGGCCAACGCCGGGCACGAAGGCCGCAAACACCACGCCGGTGTGATAGTGATAGCCACGCAGCTCGCCGAGGTCGAAATACAGCGGCAAGCCGGGGAAACGTCCAGCCAGCGAATCGGCGATCTCGATCAGCTCGTTCAGCGCCACCTGGACATCGGCCGGCGCCGCCGCCAGACGGGCACGGCCCTGCTCCAGCGCATCGCGGCCGCCGCATAGCTCGGCCAGCGCACGCAACATGCCGCGCAGCTCGGCAGGCAGGTCTGCAGTCAGCGCCTCGACCTCGTCCACCGCCTTGCGCTGCAAGGCATCGAACAACTGCTGCTCGACTTCGCCGGACAGCCCTGCCGCGCGCGCCAGGCCGCGGTAGATACCGACATGGCCGAGGTCCATGTGCACGTCCGGCACTTCCGCCATCTCGAGCATTTCCAGCATCAGGCTGATCACCTCGACATCGCTGGCAGGGCTCGGATCGCCGTACAGCTCGGCGCCCAGCTGGATCGGACTACGCGAAGTGGACAGCGCGCGCGGCTGCGCATGCAGCACGCTGCCGGCATAGCACAGGCGGCTCGGTCCCTCGCGGCGCAGGCTGTGCGCATCCATCCGCGCCACTTGCGGCGTAATGTCGGCACGGAAACCCATGAGCCGGCCGGACGCCGGGTCGGTCACCTTGAAGGTGCGCAGGTCAAGATCCTGTCCCGCGCCGGTGAGCAGCGACTCCAGGTATTCGATATGCGGGGTCACGACGAACTCGTAACCCCAGCGGTGGAACAGATCCAGCACCTGACGGCGGGCTGCTTCGATGCGCGCCGCCTCCGGGGGCAGCACCTCTTCGATCCCATCTGGCAGCAGCCAGCGGTCTACCGTTGCCATTTCGCCTCTCCCCTTTCAGCCGGGCGGCACATCATCAGTGAATCCAGTAAAGAAGCAGGGTGCCGAGCAGCATGCTGCCCAGCCCCACGAGACGCAGGTGACGGTCGCTCAGCCGGCCGATGCCGGTGACCGCCTCGCGCCATTGTCGCGGACACAGGAACGGCAGGATGCCTTCCAGCACCAGCACGAGACAAAAAGCGATGCCGAATTCCTGCCACATGATTCTCGCGGACGCAAAAAAGCCGGGATTTCCCGGCTGGCTCATCATAACACGATTTCTCCGGCGGGCGCTGCCGCCCGCCGGAGAACCGAGTATTACTTGTTGGCCTTGTTCAGATAGCGGAAGAACTCGCTGCTCGGATCGAGCACCAGTACGTCGCGCTTCTCGGCGAAGCTTTCGCGATACGCCTTCAGGCTACGGTAGAAGGAATAGAACTCCGGATCCTGGTTGTAGGCCTTGGCGTAGATCGCGGCAGCCTTGGAGTCGCCGTCACCGCGGGTCTCTTCCGACTCGCGGTAGGCTTCGGCAACGATTACCCGGCGCTGGCGATCGGCGTCGGCACGAATGCCTTCGGCCAGTTCGCGACCCTTGGCGCGGTGCTCGCGGGCCTCGCGCTCACGCTCGGTGCTCATCCGCTCGAAGACGCTGCGATTGACTTCCTTCGGCAGGTCGATGGCCTTGACCCGCACGTCGATCACCTCGATACCCAGCTCCTTCTGCGCCATGCGGTTCAGCGAAGCGGTGATGTCGCCCATCAGCGCGTCGCGCTCGCCCGATACCACTTCATGCAGGGTACGCTTGCCGAACTGGTCGCGCAGACCCGCTTCGAGACGCCGCGACAGGCGTTCGTCGGCGATCTGCTTGAGGCCCGAGGTAGCGGTATAGAAGCGCTCGGCATCCGCCACCCGCCACTTGGCATAGGCATCCACCATCACCGCTTTCTTTTCCAGGGTCAGGAAGCGCTGGGTCGGGGCATCCAGGGTCAGCAGGCGAGCGTCGAACTTGCGCACCTGGTTGACGTACGGGATCTTGAAGTGCAGGCCCGGCTTGACGTCGGACTCGACCACCCGGCCGAAGCGCAACATGACCGCGCGCTCGGTCTGCTGGACTACGTAGACGCTGTTCCACAGGACGATGGCGGCGACGACACCGACGATCAGAGCGATCAAAGACTTGTTGCCCATCAGCGGCTCTCCCTCGTACGCGCGTCTTGCTGGCGCAGGTCGTTGACGATCCGCGACCCCAGGTCGGAAGCGCTGGCGCTGCCACCACCGGCGGAAGCACCGGCACCCGTAGCGGGCGCGGCGTTACGACCATCGATCATCTTGTCCAGCGGCAGGTAGAGCAGGTTGTTCTGCCCTTGCTGACCGGTCACCAGCACCTTGCTGGTCTGGCTGAAGACTTCCTGCATGGTGTCCAGGTACAGACGCTCGCGCGTCACTTCCGGAGCCTTGCGATATTCCACCAGCAGCTTGGAGAAGCGATCCGCCTCACCCTGGGCGCGCGAAATCACCTCGTCGCGGTAACCGTTGGCTTCTTCGATGATGCGCTGAGCCTGGCCACGCGCCTCCGGCACCACGCCGTTGGCATAGGCTTCGGCCTGGTTCTTCTCGCGCTGCTCGTCCTCGCGGGCCCGGATCACGTCGTCGAACGCTTCCTGCACCTCACGCGGGGCCTGGGCGCTCTGGATGTTCACCTGGGTCACGGTGATACCGGTCCTGTAGGTATCCAGGAAGCGTTGCAGGCGCTCGCGCACCTCGGTCGCCATCTGCTCGCGGCCTTCGGTGAGGATCCGGTCCATGGTGGTGGAGCCGGCGACATGCCGCAGCGCGCTCTCGGTCGCCTGCTGCAGGCTGACCTCGGGCTGGTCGACGTTGAGCACGAAGTCCTGCAGGTTGCTGATCTTGTACTGCACGGTCAGCGGCACTTCGACGATGTTCTCGTCCTCGGTGAGCATCTGCCCCTGCTTGCTGTACGCACGCTCGCGGGTGACGTTCTCCTGGAAGCGCTTGTCGATCGGCGGGAAGTAGAAGTTCAGGCCGGGACCGACCGTCTCGTAATACTTGCCGAAGCGCAGGATGACCGCCTGCTCCTGCTCGTCCACCACATAGATGGCGTTGTACAGCCAGAGCACGGCGAGGATCGCCAGGCCGATGCCGAACAGGCCCAGGCCACCGCCCTTGCCGCCGGAACCGGAGCCGGAACCGTTGCCACTGCGTTTTTTTCCACCGAACAGCCCGTTCAGGCTGTCCTGAAGCTTGCGGAAAGCCTCATCCAGGTCGGGCGGCCCCTTGCGGTCACCACCGCCGCCACCACCACCGCGGCGGCCTCCCCACGGGTCTCGATCGTTGTTGTTCGAGTTGTCACCCGGCTCGTTCCAAGCCATAGCGCTCTCCATCTAGTAACGCGAAACGCGCCTGCGGCGCGGCCACCCATGCTACCGAATGCCCTGCCCGCTGCCAAAAGCAGCGATACGGGCTTTATTGCAAAGTGTGTTGCGCAACGAACTCCGCCGGCTGCCAGCCAGCGCGGCTCGCCAGGCGGTTCAACTCGGCCCGCGGCAGGCGCACCTGCAGCAGGGTACAACCTTCCTCATCGTGCGCCTCGGACTGCACCGCGCCCAGTTCGAACAACTGGGCGCGCAGGCGCCCGAGCCGCTGGGGCAGGCGCAAGGTCCCGACGAAGAGGTCCTCGCCGAGCAGCTCGGCGATGGCCTGGCGCAACAGGTCGAGGCCTTCGCCGGTCTGCGCCGACAGCCAGACGCGCACCGGCTTGCCGGAGTCGTCGCGCTGGATGTGCGGCTCGACCGAGGGTAGCAGGTCGACCTTGTTATAGACCTCGAGCATCGGCAATTCGTTGGCGCCGATCTCGCCGAGCACCGCCAGCACCTGCTCGACCTGCGCATCCCGTTCGGGCTCGTAGGCGTCGATCACGTGCAGCAGGAGGTCGGCGTTGCTCGACTCTTCCAGCGTAGCGCGGAAGGCCTCCACCAGCTTGTGCGGCAGGTGACGGATGAAGCCCACCGTGTCGGCCAGCACCACCGGCCCGAGATCGTCCAGTTGCAGGCGACGCAGGGTGGGGTCGAGGGTGGCGAACAACTGGTTGGCGGCATACACCTCGGAGGCGGTGAGCGCATTGAACAGGGTCGATTTGCCGGCGTTGGTATAGCCGACCAGGGAGACCGCCGGGATATCCGCGCGCTTGCGCCCGCGTCGAGCCTGCTCGCGCTGGCTGCGGACCTTCTCCAGGCGCTGCTTGATCTGGCGGATGCGCACGCGCAGCAGGCGTCGGTCGGTTTCCAGCTGGGTCTCGCCCGGACCGCGCAGGCCGATACCGCCTTTCTGCCGTTCGAGGTGGGTCCAGCCGCGTACCAGCCGCGTGCTCATGTGCTCCAGTTGCGCCAGTTCCACCTGCAACTTGCCTTCGTGGGTACGTGCGCGCTGGGCGAAGATGTCGAGGATCAGCCCGGTCCGGTCGAGTACGCGGCACTCGAACGCTCGCTCGAGGTTGCGCTCCTGGCTGGGCGTCAAGGTGTGGTTGAAAATCACCAGCTCGACGTTTTCGGCCTTGACCAGGTCGTGCAACTCCTCGACCTTGCCACTGCCGATAAGATATTTGGCGCTCGGCTGGTGGCGGGAGACGCTGACGAATGCCACCGTTTCCGCGCCGGCCGAACGCACCAGCTCCTGGAACTCCTGCGGGTCTTCACGCGCCTCGGGGTTCTGCCCTTCCAGATGCACCAGAACAGCCTGTTCCCCACCACCTGGGCGCTCAAAGAACAAAGCGGACTCCCGTCAAGCGTTGCCCGGCTCGGCCGGCTGGTCACCGCTCGGCAGACGCACCGGACGGCTCGGTACCACGGTGGAGATCGCGTGCTTGTAAACCATCTGGCTGACGGTGTTCTTCAGCAGGATGACAAACTGGTCGAAGGACTCGATCTGGCCTTGCAGCTTGATGCCGTTGACCAGATAGATGGAAACCGGGACGCGTTCTTTCCGCAGGGTATTGAGGTAAGGGTCTTGTAGCGAATGCCCTTTTGACATGTGCCGCACTCCTTTAAGGATCGTAGTTTGAAGTAGTCGAATAGGGTGACTTGGCGCCGTCCAAACTCCGGTCTCGCTCCGGAAACAGACGGACAAATTAAGGTCTCAGGCCAATATGGAGACCGTTTTCAGGTATTTCAAGGCACGCGGCAGATTGTCACCTGCTAGGCTGTCCATCCAGTGTAGATGGCTCCAGCTTCGCAGCCAGGTGAACTGGCGCTTGGCCAACTGGCGGGTAGCGATGATGCCGCGTTCGGTCATTTCAGCGTAGGACAGCTTGCCATCCAGGTAATCCCACACCTGACGGTAACCCACGGCTCTAATAGACGGTAATCCTGCATGCAAGTCACTTCTGGCATGCAGTGCTTCGACCTCGGCGATGAAACCCTGTTCCAGCATCTGGCGAAAACGCTGCGCAATCCGCGCGTGCAACACCTGGCGCTGCTCGGGAGCAATCGCCAGCTGAGCGACAGTATACGGCAATTGATTCCTGCCTGACGCGTCAAAATCCGCCTTTTCAGCGCTTTGCCGGCGACGCAGGTCGCTCATCGACACCCCGCCGAGGCGATACACCTCGAGCGCCCGCATCAGTCGCTGCGGGTCGTTGGGGTGGATGCGCGCAGCCGACTCCGGGTCGACCTCGGCGAGTTGCCGGTGCAGCGCCTCCCAACCTTCGGCCAGGGCCTCGGCCTCGATCGCCGCGCGCACCTCGGGATCGGCGCCGGGCATGTCGGCCAGGCCCTCGAGCAACGCCTTGTAATAGAGCATGGTGCCCCCCACCAGCAGGGGAATCCTGCCGCGCGCGGTGGCCTCGGCCATCGCCGCCAGGGCGTCGGCGCGGAATTCCGCGGCCGAATAGCTCTCCGCCGGGTCGCGGATATCGATCAGGCGGTGCGGATAGCGCGCCAGCAGCTCCCGGGAAGGCTTGGCCGTACCGATATCCATGCCGCGGTAGATCAGCGCCGAGTCGACGCTGATCAGCTCGCAGGGCAGCACATCGGCCAGCGCCATCGCCAGGTCGGTCTTGCCGGCGGCGGTCGGCCCCATGAGAAAGATGGCGGGAGGCAGGGAAGACATCGGAAAGCTCTTGGACAAAGCGCATAGCTTCGGGCTTTGCGCCCGAAGCTGCAAGGCTCAGCGTCCGCGCAGGAAGAGCTTGTCCAGCTCGTCCAGGCCCAACTGGGTCCAGGTCGGACGCCCATGGTTGCACTGGCCGCTGCGTTCGGTGATTTCCATGTCGCGCAACAGGGCGTTCATTTCCGGCAGGGTCAGGCGCCGGTTGGCGCGCACCGCGCCATGGCAGGCCATGGTGCCGAGCAACTCGTTCAGGTGTGCCTGGATACGGTCGCTGGTGCCGTACTCCAGCAGGTCGGCGATGACATCGCGCACCAACTGGGTCGCCTCCGCCTGCTTGAGCAGCGCAGGGATCTGCCGGATCGCCAGGCTTTCCGGCCCCAGGCGCTGCAGCTCGAAGCCCAGGCGCTGGAACCAGCTGGAATGCTCTTCCGCGCAATCCGCCTCGCGCTCGCTGACCGCGATCGACTCCGGCACCAGCAACGGCTGCCCACGCAAGCCTTCGCTGGCCATCGCCACCTTGAGGCGCTCGTAGGTGATCCGTTCGTGGGCCGCGTGCATGTCCACCAGCACCAGGCCGTGGGCGTTCTCGGCGAGGATGTAGATGCCCTTGAGCTGCGCCAGGGCGTAACCCAGCGGCGGGATGTCCTGGGCGCTCTCGGGCAACGCGGCTGGCGCCTCGCCCGCGGGTAACGGCGCGAAGTAGGCCTTGTAGGCGCCACCGGCCTCGGCCAGAGAAGGCGGCGCTTCCGGCCGGGTGTAGGCGGAATAGCCGGAGGAGCCGCCGGAGACCGACGAGCCGCCACTCCAGCCCACCCGTGCCGCCGGACTCTCCAGCACGCTCTCGGCCAGGCGCATCTCGCCCTGCGGGCCGAACTCGCCGGCGGCAGCGCCGGTCGGTCGCGGCTCGGTCAGGCTGGTCGCCCCGGGCGGCGCGAGCTGGTCGTCGGGACGGACCTCGCCCAGCGCACGATGCAAGGTGCCATAGAGGAAGTCATGGACCATCCGGCTGTCACGGAAGCGAACTTCGTGCTTGGTCGGGTGCACGTTGACGTCCACCACCGCCGGATCGACTTCGAAGAACAGCACGAAGGTCGGATGCCGGCCGTTGTACAGCACGTCGCGATAAGCCTGGCGCACCGCGTGGGCGACCAGCTTGTCGCGCACCATGCGCCCGTTCACATAGAAGTACTGCAGGTCCGGCTGGCTGCGGGAGAAGGTCGGCAAGCCGACCCAGCCCCACAGGTGCAGGCCGTTGCGCTCGACCTCGATCGGCAACGCCTGCTCGAGGAATGCCTGGCCGCACACCGCGCCGACCCGGCGCGCGCGGGCCAGCTCGTCTCGCGCCTCGTGCAGGGCGAAGATGGTCTTGCCGTTGTGGCGCAGGTGGAAAGCCACGTCGAAGCGGGCCAGCGCCAGGCGCTTGATGACCTCCTGCAGATGGTCGAACTCGGTCTTCTCGGCACGCAGGAACTTGCGCCGCGCCGGGGTGTTGAAGAACAGGTCGCGAACCTCGACGCTGGTCCCCACCGGGTGCGCCGCCGGCTGTACCCGCGGCTGCATGTCGCGGCCCTCGGTTTCCACCTGCCAGGCTTCGCCGGCGTCGGCGGTGCGCGAGGTCATGGTCAGGCGCGCTACCGAGCTGATCGAGGCCAGCGCCTCGCCACGGAAGCCGAGGCTCATCACCCGCTCCAGGTCTTCCAGCTCGCGGATCTTGCTGGTGGCGTGGCGAGCCAGGGCCAGCGGCAGGTCGTCGGCGGGGATGCCGCGACCGTCGTCGCGCACTCGCAGCAACTTGATGCCGCCCTGCTCGACCTCCACGTCGATGCGCCGGGAACCGGCGTCAAGGCTGTTTTCCAGGAGCTCCTTGGCCACCGAGGCGGGACGCTCGACCACCTCACCGGCGGCGATCTGGTTCGCCAGCCGCGGACTCAGCAGCTGGATACGCGGTGCTTCACTCATCACTGGGCCGCCAGGGCGGTGCTCGGGATGGACAGGGCCTGGCCGACTTTCAGGTTGTCGCTGGACAGGCTGTTGCTGCTGCGCAGCGCGGCCATGCTCACTTCATAGCGCTGGGCGATCATCGCCAGGGTCTCTCCGGGCCGCACCACGTGCTCGCGCGGCCCCATGGAGAGCTTGCCCTGGGCGCGCAAAGAGGCGATGTAGGTGCCGGGCGGCGGGCTCTGCTGGAAATACTGGCGGATGCCGCTGGTGATCGAACGCGCCAAAGCCTGCTGATGGCTGGCGCTGGCCAGCTTGCGCGACTCGTTGACGTTCGAGATGAAGCCGGTTTCCACCAGGATCGACGGGATGTCCGGCGACTTCAGCACCATGAACCCGGCCTGCTCGACACGACGCTTGTGCAGCGAAGTGATGCGACCGACATTGGTCAGCACCTTGTGGCCGACGTCCAGGCTCGACGAGAGGGTGGCGGTCATCGACAGGTCGAGCAGCACGCCGGCGAGCATCTGGTCCTTGTCGCCGAGGCTGACGCTGCCATCGCCGCCGATCAGGTCGGAACGGTTCTCGCTGTCGGCCAGCCAGCGCGCGGTTTCCGAAGTGGCGCCGCGGTCGGACAGGGCGAACACCGAGGCACCGAAGGCGCTGCGGCTCGGCGCGGCGTCGGCATGGATCGAGACGAACAGGTCGGCGCCCTTCTTGCGGGCGATCTCGGTGCGCTTGCGCAGCGGGATGAAATAGTCGCCGGTACGGGTCAGCTCGGCCCGGTAACCGCGCACCTGGTTGATCTGGCGTTGCAGCTCGCGAGCGATCGACAGGGTGATGTTCTTCTCGTGCAACCCGCCCGGGCCAAGGGCGCCAGGGTCTTCACCGCCGTGGCCGGCGTCGATGGCGATGACGATATCGCGGGTACCGCCCTTGGTCGGCAGCGGCAGCTTGGCCACCGGCTGGGTCGGCGTCACCGGAGTGACCGGCACGCTCGGGGTCGGCGTCGCGGGTACGTCCGGGGTCAGGTCGGCGCCCTGGTCGTAGAGATCGACCACCAGGCGGTTGCCGTATTGCTGGTTGGGCGGCAGGACGAAACTTTTCGGGGTGACCTGCGCCGACAGGTCGAGGACCATGCGCAGGTCGTTGGGCGTGCGCTGGGCAGAGCGCACCGCGGTGATCGGGGTGTTGCCGAGCTTGAGACCGTTGAGCTGGGTCGCCAGCTGGGCGCCGCTGACGTCGATGACGATACGGTTGGGTGCGGCCAGGGTGAACAGGCTGTGCTGCACCGGACCGGAGAGATCGAAGACCAGACGGGTGTTGTCCGGAGCGCGCCAGATCCGCACGCTCTTGATTTGCGCGGCGGCCAGAACCTCGCCGACCTGGCAGGCCAGCAGAATCATCACCCCAGTCAACAACGTCCGCAGACGCAAGCCCCAACCCATCGTTTTTCTCATGCTCCCATGGTCAGGGTGGCACACCAGGCTTCGCCCCGCGCACCGTGCGGTACCAGGCGCAGTGTCCGTCCACCCGCTTGGGCAGTAATGGTAATGTCCAGATCGGCGGTTGGCAAAACGCCCGCACCGCGCTCGGGCCACTCGATCAGACAGAGTGCGCTGCCGTCGAAATAGTCGCGGATGCCGAAGAACTCCAATTCCTCCGCATCGGCGAGCCGGTACAGGTCGAAATGGTAGGCGCGCAGCTCGCCGATTTCGTAAGGCTCGACCAGGGTAAAGGTCGGGCTTTTCACCGAGCCGGCATGGCCGAGGCCGCGCAGGATGCCGCGCGAGAGGGTGGTCTTGCCGGCGCCGAGGTCGCCATGCAGGTAGATCACCCCCTGCCCCCCGCTGACCCGGGCGATGCGCCCGCCCAGTTCGAGCATCGCGTCTTCCCCTTCGGCGGACAGGATCACTTCAGACACGGACTGCACTCCTCGAGCAACTGACGAACGGTAGGTATGAGATCGGTCGCCGCCAGCCCGCGACCCTGGGCGCCGAGCCGCTCACCGGCGGCGGCATGCAGCCAGACAGCCAGGCAGGCCGCCTCGAACGCCTCCACGCGCTGGGCCAGCAAGGCACCGGTGATGCCCGACAGCACGTCACCCAGGCCGGCGCCGGCCATCGCCGGATGCCCCTGGGAACAGACGGCGAGTCGTCCGTCGGGCGCGGCGACCAGGCTGCCGGCGCCCTTCAGCACCACCACCGCCTGGTAGCGACGCGCCAGTTCCAGCGCCGCCGCCGGACGATCCGCCTGCACCTCGGCGGTCGAGCGACCCAACAGGCGCGCGGCCTCGCCGGGATGCGGCGTCAGAATCCATGTCTGCGGCCCTGCTCCGACCGGTTCCAGGGCCAGCAGGTTCAACGCGTCGGCATCCCAGACCTGCGGCAACGGTCGCGACCGGACAGCGCTCAGCAGGCTGCGACCCCAGGCGCGCTGGCCAAGCCCGGGACCGAGCACCAGCACGCTGGCGCGTTCGGCAAGGGCCAGCAGTTGGTTCGCCGACGCCACGCCATGGGCCATGACCTCGGGACAACGGCTCAGCAACGCCGGCACATGTTCGACGCGGGTCGCCGCCGAGACCAGCCCGGCGCCGCAGCGCAGGGCGCTTTCCGCGGCCAGTAGCACGGCCCCGCCCATGCCGGTGTCGCCGCCGACCACCAGCAGGTGGCCGAACAGCCCCTTGTGTGCGGTCCGCGGCCGCGCTGCCAGCCTCGGCAGGGCATTTCGCGCCAGGCGGCGGGCCCGGGGCTGGAGCGCTTGCAGCACGACGGCGTCGCTGCCGAGTTCGTCGAACACCAGCTCGCCGACCCGTGCCGGCGCCTCGCCAGTGAACAGCCCGATCTTCAGGCCGATGAAAGTCACTGTCAGATCCGCCCTGATCGCTTCCCCCAATACCGCGCCGGTGTCGGCGCTCAAGCCGGAAGGAATATCCACCGCCAGCACCGGCAGGTCGGCGGCGTTGGCCAGGCGGATGGCCTGCGCAAAGGGCTCGCGCACGGCACCTGCCAGGCCGGTGCCGAGCAATGCATCCACTACTACGCCCTCGAGCACGGCGCACTCGCTCCAGGGCTCCACCACGACCCCGGTCGCCAGCGCGGCGGCATGCGCCTGCGCCGCGTCGCCGGCAAGCCGCTGCGGCGCCGCGACCGCCAGCACCCGCACTCGCCAACCCGCACGTTGCGCCAGCGCCGCGATCAGGTAGCCGTCGCCGGCATTGTTGCCGTGCCCGGCGAGCACCGTCAGCGCCGCGGCCTCCGGCCAACGGCGGCGCAAGGCACGCCAGGCGGCGTGGGCGGCGCGCTGCATGAGTTCGAAGCCCGGCGTGCCGGCAGCGATCAGGCGCGCATCCAGGTCGCGCACCTGGGCGGCGGAATAGAGGGCGAGTGGCAGGTCGTCGTGCTGGAAGGTCATGGTCATCGGATCGATTCGGCGTCAGGCGCGCAGTCTGGCAGAATTATACCTATCCCATTTCGCTTTCCCTCGTCTTCGTTGCCTCCCATGACTCCCCAACCTCTGGCCGACAACCTTTCCCCGCCGGACCCCGCCCGCCTCGCCCAGTCCATCAAGGACTGGGGCCGCGAGCTGGGGTTCCAGCAGGTCGGTATCAGCGACGTCGAGCTGGGCGAGCACGAAGCGCACCTGCAGCGCTGGCTGGAGGCCGGCTACCACGGCGAGATGGACTACATGGCGGCGCACGGCAGCAAGCGCTCGCGACCTGCCGAGCTGGTTCCCGGCACGCTGCGGGTGATCTCCCTGCGCATGGATTACCTGCCCGGCGACACGCGCATGGCGCAGGTCCTCGCGACACCGGAAAAAGCCTACGTCTCGCGCTACGCCCTCGGCCGCGACTACCACAAGCTGATCCGCAAGCGTCTGCAACAACTGGCCGAGCGCATCCAGGCCGAAGTCGGCCCGTTCGGTTTCCGCGCCTTCGTCGACAGCGCGCCGGTGCTGGAAAAGGCCATCGCCGAACAGGCCGGCCTCGGCTGGATCGGCAAGAACACGCTGGTGCTCAACCGCAAGGCCGGCAGCTACTTCTTCCTCGGCGAGCTGTTCGTCGACATGCCGCTACCCGTCGACCCGGCGATGGACAGCGAGCATTGCGGACGCTGCTCGGCCTGCCTGGACATCTGCCCGACCGCGGCCTTCGTCGGCCCCTACCGGCTGGACGCGCGACGCTGCATCTCCTACCTGACCATCGAGTACAAGGGCGCGATTCCGCTGGAGCTGCGGCCACTGATCGGCAACCGGGTATTCGGCTGCGACGACTGCCAGATCGTCTGCCCATGGAATCGCTTCGCCCGCCCCACCGGGCAGGGCGACTTCCAGCCGCGCCACAGCCTGGACAACGCCGAACTCGCCGAACTGTTCCTCTGGAGCGAGGAGGAGTTCCTCGGCCGCACCGAGGGTTCGCCGCTGCGCCGCGCCGGCTACGAACGTTGGTTGCGCAACCTGGCGGTGGGGCTGGGCAACGCGCCCTCGACCATCCCGGTGCTGGAGGCGCTGAAGGCGCGCCGCGGGTTCCCTTCGGAGCTGGTCCGCGAGCACGTGGAATGGGCCCTGCGGCGCCACGGGGAAACCTAGCCCAGCCGGCGCCTGCCGCCCGGCCCGGACGGATCAGAGCTTGATGAAGTGGTCGCGATAGTGGCGCAGCTCGGCGATCGACTCGCGGATATCGTCCAGCGCCAGGTGGGTGTTGCCCTTCTTGAAGCTCTCGCGGACCTGCGGCGCCCAGCGCGCAGCCAGCTCCTTGAGGGTGGAGACGTCGAGGTTGCGGTAGTGGAAGTAGCCTTCCAGCCTGGGCATGTGCCTATAGAGGAAGCGGCGGTCCTGGCAGATGCTGTTGCCGCAGATCGGCGAGCTGCGCTTGGGCACCCACTGCTCGAGGAAGGCCAGGGTCTGCGCCTCGGCCTCGGCCATGCTCACGGTACTTTCCCGAACCCTCTGGGTCAGGCCGGATTGGCCGTGCTGGCGGGTATTCCACTCGTCCATGCCGGCGAGGATTTCCTCTGGCTGGTGGATGGCGATCACCGGTCCTTCGGCCAGGGTGTTGAGGTCACTGTCGGTGACGATGGTGGCCATCTCGATGATGACGTCCCGGTCCGGATCGAGGCCGGTCATCTCCAGGTCGATCCAGATAAGGTTCTGCGGGTTCTGCATGGGGAGTCGCTCCAGTCGCTATGCCGTGCATTCTAGCGTGGAACGCCGCCGCGCGAATGATGGCGGCGCGCCCATGTTAAACTCGCCGCCGATTTTTCATGCGGACGCATCATGGCCAAACGCCACTTGACCCGCCGGCAGAGCTGGCGCATCGAAAAGATCCAGGAAGAACGCGCGGCCCGGGCGGCCCGTCGCGAGTCGCGTGCCGTGGAAGAGCTGGAGGGCGGCGACCTGGGACCGGAGCAGACCGGCCAGGTGATCGCTCATTTCGGGGTTCAGGTAGAGGTCGAGTCCGCCGACGGCCAGGTTTCCCGCTGTCACCTGCGCGCCAACCTGCCGGCACTGGTGACCGGCGACCAGGTGGTCTGGCGTGCCGGCAACCAGGGCATCGGCGTGATCGTCGCGCAATTGCCACGTCGCTCCGAGCTGTGCCGCCCGGACATGCGCGGGCTGCTCAAGCCGGTAGCGGCCAACGTCGACCGCATCGTCATCGTCTTCGCCCCGCGTCCCGAACCGCACGCCAACCTGATCGACCGCTACCTGATCGCCGCCGAACATGCCGGCATCCAGCCGTTGCTGCTGCTGAACAAGGCCGACCTGGTCGACGAGAGCAATGCCGAAGGCATCGATGCGCTGCTGAATGTCTACCGCACCCTGGGTTATCCGCTGATCGAGGTATCGGCCTTCAATGGCCTGGCGATGGACGAACTGCGCGGCGCGCTGGACGCTCACGTGAGCGTCTTCGTCGGGCAGTCCGGGGTAGGCAAGTCGTCGCTGGTGAATGCCTTGTTGCCGGGTGTCGACACCCGTGTCGGCGACCTCTCCACGGTGACCGGCAAGGGCACCCATACCACCACCACCGCGCGACTGTTCCATTTTCCCGGCGGCGGCGACCTGATCGACTCGCCCGGCATCCGTGAGTTCGGCCTGGGGCACGTGTCGCGAGACGACGTCGAGGCCGGTTTCATCGAGTTCCGCGACCTGCTCGGGCATTGCCGCTTCCGCGACTGCAAGCACGACCGTGAACCAGGTTGCGCCCTGCTCCAGGCCCTGGAGGACGGGCGCATCATGCCGCAACGCATGGCCAGCTACCGGCACATCCTGGCAAGCATGCCGGAAACGGATTACTGAACCTCAGTCGCCCTTGATCTGCTCCAGCTTCAGGCTGCCGCCGTCGTCGAACAGGTTGAGCTTCTTCTGCACCTCGTCCGCCGGTAGCGAAGGTTGCGCGCCCGCCGCCGGTGCCTCGGCAGCCGGCTTCGGCTGCTCGCCCGGGGCAGCCGCGGGGGCGCTGGCTTCGGGAGCGCCGGTCTCGCCTTCGATGGCCTTCTGCGCCTTGCGGGTCAGGACCACGATGTCGATCCGCCGGTTCACCGGGTTCAGCGGGTCCTTGTCGTCGAACAGGCGTGCCGAGGCATATCCGACAACCTGGGCGATCTGCCCTTCCGGATAGCCGCCGGCGACCAGCGCACGGCGCGCGGCGTTGGCGCGATTGGCCGATAGCTCCCAGTTGCCGAAGTCACCGTTGCCGGCATAGGGCTTGGCGTCGGTGTGGCCGCTGATGCTGATCTTGTTCGGCACCTGGCGGATGGTCTCGGCCATGGCCAGCAGGATGTCCTCGAAATACGGCTGCAGGCGCGCGCTGCCGAGGTCGAACATCGGCCGGTTGGCGGCGTCGACGATCTGGATGCGCAGGCCGTCGCGGGTGATCTCGAAGTGGATCTGGTCCTTGAAGTCCTTGAGCATCGGATTTTCGTCGACCTTGTTCTGCAACTCCTGCAGCAGCAGCGCCAGGCGCTCTCGCTCAACCTGCTCGGCGAGGTTCTCGGCCTGGTCGGCGTTGACCTGGTGGTCCTGCTCGGGGCTGATCCGGCTTTCGTTGGAGTCCGGCTGGGCCTGGACCTGCGGATTGAGGGTCTTGTCCGGCGCCGGCGTCGGCGTGCCGCCGAGGTCGATGACGTAGGGGCTGGCGCTTTCGCTGAAACCGATGGGGTCCTGGAAGTATCCGGAAATCGCCTTCTTCTGCTCCGGGGTGGCCGAAGACAGCAGCCAGAGCACCAGGAAGAACGCCATCATCGCCGTGGCGAAGTCGGCGAAGGCGATCTTCCACGAGCCGCCGTGGTGGCCGGCGGCATAGCGCTTGACGCGCTTGACGATGATCGGCTGGTTATTGTCCATCTATCGACAGTGCCTCCACTCAGCGGCCACGCACGGCCTGCTCGAGCTCGGCGAAGGTCGGCCGATGGGCGGGCAGCAGCACCTTGCGGCCGAACTCGACGGCCAGCGAAGGCGGCATGCCGGAAGCGGAAGCGACCAGGCAGGCCTTGATCGCCTCGAACATGTTCAACTCTTCCTTGGCATCGTGCTCCAGCGCGACGGCCAGCGGGCCGACGAAGCCGTAGGCGGCGAGAATCCCGAGGAAGGTACCCACCAGGGCGGCGGCGACGTGGTGGCCGATCTCCGCCTGGCTGCCTTCGCCAAGCAACGCCATGGTGATGACGATGCCGAGTACCGCGGCGACGATACCGAAGCCCGGCAGGGCGTCGGCGACCTTGGTCACCGCGTGGGACGGATGCTCCAGGTCCTCCTTGAGACTGGACAGCTCCATGTCGAACAGACCTTCCAGCTCGTGCGGCGCCATGTTGCCGGAGGACATGATGCGCAGGTAGTCGCAGACATAGGCGGTCATCCGCTCGTCCTTCAGCACGCCGGGGTACTTGCTGAAGATGGGACTGGCCGCGGGGTCCTCGATGTCCGCCTCGATCGCCATCATCCCTTCGCGCCGGCTCTTGTTGAGGATCTCGTAGAGCATGCCCAGCACCTCGAGGTAGTAGGTCTGGGTAAAGCGGTTGCTGAACATCTTCGGCGCTTTCTTCAGCACCACCATGAACGTGCTGCCCGGATTGGCCTGGAGGAACGCCCCCAGTGCCGCACCGCCGATGATCAGGACCTCGAAGGGCTGGATGATGGCGCCGATCTTGCCGCCGGAGAGCAGGAAGCCCCCGAGGACACTGGCGAAAACGACGATGATGCCGATGATTTTTGACATGAGGACCGGACGTGCGAAATGAACAGGATAAGGAGGGGGACTGCTAGGCTCCCTCTTGTTATCGGTTGCTAGCCGCAAGACTATAGTCCGAATACTCGAAAAGCCAGTTCGCCGCCTCGCCGACACCGAGCCCGACACCCATGACAGACCGCCTCGCCGCCTGGCTCGAAGAGCTCGACCGGCAACCCCTGCCGATCCCCGCCAGCCACTATGCCGGCCTGCACGCCGCGCTGAGCGACAGCCGCCGCTCGCTGCGCGAGATCGCCGACCAGTTGCAGGGCAGCCCGACACTGGCTTTGTCCATCCTGCGCGAGGCCAATCGCGCCGAGAGCGCCCGCGACAACCCCGCGGAAAGCCTGGAGGTGGCCCTCAGCCGCCTCGGCCTGGCGCGCGCGAGCCAACTTCTGAAGACCCTGCCGAGCATCCAGGATGCGGAGATGCCCAGGGTCCTCGGGCAGATGCTGCTGATCAGCCAGCACGCCATGCAGCAGGCCAGCGGCCTGTTCGGCGCGCGCCTGGCCAGGCTCTGGCAGGAAATTCACTGGGGCAGCCTGCTGACCATGGCTCCGGTCTGGGCGCTGGCCAACGCCCGCCCGCAGCTGCTGGAGCAATGGCAGCAACGCGTGCTGGTACAGGGCGAACCGACCCTGCGAGTGGAGCGCGAACTGCTCGGCATGCGCCTGCTGCCGATCTGCCTGGCGCTGGCCGAACGCTGGCGGCTACCGCAGTGGGTCATCCAGGGCTATCGCCTGCTCGCCTGCGACCGTCGCCTGCTGGTTCGAGCCTTGCGTATCGCCCGCGACCATCAGTCGCCCCTGCTCCAGCAACAGCAACTCGATGCCCAGCCCGATCTCGCCCGCTGGCTGACCCAGCCGGCCAACTGCACTCTCCTCGCCAATGGCCTGGCCATCGCCGCGCACCAGAGCTGGGACGGGCCGCACATGCTGCGCTGGCAGCGCCTGACCGGCCTGTACCTGGGCCAGCCGCTGACCGAAGTCCAGCAGCAGGTGCACATGCTCGCCGCGCAAAGCGCGCGCCTGCACGCCCGGCCGCCGCTGTGGCATCCGGCGGTGGCCTTGATCTGGCCCTGGCAGGCCAGCCGCTGGCGTGCCGAAGCGGCGCCCCCGCCGCCGCCCTCGGCGGAAGCCCTGGCCGAGTGGCGGCAGCATTGCGCCGAGTTGCTCCGCGAGCCCAGCCCGTTCAGCAACGTCGTGCAGCTCACCGCCTGTGCCCGCGATGCGCTGCGCGCCTGCGGCCTGCAAAGGATGCTGCTGCTGGTGGCCGATCGCACCCAGGTACACGTGCTGGCGCAGCAGAGCGCCGGACTCGAACCGGGCCAGGAGAAATTGCAACTGGAGATTGCCAGCAGCCCGCTGCTGAAGAAACTGTTCCAGCAGCCTGCCCTGCTGCGCATCGGCCCGAACAACCAGGACCAGTTGCTGCCGGCCCTCGGCGAACCCTTGCGCCAACTGTTCCCCGGACCTCACCTGCTGCTGCGCTCGCTGGGCAACGGCTCGCGGGTGGTGATGCTGGTCCTGGCCGACCTCGGCGGCCAGCCGTTCAGCGACCTGCATGCCCAGGCCTTCGCCAAGACCGCCCAGTGCACCGAGCGCGCGATCCAGCAGTTCGGCCGCCAGCGCCGCACGGAATGAGGGACATGCCCGGCACACTGGTCGGGCGCGCTTTCCGTTAAACTGCTGCCCTTCTTCAACCCGGGGGTACTCGCATGTCCGTCTTCTCCGACCTGCCATTGGTGATCGAGCCCAGCGATCTCGCGCCGCGCCTGGGCGCGCCCGAGCTGATCCTGGTCGACCTGACCAGTGCCGCCCGCTACGCCGAAGGGCATATCCCCGGCGCGCGTTTCGTCGACCCCAAACGCACCCAGTGGGGACAACCCCCGGCACCCGGCCTGCTACCGGCCAAGGCCGACCTGGAAGCCCTGTTCGGCGAGCTGGGCCACCGCCCGGAGGCGACCTACGTGGTCTACGACGACGAAGGCGGCGGCTGGGCGGGCCGCTTCATCTGGCTGCTGGACGTGATCGGCCACCACCGCTACCACTATCTCAACGGCGGCCTGCCGGCCTGGATCGCCGACGCCCAGGTGCTCGACCGCGAGGTCCCGGCGCCTGTCGGCGGCCCGCTGCCGCTGACGTTGCACGACGAGCCCAGCGCGACCCGCGAATACCTGCAAAGCCGCCTCGGCGCCGCCGACCTAGCGGTATGGGATGCGCGCAACCCCAGCGAATACGCCGGTACCAAGGTGCTCGCCGCGAAGGCCGGGCATGTGCCCGGCGCGATCAATTTCGAATGGACCGCCGGCATGGACCCGGCTCGCGCCCTGCGCATCCGCGCGGATATCGCCGAAGTCCTGGAGGACCTCGGCATTACGCCGGACAAGGAAGTGATCACCCACTGCCAGACCCACCATCGCTCCGGCTTCACCTACCTGGTGGCCAAGGCGCTGGGCTACCCGCGGGTCAAAGGCTACGCCGGCTCCTGGTCGGAATGGGGCAACCACCCCGATACCCCTGTAGAGGTTTGAGGAATGTCGTTCAAAGATCGTCTGTTCATCTGCAGCCAGTACCTGCTGCCGCACCACCTGCTGTCCCGGCTGATCGGCTTCGCCGCCGACTGCCGGGCGACTTGGTTCAAGGACCGCCTGATCGCCTGGTTCGCCCGGCGCTACCAGGTCGACATGCGCGAAGCGCAGGTCGAGGACCTGCAGGCCTATGAACATTTCAATGCCTTCTTCACCCGCGCCCTGAAGGATGGCGCCCGCCCGCTGGCCCAGGAGCCCGGCGCGGTGCTCTGCCCGGCCGATGGCGCGATCAGCCAGCTCGGCCCGATCGAGCACGGGCGGATCTTCCAGGCCAAAGGCCACAGCTACAGCCTGGCCGAACTGCTCGGCGGCGACGCCGAACTGGCCGCGCCCTTCATGGGCGGCGACTTCGCCACCGTCTACCTGTCCCCCCGGGACTACCACCGCGTGCACATGCCGCTGGCCGGCACCCTGCGCGAGATGGTCTACGTTCCCGGCCGGCTGTTCTCGGTGAACCAGACCACCGCGGAAAACGTTCCCGAGCTGTTCGCCCGCAACGAGCGGGTGGTCTGCCTGTTCGACACCGAGCGCGGTCCGATGGCCGTGGTGCTGGTGGGCGCGATGATCGTGGCCTCCATCGAAACCGTCTGGGCCGGCCTGGTTACGCCGCCGAAGCGCGAACTGAAGACCTTCCGCTACGACGAAGCCGCCCGTGCGCCGATCCGCCTGGAAAAAGGCGCCGAGCTCGGTCGCTTCAAGCTGGGCTCCACCGCCATCGTCCTGTTCGGCCCGCAGCAGGTCGCGTTCAACGACGGCCTCGGGGCAGCGAGCCCGGTGCGCATGGGCGAATGCCTGGCCCTGCCGAAACAGTCCTGACCTCGCCGGGACGGAGCGCCCCGAGCGTCTCCGTCCCATCTCTCCCCGCCGCCGGAACCTCCCGGCGGGATCGTGGCGTCCGAAGGCTGCGGGTCCATTTCGATGCTGCTAGAGTTCGGAAAGGTCCTATCGAGCCTGTGCCGACCCCCTCGGTCAGGAAAGCGGACTGCCGCACAGTTCCTGTCCTGGCCACGACGATGAACCCGCCTCCCGTGTTAAGAAAGAGGAGGCGCAGCCGCGGCGATCGGAAGTCCGGCACCTCTCCGGGGCTTCAACCCCCCGTAGAGCCTTTTCAGTAGCGGAGCCGTCTAACCCCCCATGGAAAACCAGAGCCCCCACCTCTCGTTGCGCGTCCCCACTCCGACGCAGCAGAACCTGAGCTTCTGCGACGCCACCCCGAAGGACATCAAGTACTGGCTGGCGCACCTGCCCAAGGCCAACCTCGGGGAAACCGCGCGCCAGCTCTACCAGGGCCTGATCGAACTCAACCAGTTGGTGCTGCCCGTCGAGGCCCGCCTGCAACTGCTCGAACTGTTCCGTCCAGAGGTGCATTTCGTCTGCGCCCACCTGGAACGGCACTTCCTCAACCAGGCCATCGTCCTCGACGAACGGCCGCGCAAGATCGCCAACCTCTGCCAGGCCCTGCAGAACCACCTGGCCATCGGCTACAAGCTGATCGTGGTCCAGGAAGCGCCGCGCAACAGCCGCGACCGCGCGCAGTTGCTCGCGGTCGGTATCCAGCGGGCGATCCGCAGCCTGTGCGGCCCGCTGATCCGTGCCAGCCAGTTGTACTGCCCGGTCCCCGAGGGGCTTTGGCTGGAACTCCACCAGCTGTACCAGTTGGCCAGCCAGCGCGGTGTGCATCGTCTCGCGGTGCGCGACGAACTGGCCAAGCACACCCCCGGCCTGAGCGTCGAGCAGGCCTACCTGATACCGCTGCTGCTCGGCTGCGCGCGCTGCAACCAGATGCGCCAGAACAACATTGCACGGCTCGCCGAGGTGCTCGAACCCTGGAGCCAATTGCTGTCGATACAGAGCGCGGCGCTGCCCGGCTCGCTGTTCATCGCCGTGCCGCAGATCGACGGCCCGCCGCGCTACCGCTCGCTGTACCCGGAGACCCAACTGGCCAATGCCCTGGGCATCGACACCCAGCCGCTGGTCGAACTGATCCGCGAATACCTGCTGCAGCCCGAGGCCGAGCGCGCGAAGGCGCGCCTGCCGCTGATCGAAGGGGTGACCCTGGACCTGCTGCAACATCTCTCCTCGGCCTGGGGTGACATCGCCGAACGTACCTTCCAGCGCACCCAGGGCCAGGGCCAGTTGACCCTGTGCATCGGCATGAGCGCCCTGCACTACTTCCTCGCCGGGCGCCGCCCGTTCAACGAGGTCCTGCAGATCCAGGAAGCGCCCGAGGCGCCTCGCTTCAAGGCCGACGTCCAGGACGCCTGGGCCGGCGCCTTCGATGCGCAGAAGGTCACCGACTGGCAGCCCGGCATGCCGCTGGAGGAAATCGAGTACCGCCCGCACCAGTCGCCCCGCGGTGGGCAGCCCGATCACCCGCAGGCCCACGCACAGACTGACGCCACCGAGGACTATCCGACCTACGCCCTGCCCATCGTCAACCACAGCCCCGGCGGTTATTGCCTGAGCTGGCCAAAGGAGGTGCCCGCCCAACTGCAGGCGGGTGAACTGGTCGGCCTGCAGGACCTTCCAGGCCAGGCGTGGAGCATCGCGGTGGTGCGCTGGATCCGCCAGGTGCGCAATGGCGGCACGCAGATGGGCATCGAGATGATCGCCCCGGCGGCGCAGCCCTGCGGCCTGCAACTGCTGCGCAAGACCGAGCAGAGCAGCCACTACCTGCGCGCCCTGCTGCTGCCGGAAATCGCCGCGATCTCGCGGCCGGCGACGGTGATCACCCCGCGCCTGCCGTTCCAGGAGGGCAGCCGGGTGCAGATCAACCTGCACGGCGAGGAGCGGCGCGCGGTGCTGAATCGCCGGCAGGCCTCGACCGGCAGCTTCAGCCAGTTCGAATACCGCTCGGCGGAACCGGTGAACACCCCAAGCGATAAGCCGGTCACAGCGCCAGTGGCCCGGCCGCCTGCGGGGGAGGAAGATTTTGACTCGCTCTGGAAGTCTCTGTAGATTGCCCCGACACCTCCATTCGCCGTCTTTTCGCGCCCGCCCGGACGCGGACTGAGCCCTTTCCATGGCCATCGAAAAGAAAACCATCCGCCTGCTGATTCTGGAAGACTCGCAGAACGAAGCCGAACGCCTGGTCAGTCTGTTCCGCAATGCCGGCCACGCGACCCGCGTACATCGACTGACCTCTCCCGAGGACCTCGCCGAGACCCTCCAGCAAAGCTGGGACCTGCTGATCGCCGCGCCGACCAGCGAGTGTCTCGAGCCCGGCGAGGCGCTCGCCACCTTGCGCCGCCAGTCGCGCGACATCCCGTTCATCCAGCTGGTGGCCGACAACAGCTCCGACGCCATCACCGACGCCTTGATGCTCGGCGCCCAGGACGCCCTGCCGCAAGGCGAGGACGAGCGCCTGGTGCTGGTCGCCAACCGCGAGCTGGCCGGCCTCGCCGAACGCCGCGCGCGCCGCGCCGCCGAACTGGCCCTGCGCGAGGCGGAAAAACGCTGCCAGTTGCTGCTCGACAGCTCGGTCGACGCCATCACCTACGTCCACGACGGCATGCACATCTACGCCAACCGCTCCTACATGGCGCTGTTCGGCTACGAGGACGCCGAGGAACTGGAAGGCCTGCCGGTCATCGACCTGATCGCCTCCTGCGACCAGGGCGCCTTCAAGGATTTCCTCAAGGGCTACCAGAACGACCAGCGCCAGACCGAACTGGTTTGCACCGGGGTCAAGCTCGACGGCCAGGAATTCAAGGCGCGCATCAGCCTCTCCGCCGCCACCTACGACGGCGAACCCTGCATCCAGGTGGTGATCCGCGGCGAGGTCGACAACGCCGAGCTGGAAGAAAAGCTCCGCGAAGTCAGCAGCCAGGACCCGGTCACCGGACTCTACAACCGCAGCCACTTCCTCGACCTGATGGATGCCGCCGTGCAGCAGGCGGTGACCGCCCGCAAGCCGTCGACCCTGGCCTATATCCATCTCAACGGCTACCCCTCGCTCCAGGCCGACCACGGGCTTTCCGGGATCGACCTGCTGCTCGGCCAGTTGGCCGGACTGATGCGCGAACAGTTCGGCGAGGAAGCCGACCTGGCGCGTTTCGGCGATTCGATCTTCGCCGCCCTGTTCAAGGGCAAGACTCCCGAGCAGGCGCAAGCGGCACTGCAACGACTGCTGAAGAAGGTCGAGAACCACCTTTTCGAGCTGAACGGCCGCAGCGCTCAGGCCACCCTCAGCATCGGCGTCGCCGGTCTCGACGAGAAGACCGCCAAGGCCCAGGACGTGATGAACCGTGCGCATCGCTGCGCCGATGACGCGGCACGCAAGGGCGGGTCGCAGATCAAGCAGTACAACCCGGCGGAAGAGCTTGCCGCCGCCGCCCAGCGCGGCGACGTCATCGCGATCCTCCAGCAGGCGCTGGAGACCAACAGCTTCCGCCTGCTGTTCCAGCCAGTCATCAGCCTGCGCGGCGACAGCCACGAGAACTACGAGGTGCTCCTGCGCCTGCTCAATCCGCAGGGCCAGGAAGTGCCGCCGGCGGAGTTCCTGCATGCCGCCAAGGAAGCCGGGCTGGCGGAGAAGATCGACCGCTGGGTGATCCTCAACTCGATCAAGCTGCTCGCCGAGCATCGCGCCAAGGGGCACCAGACCAAGCTGTTCGTCCACCTGTCCAGCGCCAGTCTGCAAGACCCCGGCCTGCTGCCCTGGCTCGGGGTGGCGCTGAAGGCCGCGCGCCTGCCGCCGGAGTCGCTGGTGTTCCAGATCAGCGAAGCCGACGCCACCAGCTATCTGAAGCAGGCCAAGCAACTGACCCAGGGCCTGGCCACCCTGCATTGCCAGGCGGCGATCAGCCAGTTCGGCTGCTCGCTGAATCCGTTCAACGCGCTGAAGCACCTGACCGTGCAATTCATCAAGATCGATGGCTCCTTCGTCCAGGACCTCAACCAGGTGGAAAACCAGGAGATCCTCAAGGGCCTGATCGCCGAACTGCACGAACAGCAGAAGCTCAGCATCGTCCCCTTCGTCGAGAGCGCCAGCGTCCTCGCCACCCTGTGGCAAGCCGGCGCCACCTACATCCAGGGCTACTACCTGCAGGGGCCGAGCCAGGCGATGGACTACGACTTCTCCTCGGGAGACGAATGAAGAACGGGCGCCCTGGGCGCCCGTTGCTTTTCCGCTCTACCGACCTGGTTCGTGGCTGCCGGGCCGGCAAGAGGCGCCCGCCGGCCTCAGGCTCGCCCTTCGCGGTCGCGGTAGCCGAGCAGGTAGAGGATGCCGTCCAGGCCCAGGGTCGAGATCGCCTGCTTGGCCGACTGCTTGACCAGCGGCTTGGCGCGGAACGCCACGCCCAGGCCGGCCAGGCCGAGCATCGGCAGGTCGTTGGCGCCGTCGCCGACGGCGATGGTCTGCTCCAGGCTCAGACCTTCCTTCGCCGCCAGTTCGCGCAGCAGGTCGGCCTTGCGCTGGGCATCGACGATCGGCTCGACCGCCACCCCGGTGACCTTGCCGTCGACGATCTGCAACTCGTTGGCGAACACGTAGTCGATCCCCAGCTTCGCCTGCAATTGACGGGCGAAATAGGTGAAGCCGCCGGACAGGATGGCGGTCTTGTAACCCAGGCGCTTGAGTTCGGCGAACAGGGTTTCAGCACCCTCGGTCAGACGCAGCGAGGCGCCGATCTCCTCCAGTACGTCTTCCGACAGTCCCTGCAGCAGCGCCAGGCGCTCCTTGAAGCTGGCGCGGAAGTCCAGTTCACCGCGCATCGCCCGTTCGGTGATCGCGGCGACCTTCTCGCCGACGCCGGCGGCCTTGGCCAGTTCGTCGATGACTTCCGCCTCGATCAGCGTCGAATCCATGTCGAACACCGCCAGCCGGCGATTGCGGCGGAACACGCTGTCCTGCTGGAAAGCGATGTCGACGTTCAATTCCTGGGCGACGCTGAGGAATTCCGCACGCAGCGCCGCCGGATCGGCCGGTTCGCCGCGTACCGAGAACTCGATGCAGCCCTTGCCCTGGTCGGCGGGCATGTCCAGCGGCATGCGCCCGGAGAGACGGTCGATGTGGTCGATGTTCAGCGCGTACTTGGCGGTGATCGAGCTGACCCTCTGCAGTTGCTCGGCAGTCACCCGGCGGGTGAGCAGGGTCACGATGTGCCGCGCCTTGCCCTGGCCGTCGACCCATTGCCGGTAGTCCTCTTCCGAGACCGGGGTGAAGCGCACCTGCTGGTCCAGCTTGTAGGCGGTGAACAGCACGTCCTTGAGGACCGAGGAACCGGCTTCGGTATCCGGGATTTCCACCAGGATGCCGAACGACAGGGTGTCGTGGATCACCGCCTGGCCGATGTCGAGGATGTTCACCCCGCCCTGGGCCAGTACGCCGGTGATGGCCGCGGTGAGACCGGGGCGGTCTTCCCCGGTGATGTTGATCAGGACAATTTCGCGCAAGGCGTAAGCTCCGCCAGGTAAAAGACGCCATTCTACCCGCTTTCCCGCACACCCGAGAGACGCAGAGCCGGGCATTTGCCATCACCACCGGTCGGAACCGACCGGGAAAACCCGCGAAACCGCCGCGCGGCGGCCTGGAAAGCGCGTCAACGGCCCTTTGCCCCTCGGGGGGCGCTGGTTATACTGCGCGATACCTCTATTTCAGAAGACCGAGCCCCCTGTGACCCGGCCCACGTCCGTCAAGCCCGACAATTTCTTCCTCCTGCTGTTTCGTGCCTTGCGCCAGCGCCGCGTCCCGATCGCCCTGCGGCTCGCCAGCCATAGCCTGATCCTGGTGGCCCTGGCCCTGCTGATCTACGCCTGGGTCATGGGCATGCAGTTTCGCCAGGCCATGCAGCAGCAGGCCGATGCCCTGGGCCAGAGCCTGATCACCCAGACCGCCGCGTCCGCCACCGAGTTGCTGGTGTCCAACGACATCCTCAGCCTCAACGTGCTGCTGAACAACCTGGTGAAGAACCCGCTGGTGGCCCATGCGGCGATCTACAGCGTCGACCAGCGCATCCTCGCCGAGGCCGGCAGCCGTCCGAAGCAGAGCCTGCTCGGCGCCACCGAAGGCCTGTACTCGACGCCGATCACCTTCCAGGAAGTGATCGCCGGGCACCTGCGCATCAGCCTGGACATGCAGCAGTTCCAGCAGCCGATGATGATCAGCCTGCAGAGCATGGGCCTGATCAGCCTGATCCTGCTGATCCTCGCCCTGTATTTCAGTCTGCGCCTGGGGCGGCAGATTTCCACACCCTTGTTGCAATTGCGTGTCTGGTTGCGCGATCCGGACAATCCGGCCCCCGGCGCCGAACTGCAGAACGAGCTGGGCGACCTGGCGCGCGACCTGGAAGAGCGCCTGGTGCCGGAGAAGCCGCCGGCGCCGGAGCCGGAAGAAGCACCGCTGCCGCAGAACTTCGACGACATCCTGCTGGAAGACGACGAAGCCGACCTGCGCAGCCGCAAGGTCGAGGCCTCGGCCTTCGAGGAAGACGACATTCCGCTGGGCGACGCCCTGCTGGACGAGACCAAGCCGGTGGAATTCACCTCCATCGACGAAGACCCGCTGGACCAGGACGCCTTCGACGAGAACGGAGCCGAAGCCGGGGACCAGCCCGCGGCGCCCGCCGCTGCGCGCGAACCGCAACACAGTGCGGTGCTGGCGATCCAGCTCGGCGCCCAGGAACAGTTGCGCCGGTTGCCGCGCAGCCGCCTGGTGGACCTCCTGCAACGCTATCGCGACTGCCTGGAACAGGCCGCCCGCCAGTACAAGGGCAGCCTGCACACGCTCAGCGACGGCGGCAGCCTGATTCTCTTCCACAGCCGCGACAACCGCGCCGACTACCTGACCAACGCGCTCTGCTGCGGTGAACTGATGCGCGCGCTCGGCCATGCCCTGCAGATCGAGGTCGCCGACAGCGGCATCACCTTGCAGTTGCAACTGGGCCTGAGCCTCGGCGAAGACCTCAGCGAACAGACCCAGGCCGACCTGCTGCTCAACGAAACCGTGCAGAACGCCCTCGCCCTCAACCAGCACAGCCGCAACCTGCTGCTGGTCGAACGCAGCATCGCCGACGACGCGGTGGTCCGCGAGCGCGCCCGTATCCGCGCCATCGCCAGTCCGGAAGGAGCCTGCTGCGTCGAGCGTCTGCTGGAGCCGTATCCGTCGATGCTCGAGCGCCAACTGGCGCGCATGCACGACCGCGCCCGCCCGTGACCACCCTGATCACCCACCCGCTGCCGGTCCTGGCGGTGGGACTGGCCCTTGGCAGCCGGGTGATCCCGCCACGCCTGCTGCTGGCAGGCATGCTCGCCGCCTGCCTGCCGGACTTCGACGTAGTCGCCTTCAAGCTCGGCATCGCCTATCACGATGCCTTCGGCCATCGCGGCTTCAGCCATTCGCTATTGTTCGCCGCGATCCTCGGCGCGCTCGCCGCCCTCGCCTGCCGGCCGCTGCATAGCGGACCGCTGAAAGCCGGGCTGTGGGTGGCGCTGGCCACCGCCTCGCACAGCCTGCTGGACGCGATGACCAATGGCGGGCTGGGCGTCGCCTGGTTCTGGCCCTGGAGCGACGCCCGCTACTTCATGCCCTTCCATCCGATCGCCGTGTCGCCGATCGGTCTGTCGCGCTTCCTCAGCGAACGCGGATTGCTGGTGCTGCAATCGGAGGCGCGCTGGGTCTGGCTGCCCTGCCTGCTGCTGGCGCTCGCCGGCATGGCCCTGCGCTTCCTGTTGCGCCGCTCACGCTGACGCCGAAACGAAAAAGCCCCGCTTCGGCGGGGCTTGTTCCTGGTCGGCTCTCGACAATCAGAACCGATAGACCTCGGCATCGGTGCGAATCGGCACCACCAGCGGCATTTTCGGACCTTCCTCTTCCTTGGCCTTCGGCTTGGCCACCGGCTTGCGCGCGGTCGCCGGCGGCGGCGCCTCGGCCGCCACGGCGATCGGCTTGACGTCCTTGGCCAACTGCGCCGCCAGGCGCTTGAGCAGGTCGCTCTGGGCACGGATCTGGTCGCCGATGCTGCCCTGGTGCCGTTCTTCCTCGTGGAACACCCGGCTATCCTTCAGGTCGCCCTTCTGGTCCAGCAGGCGCCAGCGCGCCTCGATCACCGCCGGCTGCTTGGGGCCGGAGTCGAGGCGACTGATGGTCAGCATCACCTGGACCTGGGGGGTGAAACCGGGTTTTTCCGGGAACAGCGCCAGGCGGCTGCTGCCCAGCTCGCTGGACATCTGCCGCAGCAGTTGCTGGCTGACATTGGTCTCCAGGTTGCCGGCCCAGCGTGCGTCGGTGGACAGGCTGAGAATACCGTCGGCCTGCCGCTGCACCATCACATCGCGCTTGAGATAGTCGGCCAGTTGTACCGGGCCGAGCAGGACGGCCGCACCGCCATCCTTTTTCGGTACTGCGGCGGCACCGACGTCCAACTGGTAGAGCTGGGCCGGCGGATGGACCGCACAACCCGTCAGCCCGAGCAGGCTGACGAGGGAAAGACATGCGAAGACGCGCCACGCGCTCATCGAGAACCACCGTATTTCGCCGAAGATCGGCACTACTGATGCAAGACTTGAATTCTACTGGCCACCCGCCATCGGAAACGGCGGCCGAAGGGGCGTATCATCCCCTAACCAGCGCCATAGCTCCAGAGGCAGAGCGTATTCCGAAACCGGTTTCGGACCACCTGCGTCAGGGGAAAACCCGGCGGAACCCGCCAGGGAGACGACATTCCCCCGGAAAGCCGGCCTCGGAAGAGGCCGCTTTCGCCATTCCCTTGCGGATATGCGAGAGATCGGAGACCGGTAACGGCTCATTTCAATCCTGTGGCGGAATATCCACCAGCAGGCTGTCGACGCGCTGGAAACCGCGCGGCAGCTTGTTGCCTCGCCGGCCCCGCTCCCCCTTGTAGTGTTCCAGGTCGTCGCCCTTGAGCGACAGGGTACGCTTTCCAGCCTGCAGGACCAACGTCGCCCCGGCTGGCAGAACAGCCAGGTCGGTGAGGTACTCCTCGCGGCTGGCCACGCGTTCGCCGGGGATGCCGATGATCTTGTTGCCCTTGCCCTTGCCGAGCTGCGGCAGGTCGGAGACCTTGAACAATAGCAGACGGCCCTCGGTCGTCACGGCCGCCAGCCAATCCTGCTCCACATCGCGCACCGGGCGCGGCGCCACCACGGCGGAGCCGTTGGGCAGGCTGAGCAGGGCCTTGCCGGCCTTGTTCTTGGCTTGCAGGTCCTCGCCCTTGACCACGAAACCATAGCCGGCGTCGGAAGCGATCACGAACAGCGCATCGTCGTCCGGCAGCAGCACGCATTCGAAGCTGGCCCCCGGCGGAGGCGTCAGCCGGCCGCTGAGTGGCTCGCCCTGGCCTCGCGCGGACGGCAGGCTGTGGGCCGGCAGCGAGTAGCTGCGCCCGGTGGAGTCGATGAACACCGCATACTGGTTCGAGCGTCCCGGCGCGGCGGCCTTGAAGCCGTCGCCGGCCTTGTAGGAGAGGCCGGCGGCGTCGATGTCGTGGCCCTTGGCGCAACGCACCCAGCCTTTTTCCGAGAGCACCACGGTCACCGGTTCGGTGGGCATCAGCTCGGTTTCCGACAGCGCGCGGGCCTCGGCGCGGGCGACGATCGGCGAACGGCGGTCGTCGCCGTAGGTCTCGGCGTCCTTGATCAGCTCCTCGCGCACCAGCTTCTTCAGCTTGGCCTCGCTGCCGAGCAGGGTCTGCAGGCGCTTCTGCTCCTTCAGCAACTCTTCCTGCTCGCCGCGGATCTTCATCTCTTCCAGGCGTGCCAACTGGCGCAGGCGGGTGTCGAGGATGTAGTCGGCCTGCACCTCGCTGAGTTCGAAGCGCTCCATCAGCACCGCCTTGGGCTGATCCTCGGTGCGGATGATGTGGATCACCTCGTCGAGGTTGAGGAAGGCGATCAGCAAGCCATCCAGCAGATGCAGGCGGCGCTCGACCTTGTCCAGGCGGAACTGCAGGCGTCGACGCACGGTGCCGATGCGGAACTGCAGCCACTCCGAGAGCAACTGGCGCAGGTCCTTGACCTGCGGCTTGCCGTCGAGGCCGATGATGTTCAGGTTGACCCGGTAGCTGGTTTCCAGGTCGGTGGTGGCGAACAGATGGGTCATCAGCTCTTCGACATCGACCCGGTTCGAACGCGGGATGATGACGATGCGGGTCGGGTTCTCGTGGTCCGACTCGTCGCGCAGGTCGGCCACCATCGGCAGCTTCTTGGCCTGCATCTGCCCGGCGATCTGTTCCAGCACCTTGGAACCGGACACCTGGTGCGGCAGGGCGTGGATGACGATGTCGCCGTCCTCGACGCGGTACACCGCGCGCATGCGCACCGAACCGCGGCCGGTCTCGTAGACCTTCTGCAGGTCGGCGCGCGGGGTGATGATCTCGGCTTCGGTGGGGAAGTCCGGGCCCGGCACGTGTTCGCACAATTCGGCGACCGTCGCGCCCGGCTGGTCGAGCAGGCGCACGCAGGCCGACGCGACTTCCCGCAGGTTGTGCGGCGGCACGTCGGTGGCCATGCCCACCGCGATGCCGGTGGTGCCGTTGAGCAGCAGGTTGGGCAGGCGGGCCGGCAGCACGGCCGGCTCGTCGAGGGTGCCGTCGAAGTTCGGTACCCAGTCCACGGTACCCTGGCCCAGTTCGCTGAGCAGCACCTCGGAATAGCGCGACAGGCGCGCCTCGGTATAACGCATGGCGGCGAAGGACTTGGGATCGTCCGGCGCCCCCCAGTTGCCCTGGCCGTCCACCAGCGGATAGCGATAGGAGAACGGCTGCGCCATCAGCACCATGGCCTCGTAGCAGGCCGAGTCGCCGTGCGGGTGGAACTTGCCGAGCACGTCGCCGACGGTGCGCGCCGACTTCTTGTGCTTGGAATCGGCATCCAGCCCCAGTTCGCTCATGGCGTAGACGATGCGTCGCTGCACCGGTTTCAGGCCGTCGCCGATATGCGGCAGGGCGCGGTCCATGATCACGTACATGGAATAGTTCAGATAGGCCTGCTCGGTGAACTCGGCCAACGACCGGCGTTCGACCCCTTCCAGGCTCAGATCGAGGGATTCGCTCATGCGTACCTCACGGAGAAGTGTTTTGGCGCAGCACCAGGGTGCCGTCGCGCTGGGTGAATTCGAGTTGTTTCAGGGCGCTCATGCCGAGTAGCACCTCATCGCCGTCCATGCCCGGCGCAATCAGCGCCGCGACCCCGGACAGGCGGATATCGCCGAGTTGCAGCTGGTCCAGCCGCGTGCGCCAGCCCGTGGCGCGGCCGTTGGCCGTGCTCAGGGTGATCGGCGCGCCGCGCTCCAGCGCGAGTCTTGCCGCCAGGGCTTCCGGCACCGCCACCTGGGTCGCCCCGGTATCGAGCAGGAAGGTCACGCCCTGGCCGTTGATCTGCCCGTTCAGCAGGTAATGGCCCTGGCGGCTGCTGGCCAGGCGCAACTCGACGTAGCCGTCGCCATGGATCGATTGCGGCGCCTGGTTCGGGTTGCGCTGTCGATCTTCCCAGACGCCGAAATAGCGCGTCGCCAGCGCCAGCCCGGCGATCCAGGCCAGCACCAGCATGATCCGTCCCAGCCGCTGACCGGGCGCCTGTTGCGTCACTTGTCCCCCAACCAGCCGCCGGCGGGCGCGGCGAAGCGCAGGACGAAGGGCCGCACGTCGCCATCGGCGCGCGCATGGTCGCCATTGTCGATGCCCAGCCAGGCGCCCTTGTCGTCCAGCGACAGGGCTTCCGCGACGCCATAAGGCAGCTCGTAGCGACGCTCCGGCGCCAGGACCGCCGAGGCGAACGACCAGCAGCGCTCGACCTTGGCCTGGGCCAGGTCGCGGCGGCAGATCTGATGCGCCAGGCGCTCCAGGGTGAACAGCTTGCCGCGGTAGAAGGCGAGGTCGGAGAAATCCTTCGGCAGCTTGCGCGCGCTGCCCAGTTCCGGCGGCGGCTCGATCTTGCCGCCCTCGGCGAGCAGTACGCAGCTGCCCTCGCAGCGCCAGGCACTGTTGTCGCGGTGGGCCACCAGCAGGCCGCGGCGCTCGCGCTCGGCAGCCAGCCAGAGGCGCTTGCCCTCGGGGTCGACGGCGATCCCTTCGAACAGCGCGTTGAAATTCATCAGCATGCCGCTGGCCCGCGCTTGCGGCAGCAGGCCGGGCGGCAGGCGCAGCCAGTTCGGCGCGCCGCTCACCGGCAGTTGCAGGACCGCCGCGTGCGCCTCGCTGACCAGGTAGCGATTGCCGGCGGCATCGCAGGCGATGCCTTCGAAGTCGAGGTTGCCGCCGCGCACCAGGCCACTGAGCCAGACCCGCGTGCTCATGCCCCAGGGCAACCCGCTGTCCGGCGGGGTCGGAGCGATGAAACTCTCGGCCTCGGCCTGCCAGGGCTGGTCGGAGCCTTCGGCCGAGGGTTGCAGGCGATACAGGCGGTCGTCGTCGCGGTCGGAAACCGTCCACAGCGCGCCGCCACACCAGGCCAGCCCGGAAAGGTTGCCGCCGCGCATGCCCTCCACCGCATGTTCGGAGATGAAGCTCAAGGCTGCCGGAACCGGTGGCTCTGGCGGCGCCTCGGCCGCCTGGACCAGGCCCCCGAACAGGCCGAGGATGGCCAGCAGGCGGCGCATCAGACCAGCACCTCGGCCAGGTTGCCCTTGCTCTCCAGCCAGGACTTGCGGTCACCGGCGCGCTTCTTGGCCAGCAGCATGTCCATGATCTCCAGGGTACCGGTGGCGTCCTCCAGGGTGAGCTGGACCAGCCGCCGGGTATTCGGATCCATGGTGGTCTCGCGCAGTTGCAGCGGATTCATTTCGCCAAGGCCCTTGAAGCGGGTGACCTGCGGCTTGCCGCGCTTCTTCTCGGCGGCCAGGCGCTCGAGGATGCCGTCGCGCTCGGCTTCGTCGAGGGCGTAGTAGATTTCCTTGCCGAGGTCGATGCGGTACAGCGGCGGCATCGCCACGTAGACGTGGCCGGCCTCCACCAGCGGGCGGAAATGACGGACGAACAGCGCGCAGAGCAGCGTGGCGATGTGCAGGCCGTCGGAGTCGGCATCCGCGAGGATACAGATCTTGCCGTAGCGCAGCTGAGCCAGGTCGCTGGCGCCCGGATCGACGCCGATGGCTACCGCGATGTCGTGGACCTCCTGGCTGGCGAGCACCTCGCCGCCGTCCACTTCCCAGGTGTTCAGGATCTTTCCGCGCAGCGGCATGATCGCCTGGAATTCCTTGTCCCGCGCCTGCTTCGCCGAGCCGCCGGCGGAGTCGCCCTCGACCAGGAACAGTTCCGCGCGCATCGGTTCCTGTCCGGCGCAGTCGGCCAGTTTGCCGGGCAGCGCCGGCCCCTGGGTGATCTTCTTGCGCTCGACCTTCTTGCCCGCCTTGAGGCGACGCCCGGCATTGCTGATCGCCAGTTCCGCCAACTGCAGGCCGATCTCGGCGTGCTCGTTGAGCCACAGGCTGAAGGCGTCCTTCACCACGCCCGAGACGAACGCCGCCGCCTCGCGGGACGACAGGCGCTCCTTGGTCTGCCCGGAGAACTGCGGCTCCTGCATCTTCATCGAGAGGACGAAGGCGATCCGCTCCCAGACGTCCTCGGGCGCCAGCTTGACGCCGCGCGGCAACAGGTTGCGGAACTCGCAGAATTCGCGCATGGCGTCGAGCAGGCCCTGGCGCAGGCCGTTCACATGGGTGCCGCCCTGGGCCGTGGGAATCAGGTTGACGTAGCTTTCCTGCACCGACTCACCGCCCTCGGGCAGCCACAGCAGGGCCCAGCTCACCGCTTCCTTGGAACCTTCGAGGTTGCCGCAGAAGGGTTCGTCCGGCAGGCGCGGCAGCTCGGCGACCGCGTCGGTCAGGTAGGAGCGCAGGCCGTCCTCGAAGTGCCACTCGACGCGCTCGCCGGTGTTCTTGTCCTCGAACACCACGCTCAGGCCCGGGCACAGCACCGCCTTGGCCTTGAGCACATGCTTGAGGCGGCTGACCGAGAACTTCGCCGAATCGAAATACTTCGGATCCGGCCAGAAATGCACGCTGGTACCGGTATTGCGCTTGCCGACCGTGCCGATGACTTCCAGATCGCTGTCCTTGAAGCCGTCGGCGAAGGTCATCCGGTACTCGTTGGCGTCGCGCTTGACGCGTACCTCGACCCGGGTCGAGAGCGCGTTCACCACCGAGATGCCGACCCCGTGCAAGCCGCCGGAGAACTGGTAGTTCTTGTTCGAGAACTTGCCGCCGGCATGCAGCTTGGTAAGGATCAGCTCGACGCCCGGCACGCCCTCTTCCGGGTGGATGTCCACCGGCATGCCGCGGCCGTCGTCGATGACTTCCAGCGAGTTGTCCTGGTGCAGGATCACCTGCACGCTCTTCGCGTGGCCGGCCAGGGCTTCGTCGACGCTGTTGTCGATGACTTCCTGGGCCAGGTGGTTGGGGCGGGTGGTGTCGGTGTACATCCCCGGGCGCTTGCGCACCGGGTCGAGGCCGGAAAGGACTTCGATGGCGTCTGCGTTGTAAGTAGCCATGGGGTCTCTATTCAGTCAAAAGTCGAAAAATCGGTGTCGCGCCACAGCGCCGACGGGTAGCCGGCGAACGCCAGCAGCGCCGGCAGGTGCCGGGCGAAGCCCTGGAAGCCGTGGTCGCCGCCGGCCTGGATGCGTAGCGCGCAGGCTCGGTAGAAGGCCTGCGCGGCGCGATAGTCGAGGGTTTCGTCGGCGGTCTGCAGCCATACCTGGTAGCGTTCGGGACGTTGCAGGCGCGTGACTTCCAGTTCGGCCAGCGCCGCCACGTGGTCCTCGGTGAGTTCCCAGGTCTCGCCGCTGTAGTGGTTGGTCTGCGCGCCCAGGTAGCCGTCGAAGGAGCGATGCGGGGCGACCGCCGGATTGACCAGGATCGCCGCCAGGCCATGGCGCTCCGCCAAATGGGTCGCATAGTAGCCACCCAGGGAGCTGCCGACCAGCACCGGTCGCCCGAGCTCGGCGATGGCCCGCTCCAACTGGGCGATGGCCTGCCGTGGGTGATGGTGCAGGGCCGGGACGCGCAGGCCTTCGGCCAGGCCCAAGTGGCCGAAAGCCGCCTGCAGCTGGCGCGCCTTGTGCGATTCGGGCGAACTGTTGAAGCCGTGGATATACAGCAGGGATGGGCTGGTCGCAGTCATCGGGAACGGGCTAATGGGCTTCAACTCGGTAGGGAAAGCCGAACGGTACCAGCTTCCAGGCTTCATCTTCCAGCCTGCGCGCCGATCGGCAACGACGCACGCGGCCGCGGCATCCCGCGACCGGGGGGCATGTCAGTATCCGGCGGTGTCGTAGTCCACTTCGAAGACGACGTCGTCGACCCGCGAGATCCCCGTTTCCAGGCGCCCGTCGTCGTGCAGGCGCAACCAGCGGTAGCCCGGCGCCAGGCGGTCGAGGGTGAAGTCGCTGCTGCCGGGGGCGAACTGCACGCAGGTGGACGGCGAAGCCAGCAGGCGCAGCGGGCCGCGCTGGCGGTCGAACTCCTGGTGAATGTGCCCCCACAGCAGGCAGCGCACCTGCGGATAGGGTGCCAGCAGGTCGAACAGCGCCTGCGGGTTGCGCAGGCCGATGGGGTCCATCCAGTCGCTGCCGATCGGCACCGGGTGGTGATGGAAGGAAACCAGCAGGAAGCGTTCGCCAGCGCTGTCGATGGCGCGCCGCAGCAGGTCGAGCTGGTCGTCCTCGAGATAGCCCGGCACCGCGCCGGGAATGCTCGAGTCGAGCAACACCACGCGCCAGTTGCCGACGTCGACGACCTGCTCCAGCAGGTCGCTGCCCTCGGTCGCCCGCTGCATCGGCTCGCGTTCGTCGTGGTTACCGGCGAACCAGCGCAACGGCGCGGCCAGCGGCGCGCTCAACCTGCGGAAGCGTGTGTAGGAATCCAGGCTGCCGTCCTGGGAGACGTCGCCGGTGGCGAGGATCAGGTCGATCCGCGGTTGCTCCCGGGCGACCCGCTCGACCACCTTTTCCAGGCTATGGGCGGTGTCCATGCCGAGCAGGCGCGCGCCGTCCTCGGCGAACAGGTGGCTGTCCGAAAGCTGCACCAGCAGTACGGAGGCGTCGGTGGCGGGAGTGTTCGAATGGCGTGACAAGGGGCCGTCTCCTGAAGGCGAGGCGTCCGCGGTGAATGGGGTGATTATGGTGACCGACGAAAGTGGCGGCAAACCCGGAAAGCGGAACAGATCACAGTTGCGAGGACTACTTTTGGCTTGATGCCATTCAACTGGCCTTTTGCCTGCAACCGCTCAGCGCTGGGCCACCGGCACCATCTCGTGGCCGCAGGCCAGACAGTGGGCGAGCCACTCGCCGAGGAACAGGTTGAGCTGGTTCTTCTCGTCGGGCTGGTGCATCGCCTGGTTCGGGTAGGGATAGATCGCCATCAGCCGCCGCGCCTGTTCGGCGCCGATCACCTCGGCCATCCGTGCATCGTGGTAGACCCGCACTTCCAGCCGCGGCGCCGGCAACCAGGGCAGGCCCAGTTCCTGGCGCACCTGCAGGGTGGTGGTGTACGGGCAGGCCTCGGTCACTTCCAGCGCCAGGACGCCGAGCAGCCGCTCCCCTTCGCTCAGCGCGACCCGGCGCGAGGCCTGTGCCTCGCGCATGTCCGGGAGCAGGCGCATGAGCCGCGCGTAGTTCGCTTCGCAGGTCGCCTGCAGGCTGGCCAGGTCGACCCGGTAGCGCTCGCGCAGCAGGTTCAGGCCCATAGCCCACGCACCTCGGCCCGGTTCAGGGCCAGCCACTGCAGGGCGATGATGCTCGCCGCGTTGTTGATCCGCCCGTCGCGCACGGCCTGCAGCGCATCTTCCAACGGCCAGACGTGGACGCGGATGTCCTCGCCCTCCTCCGGCAAGCCATGCACGCCGCCGACGCCTTCGCTGTCGCAACGGCCGACGAACAGGTGCACCACCTCGTCGGTGCCGCCCGGCGACGGCAGGTACTGGGTTATCGGCCAGAGCGCACCGAGGGTCAGCCCGGCCTCCTCCATCGCCTCGCGATGGGCCACTTCCTCCGGTTGCTCGTCCTTGTCGATCAGGCCGGCGACCAGCTCCAGCAGCCAGGGGTTGGCGAGCTTCTGCATCGCCCCGACGCGGAATTGCTCGATGAGCACCACGCAATCGCGCTGCGGGTCGTAGGGCAGCACGCAGACCGCGTCATGGCGGACGAACAGTTCCCGACTGATTTCCCGGCCCATGCTGCCGTCGAACTGGCGATGCCGCAGGCGCAGGCGATCGAGACGATAGAAGCCGCGGAAGCATTCCTCGCGCTGCACGAGCTCGACGTCACCGGGGGCGGGTTTGAAGGTTTCGGACATCCTCGACTCACTTCACTCGGGTATGTGGGTTTCGCGCCATCCTATCGCGGCCCGGCGCAGGGCGCAGCCACTTTCAGGACGGCTCGGGAAAACTTCGTGGCGCTCGCCGCGCGGGCGTGTTTCCCGGCCACGGCTAAGCCATACTTGGGGTTTGCGCGGGCCGAACTCAAGCGCGGCGCCAGGGTCGAAACGGACTGGTCGACGCTTCGAGCCCGCCCATCCACCGTCGCAAAAGGAATCCCATGCGCCTTCTGAAATTCGCCGCCCTCGGCAGCCTGGTCGTTCTGCTGAGCGCCTGCCAGAGCTTCTTCAAGCCCGGCCTCGACGACCCGCTGCCCACCGAGCGCCTCGCCAGCGAGCACCTGAAGCCCGGCTGCCAGGGCGAACAGTGCCCCTTGGTAAACATCGACACCCTGAAGTTCCCCGACGAACCGCAGCTGGACCCGATCGTCGAGCGCGCCCTGCTGGAAATGACCCGGGAAAACAACGAAACGCCCCTGCCGGCATCGCTGGCGGACTACGAACGGCAGTTCCTGGACAGCGCCGAACCGGGCTGGAGCAGCTACCTGCAAGCCAAGGTGCGCGAACAACATGACGGTCTGGTGATCATCGAGCTTTCCAGCTACCTGTTCACCGGCGGCGCCCACGGCATGCCCGGTCGCGGCTTCATCAACTACGACCGCAGGCAGCACAAGGTGCTGAGCCTGCAGGACATGCTGGTTCCCGGCCAGGAAGAAGCCTTCTGGAAACAGGCCGAGCTGGCACACAAGGCCTGGCTGCTGGCCAACAAGCTCGACCAGGACGCCGATTTCCAGAAGACCTGGCCGTTCCAGCGCACCCCGCACGTGGCATTGACCTTCGGCGCGGTGACGCTGAAGTACGACGCCTACTCCATCGCGCCGTATTCCTATGCCCACCCCGAACTGAAGATCCCGTATCCGCGCCTGAACGGCATCGTCAAGCCGAACCTGTTCCCCGGCCGCGGCTGACGCTTCCGACACCCCGAAGCCCCTCGCCGCGGCGAGGGGCCCGGTGGTGCGGCGCGGCCTACACCTGCCTGTAGATCACCGATCCTTCGTCCTTGAAGCGCGCCGCCTGCTCCTGGAAGCCGGCCTCGATGGCCTTGCTCTCGTCGGACAGGCCGTTCTCCTTGGCGTAGTCGCGGACTTCCTGGGTGATCTTCATCGAGCAGAACTTCGGTCCGCACATGGAGCAGAAGTGCGCGACCTTGGCCGAGTCCTTCGGCAGGGTCTCGTCATGGAACGCCCGCGCGGTGTCCGGGTCCAGGCCAAGGTTGAACTGGTCCTCCCAACGGAACTCGAAGCGCGCCTTGGACAGCGCGTTGTCGCGGATCTGCGCGCCCGGGTGGCCCTTGGCGAGGTCGGCGGCATGGGCGGCGATCTTGTAGGTGATGATCCCGGTCTTCACGTCATCCTTGTTCGGCAGACCCAGGTGCTCCTTGGGCGTGACGTAGCAGAGCATGGCGCAGCCGAACCAGCCGATCATCGCCGCGCCGATGCCGGAGGTGATGTGGTCGTAGCCGGGGGCGATGTCGGTGGTCAGCGGGCCGAGGGTATAGAACGGCGCCTCGTCGCAGCACTCCAGCTGCTTGTCCATGTTTTCCTTGATCAATTGCATCGGCACGTGGCCGGGGCCTTCGATCATCACCTGCACGTCGTGCTTCCAGGCGATCTTGGTCAGCTCGCCGAGGGTTTCCAGCTCGCCGAACTGGGCGGCGTCGTTGGCGTCGGCCACCGAGCCCGGACGCAGGCCATCGCCCAGCGAGAAGCTGACGTCGTAGGCCTTCATGATTTCGCAGATCTCTTCGAAATGCGTGTAGAGGAAGTTCTCCTGGTGGTGCGCCAGGCACCACTTGGCCATGATCGAGCCGCCGCGGGAAACGATGCCGGTGACCCGCTTGGCGGTCAGCGGCACATAGCGCAGCAGCACGCCGGCGTGGATGGTGAAGTAGTCGACGCCCTGCTCGGCCTGTTCGATCAGGGTGTCGCGGAAGATTTCCCAGGTCAGGTCCTCGGCGACGCCGTTGACCTTCTCCAGCGCCTGGTAGATCGGTACGGTGCCGATCGGTACCGGGCTGTTGCGCAGGATCCACTCGCGGGTTTCATGGATGTGCTTGCCGGTGGACAGGTCCATCACCGTGTCGGCGCCCCAGCGGATGCCCCAGGTGAGCTTCTCCACCTCTTCCTCGATCGACGAGCCCAGCGCGCTGTTGCCGATGTTGCCGTTGATCTTCACCAGGAAGTTGCGGCCGATGATCATCGGCTCAAGCTCGGTGTGGTTGATGTTCGCCGGAATGATCGCGCGGCCGCGGGCGACTTCCTCGCGGACGAACTCGGGGGTGATTTCCTTCGGGATGTTGGCGCCGAAGCTGTGCCCCGGGTGCTGCTGGTCGAGCAGGCCGGCGGCCCGGGCTTCCTGCAGCTTCATGTTCTCGCGGATGGCGATGTATTCCATCTCCGGGGTGATGATGCCTTTCTTCGCGTAGTGCATCTGCGAGACGTTGGCGCCCGGCTTGGCCCGGCGCGGCGTGCGCACGTGGGCGAAGCGCAGGGCATCGAGGCTGGCGTCGGCCAGGCGGGCCTGGCCGAACTCGGAGGTCAGGCCGGGGAGGATCTCGGTGTCGCCGCGCTCGTCGATCCAGCGCGAACGCACGTCAGGCAGGCCCTTGCGCAGATCGATGCGGACCTCGGGGTCGGTATACGGGCCGGAGGTGTCGTAGACGAACACCGGCGGGTTCTTTTCGCCGCCGAAGGCGGTGGGGGTGTCGGCGAGGGAGATTTCCCGCACCGGGACGCGGATGTCCGGGCGCGAGCCGGTCAGGTAGACCTTGCGCGAGTTCGGGAAAGGCTGCGTCGACTGGCGGTCGAGCTGCTCAAGGCGGGTGATGTTGTTCTTCTGCGTTGCGCTCATCGATGGCTCTCCTGGGTGATTGTCGGGAGAACCTGGCACGCGGGGCCACCGGGACTGGTGGCGAGAAGGACGCGCCGGCAAGGCAGGCATGGCGCGGACATCTTGTTCCCTACGCGGGTTGCTGCGGTCCGCGCGAGGCGGAACCGGACGCTAGCCCGATCAGGTTCAACGGGATCCGGAACTATCCGATCTCAGCCCCTCGTATAGGGCACCCCGACAAGAACCCCGGCAGTCTAATCAACACCGGCGGGATACGCCAACGGGAAAACGCCCCGCCCGACCGGCAGTCATGGTCCAGTCCGGCGCCCTCTCGCCAGGGAAGACGCAGATCCCCGCACGTTCGCCGGCACATCGATCCGGACTGGCTCTTCGATCAGTTGCCGCGCAGGTGCCTTGACCGCCACCGGTAGCGACCTTAGCCTTGCCCCACCTCGCATCTTTTCCAGGACGAACGAATGCTGCGCAGACTCTCCCTGGCGGCCGCCGTGGCCGCTGCTACCGGTGTCGCCTGGGCCGCCCAGCCGACCCCGCTGCCGACCAAGACCGACCTGATCAGCGTCTACAAGGAAGCCGTCGACAACAACGCCGACCTCGCCGCCGCCCAGGCCGACTACCTGGCGCGCAAGGAAGTGGTGCCCCAGGCCCGCGCCGGCCTGCTGCCGCAACTCGGCGCCGGCGCCCGCGTCGGAGACACCCGGATCGCATTCGACGAGCGTCCGGCGACCGTCAAGCGCAACAGCCAGGTCGTCCAGGCCACCCTCAGCCAGCCGTTGTTCCGCGCCGACCGCTGGTTCCAGTGGCAGGCCGCCAAGGAAACCAGCGACCAGGCCCGGCTGGAATTCTCCGCGACCCAGCAGGACCTGATCCTGCGCAGCGCCGAGACCTACTTCACGGTGCTCCGCGCCCAGGACAACCTAGCCACCAGCAAGGCCGAGGAAGCCGCCTTCAAGCGCCAGCTGGACCAGGCAAACGAGCGCTTCGACGTGGGCCTTTCCGACAAGACCGACGTGCTCGAGGCCCAGGCCAGCTACGACACAGCCCGCGCCAACCGGCTGATCGCCGAACAGCGCGTGGACGATGCCTTCCAGGCCCTGGTGACCCTGACCAACCGCGATTACAGCGCCATCGAGGGCATGCGCCACACCCTGCCAGTGGTGCCGCCGGCGCCGAACGACGCCAAGGCCTGGGTCGACACCGCGGTGCAGCAGAACCTGCGCCTGCTGGCCAGCAACTACGCGGTCAACGCCGCCGAGGAAACCCTCCGCCAGCGCAAGGCCGGGCACCTGCCGACCCTCGATGCCGTGGCCCAGTACCAGAAGGGCGACAACGACGCCCTCGGCTTCGCCAACAGCGCCGCCAATCCGCTGGTGCACTATGGCAAGTATGTCGATGAGCGCAGCATTGGCCTGGAACTGAACATCCCGATCTACAGCGGCGGCCTGACCTCCTCCCAGGTCCGCGAGTCCTACCAGCGCCTCAACCAGAGCGAGCAGTCCCGCGAAGGCCAGCGCCGCCAGGTGGTGCAGGACACCCGCAACCTGCACCGCGCGGTGAATACCGACGTCGAGCAGGTCCAGGCGCGGCGCCAGGCGATCATCTCCAACCAGAGTTCGCTGGAAGCCACCGAGATCGGCTACCAGGTCGGCACCCGCAACATCGTCGACGTGCTCAACGCCCAGCGCCAGCTGTACGCCGCCGTGCGCGACTACAACAACAGCCGCTACGACTACATCCTCGATACCCTGCGCCTGAAGCAGGCGGCCGGCACCCTCAGCCCGGCCGACCTGGAGGCGCTCAGCGCCTACCTGAAGCAGGATTACGATCCGGACAAGGACTTCCTCCCGCCGGACCTGGCCAAGGCCGCCGCCGAGCAGTTACAGAGCAAGCCGCGCCAGCAGTACTAGCACGAGCCAAGACGCCCCCGGTCGGGGGCGTCTTCGCTTGACTGGCCTGGCGCGCGTCGCCCGGGTCAGCGCGCCAGCGGCTGGAGCAGCGCGTCGAACTGCTCCAGCCGCGGGAACCGCAGGGGTACATCCTGCTCGAGATTTTCCAGCCGCGCCCGGTAGGCGCGCAGGAAGTTGCCGCGCGCTTCCTCGCTGATGTATGGCACGTGCCAGGCGACGAAGGGCTCCAGCACCTGCATGCCGACATAGGCCAGGGTGCCGCGCAGGATCGGCCGCAGCATGTCCTCCAGCGGTCCGTGGATGGCACCCTCGCCGAACATGTGCTGGCGCCCGCCCAGGGTCAGGCTGACCAGCGCCTTCTTGCCGGCCAGGCCACCCTGGTCGTAGAAGCGCTTGCCGCCATAGCAGACCCCGGACACCAGTACCCGGTCGAACCACCCCTTGAGGATCGCCGGCACCGAGAACCAGTAGATCGGAAAGTTGAGGATCAGCAGGTCGGCCCACAGCAGCTTGTCCAGCTCGGCCTGGATGTCGGCGGCCAGGCTCTGGCGCTTGACGCTCTCGCGCTGCTCCAGGGCGTAGACCAGGTAGTCGGGATCGGCGCGCTCGGCGAAGTCGGCGGCACTGGCCACCGGATTCCAGTTCATCGCGTAGAGATCCGAGACCTGCACCGCGTGGCCCTGGCCTGCCAGGGTCTCGCATGCCTGGTCACAGAGCGCGCGGGTGAAGGATTGCGGTTCGTTGTGGGCGTGGACGATCAGTACGTTCATCGTGGTTTCCGAATCGTGGTGACCGGCCGCATCGCTCGCGGCCGAGGGGTTCAGGCCTGGCCGAGCAACTCGGCGGCGCACAGCGCGATGCGCCGACAGGCTTCGCGCAGCGGTTCGGCGCCCAACACCAGGCCGAGGCGGATGTGACCGGCGGCGCTCGGGCCGAAGGCTTCGCCGGCGAGCACCGATACGCCATGGCGGTCCAGCAGGCGGTCGGCGAAGGCCTGGGCGGAAAGTCCGGTGGGACGGATGTCGACCATCACGAACATGCCGCCGTCCGGGCGCAGTGGACGCAGGCCGGGGCTGTCGGCCAGGCACTCGATTACCAGGTCGCGGCGGCGGCGGTAGGCCTCGCGCATCGCCTCCAACTCCGGCAGCGGCGCCTCCAGCGCGGTGCAGGCGGCATCCTGGATGAATTCCGGCGAGCCATAGAGCATGCACAGGGCGAGGTTCTCCAGGTGCGCGCAGAGTGCTGCGGGACCGACCACCCAGCCGACCCGCCAGCCGGTCATGGCGTGGGATTTCGACAGGCTGTTGAGGGTCGCGGTACGTTCGGCCATCCCCGGCAGGCTGGCCGGGCTGACGTGCTCGCCGTCGAACAGCAGTTCGCTGTAGACCTCGTCGGAGATCATCCACAGGTCATGGGCCGTGCACAGCTCGGCCAGGGCTTCCCAGGTGGCCCGCGGCAGGCTGGCGCCGGACGGGTTGTGCGGGCTGTTCAGCGCCATCGCGCGCGTGCGCGGGGTGATCAGTGCGGCGACCTCCTCGGCCTGCACGCGGAAGCCATTCTCGGAGCGCACCGGCACCGGCACCACCCGCGCGCCACAGGCGCCGAACACCGCTTCGTAGGTGACGTACATCGGCTCGGCGACTATCACCTCGTCGCCCGGATTCAGCAGGCACTGCACCACCGCGTACAGCGCGCACTGGGCGCCGGCCAGCACCACCACCTGCTCCGCGTCCACCGCCTGGCCGCTGCGCTGCCGGTGGCGTTCGGCGATGCGCTGGCGCAGGGCGCGCTTGCCGCGCACGTCGGCGTAGTGGGTGTTGCCGGCCAGCAGGCTGTCGATGGCCGACTGGACGATGGGCGCCGGGGTATCGAAGTCGGGGTCGCCGACCGACAGCAGGAGGATTTCCTCGCCCTGCTCGACCCGTGCCAGCGCGCGATAGTGGATGTCCCAGGCAGCGGCGCCGTCGCCGGCGATACGTTGGGTGAAGTCGGAATAGCGCATGGATGCTCTCCTTGTCCGGCGGTCAGCGCGCGCAGGCGTGCCGCAGTTCGATCAGGGTCACGCCGGGCTGCCCGAAGCCGGCGCGCAGGTCGCGCTCCAGTTCGTCCAGGTCCTGCGGCTGGCGCACCGCGCAACCGTAGGCGCGGCCCAGCAGGGCGAAGTCGGGGTTGCGCGGCAGCACGCCGACCGGCTCGATGTCCAGGCCGAGCATGTCGTCGCGGATCTGGCCGAGCGCGTCGTTGTTCCACAGTAGCACCACCAGCGGACTGTCCAGTTCCTCGCTGGCGGTGGCCAGTTCCTGCGCGGTGTAGAGGAAGCCGCCATCGCCGACCAGCACCAGGCCCGGGCGCTGCGGGGCGCCGAGCTTGGCGCCGATGCCGGCCGGCAGGCCGTAGCCGAGGGTGCCGTAGCCGGTGGGATGCAGCCAGCTGCGCGGTGCTCGGCTGGCGAACGCGTAGTTGCCGGTATAGGCCAGCTGGGTCATGTCGGTGCTGACGAACGCATCGGCCGGCAGCGCAGCGGCGATCCGGTCGAGGATCGCCTGGTGCAGCGCCTGCAGCGGCGCGTGTGCCGCGCGGATCTCCGCGCGCAGGCGCGCCACCCTCGCGGCGGCCGGCGCGGCGTCGCGGGCCTCCTGCGGCAGGCGCGCCAGCAGCGCTTCCAGGGTCTGCCGGGCATCGCCCCTGAGCGCTACGGCAGAGGGATAGAAGTCGTTGAACTTGCGCGGGTCGATATCGACGCGGATCAGTTCGCCGGACAGCGGCAGGCGTTCGCGCCAGAAGTCGGTGTCGGCCATCTCGGTGCCCACCGCCAGCACCAGGTCGGCCTCGGCGATCATCTCCCAGCCCGGCGCTACGCACAGGCTGGCCCCGGCGTTGAGCGGCGCGTCCGGCGGCAGCAGACCCTTGCCGGCGACGCTGGTGAACAGCGGCGCGGCCAGGCGCTCGCTCAGCGCGGCAAGCGCCTCGCCGGCCGCCAGCGCGCCGCCGCCGGCGATGAGCATTGGTCGCCGGGCCGCAGCCAGGCGCTCCGCCGCCGCCCGCAATGCCTCGCTGCACGGCACACCACGACCAGGGCGGCGCGCCACGGCAGCGCTCCAGTCATGGGCCACCGGCGCGGCGAGCACGTCGAGCGGGATCGAGATATGCACCGGGCGCGGACGCTCGCTGTCGAACACCGCGTAGGCCCGGGCGATCAGTTCGGGCAGCTGTTCCGGGCTCAAGGCCAAGGCGGAGAAGGCAGTGATCGGCGCGGTCATGGCACGCTGGTCCTGGGTCTCGTGCAGGCAGCCCCAGCCCTTGCCCAGGCTGGCGCTGTGGTTGACGCTGGAAATCACCAGCAGCGGTACCGAGTCGGCGTAGGCCTGGCCGATGGCGGTGGCGACGTTGGTCACGCCCGGCCCGGTGATGACGAAGCACACTCCCGGCTTGCCGCTGACCCGCGCATAACCGTCGGCCATGAAGCCGGCGCCCTGCTCGTGGCGGGTCAGCACGTGGCGGATGCCGCTGCCCGGAAGTCCGCGGTACAGCTCGAGGGTGTGCACGCCGGGGATACCGAAAACGGTATCCACGCCGTAGTTGGCCAGCAAGCGGACCAGGGCCTGGCCGGCGGTGAGGGTCTTCTGTGGTTGCATGGGCAATATCCTCGTCCAGTTCGGCGACCATCGGAGTCGCCGCTCGCGCCGCAGCGCTCTTGCTCCCATTCCCACAAGCGGAAGGGGGAGCCGTCGTGTCCGCCCGGGCCTTCAGCCATTGGCCAGCCGGATCAACGCATCCACCGCCAGCGCTCCCTCGGCATCCGCCAGCAATGGGTTGACGTCCAGCTCCAGCAAGCGCTCGGCATGTTCGCAGGCGAATTCGGCGACCGCGCGGATCGCCGCCACCAGGGCCTCCATGGATACCGCCGGGCGACCGCGGAAGCCGCTGAGCAACGGCGCGCTGCGCAGGCTCAGCAGGGCATCGCGGATCGCCGCGTCGGTGGTCGGCAGGAGCAGGCTGCGACTGTCGCGCAGCAGCTCCACGAGTATCCCGCCGGCACCGATCACCAATGCCAGGCCGAAGCCCTCCTCGCGCTTGACCCCGACGATCAGCTCGGCCAGCGGCGCGCCTGCCATGCGCTCCAGCAACACACGCTCGAAGACCAGTTGCGGCGCGTGCCGGGCCAGGCTTTCGCGCATGTCGAACAATGCCGCCTCCAGCGCCGCCTCGTTGCGCAGGCCGAGCGCCACGCCGCCGGCCTCGGTCTTGTGCGGCAGCGCGGCGCTGACCGCCTTGAGCACCAGCGGGAAGCCGAGGTCGAGGGCCGCTTCGCGGGCCTGCCCGGGGGTGCTCAGCACCCCCGGGGGCAGTGGCAGGCCGAAGGATTTCAGCGCCTGCTTGGATTGCCACTCGTCGAGCAGGTAGCCGTCGCCCGCCAGCGGCCCTGGGCAGATCGGCACCAACGCCGCCTCGCCGCGCTCCAGCAGCGCCGCGCGGCGCTGGCGGTAGCGGGCGATCCGTCCCCAGGCGGCGAGACCATCCTCGACGCCTTGCAGCGCGGCGACGCCCTCGCCGTGCAACAGCTCGCGGGCCCGGGCCGGCAGCAGTTCCGGGAACGCCGAGGCGATGAAGCCGACTTTGCCGTGGCGCTTCAGCGCGGCGCAGTAGCGTTGCAGAAGCAGGTCGCACTGCGGCCGCTCGCCGGTTTCCTCGCCCGGATAGTCGAGCACCAGCAGGGCGGCGTCGGCAGGGCTGCGCAAAGCGCTGTCGAGCATTTCCTCCAGGGCCGCGGCATCGCCCCAGATGGCGGTGGTGAAGTCCAGCGGATTGGCGATGTTGGCGTAGTCGGGCAGTACCCCGGCCAGTTCGTCGCGCTGTCCGGCGTCGAAAGACGGCAACCCCAGGCCGTTGCGCTCGGCGTAGTCAGCGATCAACCCGGCGTCGCCGCCGGAACAGGCCAGCGCGACCAGGCTCGGCCCGCCAGGCAGGTGGCCGCAGGCGGCGGCCTTGAGGGTTTCGACGAAGCTCACCGGGCCGCTCACACGGATTACCCCGAGGCGCTCGAACAGGCTGTCGTAGAGCGCGTCGGAACCGGCCAGGGAACTGGTGTGGCTGAGCGCGAGGGCCGCGCCTATCTTCGACACTCCGGTCTTCAGGGCGATCACCGGCACGCCTTTCTGCAACGCCTTGTAGGCCGCGCGGGCGAACCCCGGGACGTTCTTCAGACCTTCCAGATGCAGGCCGATGGCAGTCACCCGCGGCTCGTCGAGCAGCACGTCCATCAGCTCGGCGATGCCCAGCTGCGCCTGGTTGCCCACCGATGCCATATAGGCCACCGGCAGCGAACGGTCGCTCATCGACAGGTTGTAGGCGAAGTTGCCGCTCTGCGTCAGCACCGCGACGCCCCGCTCCACCTGCCGACCGCCATGTGCCACCGGCCATAGCGCGGCGCCGTGCAGGTAGTCGAGCAAGCCGTAGCAGTTCGGGCCAAGCAGCGCCATTTCGCCGGCGGCGGCCAGCAGCCGGCGTTGCACGGCCAGGCCCTGTTCGCCGGTTTCGGCGAAGCCGGAGGCATAGCAGATCGCCCCGCCGGCGCCTTTGGCGGCGAGCGCGGCGACCGCGTCGAGGGTCAGTTCGCGGTTGGTGGCGACGAACGCCGCGTCCGGGCCGCACGGCAGGTCGGCGACGCTGGCCACGCAGGGTACGCCTTCGAGTTCGGCGTGCTGCGGATTGACCAGCCACAACTGGCCGGCGAAACCGCCTTCGGCACAGCGTTTCAGGGCACGCGCCATGCCACGGCCGCCAATGAAGGCGAGATGCCTGGGTGCCAGCAGACGCTTGAGGTTTTCACGATTCATGTCGGTTCTCGATTCGGAACATGGCAGCCTTCCCCTCTCCCCTGGAGGAAGAGGGGAGCCAGGACTCAACGCAGCAACGGCCGCAGCAGTTCGCGGGAAACGATGTGCCGCTGGATTTCCGAAGTGCCCTCCCAGATCCGTTCGATCCGTGCGTTGCGCCAGATGCGCTCGACCGGTCCTTCATCCATCAGGCCCATGCCGCCGAAGATCTGCACCGCTTCGTCGGCGACCTTGCCGAGGGTCTCGCTGGCGAACAGCTTGGCCATGCCGGCCTCGCCGTCGGTCATGGTGCCCTGGTCCATCTTCCAGGCGGTGTGCAGGGTCATCAGCTCGGCGGCACAGATCTGCGTGGCCATGTCGGCGAGCTTGAAGGAAACGCCCTGGTAGCTGCCGATCGGCTGGCCGAACTGCTTGCGATCGGCCGCCCAGCGCAGTGATAGGTCGAGGGCGCGCTGGGCCTGGCCGACGCAGTTGGCGGCGACCATCACCCGTCCGGCGGTGAGCCAGGCGTTGGCCACTTCCCAGCCCTTGCCGACCTCGCCGAGTACCTTGGAGGCCGGCACCCGGCAATCGTCGAAGAAGATCTCGTAGGTGTGGTAGCCACGGTTGCTCACGCATTTCGGCCCGCGGCGCACGGTCATCCCGGGCGTGCCCTTGTCCACCAGGAAGGCGGTCACCGCGTTGCGCTTGCGGCCGTTGTGCTCGTAGCTGTCGGTGACGGCGAAGACGATGGCGAAGTCGGCGTGCCCGGCGTGGCTGATGAAGTGCTTGCTACCGTTGATCACGAAGGCGTCGCCGTCGCGCACCGCGCGGGTCTTGATCGAATTGGCGTCGGAGCCGGCGCCCGGCTCGGTGAGGGCGAAGCAATCGGTCTTTTCGCCCTGCACGCAGGGCAACAGGTAGTCGCCGAGCTGTTCTCCGGTGCAGGCCATGAGGATCTTCGAGGGCCGCGCGACGAATACGTGGAGGGCCCAGGAGACCTTCGACAGCTCGCGTTCGACCAGCGCCTGGGACAGGTAGTCGAGGCCGCCGCCGCCCACTTCCTCGGGCATGTTGAAGGCATAGAAACCGGCGGCGAGGGCCTTGCCGCGAATCTGTGCGGCCAGCTCCGGCGACACCGCGTCGGCGCGGTCGACATCGTCCTCGTGGGGCAGCAGTTCCTTCTCGACGAAGCTGCGCACCGCCTCGACCAGCATGTCCTGTTCCTGGGTCAGCCTGAAATCCATGGGAATCACCTGCTCGGCGCCTAGCGCCCGCTGAATTGAGGGGAACGTTTCTCGGCCACGGCGCGCAGCGCCTCGGCGGCATCCTCGCTGCGCCCGCAGAGCAGCCCGGCGGCCTGCTCGGCCCGCAACTGCTCGGCCAGCGAGCGCCCGGCGCCGTCGCGCAGCAGGCGCTTGGTCTGGGCGAAGGCAAAGGTCGGACCGCTGGCGAGACGCGCAGCGAAGGCGCCGACCGCCTCAACCAGGCGCTCGTCGGCGACCACCTCGCCGACCAGTCCGGCGCCCAGGGCTCGCTCCGCGCTCCAGGCTTCGTCGAGGAACAGCAGGCGCTTGGCCGCCTCGCTGCCGAGCAGCCGTGGCAGATGCCAACTGGCGCCGGCGTCCGGGCAGTAGGCCATGCCGGTGTAGCCGGCCTTGAAGCGCGCCGAGGCGGCGGCGATGCGGAAATCGCAGCACAGCGCCAGGTCCATGCCAGCGCCCACGGCGCTGCCGTTGACGGCGGCGACTGTGGGTTTGTCGAGGGCGTGCAGGCGCCCCATCAGGGCGTGGGCGGCCTCGGTCCAGCCATAGCGTTCCAGCTCGCCACGGGCTTCAGCCGCCGCCCATTCGGCGAGATCGGCCCCGGCGCAGAAGCTGCGTCCGCTGCCGCCGAGCACCACAGCGCGCACTGCCGGGTCGCGCTCGCAGGCATCGAGTCGGACGTGCAGGGCCTCCAGGGTGGGGATATCCAGTGCATTGCGCTGTTGCGGACGATTCAGGACGAGCCAGGCGATCCCGGCTTCGACCCGCGTCTGCAATGGGGAAAGGTCAGTCATGCGGCCCTCGTTCTTATTGTTGGTTGATGGCGATCGCGGCTTTCAGGCAATACTAAACACTCGTTCAACAAGACCACAATCCACCCATTCGGGTGTATGTAACGGCCCTGCGGCAGGCGCAAAGCCACACGCCATGCGATCCGCCGAAAAGCGGCGGAGGCCCGCGCGAGCCGGCTGTTACAACTTCGAACAAACCAACCAGGCGAAAACGAAAACGCCCGCCGGATGCGGCGGGCGTCGGGTCCTGCGAATGGCCGTTCAGCCGGCCCGTCCCAGGGCGGGGTCGCCCAGTCCCTGCGGCTGCCGGCGACGAACCACGTAATAGGCCAGGTAGCAGGCGGCGATGAAGCCGAAGCCCCAGTACAAGGACGGCCGCTGGGTGGGATCGAGGGCGAGGAAGACGAACAGCGAGCAGCACACGGCGATGCAGGCCAGCGGCACCAGCGGGAACAGCGGCGCGGCATATTTCAGCTCGGCGACCGTGCCGCCGCTGGCCATGTGCTCGCGGCGGAAGCGGTATTGGGCGTAGGCGATGACGATCCAGGTGACGGTGCCGGACATCCCGCTCACCGCCATCAGCACCATGAACAGGGTGTCGGCGGCGACCACGCTGGTCAGCAACGAGAGCAGGGCGAAGCACAGGGTGATCAGCAACGCGTAGAGCGGCACGCCACGCGCGCTGAGCTTCGACAGGCCGCGCGGGGCCATGCCGGTCCTGGACATCGCCCAGAGGATCCGCGTCGAGGCGTACAGGCCCGAGTTGCCTACCGAGAGGATGGCGGTGAGGATGACGAAGTTCATCAGGTCCGCCGCGTAGGGAATCCCGACCATGTCGAACACCTGCACGAACGGGCTTTCCACCAGCCCGGCCTGTTGCCAGGGAATGATGGCGGAAAGCACGACGATGGCCAGCACGTAGAAGATCAGTACGCGGAACACCACGTTGCGCACCGCCCGCGGGATGCTCTTCTCCGGTCGCTCGGTCTCGCCGGCGGCGACGCCCATGATCTCGCAACCCTGGAAGGCATAGACCACCGTCATCATCACCGCGAATACCGCCGACAGGCCGTTGGGGAACAGCCGCTCGCCGACCAGGTTGGAGAACATCGGCGCCGGCGCACCGCTCTTCAGTTCGATACCGCCGAAGATCACCAGCCCCCCGACCACGATGAACACCAGGATCGCCGCCACCTTGATCCCGGCGAACCAGTACTCGGCCTCGCCGAAGGCACGGGTCGCCAGGGCATTGAGGGAGAACAGCACGACCACGAAGAAACCCGACCATAGCCACACGGGCACCTCCGGGAACCAGCGGGTCATGAGCATCCCGGCCGCGGTGAATTCCAGGCCTACCGTGGAGGCCCAGCTCATCCAGTAGACCCAGCCGATCATGAAGCCAGTCGCCGGGCCGATGAAACGCGTCGCGTGGGCCTGGAACGAACCGGAGACCGGCATCTGCACCGACAGCTCGCCGAGGCAGACCATCACCAGGTACATCAGCACCCCGGCCACCAGGTAGGCCAGCACCGCGCCGGCCGGGCCGCCCTGGTTGATGGTCACGCCGGAGCCCATGAACAGCCCGGTGCCGATCACCCCGCCGAGGGACAGCATGAAGATGTGGCGGCTCGCCAGGGCCCGGGTGAGTTGCAGCCTTTCCTTGCCGTCAGCCATGGCGCACCTCCGGATGAGGGTACGCGCAGGGGTCTTCGAGATGGCTCATTATTCTTGTCTCCACTCTGTCAGAGGCCGTGTCTTGCGCACGGATGAGCGGATTATTGGCGGCGGATGTAAGACGCCGTTGAACGCGCGGATCGAAGATGTAAAAAGCTGTAAGGAAGTTGTTCGCCGCGCCGCTCAACCGGCCGCTGCGTCGGCTTCGCCGAGGAAGCCGGCGCGGCGCAGGGCTTCGGCGCCGTCGCGGCGCAGGCTACCCAGGCGTGCGCCCCAGGCTCGCGGGTCGACCCCGGCCGCGCCCAGGACCTCGCGCTCCAGCTCGCCCAGGCCGGCGCCGAGCGCCACCAGGCCCATGGAGTGGCAGCTTCCGGACAGGCGATGGGCGATGTTCGCCGCCTCGGCCAGGTCCGCCTGGTCCAGGGCTTCGGCCAGCAGCGGCAACTGCTCGTCCAGGCTTCCCAGCAGGTTGCCCAGCAGTCCGGCGAGCTTGTGCCGCCCCAGCAGGCGGCGGTGGGTCTCGAGCATCTGCCGGTCCAGCGCAGCGTCCGCCGCAAGCGCAGGCACGCTGGTGCCGACCTCGCCCAGCGCGCGACGCAGCTCGTCCATCCGCAGGGGCTTGCCGAGCACGCCCTGCATGCCCGCGGCGAAGTACCGACGCACCATGTCCGGCTGGATGCTGGCGGTGAAGGCGAAGATCGGCGTGGCGCGGTTCAGGCCGTCGAGCTGCCGGCGAATCCCGGCGCAAAGCTCGAGGCCAGCCATCCCCGGCAGGTGCATGTCCAGCAGGATCAGGTCGAAGCGCCGCTGCCGGCACAGCGCCAGGGCCGGCCCCGCGTCCTCGGCCAGCATCACCCGGTGGCCGTCCCGCTCGAGCAGGCCCTGGGCTACCTCGCGGTTGAGCGCCACGTCCTCCACCAGCAGCACCTCCAGCGCAGACACCGATGCCGCCGGCGGCGTCGCGCCGGACAAGCTCGCCAGCGCCAGCTCGATCTCGAACCAGAACGTACTGCCCTGGCCGACCCGGCTTTCCACGCCGATCCGCCCGCCCAGCGCTTCCACCAGCCGCTTGCTGATCGCCAGGCCCAGGCCGGTTCCGCCGTAACGGCGGGTCACGGCGTCGCCGCCCTGGGTGAAGCGTTCGAAGATGCGTTCGCGCATTTCCTCGGGAATGCCGATTCCATCGTCCGCGACGCTCAGCCGCAGGCGCTCGCTTCCTGCGCTGCGCGCCAGCCGCTCGACGCGAACGCGCACCTCGCCGGCCTCGGTGAACTTCACCGCGTTGCCCAGCAGGTTGGTCAACACCTGGCGCAGGAACTGCTCGGCGCCGCGATGGCCGTCATGAACCTGTGGGTCCAGCCACAGGTCCAGCCGTGTGGCGTTCTCCCGCGCCCGTGGTTCGAGCAGGGTGAGGACGTCCTCGAGCAGGCTCCGCAAGGAAAAGTCCACCGCTTCCGGCACATCCGCCGCTTCCTCCAGCCGGGCGAAGTGGAGGACCTCGTTGAGGATCGCCAGCAGTCCCTCCCCCGCTGTCGCCAGTGCCCGCAGGCGCTGGCGGTCACGCTCGCCGAGCGATGCCTCGCGCAGCAGCTCGGCCATGCCCAGGATGCCGTTCAGCGGGGTACGGATCTCATGGCTCATGGTCGCGAGAAAACGGCTCTTGGCGCGGTCGGCGGCTTCCGCCTGGTCCTTCGCCCGGCGCAGGCTGGCGGTGCGCCGCTCGACCTGCCGACGCAACTCGTCGCGGTCGGCGTCGCGCCGGCGGCGATCGGTGCGCAAGGCCTGGCGCATGTCCTCCAGGGCGGTGGCGACGGCGTCGATCTCGTCGCGTTCGCGGTCCGCCTTGTCCAGTCGCAGCGGCTGTTGCAGATCGCCTTCGGCGATATGCCCAGCGAACTCGGACATGCGCCACAGATGTCGAGTGACCAGGCTGTGGAACAGCCAACTGAGGGCCACCGCCAGGCCGCAAAGGAAACTGCCCATCCACAAGAGGCTGGCCAGGCCGCCGGAGGCCAGCCGGCGATAGACCGCCGCCAGGTCGATGGCGATCTCCAGCTCGCCCAGATGCCGACGCTCGCCCCCCGGCGGCTGGTAGCTCAAGGGAAAGCGCTCGACCCGCAGCAGGCCGCGTGGACGCTGGTCGCCCTGCAGCAGGTTGAAGTCGGCGCTTTGCAGACTGACACGGGCGATGTCGGGGAAATCCCCGAGGCCGCGCAACTGCACGTTCAACTGCTCCTGGTTGAGATCCCACAGGCTGCGCTCGAAGCTGGCCAGGTAGCCGCTGCGGATCAGTTCCAGGCGCGCCTCGATCTCACGCATTTCGCGGCGGTATTCGAAGAACAGCTGCACGGCGCCGGCGAGGACAGTGAAACACAGGCTGAACAGCAGCACCCGCCACAGCAGGCGCCGCGCCAACACTCCGCCGCGGCCGCTCACCAGGCGTCCGCGCGGTTGCCGGCGAGGCGCCGATAGTCGCGCACGCTGTCGTGCAGCCAACGCTGGATGCTGCCGTCGTCGCGATAGCCTCGCAGGGCCCGGTCGATCTCGTCCATCTTCGCTGCCAGCGGCGAGTGCCGCGAGACCGCCACCCGCAGGTAGTCCACCGTCAGCGGTTCGGGCAGCGCAAGGATGTTCTCGCCGCCGGCCAGGCGCTCGGCGAACAGCGTGCCGGTGCGGCGTTCGTGGGCAATGTAGTCGATGCGCTGGCGCACCAGCTTGCCGAAGTTCTGTCGGCTGTCGGAAACCCATTCGACGTTGCCGTGGCGGCCGACGAAGCGGTCGAAGTCCGCCCCGTAGCTTTCGCCGAACAACAGCCCGCCGCGATAGCCGGCGAGGTCGCCGAGGGATCGGATGCGCACCGGCCGCTGGCGGTTGTAGAAGATCGCCACCTCCTCGCGCAGCACCGGCTCGGCGGAAAACGCCAGGTCGCGATCGCGCGCGGGCGTGCGGTAGGCCAGTACCAGGTCGACCCGTCCGGCGGCGGCGTCCAGCAGGCAGCGCCGCCAGTTGCCCAGCACCACCACCTCGACCCGGTAGCCCAGCGCGCCGAACAGCCGCTTCACCAGCTCCGGCGCCAGCCCCCGGACCTGCTGGCCATCGCTCCAGGAGATCGGCGGGTATACCGGATAGTCGCAATAGCGGATGGTCTCCGCAGCCTGTGCCAGGCCGCCCAGCAGCCATCCGCAGAGCGCCAGCCAGCGGGCCTGCATGGCTCAGGCGTCGCTGGCCGCGGCGGTGAACAGGTAGCCGGCGCCGTGGATGGTGATGATCAGTTGCGGTTCGGCCGGGTCGTCGCGCAGCTTACGACGCAGGCGGCCGACCAGCACGTCGATGGAGCGATCGCTGGGCAGCCACTCGCGGTTGCGGATCTGGTCCATCAACTGGTCGCGGCTCAGGGTATGCCCGCTGTTGCGCAGGAAGGCGCCGAGCAATTGGAATTCGCCGTGGGTGAGCAGGGTCTCGTTGCCCGCGTGGTCGATCAGGCGGCGCCGGTCGGCGTCCAGCAGCCAGTCGCCGAACTGCCTGAGGGCCTGCCGGGCGGGGGCGGCGCTGGCCTGGGCATGGCGCACCCGGCGGATCAGGTTCTTCGCCCGCGACACCAGTTCGCGCGGGTTCAGCGGCTTGATCACGTAGTCGTCGGCGCCGCACTCCAGGCCGACGATGCGATCGATCTCGTCGTTGCGCCCGGTGATCAGGATGATCCCCACCTCGGAGCGCACCCGCAGCTCGCGGGTCAGGGTCAGGCCGTCCTTGCCGGGCAGGCGGATGTCCAGCAGCACCAGCTCGACCGGCTGGCCGAGATGGGCGCACTCGGCAAGGCAGGCTTCCGCCTGCTCGGCGTTGCCGGCGCAGAGGACGTCATAGCCCTCCTCGCCGAGATAGGCCTGGAGAAGCTCACGAATCACCGGGTCGTCGTCGACCACCAATACGCGCGGAACCATCGCCATCACCTTGCGCCTCCGGCGGGCCGGGGCGTTTCTTGTTCTGGGTTGTCGGACGGTGGGCGGAAGGGGCCGGGGCGCCTTCCGCTGCCAGCAGCAGCCTATCCACTACTGAACGGACGATCAACAAGCTTCCGTCGCACGCCGGAAGCGGCGATGGGCGCCCGCCTCCAGGCCATCCACCCAGGCCTCGCAGATCTGCACGCCCTGCCGCGGCGTGAAGGTCGCGGGATTCAGCCCAGACTCCAGCCACAGCCCGTCGAGCAGGGCGCTGAGGCTGATGGCCGCCAGTTCCGCGTCGAAGTCCGCCCAGCCGCCCTCCTCCGCCAGTTGCCGCAGCACGCCGACCAGCAGCGCCCGGTACTCGCCATAGGAATGGTCGTGGACCCGCCCGATCGCTTCGATGCTGCCCACCGCACCCCAGAACGCCAGCCAGGCGTCGAGCAATTGCGGATCGAGCAGCTCGGCGGAGAAGGATGCCTCGAAGAACGCCGAGAGCCGCGGGCGGGCGCCGCCCGGCGCGGTGTCGATGGCGCCGCGGAGCAGGCGCATGACGCGTCCGGTGACCGCCAGGTAGGCCTCGGCCACCAGCGCGTCCTTGCCATCGTAGTGGTGATTGATCAGGCCCACCGATACCCCGGCCTCGGCGCAGATCTTGCGCACCGAGGCGCCCTGGAAGCCATGCCGCTTCAGGCAGGCCAGGGTCGCCTCGATCAGCAGCGCCTTGCGCTGCTCTGGTTCCAGACGGGAAAAGCGCACTTCCTGGTTCATCCTTTCGCGGCTCCTGCTCGTCGCCCGCGACCACCGGCGGGCAGCCCCGATGATCGCAGGTTACGTGGCGCCCGTCTCACTGGCTGGCCCAGGCGTTGAAGCGCTCCTCCAGCTCCTCGCCATGCTCGACCCAGAATTCGTCGTCCATCGCCAGGCCCTGCTCCAGGTTCGCCGGCGCGGTCGGCACCCAGCTCGCCAGTTGCGCGGGCAGGCGCTGGGCGGCCTGGCGGTTGGTCGGCCCGTAGGGAATGTTCTCGACGTAGCGCACCTGGGCATCCGGGGCATTGGCGAAGGCGATGAAGCGACGCGCCTCGGCGCCGCGCTTCGAACCCTTGACCACCGCCCAGTAGTCCATGCCGTACAGGCTGCCCGGCCATACCAGGGCCAGGTTGCGCCCCGCGCGGTGGGCGTCGGCGATGCGCCCGGTGTAGGTGGACGTCATCACCACGTCGCCGGCGGCCAGCCACTGCGCCGGCTGCGCTCCCGCCTCCCACCACTGGATGTAGGGCTTGAGCTGGCCCAGCTTGGCGAAGGCACGGTCGGCACCGGCGCGGGTCGCCAGCAGCGGATAGACCTGCTCGCGTGGCACGCCGTCGGCGAGCAGGGCGAACTCCAGGTTGTAGATCGCCCGCTTGCGCAGGCCGCGCTTGCCGGGGAAGCGCTGGACGTCCCAGAAGTCGGCCCAGGACGCCGGCGGCTGTTGCAGCCGGTCGGCGTCGTAGCCGATCGCCACGCCCCAGACCAGCGCGGCGGAACCGCATTCCTGGGCGGCATTGGCGATCAACTGCTGCTTGCCGCCGATGGCCTGCCAGTCCAGACGCTCGAACAGGCCGTCGTCGCAACCGCGCGCCAGATCCGGCCCCTCGACCTGGACCAGGTCCCAGTCGGCGTGACCGGTGTCGGCCATCACCTTGATCCGGGCCATCTCGCCGTTGTACTCGCTCTGCACTACGGGAATCCCGGTCTGCTGCGTGAACGGCTGGAAGAACGCCACCTCCTGGGCCTTCTGTCCGGCGCCGCCGTAGCCGACCACCACCAGGCCATCATCGGCCTGGACCGGCGCGAGGCCGCCGAACGCCAGCAGGACGGCGCCGAGCAGGACGCGGCAAGGAAAAACCGGATGCGGACGGGCGCTGGCCGCGCGGCGCAATGGAAAGGAACGGTTCATGTGCGTCTCCTCTTGTTCTTGTTGTGGAGTGGATCGCAGCGAGCCGCCGGGAAGCGGCCACGGGACAGAAACTATCCAGTCGATTTTAAAAAAACAAGTTGATTTTTTACTGATGGTAAATTCATATCCTGTTTCTGAAGCGCGCCGCGAGAACAACAAGAAGGACGCCAACCGTGAATTTCCCGCACCTGTTTAGCCCCCTGGAAATCCGGGGCAAACGCCTGAAAAACCGCATCATGTCGAGCGGCCACGACACGTCGATGCCTACCGACAACCTGGTCAACGAGCCACTCCTCGCCTATCACCGCGCCCGGGCCCGCGGCGGCGCCGGACTGATCGTCATGCAGGTGGCCGGGGTCCACGACAGCGCGCGCTACACCTCGCACGTGCTGATGGCCACCGACGATGCCTGCATCCCCGGCTACCGGCGGGTCGCCGAGGCCTGCCACGCCGAAGGCTGCGTGGTGCTGTCGCAGATCTTCCATCCCGGGCGCGAGATCATGGAGTCCGCCGACGGCCTGCTGGCGGTGGCCTATTCCGCCTCGGCCTCGCCCAACGAACGGTTCCGGGTGATGCCGCGCGAACTCGACCAGCCGCTGATCGACGAGATCGTCGCCGGCTACGCCGCCGCCGCGCGCCGCCTGCACCAGGCAGGGCTGGACGGGGTGGAGGTGGTCGCCAGCCATGGCTACCTGCCGGCGCAATTCCTCAACCCGCGGGTGAACCGCCGCACGGATGGCTACAACGGCGACCTCGATGCCCGCCTGCGTTTCCTCCGCGAAGTGCTGGCGGCGGTGCGCGCGGCCACCTCCGAGGACTTCATCGTCGGCCTGCGCCTGTCCGCCGACGAGCGCGACCCCGAGGGTCTCAGCGAAAGCGAGTCGCTGCAGGCGGCCGAGGCGGTCCAGGGCGAGCTGGACTACCTGCACATCGTCGCCGGTACTTCGGCCTCCCTCGGCGGCGCCATCCATATCGTCCCGCCGATGGCCATCGAGCCGGCTTACCTGGCCCGCGAAGCCGGTACCTTCAAGGCGCGCCTGGCGATCCCGCTGTTCGTCACCGGGCGCATCAACCAGCCCCAGGAGGCCGAGGCCATCCTCGCCCGAGGCCAGGCCGACGTCTGCGGCATGACCCGCGCGCTGATCTGCGACCCGCAGATGCCGAACAAGGCCGAGGCCGGGCGCAGCGACGACGTGCGCGCCTGCATCGCCTGCAACCAGGCCTGCATCGGACATTTCCACCGAGGCTATCCGATCTCCTGCATCCAGCACCCGGAAACCGGCCGCGAGCTGACCTACGCAACGCCCAATCCGGCCTCGCGGCGCAAGCGCGTGCTGGTCGCCGGCGGCGGCCCGGCGGGGATGAAGGCGGCGGCGGTGGCGGCACAGCGCGGCCACGAGGTAGTGCTCTGCGAGGCCGGCGCCCAGCTCGGCGGCCAGGTCAACCTGGCGCAACTGCTGCCGCGCCGCGCGGAATTCGGCGGCGCCTCCACCAACCTGCAACGGGAGATGCAACTGGCCGGCGTCGAGGTACGCCGCAACACGCCGGTCGACCGCGCGCTGGTGGAGCGCGAACGGCCGGACCTGGTGATCGTCGCCACCGGCGCCGAACCCTATTGGCCGCCTTTCGAGCGCGGCGGCGAGCTGCAGGTGGTGGATGCCTGGCAGGTGCTGCGCGGCGAGGTGCGGGTCGGTCGCTCGGTGCTGGTCACCGACTGGCGGGGCGACTGGATCGGCCCCGGTATCGCGGAAAAGCTTGTGCGCGAGGGCCACCAGGTGCGCCTGGCGGTGAACGGCACCCACTGCGGCGAGAGCCTGCCGCTGTACGTGCGCGACCAGTTGGCCGGCGAACTGCACCGCCTGGGTATCCCGGTCACGCCCTACGCCCGCCTGTACGGCTGCGACGATACCACGGTGTACATGCAGCACAGCGCCAGCGGCGAGGCGATGCTGTTCGAGGAGGTCGATACCCTGGTGCTATGCCAGGGCCACCAGCCGGTGGACCGACTGGCCGACAGCCTGCACGGCCTGGCGGAGGTGCTGCGGATCGGCGACTGCCTGGCCCCCCGCACCGCCGAGGAGGCGATCTACGAAGGGCTCAAGGCCGCCTGGAGCATCTGAGCGGCGCGGCTGCGGCTCCCTCGACGGGTCCCGGCCCAGCCCCTAGAATGCCGCAAACGCAGCCAGGACCCCGCCGCATGCCCCGCCCGTCACCGCCGGACGCCACCGACACGCCACGCAGCGAAACGCACTTCCTCGGCACCCGCATCCGCGGCCTGCGCAAACGCCGCGGCCTGACCCTGGCCGAGCTGGCCGCACAGAGCGAACTCACCGCCGGCTACATCAGCCAACTGGAACGCAACCTGGCGTATCCGTCGATTCCGGCGCTGTTCAACATCGCCCGCAGCCTCGGCGTGACCATCCAGTGGTTCTTCGCCAGCGAGGCCGCGGTGGACCCGGCGGACGCCGGCTACGTGGTGCGGCGCAACACGCGCATGAGCGTGCATTACGAAGACGGCATCATCGACGAACTGCTCACCCCGCAGCCCAGCCGCCAGTTGGAGATCCTCCACTCGCGTTTCCCGCCGGGCACCTACAGCCAGCAGAGCTACAGCCATGAGGGCGAGGAAGCCGGCTACATCCTCAGCGGAATCTTCGAACTCTGGGTCGGCGACCGCCATTTCCAGCTCCGCGAGGGCGACAGCTTCAGCTACTCCAGCCAGGAACCGCATCGCTACGGCAACCCAGGCGACAGCGATACCCTGGTGCTCTGGGTGATCACCCCGCCGACGTTCTGAAACGCCCTGTCGCGATGCAGGGCCAGGGGAGCGCCGACGGGGCGGGCGCTACCCGCCGCGCTCGAGCAACCGCGCCAACCCCGCCAGCAGCCGCTCCAGGGCGCCCTGGTTGTTGCGCAGCACCTTCTCTCCGGCAGTGGCCATGGCCGTCGCGACCTCCGGCTGCGCCCACAGGCGCGTGAGGCCGTCGCACAGCACGCCGGCATCCGTCACCTCGAGCAGCGCCCCGGCGTCGCGCAATTGCGCGGCGATGTCGAGGAAGTTGAACAGGTGCGGACCGGCGAACACCGGCTTGCCCAGGGCCGCCGGCTCCAGCAGGTTGTGCCCGCCGTTGGGCACCAGGCTGCCGCCGACGAAAGCGATGTCGGCCAGGGCATAGAGGAACAGCAGCTCGCCCATGGTATCGCCGAGCAGCACCTGGGTCGCGCGTGCCACCGGCTCGCCGCCGGAGCGCCGGACCGTGGCGAAGCCTTCGCGGCGGCATAGCTCGTGGACGCCGGCGAAGCGTTCCGGATGGCGCGGCACCAGGATCAGCAACGCGTCGGGACGCGTTTCCAGCAGGCGCCGGTGGGCTGCCAGGACGATCTCGTCCTCGCCGGCATGGGTGCTGGCGGCGATCCACAGCGGTCGCGCCGTCGCGTCCCATTCCTCGCGCAGGGCGGCAGCGGCCAGCGGCAGCTGCGGGTCGATGCGCAGGTCGAACTTGATCGAGCCGGTCACGCTGACGCACTCAGGACGCGCGCCGAGACGACGGAAGCGCTCGGCCTCGGCCTCGGTCTGCACGGCGATCCAGGACAGCTCGGCGAGCATCGGCCGGGTCAGCCCGGCGAAGCGCGCGTAGCCACGCGCCGAGCGCTCGGACAGGCGCGCATTGGCCAGCGCCACCGGGATCCCGCGCACGGCGCAGGCATGGATATGGTTGGGCCACAGCTCGGTTTCCATGATCACCGCCAGGCGCGGCCGCACCCGGTCGAGGAAGCGCGCCGCCGCCCAGGGCAGGTCGTAGGGCAGATAGCAGTGCCGGACCTGCTCGCCGAACAATGCGCGGATGCGCTCCGAGCCGGTCGGGGTCATGCAGGTGACGGTGACCGGCAGCTGCGGATGGCGCTCCAGCAGCGCCCGCACCATCGGCGCGGCGGCGATGCTCTCGCCCACCGAGACGGCGTGCACCCAGATGCCGCCGGGCGGCACCTCGGGCAAGGACAGGGAAAAACGCTCGCCGATGCGTTTGGCGTAGGCCGGCGCCTGGCGCGCGCGCCACCACAGGCGCAACGCCACCAGCGGCAAGCCGAGGTGGAACAGCAGGGTATAGAGGGTACGGTTCATGGGCGCGCAGCTTAGCAAAACTCCCGCCGACCGGCTCAGCCGATGGCGCGCAGGTGGCGGGTGAAGGTTTCGCCGAGCCAGGCCGCCGCCGGGCCGAGCACCTCGTTGCGCCGCCAGACCAGTTCGACCACCAGCGACGGCGGCGTCCAGTCGCTGGTCAGCTCCACCATCAGCCGATCGTAGGTGGGGTACTGCACCACGTGCCGCGGCAGCCAGGCCCAGCCGAGGTTGCGCATCAGCAACTCGGCCATGGAATAGAAGCTGTCCAGCCGCCACACCTGCGGGCTGATCTGCTCGCCGCCCGGATAGCCGCTCTGCTGGGGCACGATCAAAAGTTGCCGGTGCTGTGCCAGCTCGCGGCGACTGACCCGTTGCAGCCCGGCCAGCGGGTGGCCGGCGCCGCACACCGTGACCATCTCGACGCTGCCGAGGCGCCGCCGCTCCAGCGACTCAGGCATGCGCTCATGGTGGAACAGCAGGCCGAGGTCAGCCTGCTCCTCGAGCAAACGACGGGTCACGTCGCCCTGGCCGCCGCTGGACACCTGCACCTCCAGACTGGGAAAGCGCTGCGCCAGCGCTTCCAGGCTGTCCAGCACCGGCTGGTAAGGCATCGCCTCGTCCTGGGCCAGGCGCAGCCGCGGCTCCTCGCCGCGCGCCAGGCCCAGCGCGCGCCCCTGCAGGCGCTCGCACTGGCGCAGCACCTCGCGCGCCTCCGCCAGCAGCACCCGGCCCTCGTCGGTCAGGCGCGGCTGGCGTCCGCTGCTGCGTTCGAACAGGGTGACGCCGAGGTCCGCCTCCAGCAGCGCGATGCCGTTGCTCACCGCCGATTGCACCCGCTTCAGTTCGCGGGCGGCGGCAGAGAACGACTGGCGCTCGGCGACGCTGACGAACAGGCGGATCTGCTCCAGGTTCCACTGCATAACCTATCTCCAATACAGATAGGTAAAGACTTTATCCCATCCGCCGGCTCCCTAGAATGGCCGCAGTTTCCGGAGGACCCCACCATGACCAACTATCTCTACCTCGCCATCGCCATCGCCGCCGAAGTGGTCGCCACCACCTCGCTGAAAGCCGTCGCCGGATTCAGCAAGCCACTGCCGCTGCTGCTGGTGGTGGGCGGCTACGTGCTCGCCTTCAGCATGCTCGTGCTGGTCATGCGCACCCTGCCGGTCGGCGTGGTCTACGCCATCTGGTCCGGACTGGGCATCGTCCTGGTCAGCCTGGTGGCGATGTTCGTCTACGGCCAGCGCCTGGACCCCGCGGCCCTCCTCGGTATCGGCCTGATCATCGCCGGCGTGCTGGTGATCCAGTTGTTCTCCCGCGCTTCGGGGCACTGAACGACCGTCGCGGGCTCAGGTTGTATACTCCGCCCTTTCCGTTCCCGATAAGGCAGCCCCATGCCCCAAGCCCTTTCCACCGACATCCTCATCGTTGGCGGCGGTATCGCCGGCCTCTGGCTGAACGCCCGCTTGCGCCGGGCCGGCTACGCCACCGTGCTGGTGGAAAGCGCCAGCCTCGGCGGCGGACAGAGCGTGAAGTCGCAGGGGATCATCCACGGCGGCGCCAAGTACGCCCTGCATGGCGCCCTGACCGGCGCCTCCGAAGCCATCGCCGACATGCCGCGGCGCTGGCGCGCCTGTCTCGGCAGCGACGGCGAACTCGACCTGCGGGGCGTACGCCTGCTTTCCGAGGCGCACTACCTGTGGTCGCCGGGCGGCCTGGCCGGCAGCCTTACCAGCTTCTTCGCCAGCAAGGCGGTGCGTAGCCGGGTCGAGCAGGCCAAGGGCGAGGATTTGCCTCCGGCGCTGCGCGACAAGGGGTTCAAGGGCAAGGCCTACCGCCTCACGGAAATCGTCTTCGACGTCCCCGACCTGATTCGCCGCCTGGCGGAACTGGCCGGTGACAGCCTGCTCGCCGGCGAGCGCATCGAACCGCTGCGCGAAGGCCGGGAACTGGCCGGCCTGTGCGTCGACGGCCGGGAGATCCGTGCCCAGCGCGTGGTGCTCAGCGCCGGTGCCGGCAACGAGGCGCTGCTCCGCGAACTGGGCCTGGAACAACCGGCCATGCAGCGGCGGCCGCTGCACATGGTGATGGTCAAGGCGGCGACCCTGAAACCGCTGTACGCCCACTGCCTGGGGGCCGGGCCGAAGCCACGAATCACCGTGACCACCCATCCGACCCGCGACGGCCAGTCGGTCTGGTACCTCGGCGGCGACATCGCCGAAGCCGATGGCGTGGCCCGCGACGAAGCCGCGCAGATCGCCGAAGCACGTCGCGAACTGGCAAAGCTGCTGCCCTGGATCGACCTCGGCCAGGCGCAGTGGGCCACCTTGCGGGTGGATCGCGCCGAGCCGGCACAGTCCAACCTGTTGCGCCCGGACAACGCCTTCCTCGCCGAACAGGGACGCCTGCTGGTCGGCTGGCCGACCAAGCTGGCGCTGGCCCCTGACTTCGCCGACCGGGTCTGCGCCCGCCTGGAAGAAGACGGCATCCGCCCCAGCGAACATGCCGCGCTGCCGCAACTGCCGCGTCCGCCGCTCGCCGAACCGGCCTGGGAGGTAGCCTTCGCATGATCAGGGATACCCTCCACGACCTGCACCGCCCGCTGGGCGACACCGGCCTGGCCGTTTCGCCGCTGGGCCTGGGCACCGTCAAGTTCGGCCGCGACCAGGGAGTGAAGTACCCTTCCGGCTTCACCATCCCCGACGACCGCGAAGCCGCCGACCTGCTGGCCCTGGCCCGCGACCTCGGCATCAACCTGATCGACACCGCCCCGGCCTACGGCCGCAGCGAGGAACGCCTCGGCCCGCTGCTGCGCGGCCAGCGCGAGCATTGGGTGATCGTCAGCAAGGTCGGCGAAGAGTTCGTCGACGGCCAGTCAGTCTTCGACTTCTCCGCCACGCATACCCGGCGCTCCGTCGAACGCAGCCTGAAGCGCCTGGAGACCGAGCGGATCGAGCTGGTGCTGGTGCATTCCGATGGCAACGACCTGGATATCCTCGAGAACAGCGAGGTCTACCCGACTCTCGCCGCGCTCAAGCGCGAGGGCCTGATCGGCGCCTACGGACTCTCCGGCAAGACCGTCGAAGGTGGCCTGCGCGCCCTGCGCGAGGGCGATTGCGCGATGGTCACCTACAACCTGAACGAGCGCGCCGAGCGCCCGGTCATCGAGTACGCCGCGGCCCATGCCAAGGGCATCCTGGTGAAGAAGGCGCTGGCCAGCGGGCATGCCTGCCTGGGCGCCGGACAGGACCCGGTGCGCGCCAGCTTCGAACTGGTCTTCGACCAGCCGGGCGTCGCCGCCGCCATCGTCGGCACCATCAATCCGCTGCACCTGGCCCATAATGTCGCGATGGCCGCGCAAGCCCTGAAAAAGGCCTGAACCATACATCGGCTGCAACATCCGCGGGTTGACACCCGCGGTGCATTCCGCTGCCATGTTCCTCCCGAACGAGCCGTATCCTGCCTGCCGCCCTCGCCTCCGGTGGCCGGTGCATCGAACGTGAGCCTCCGTCCCGCCCCGGCGCGATGACCCGACAAGGAGCCCCGTATGCCCCGTATGCTCGCCCGCAAGGATCCGTCCGCCTTCAAGACCCTGCCGCTGCTGGTGGAGGCCTCCCCGGACGGGCTGGTCTACCAGGCCCTCGGCCTGCCGCTGAACTTCCAGCAGATGCTCGTACGCCGCCGCCGCATGGAGGTAGCCGACCCGCAGCGCTTCGTCGCCGAGCTGGCCAACCTGGGGGTCTCGGTGCGCTTGACCCTGAACTGGCAGGGCCGCGACTACTGGGTGCTGGTCCGTCAGCGCCGGCTGGACCGCGGCGATACCGTGCTCAAGCTGATCTCCGGCTACGTACCGGCCCACGAACTGAACCTGCCGCTGCTCACGGCGATCCAGGAAGTCGCCGAGGAATGCCTGGTGGAGACCGCCGGCGGCTGGCTCGGCGGGCGCTTCGGCGACACCTGGCTGCCGACGCCCTACCAGGGTTCGCTGCGCTACCGGGAGAACAGCCACTTCGTCCTCACCCCGCTGTCCGGCGCCGCCCGTCCGGTGCAAGCCGGCAGCCTGCGCTTGCTGGAGCGCCCACGCGCCTACGTACACCTGCCCACGGCCTCGCTGCAACTGGTCTACGACATGCGCCTGGAGCTGCCGCGCGATGCGCGCGAGCCGAGCCTCTACCATGTCGACGAGCGGCTCGAGAGCGGTCCGCTGGTGGCGCGCCTGGACCGTCGGCGCCCCGATCTCTACCTGCTGCCGCTGGACCAGGGGCGCCCCACCGGCGACCTGTTCACCCTGCGCAAGGGCCAGTTGCGCCCTGCGGCCACCCGCGGCCTGTGGTTGGCCGAGAGCTTTGCCGTACAGGACGGCTGGCTGGTGCATGAGGAACGCATCCGTTTCCGCGACTGGCTGGCACTGTGGCCATCCAGCAACGGCGACCAGGCCGGCGGTGGGCGCGACCGCGCCAGCGCCTGAACCGGGCGGGCTTTGCCGCCCTTTCTACTTCAACTGGCTGGAAGACTTGCCGAGCAGGCGGCGAGCGACGATGAGCAGCTGGATCTGCTGGGTGCCCTCGAAGATGTCGAGGATCTTCGAGTCCCGCGCCCACTTCTCCAACAGCTCATCCTCGGCGTAGCCGAGGGCGCCAGCCAGCTCCACGCACTTCAGGGTGATCTCGTTGGCCACCCGTCCAGCCTTGGCCTTGGCGATGGACGCTTCCTTCGAGTTGGGCAGCTTGTTGTCGGCCATCCATGCCGCCTTCAAGGTCAACAGGCGCGCTGCCTCCCACTCCGCCTCCAGGCGATAGAGAGTGGCCTCGGCGTGGCTGACGGTGAGCAGCGGTTTCCTGTAGTCGAACTTGCAGCCAGCCTTCTTCAGCAATTCGCGGGTCCGGTCCAGCGCCGCCTTGGCCACCCCGACGGCCATGCCGGCCACCAGCGGGCGGGTATTGTCGAAGGTCTCCATGACCCCGGCGAAACCCTTCTGCACGTCGACCTCGGCGTTGCCCAGCAGGTTCGCGGCCGGCACCCGGCAATCATTGAAACTGATCGAAGCGGTATCCGAAGCCTTGATCCCGAGCTTCTTCTCCAGGCGCGTCACGGTCATCCCCGGCGTGCCCTTCTCGACCACGAAGGACTTGATCGCCGCCCGCCCCAGGTTGCGGTTCAGGGTGGCCCAGACCACCACGGCATCGGCCCGCTCGCCGGAAGTGACGAAAATCTTCTCGCCGTTCAGTACATAGTGGTCGCCATCCTGGGTCGCGGTGGTGCGAATCGCCGCCGAGTCCGAGCCGCAGCCCGGCTCGGTGATCGCCATCGCCGCCCAGGTGCCGCCGAAGCGCTGCAACTGCTCCTCGTTGGCCACCGCGGCGATCGCCGCGTTGCCCAGCCCCTGGCGCGGCATGGCCAGGAGCAGGCCGACGTCGCCCCAGCACAGTTCCATCACGCCGAGCAATGCCGACAGGTTGCCGCCGTTCTTGATGCCCTCCTCTACCTGCTTGCCGGCGCGCTTGCTCGCCGAGGTCGCGCCGACAGCCTCGGGCGAGCCGCTGTTCATGCCGTCCAGCAAGGCCGCGAGCAGGTCCAGCTCCTTCGGATAGGCGTGTTCGGCCTTGTCGTACTTGCGCGAGATCGGCCGGAAATAGTTATCCGCGACCTGATGCGCCTGGTTGGCCAGGCTGCGGAATTTCTTCGGGGTTTCCAGGTACATGTCGATTCCTCGTTCACTCGTCGCGGCGGACCGCGCACTCGCTCGGGTTCACAGGTGCAGGCCGCCGGCCATCAGCGCTACCGCGCGCAGGTCGCGGTACCAGCGCTCGGCCGGATGCTCCTTGGTGAAGCCGTGGCCGCCGAGCAGTTGCACGGCGTCGGTGCCGATCTTCATCGCCTTCTCGGCGCACAGCAGACGCGCCAGGTAAGCCTCGCGCTGGAACGGCTGGCCGCGCTCGGCCAGGGCGCAGGCCCGCCAGACCATCAGGCGCATGGCGTCCAGTTCGATGGCGATGTCGGCGACCATGAAGGCGACCCCCTGGCGATGGCTGATCGGCTCGCCGAAGGCCTCGCGCTCGTTGCAGTAGGCGATCACGTAGTCCAGCGCCGCCTGCCCGGTGCCCAGCGCCAGGGCACACCAGGCCAGGGCCGCGTGATCGAGGAAGGCCCGGTAGTCGAAATGCTCGGCGGCCAGGCGGTTGTCCGCCGGCACCTTGACGCTCTTCAGGCGCAACCGGGCGGTGCCGCCGGCCTTCAGTCCCATCGCCGGCTCGGCACGTCGCTCGACGCCCTTGGCGGAGGCTTCCACCAGGAACAACGCAGGCCCCTCGTCGGTCTTCGCCGCGACGATCAGGCGGCTGGCCTCCAGGCCGCGCAGGACCAGGCATTTCTCTCCGGAAAGCAGGTAGTGACTGCCCTTGCGCCGGGCGCGGGTCGCCAGTTTCTGCGGGTCGAACAGCAGACTCGGCTCGTTGACCGCGATGGCGGTGAGCGGCGCCCCCTCTTCGCTGACGAACGCCGGCAGCCACTGCGCCTGCTGCGAGGGGCTGCCCCAGCGGCGGATGCAGTTGGCCGCCGACAACGGCACCAGCAGGGCCGCCGCCAGCGACAGATCGCCCTTGGCCAGGGCCTCGGCGATAAGGGCAGTGGTCACCGTGGTGCGCTCACCGGCCATGCCGCCGTGCACCTCGCCGACCCCATAGTGGGTCAGGCCCAGCTCCAGCGCCTGGTTGAGCAGTTCCGCCGGCAGGCTGGCCTCGGCATCCGCGTCATGAGCCAGCGGACGCAACACCTCCAGGGCGAAGCCTTCGAGCATGTCCACCAGCATCTGCTGGTCGTCGGAGAACGACAGGTCGAACAACCCGTCCGGATCGGCCTTGCGCGGTCCCTTCGCTTGCTTCGCCGAACGCTCGCTGGCCAGGCGGAAGCCGGTACGGCTGCCGCTGTAGAGCAGCTTCTCGAAGGGTTTGCGAAGATTGAAGCGATCCGGCCAGTCGGCCTGGGCGACACGGTTCAGTACAGCCAGGGCACGGCCCTGTACATCGGTGCTCATGGGCATCTTGCTCCACGCAGGATGGGATGCCCGGATCATGCGCCGCCGCATGGGCAGCGCCTATGACCGTCTCGCCGAAGGGAGTTGTCAGACCAGCCAGTCATCCGCCAGGGGCGACCGGCCGGGGAAAGGCTCAGCCTTTCTGGCGGATCTTCTCGACGATGGCGGTGGTGGAGCTGTTCTCCACCAGGCCGAGCACCCGTACCTCGCCGCCGTAAGCCTTGACGATCTGCGCGCCGACCACCTGCTCGACGCCGTAATCGCCGCCCTTGACCAGCACGTCCGGACGCACCTGCTCGAGCAGGCGCTCGGGAGTGTCTTCGGCGAAGCTCACCACCCAGTCCACCGCGCCGAGCCCGGCGAGTACCGCCATGCGCCGGTCCACCGAGTTGATCGGCCGGCCAACGCCCTTCAGGCGAGTGACCGAGGCGTCGTCGTTGACCCCGACGATCAGGCGGTCGCCCTGGGCGCGCGCCTGTTCGAGGTAGGTCACGTGGCCGGCGTGAAGGATGTCGAAGCAGCCATTGGTGAAGACGATCTTCTCGCCGTGGGCGCGGGCGTCTTCGATTGCCAGCAGCAGTTGCTCCAGGCCCAGCACGCCACGCTCGGAACCCTGCTCGCGCTGCACCGCGCGACGCAGTTCGGGCGCGCTGATCGCCGCGGTACCCAGCTTGCCGACCACGATGCCGGCGGCCAGGTTGGCCAGGCCCACCGCAGACGGCAGCTCCTCGCCGGCGGCAAGCGCCGCGGCCAGGGTGGAGATGACCGTATCGCCGGCACCGGTGACGTCGAACACTTCCCGCGCCCGCGCCGGCAGGTGCAGGGCCGGCTGGCCATGGCGGAGCAGGGTCATGCCATGCTCGCCGCGGGTCACCAGCAAGGCGCCGAGGTCGAGTTCGCTCATCAGCGCCTGGCCCTTGGCGACCAGTTCGGCTTCGTCGGCGCAACGGCCGACGATGGTCTCGAATTCGGACAGGTTCGGGGTGATCAGGCTGGCGCCGCGATAGATGGCGAAGTCCTTGCCCTTGGGATCGGCCAGTACCGGAATGTTGCGCGCCCGCGCCGCCTGGATCAGCACCTGGTGGTTCTGTAGCGCGCCCTTGCCGTAGTCGGACAGCACCAGCACCTTGACCTTGGCCAGCAGCGACTCGACGTCCACGGCCAGGGCCGCCGCGTCGGTGCGGAACGGTTCCTCGAAGTCGACCCGCAGCAGTTGCTGGTGACGACTCATGACCCGCAGCTTGACGATGGTCGGCTGGCTATCGATGCGCTGGAAGCGCGCGTCCACTCCAGCGGCCTTGAGGCTGTTGGCCAGGCTGTCGGCGGCCTCGTCGCGGCCGGTGACGCCGACCAGCAAGGCCTGTGCGCCCAGCGCGGCGATGTTCAGCGCGACGTTGGCGGCGCCGCCGGGGCGGTCCTCGTGCTGTTCGACGCGGACCACCGGCACCGGGGCCTCCGGCGAAATGCGCGAAGTCGCGCCATGCCAGTAGCGGTCAAGCATCACATCACCGACCACCAACACCGGGGCCTGGTCGAAACGGGGCATGGACAACTTCATGGGAACTCCAAACAACCTCTCGGGGCAGACGCCCAGTTTATCAGCCGACAGGCGCCGGCGCCTGCTCATCCAGTCCCATCGCGTGCAGCCGCGCATAGTGGCCGTTCTGCGCCAGCAGCTCGGCGTGGCTGCCGCGCTCGACGATCTGCCCCTGGTCCATCACCAGGATCAGGTCGGCCTTCTCGATGGTCGACAGGCGGTGGGCGATCACCAGGGTGGTGCGCCCTTTCATCACTTCGTCCAGCGCCGCCTGGATATGCCGCTCCGACTCGGTGTCCAGCGCCGAGGTCGCCTCGTCGAGGATCAGCAGGGGCGCGTCCTTGAGCAGCGCCCGGGCGATCGCCAGACGCTGGCGCTGGCCGCCGGAAAGCAGCACGCCATTCTCGCCGACCTCGGTGTCGAAGCCTTGCGGCAGGTTGTCGATGAATTCCTTGGCGTTGGCAGCCTTCGCCGCCCGCTCGATTTCCTCGCGCGGCGCGCCAGCCAGGTCGCCGTAGGCGATGTTGTTGGCCACGCTGTCGTTGAACAGCGTGACCTGCTGGGTCACCAGGGCGATGTGGCGGCGCAGGTTACGCAGGCGATAATCCTCGACCTCAACGCCATCAAGCATGATCTTGCCGTCATTGTGCTGATAAAAGCGCGGAACCAGGTTGGCCAGGGTCGACTTGCCGCTACCGGAACGGCCGACCAGGGCGATCATCTGCCCGGGTTCGGCGACGAAACTGATGTCATCCAGCACCTGCTTGTCGGTTCCGGGATAACGGAAGCTCAGGTTGCGCACTTCCAGGCGCCCGCTGACCCGCTCCTTCTCGACGCTCCCCTGGTCTTCCTCCGCCGCTTCGTCGAGCTGCTCGAAGATGCTCTCGGCGCCGGCGACGCCGCGCTGGACCGTGGAACTGACCTCGGAAAGCTGGCGGATCGGTTTGGGCAAAAGGCCCGCCGCGGTGATATAGGCCACCAGGTCGCCGGCCGAGGCGTCCCCGCGCAGCCACAGCACGAGGAACATCAGTATCGCCATGGCGACGTAGATCACCAATTGCAGCATCGGCGTGTAGACCGCGCCGGTCTTGGTCATCCGCAACTGCTTGTCGGTATTGCTCTGGCTGGCGTCGTGGAAGCGCTTCTCTTCATAGGCTTCGCCGCCGAAGCTGCGCACCACCCGGTAGCCCTGGATGGTTTCCGAGGCGACGTGGGTGACGTCGCCCATGGCCACCTGGATCTTCTTGCTCTGCTTGCGGAACTTGCGGCTGGCAGTAGTCACCATCACCGCGATGACCGGCAGGATCGCCAGCATCACCAGGGTCAGCTTCCAGTTCATCCACAGCAGGTAGAGGAACAGGAAGACCACGGTCAGGCCCTCACGGATCACCACCTTGATGGCATCCGTGGCCGCTCCGGTGACCATGGTCACGTTGAAGGTGATGCGCGAGATCAGGTGGCCGGAGCTGTGCGTGTCGAAATAGCGGTTCGGCAGCACCAGCAGCTTGTTGAACAGGGCGACCCGCAGGTCATGCACCAGCCCCAGGGAAACCTTGGCCAGGAAGAAGTTGCCGAGGAACGAGCCCAGCCCCTGCCAGGCAGCGATCAGGATGATCAGCAACGGCACCGCGTAGACCAGGTGCAGGTCGCGCAACCAGGGCCACTGCACATTCGGAAACAATGCCGCGTCAGGATTGGAGAGGCCGTCGACGAAATACTTGAGGATGCCCGCCAGCATCGGCTGGGTCGACGCGAAGATCAGGAAACCGACGATGCTGAGTAGGAACATTCCGATGTAGGGCTTCACGTAGCCCAACAGGCGGAAATAGATCTTGAGACTGGAAGGTCCGGGATTCTGAGGACTATCGCTCATGGTTTCTTACATGCTGAAAAGGTCCCGGAGTGTAGCACAGGACCTCCATCACTCTGCCTGGAAGGCGTGTTGGGGTAAGATGGCGGGCCGTTCGTTCAGGAGCTCGCATGCGAGTCATAGACTACCCCTCCTACTTGCAGTTGCGTGACAACGCAGAAGTGCTGGAAGCCGATGGTCATGGGGACAAGGTACTGCGTCTGCGCGACGGGTCCTTCCTCAAGCTGTTTCGCCGCAAGCGCCTGATTTCCTCCGCAGCCCTGTTCCCCTATGCGGAGCGCTTCGCCCGCAATGCCAGCGAACTGGCGCGGCGCGGCATCGTCTGCCCGAAGGTGCTGGACGTACTGCGGATCCCACATATCCAGCGCGACGCGGTGCACTACGAGCCGCTACCGGGGCAGACCCTCCGCCAACTCGACCGCAACGACCCGGAGTGCGGCGATACAGTCCGGACGCAACTGGGCGAGCTGATCGCCGTGCTGCACGCCAAGGGGGTGTACTTCCGCTCGCTGCACCTGGGCAACGTGGTGCGCACGCCGGAAGGCCGGATGGGCCTGATCGACATCGCCGACCTGCGGGTCCAGCGCTCGGCGCTCAGCGCCGCCCAGCGCATTCGCAATTTCAAGCACCTGCTGCGCTACGAACAGGATCGAACCTGGTTCCTCGACGACAGCGAGCACCTGGTGCTCAAGGCCTATCTCCGCAGCAGCCAGGTCCACTGGACACTCGAGCAGCTCCTCAAGCAACTGCAACTGGATTGAGCAAGGAATGTTCGCAGCTACCCGACTGACCCGTCTTCGCCACGATACCAGCCGCATCCTCAGCCACTGGATCCTGCCGCTGGGCTGGCTGGCCCTGCTCACCGGAATGTTCTGGGTCGGCGACCGCTCCGACTATCACCGGCTTTTCTACATCCTGCTTGCAGCCCCGACGCTGCTTTTCGTGATTATCCAGCCGCAACTGTTACGTCCACTGACCCGCTCGCCGCTGCTCATCGCCATTCTGGCCTTCAGCGCTTACATGATGCTCAGCCTGCTCTGGTCAACGCCGGAAAACTCGGCGGGTTCGCTGTTCAAACGGCCGCTGTACATCGTTCTACTGCTCTTCTGTGTGGGGATACTGGCGCTACAGGCACCCGAACGCCTACGCAACATTACTTGGCTGGCGGCACTGGGAGCAGTTTTCGCCGCAGCGGTCACGGTGGTCCACTACCATCTCCAGACACATCCTGCATGGATGCGCTTGTCCGGATACGGGGCTCTCTACAACCCACTGCTGAGTGCCCATGTATATGGCGCATTCACTGTGGTCTGGCTGGTTTACTGGATGCAATCACGCCATCTTCTTGCGCCACTGCCGCTGCTGTCCCTGGCGATACTATGCTGCCTGTTGCTGTCGACCGGCTCACGCACCCCATTGATCGCACTCACCGCCTGCCTGGGCTGGCTGCTGGTCGCCGGTAATCAGAAAAAGACCCTGATCGTCATCGGGTTGGCAGCGCTGGGCATGATCGTGGCTTATATCTTCAATCCAGAGCTGGTCACCCAGCGCGGCGTCTCCTTCCGCCCGGAAATCTGGAGCGAATCCCTGCGCCAGATCGGCGAGCACCCCTGGCTTGGCCATGGCTACGATCACCCGATGCGGATCAAGTTGGCCAACGGCATGCTGCTGGCCGATCCGCACAACATCGAGCTGGGCGTGCTGTTCGCCGGCGGGATCGTCGGCCTGCTGCTATGGTCTGCGATCTACGCCGTGGCCTTCGTCTTCGCCTGGAAGAACCGTCGCGACCCCATGGTGCTACTGGCGTCTACCTGGCTGGTCTTCGGACTGGCTTCCGGCCTCACGGAAGGCAACGCGTTCATGTCCCGCCCCAAGGAGCACTGGTTCCTGATCTGGATTCCATTGGCCCTGCTGTACGCCCTGTGGGTGCAGAAAAGCGCCCGCGACAAAAACGAAACCGCCTCCTGAGGAGGCGGTCCGGGTTCATCCGAGCTAGGAGAAGAACAGCCGCGCAATGCCGCGGAAGGTCTTCTCGTTCCAGTACTTCAGCGGCAAGCCGGAGAGCAGCTCCCGGGCCAGCACCTTGTCCCGGTTCGAGCACTTGAGGAACATCGAATTGCGGAAGCGCATGATCACCTGCTCGTAATCGGGGTGATCGCTGAACTGGCTGTACGTCTTGAATACGTTGTCCACCATGAAACGGGCGTTCTTGTACGTATTGGTGGGATGCTTGCGGTACTGGGCGAGGACCTCGCCAAGAATGTCGATGACGTAGCCAGCCTTGGTTACCGCCAGTTCGATGTAGACATCTTCCAGGCGTATGTCCGGATCGAAACCGCCGACCTTCTCCAGGGCTTCCCGCCGGAACATCAGGGTGGGCGCCATCGGGCCCGGCTTGCGGTCCAGGAACAGGTCATCGAAGTCGAGACGGCGGAAAGGCAGGTCGCGTTTGCGCTGCTCCTTACCCGGCATGACCCGGCCATTGGAGTCGATGATCTCGATATTGCCCGCGCAAATACCTACCTCGGGCTTGTCCCACATGTGTGCCACCTGTTTCTCCAGGCGTTGCGGCAACATGATGTCGTCCGAACCGAAAGGCACGATGAGATTTCCCCGGGCCCTGGCGATCGCCTCGTTGAGCGTTTTCGACAGTCCCTGGTTCTGCTGGACCCTGAGGTCGAAGCCGTACTTCGCCTGGAGCCCGCGCAAAAGCTCGACGCTGCCATCGCTGGAACCATCGTCCACCACCAGCAGTTCCACGTTGCGGTATGTCTGCGCAGCCACGCTGGCGATGCTCGCTTCTATGTACTTTTCGTGGTTATAGGAAGCGATGATCACGGAAACCAATGGCTGCGAACCATCATCGACGAGCGCCATAGCTACAACCTTATCTGTCCTTCACGTCCCCATTCAAAGCGCCAGACATGCATGAGCGATCCTGCGATCTTCATCGGTCCTACACCTCCCCCCAGCCCGGAAAAACAAGCTGAACAATAGCAAACACGCCTGAAGCCCCAGCTCTTTTCGGCTGCTACTCTCAGGTAAAAATACGTCGCCAGGTCTTCTCCAGCCATCCGGGACGCTCCGGCTCGCGCAACGCGGGCCGCATGGCCTCGACGATACTCTGACCGACAGCGGCGAAGCTGAATCGTTCGATGGCCAGCGCCTGGCCGCTTCGCGCGATCCGCTCGGCGAGGGCCGTGTCGAGGCGCAGGATCGCGAGCTTTTCCTGGATGTCCGCCACCGAGCGATACAGCACGATATTCTCCATGTCCCGGAAACCCAAGGCCTCGTTTTCCCGCTCGCCCTGGTCGTAGGCCAGCAGTACGCAACCGCAGGCCATCGCCTCGAAATTCTTGATCATGTATTCGCCCATGCCGACATCCGCGCTGACGAAGAAACGGATGCGGTTGAGCGTGCGCAGGTACTCCTCGCCGGACTTGGTCTTGGTCACCAGCAGGTTCTCCACTCCGCCCAACTCGTCGAGCAGCGCCTTGCGTCCACTGTAGGCCACGCTGCCGGTACTGCCGACGAAGCCCAGCTCGATATCGCGCGCCAGGCCCAGGTCATGCAACAGGGTCTGGTCGTAGCCCTTGGGCACGAATACCGCGTCGAATCCCTCCTGGCGCAGGCGTTCGCTGACCGTATGGCCCGAACTGATCACCCGTGCCCAGGGCAGGCGCCGGTAATGGGCGCTGAACTTGCCGGTGTACTTGCAGGGAATGTAGTTCTGGTAGGCATCGTGCTCGAGGATCACCAGGTTGGGCACGCTGCGGATGAAGCGGACCTGGCGCATTTCCTTCTTGAAACGGAGGAAGAACAGGATGCGGTCGTAGCGCGAGACATCCACGTGCTTGCGGAAGTAGCCGCGCAGGTCGGCCTGCTCCTCGCTGCTCAGCCAGCGGGTATCGCACTCGCAATGGGCGGCGATGCCGTCGTACAGGCGATCCAGGATCGCGCGCTGCTCTTTCTGGACCAGAAACAGAACTTTCATCAGACCTTCATCCTCGCGGCTGCTCCGAAGCAGCATGGCGGCTCGAACCTTGCCAAACGCTCGACCCAAGCATCACGCCTCCCCATCCAGCGACTCCACCCAGAACAACTCGTGCCGACGCACCGCCTTGCGCATGAACTCGTCCTCGCCGTATGCCGGCCAGCGACGCCCGGCCAGCCAGCCCTGCAGACGGCGGCGCAGACAGCGCTTGAACGGCGGCCTGGGTTGCAGGTCGTGCATCATGCCCAAGGCCATGGCCTTGTCCACCTGGCGCGTGCGCTCCAGCGCCAGCGTCCATGGCAGCAACGGCGAGCACTCTTCGGTCAACGGCGGCAGGCTGACCCCCATGTGCGCATCGCCCATCGGCCAGCGATCGTTGTCGTGCAGGTGATTGGCATAGTGCAACAATGCCTGCGGCTGCCAGTCCAGACCCTGGAGCGCCTCGCGCACGGCCTCCTGGGCGCGGACATGGTCCGGGTGCGGATCGAAATGCGGATGAGGCAGGACGATAACCTCGGGACGTGCCAGCAGGATCAGCTCGCGGAGATCGGCCAGCAGATTGTTCCAGGTCGACAGGCCGTCGGTATCGCTGGCCAGGCGCAGACGGTTGAACTGGCGGAACGGACGGATATCGGCGAGATCGGCCTCACGGGACGGCACCACCTCGCCCGGGTTCGCCTGCATGGCAGGCAATTGCAGGCAGAAATAACCCAGTTGCACGCAGCGCTCGGCCGGCACCCCACCCCACGCCGGCACGGCCTGGCTATCCCAGGCGCGCAGGCGGCCCTTCAGGCGCGCCGCAGCTATTCCGTCGAGGCCCATGCGGCGGTAATGCTCGGTTTCGATCTCGCCGGCGGTCAGGGTCACGATCCAGGCCTCGCGTGCCTGGCTGTAGAGGCCGAAGGCGGCCAGCTCGGCGTCGTCGGCATGCGGAGCGATGACCATCACCCGCCGGTCACGGTAGTCGGGATGGCGCGTACGCCACAGGGTCGGTTCGCCGACCAGCCGGCAATGCCGGCCGCGCAGGCGAATCCGGCCCTCGCCCAGCGGCCCGGCCAGTCCCGTCAGGTTCAGGTAGCGCAAGCCGTTCACCCCACGTTCGAAAGCCTGGGCATCGGCCTCCGCGCCACCTTCCAGCAGCACCGAGGGTTCGAGGAAACGCCCCAGCCAGCCAGCGCGCACGCCGATGCCAAGCACCAGCGTATCGCCTTCGCGCAGCTCGCCGTCGACTCGCAGACGGCCATCCGCCAGGCGTACCGGCAGCGACTCGACCCCTTCCGCGAAACGGTAGCGGTAGTCCTCGCCCGGCGAATAGAACAGGTGATCGGCGAACCAGGCTTCGTGGGCGACCCACAGGGCCACGAGGAGGATCGGCAACAACCAGGGGCTGACCAGCAGACCAACGGCCAGCAATGCCAGCAGCGCAACCAGTAGGCCGATCCGCTTGTTGCGTCGATGACGCTTGAGCAACTGCTGCTTGCGTGCGCTCATGCTTCAGACCTGGAAGACCGGAGAAGGATGGCACCAGCGATCCTTGTATTCGCGGTCGGCGCGACCGAACGAATAGCGCAGGGGTTTGCCCAGCGCTCGCGCATCCTCCCAGGCGGCCTGGGTGTTCAGGTAACTGAGCACGCTGCCAGGGCTGAACTCGCGGGTCTGCGGATCGACGCCGCCGTTGATGTACTCGACGCTGAGCCAGCCCGGCGCTTCGGCGCGATACAGTACCTGGACCGCGATGGGCTGGTCGTTGAGCAGCAGGACCGAGCCGCGCAGCAATTCGCGCAGCCGCTCGAAGACCTCGGCCATGCGCTCCGCGCCGGTGGCCGGGAAACCCCAGCGACGCTGGAACAGTTCGAGATAGATGGCGGCGAACTCGGCCGGGGCGAAGCTGTCTGCCTGGCGCACCTGGCCACCAGCCTCCTCCACCAGGCGCACTTCGCGCCGCTGGTTATAGCGGAACTTCTTGGAGAAATCCTCGGGGGCGCGAGCGAAAGCCAGTTGCTCGGTCTGAGGGCGCAGCGTGACGATGTTCCGCTCATGCAGCGCCGACAGGTAGCGTCCCGCATGGCGGAGGGCGATGCGGGCATCGTCGGCCACCGGCAGGATCAGTTCGGCGTTGCCCAGGTCGTACAGGCCCTTCTTGCCGCGCCGCTTGAGCACGTCCTTGGACAACGCCAGGTGGCGGCCCCAGGTCGGGATCGCCGCAACCAGTTCGCCAGCGCTCTCCCAACCCAGGTAACGCACCGGGATTCCGGCCATTTCGGCAAGTTGCTCGACCACCAGCGGGTGGGTCGCGACGCTGCCGCCGAAACGCTGCCAGGCCTGGGCGTAGGTCGGCGCATCCACTTCGCGCCAACCGCGTTCACGGAAGGCGCGCAACCTGTTCAGCATGCAGACTCCGAAGCGAAGCCGGCAATCGTCGGCAGGCGCCAGAATTCGCGGCGCACCGCGGCGTCGGAGAAGCGTGTCTCCAGGCGCTCGAGCATGAGTCGCGCACAGGCCTCGCGCTGGCGGCGGTCGAGCGCTGCCAGGTGGGTCAGACCCTCGGCCAGGGCCGTCTCGTCGCCCAGCGGGAAGAGGATGCCGACCCCCTCCACCACTTCGCGGGCGCCGCCACAGGCGGTGGCGATCAGCGGTACGCCGGCGACCATGGCCTCCAGCAGGACCATGCCGAACGGCTCGTGGTCGGAACTCAGGGCGAAGGCGTCGAACGCCTTGAAGTAGCGCCGTGCCTCTTCGACCTGGCCGAGGAACAGCACGCGCTCGCCGATGCCCAGTTCGCAGGCCAGGTCCTTGAGCTGCTCTTCCAGGCGGCCGCTGCCGAGGATCGCCAGCAGGCTGTTCTGTGGCAGGCGCGGCAGCGCGGCGGCGAAGCCGCGCAGCAGGGTAGCCTGGTCCTTGTCCGGATGCAGGCGACCAACGTTGCCGACCACCCAGGCCTCGTCGGGCAGGCGCAGTTGCCGGCGCGCACTCAGGCGCTCGACCTGCTCGGCCTGCAGCGCAGCGACGTCGATGCGGTTGTAGAGCGTCTCGATCCGCTCCGCCGGCCACTTCGGCAGGCAACGGCGGATATCGTCGCGCACCGCGTCGGACACCGCCAGCAGGCTCAGGCGCTTGCTCATCAGGCCGGCGAAGACCTTGCGCGACAACCGCTGGTAATCGCCGAAGGCGTGGTGCACGCCAACGATCGGCAGACGAGTGGCCAGGCTGGCGATCCAGATCGGCTTGAAGCGGTGCGCGATGCAGAAGCGGAAGTCGCGCGAACGGGCGATCTCGCGCAAGTCGCGGATCGCCTTCAGCTTGAGGCCACGGATGTCCCTGGAGCCGTACTCGAGGAACAGTACCTCGTCGGAGGCGCAACGCGCCGCCACCTCAGGATCGGAACGCCCGGTGAGGAACACCGTGGTGACCTTGTACGGGGTTCCGGCGAACAGGCTGGCGTACTGACGGGCACAGTCGAGGAAAGGCCCGTCGTAGCCGTGACAGAACTGCAGGACGCGAGGTTCAGCCGACCGAGTCATACCAGTCCACGCCCTCCTTCACGACCAGGATGTCCTCCATGATCAGGTACTGCAGATCGGAGCCGAAGAACATATTCAGGGCGTCGGTCGGCGAGCAGATCATCGGTTCGCCACGACGATTGAGCGAAGTGTTCAGGGCCACGCCGTTGCCGGTGAGGTTCTCCAGTTCCTTCATCAGGTCGTAGTAGCGCGGGTTGTACTCGCGCTTCAGCACCTGGGCGCGGGAGGTGCCGTCCTCGTGCACCACTTCCGGCACTCGCTCCTTCCACTCTTCGTTGACTTCGAAGGTGAAGGTCATGAACGGGGCCGGGTGGTCGATCTTGAACATCTGCGGGCCGACGGTATCCAGCATCGACGGGCAGAAGGGCCGCCAGCGCTCGCGGAACTTGATCTGCGCATTGATCCGGTCGGCCACGCCCGGCACGCTCGGGCAGCCGAGAATGGAGCGGCCACCGAGGGCACGCGGACCGAACTCCATGCGTCCCTGGAACCAGGCCACCGGGTTGCCGTCGGCAAGGATCCTGCCGATACGCCGGCTGCGGTTGTCGATCTTCTGCCACTGCGGCCTGGCCTCGTGACGGGCGCAGGCGGCGATGACGTCCTCGTTGGAATACTCCGGGCCGAGGTAGACGTGCTCCATCTTCTCCACCGGCACGCCGCGCTGGTGCGACACGTAGGCCGCCGCGCCGACCGCGGTGCCGGCGTCGCTGGCCGCCGGCTGGACGAACAGTTCCTTCACTTCGGGGCGCGAGATGATCTTCTGGTTGAGCTTGACGTTCAGCGCGCAGCCGCCGGCGAAAGCGACCTTGCCGGTCTCGCGGATGATATCGCCGAGGTAGTAGTCCATCATCTCCAGCGCGAGCTTCTCGAACAGCGCCTGGATGCTCGCGGCGTAATGGATGTAGGGATCGTCGGCGATGTCGCCTTCGCGCTTGGGCCCCAGCCACTCGATCAGCTTGGGCGAGAAGTAGTAGCCCTTGCCTTTCTCCTTGTAGCGGCGGAAGCCGATGACGTTGGCATAGTCGGTGTTGATCACCAGTTCGCCGTTCTCGAACTTGGCGAGACGGGAGAAATCGTACTTGCTGGCGTCACCGTAGGGCGCCATGCCCATGACCTTGAACTCGCCGTCGAGCATGTCGAAGCCGAGGTACTCGGTGATCGCGCCGTACAGGCCGCCCAGCGAATCCGGATCGTAGAACTCCTTGATCTTGTGGATCCGACCGTTCTCGCCCCAGCCGAAGAAAGTGGTGGCGTACTCGCCCTTGCCGTCGATGCCGAGGATCGCGGTCTTTTCCTTGAACCCCGAGCAATGGTAGGCGCTGGAGGCATGGGCAAGGTGGTGCTCGACCGGCTGGATCTTGATTTTCTTCAGGTCGAAGCCGAGTTGCTGCAGGCACCACTCGATGCGCTTGTAGTAACGCTTGTAGCGGCGGTTGCCGAGCAGGATCGCATCCAGCGCGCGATCCGGCGCGTAGGCGTAGCGCTTGGCATAGTGCCAGCGGGCCTTTTCCATGATGCTGATGGGAGCGAAGGGAATCGCCACCACGTCGACATCGGCCGGCTCGATCCCTGCCTGCTCCAGGCAGAACTTCGCCGATTCGTAGGGCATGCGGTTCTTCGCGTGCTTGTCGCGCACGAAGCGCTCTTCCTCGACGGCCGCGACCAGCTTGCCGTCGATGTACAGGGCGGCGGACGGGTCATGGCTTACGGCGCCAGACAGGCCTAGGACGGTCAATGCCACGGTAGAACCTCTTCAAAGCAGCTCGCGGTTGCGGAGTGGGACCGACAACCGCGGCTTTCGTTTAACTCGTCGACCGCCGCAGGCGGTGGTCGTCGCTTGTCGTTCAAGCCCCGGCGGCGTCGCCGAGGCGGGGAATCCGTTGCTCCAGCAGCCGGTAGAGGCCGCTGTCCTGCGGCCAGTTGCGCAGGAAGCGCGCGCGGTCGCGGGCGTAGGCGCGGGCAAAGGACGCCTGGCTGTGATGCTTGCGCATCGCGTCCAGGTCGATCAGCGCCCATTCGCCGCCTTGTTCATGGGCCTGCCAGAACAGGTTGTGTCCCTTCAGGTCGCCGTGGCTGATGCGTTCGCGGATCAGCGTCGAAAACAGCCGATCCAGTGCCGCCAACTCGGCTTCCGGTGGCGAAACGGCGCCATCGGGCATGTCCAGGCAAGGCTTAAAACGAGCGATTATATCCTGACCGCCGAGATAATCGGTAATCAGGTAGGCGCGCCCGCGCAGCCAGCACCAGCGCCGCTCCAGCATCGCCAGCGGACGGGCGGTGGCGATGCCGAGGAATTCCAGGCGGTTGCCTTCGCGCCAGGAGGCCCAGGCCCGGCTCGGCCGCCAGAAGCGCTTCAGCCAATGGACCCAGCCCTTGATGTTGTAGCGCTTGATGATCAGCGTGCGGCCGTTCGCTTCGACCCGGGCGACGGTGGCCGCGCCGCCGTCCTTGTAGACGTGGCCGGCGGCGATCAGGCGGTCCGCGTCCGCCAGCAGCGGCGCCATCGTCTCGGCCTCGCTGCGGCGGGCGGCGAACAGGCGGAACGGACCGCGCACGACGCTGAACAGGCTACAGTCGCGACCGACCTTCCTCAGCAGGTCGCGTACCCGCCAGCGGCGAACCTTGGCGATTTCCTTCTGCAAGGCTTCCAGCGGCAGCGCATGCTCGCCGTTGGCCAGCAGGTAGTGCACCAGCAACTCCTCCAGGAAAGGATCGAGGAGCGCCGGCAACTGGGCGAAGAACACCCCGAGGTTTTCCAGCACTTTCTGTCGCGACAGCGGCTGGCCGGGAGTTTCCGCACGCACGCCGCCACCGTCGATGAGATACAGGCGGCCGGCGTGGCGCAACAGGTTGTCCAGATGCAGGTCGTCCTGCCAGAGGCCCTTTGCATGCAGCTCGCCAATGGCTGCCAGGGCTTCGCCGAGCACCGCTTGCTGGGCATCGCCCAGCGGCGCCTGGGCCTCCACCGCACGCCAGGCGTCACCGAGGCTCTGCGCCGCGTCGAGGTAGTCGAACAGCAGCCAGCCGCCCTCGCCCTGCTGCAGCCCGTCGGCCAGCAGCGCCGGGGTGGTCAGCCCCTGGGCCGCGAGCAGACGCGCCCCTTCCAGTTCGCGCTGGAAATGCCGTGCGGCCTTGCCGCCCACCAGCAGCTTGGCCAGCACCTTGCGCCCACGCCATTCGCCGGCACCGACGTAGCGCTGCCCGGGCAGCACCCGCAGCAGACTGTCCAGGCGCAGTTCGGCAGCGCCAGCGCCATCCGCCAGGGTCACCCGCAATGGCAGTTGCGGGTGGCGCCCGGCGGCTTGCAGTTCGGCCAGTCTCATCGGCGCGACTCCTTGCGCCGGCGGCGCTGGTCGAGAAGGCGATACCACTGCTCGACCTCGGCCGAGTCGAGGGGTTCGTCGACATAGGCGGAGATGAATTCGTGCACGTCCGCTTCGCTCCAGTCCGGGGCACGGCGCAGCATCGGCTCCAGGTCCTTGACCTGGTCGCGGCGGCCGAACCAGATCGGGCGGGTCTTCTCCAGGTCGATCAGGCAGGCCTCGAAGACACCATCGGCCCCCTCGCGGAGGAATACATGCTTGGGATAGAAGCAACCATGCATCTGTCCGGCCGCGTGCAGCTGGCGCGCCAGCCTGCCAACCGCCCGGAGAATCGCCCGGCGCCGCTCTTCGGCCAGGTCGTGCCAGGACGCCAGCCAGGTGTCCAGGTCCTGCCAACCGTCCAGGGCACGGGTCAGGAGGATCGCCTGGCGCTCTCCGCCGACCGCCTGCTGGGCGAAGAACGCCGCCTGCAGGGCGGGAATGCCCAGCGCCCGGTAGCGCTCGATGTTGCGGAACTCGCGGGCGAAGGTCGGCTCGCCCAGCGGATGGCGCAGGCTGCGGGTCAGGTGGTTGCTCTGGCGCTTCAGGTAGTAGGCGGAGTCGCCCAGGTCGAGGCGGTAGACGCTGCTCCAGCCACCCCTTTCGGTATTCGGTTCGTCCACGGCATCCAGCTGCAAGGCCCACAGGGCGTCGAAGCTGTCCAGACGGTTGCGCTGGAGCAGGTCGTGGTCCTGCGCGGCGATGAAAACGCTCATTCGCGCCCCTCGAAGAAAGCCACCACCTGGCGAATACGCTTCTTGTCGGATTCGTTCAGGTGCCGGCGACGGCGATATTGCAGGTAGAAGCGCAGGCGCTGGGTGCGCGACAGGTGGTACTTGGCCACCTTGTCCAGGCAGGCCAGGTCCTTGGTGATCCGGTAGCGCAGCATGAAGCTCCACCAGAACGCGCCGTTCGGGCAGTCGATGAAATACACCAGCGGCTGGGCGTCCACCAGCAGGTTGCGCCACTTCAGGTCGTTATGGGTGAAATGCTGGTCGTGCATCAGGCGCGTAGCCTTGGCGATCTGCCGGCTGACGCCGTCCACCCAGCGCGGGTCCTTCAGGCGCGGATCCCGGTTGCAGGCGAGTACCGACAAGTCCTCGGTGCCCGGCAGTTCGCGGGTGATCATGGCGCCGCGCTGGAAGGCGCCGGCCTTGCGCTCCAGCCCCCAGGCGACCACTTCGGCGGTGGGAATGCCCCACTTCTCGAAGCGCTTGAGGTTCTGCCACTCGGCCTTGATCCGCGGTCGCGCCAGGTAGCGGCGCAGGCCCTTGCCGGCGCTGCGGTAGCGCTTGACGTAGTAACGCACGCCGTCGCGCTCGATGCGGATGACCTCGGACAACGGGTCGCGGGTCAGGCGCTCGCCCTCCAGGGCGAACACACTATCGAGGCTACCGAAGTCGGCGGCCAGGTGACGGTAATTGGGTTCGAGGGTCCACCCCGCCATCAGAGCAGGTCTCCGTAACGCTGCTTGCGTTCGTAGAGTTTTTCCGCCTTGCGTTCCATCCAGGCCAGCAGGCCGGCCTCGTCGCGCAGTATCTCGCGCAACGGCCGGCGGAAATAGGTGCGCAGGAAGCGTAGCTTGTCGCGACGCGTCAGTCCGATGTCCAGCGCAGAGAAATACAATGCCGCCAGATCCTTGTTACGCCAGCGTTTCGGCGTGGCGTCGCGGGTCTGGGCACGGTGCAGGTCGATCACCGAGAGGCGGAAATCGTCCGCGCTCACCGGCTTGTCGGTGTGCAACAGGAAATGACAGATGTAGCAGTCGCGATGGTTGACTCCGGCACGGTGCATGTCGCCGACCATCCGCGCCACCGCCTCGACCAGCGCGCGCTTGAGCCGCGGCGGTGGAGGACGTTCGCGCCAGTCCTGGGAGAACACCTCGAGGTCCACGGTCGGCGCCAGTTCCTCGGTGACGATGAAGGAATGCTGCCGCGCCGGATCGCTGCCGCGCTCGCCGTAGGCGACCGCGGTCATGGTCGCTACGCCGGCCTCGTGCAGGCGCCGGATGGCCTGCCACTCCTGGCGCGCGCCGAGCACCGGGAGCTTGGCGGTGAGCAGGTTCTTGGCGATCTCGCCCCAGCCGATGCCACGGTGGATCTTGACGAAGTAGCCGCGCCCGTCGACCTCGGTGCGCAGGGTGCGGCGCCCCTCCAGTTCGCGGTAGACCTTGCCTTGCAGCGCCTCCACCGCCTCGAACGGGTCGCGCCCGCTCCACAGGCGCTTGAACGGCTCTTCCAGCACCAGCCTCATGAGGCCTCCCCGAGGATCAGGTCGGCGGCGCGCTGCGGCATGCTGTAGAGGTCGGCGTGATCGGCGTAGGCCAGGCCATTGCGCGACCAGGCGGCGCGCGCCGGAGCGTCCTCCAGCATTTCCGCGAGCAGGCGGTTGAGACTGTCCTGCTCGAACGGACTCGGCAGCACCCGCCCGGCGTCGGCCTCGGCGATGTAGTGGGCATAGCCGCAGACATCGGTCACCAACACCGGCAGGCCGGAGACCAGCGCCTCCAGCAGCACCGTACCGGTGTTCTCGTTGTAGGCCGGGTGGATCAGCAGGTCGGCGCCGAGCAGGAAGCGCGGGATATCGCTGCGCCCCTTGAGGATCTGTACCTGGTCGTTGAGACCGAGGGCGGCGATCTGTAGCAGGAACGGCTTGGGATCGTCCTGGCCGATGGCGATCAGCCGGGTGCGCCTGCGCAACGCCTTGGGCAGCGCGGCCAGCGCCTTCAGGCTGCGATCCAGGCCCTTGGTCTTGAAGCCGGAGCCGATCTGCACCAGCAGCAGGTCGTCCTCCTCCAGGCCGAACTCGCGGCGGAATTCCGCACGCACGTCCGCGGCGTTGGCCGGCGCCCGGCGATCCTGGCTGATCCCCGGCGGCAGCAGATGGAAACGCTCGGCCTGGGTGCCGTAGTGCTTGACGAAGAGCGGCTGCTGCACCTCGGAGATCATCAGGATCTCGGTCTTCGAGGCCGGGTCGAACACTGCCCGTTCGTAGCCGGCGAAGTGGCGGTAGCGGCCCCACTGGCGGTACAGCGGGTTGCGCAAGGTCTGGGCCTTTTCCTCGAAACAGGCGTCGGCGGCGTAGTAGACATCCAGTCCGGGCATCTTGTTGAAGCCGATCACCCGCTGCACCGGGCGCCTGGCCAGGTCGGCGCGGACCCACGCGGTGAACTTCTCGTTGCGCCGGTGGTTGAAGATCGAGCGCACCGGGGCCACCAGCACTTCGAAGCCGTCCGGCACGTCGCCCTCCCAGATCAGGGTATAGACGCGGATGTCGTGCCCGCGCCGCTGGCATTCCAGGGCGATGCGCATGAAGTCGCGCTGCAGGCCGCCGAAGGGGAAGTATTTGTAGAGGATGAACGCCAGGGTCATCGGAGGGTCTCCGGGGCCAGCAGCATGGCCTCCAGCTGGGTGGCCACGCGCTGGGGATTCAGCCGGGTGAAGCACAGCGGCTGCTCACGCTTGAGATCGAACAGTTTGCGGTCCTCTTCGGTCGGCTGGTAGGTACAGGTCTTCTTCAGGCACGGCGCACAGGGGAAGTCGCTGCCCAGGTGAACCTGGGAACGCCCGTAGGCGCCGGTGAAGCCAGGATTGGTCGGGCCGAACAGCGACAGCGTCGGCACGTCCAGCGCCGCCGCCAGGTGACCGAGGCCGGTATCCACCGCCACGCAGGCGCGCGCGCCGGCAAGCACCTTGGCCATGCCGGCCAGGGATAATCTGGGGAGTACCGCGGCATTTTCCAACCCCGCCGCCAGGCGCCCGGCCCGCTCCCGCTCGGCGGCGCTGCCCCAGGGCAGGCGCACCGACCAGCCGCGCTCGCACATGCGCTCGGCCAGTTCGCGCCAGTAGGCTTCCGGCCAATGCTTGGTGACCCAGGTAGTACCGTGCAGGAACACCAGGTACGGCGCGCCAGGGTCGGCGTCGGCCAACTGCTCGCGGTCCAGGCCATAGTCACCGACCGACTCGGGCAACGGGTAGTCCAGCGCCTGGGCGAACAACTGGCGCGTGCGCTCCACCGCATGCTGTCCCCAGGCGACCGGATAGGCACGGCGATAGAAGCGGCTGGCGAGCGGCTCGCGCGCCGAGTCGCGATCGAGACCGGCGACCGGCGTCTTGCCCACGTAGCGGGTCAGCCAGGCACTCTTCAGCAGCCCCTGGGCGTCGATCACCAGGTCATAGTCGACTTCCTTCAGGCGCTGCTTGAAGCGCCGCCATTCGCCGTTGCGCAGGGTCTGCCAGAGGTTCTTGCGCCAGCGCCGGATCGCCACCGGGATCACCCGCGCCACCGCCGGATGCCAGGCGGGAATCTCGGCGAAACCTTCCTCCACCACCCAGTCGAACTGGATGCCGGGAATCGCCCGGGCGGCGTCGGTAAGCGCCGGCAGGGTGTGGATCACGTCGCCGAGGGACGAGGTCTTGACCAGCAGTACCCTCATCCGGCGACCTCGGCAGGGTCGACGACCAGCCGCTCCAGGGCTTGCAATACCAGACCAGGCGGCAGCTCGCGGAGGCAATTGTAGTGGCCGAAGCGACAGGTGCGCTCGAAGCACGGGCTGCACTCGAGACCGAGGCGGACGATCTCCACCCGGTCCGCCAGCGGCGGGGTGAACTGCGGCGAGGTGGAGCCATAGACGCCCACCAGCGGGCGATCCAGCGCGGCCGCCACGTGCATCAGGCCGGAATCGTTGGACACCACCGCGCCAGCGCAGGACATCAGGTCGATGGCCTCGGCCAGCGAAGTCTCCCCGGCAAGATTGAAGGACTCCTCGCGCAACCCCGGAATCAGGCGCTGGCGAATCTCCTCTCCACCGGGATGGTCGTTCTTCGAGCCGAACAGCCAGACCTGCCAGCCGGCACGGATCTTCGCCTCGGCGACCGCGGCGTAGTGTTCCGCCGGCCAGCGCTTGGCCTCGCCGAACTCGGCGCCGGGACAGAGCGCCAGCACCGGGCGGTCCAGGCTCAGGGCGAACTTGTCGAGCGCCGCCTGGCGGCTGCCGTCGTCGATCCGCAGGCGCGGCTGCGGATAGGGCTTCGGCAACTCCACGCCCGGCTCGAAGGCCAGGGCCATGAAGCGTTCGATCATCAGCGGATAGCGCTGCTTGTCGAGCTTTCGGATGTCATTGAGCAGCCCGTAGCGCATCTCGCCGCGCCAGCCGGTGCGCTTCGGTATTCCGGCGAACCAGGGCACCAACGCCGACTTCAGCGAGTTGGGCAGCAGGATCGCCTGCTCGTACTGACCGCGCAGGCCGCGTCCGATCCGGCGCCGGGTGGCGACGTCCATCACCCCGTGGCCGAGCGGGAAGCTCAGGGCCTGGCGCACCTCGGGCATGCGCTCGAGGATCGGTCGGCTCCATTCGGGCGCCAGCACGTCGATCACGCACTCGGGATGCCGCTGGCGCAGACACTGGAACAGGGTCTGCGCCATCACCATGTCCCCCACCCAGGAGGGACCTACGATCAGAATTCTCATTCAGGCTCCGGAAATGATCAGGGAGGCTTTCGCCTCCCTGTCACACCCTTCTTCGGTGCTTACTTGACCAGGGTACGCCACTCGGCGTGGGCCTCGGTCTTGCCGCTGACCAGGTCGAAATAGGCTTTCTGCAGCTTTTCGGTGACCGGGCCACGGCGGCCGGCGCCGATCTTGCGACCGTCCACTTCGCGGATCGGCGTGACTTCCGCGGCAGTGCCGGTGAAGAAGGCCTCGTCGGCGATGTACACCTCGTCGCGGGTGATGCGCTTCTCGACCAGTTTAAAACCGTGTTCGGCGGCCAGGGTCAGGATAGTGTTACGAGTGATGCCGTTCAGGCAGGCGGTGACTTCCGGGGTGTAGATCACGCCATCCTTGATGATGAAGATGTTCTCGCCGGAGCCTTCGGCCACATAGCCTTCCGGATCGAGCATCATGGCCTCGTCGGCGCCGCCGGAGATCGCCTCCTGGAGGGCCAGCATCGAGTTGATGTAGGCACCGTTGGACTTGGCGCGGGTCATCGAGATGTTGACGTGGTGGCGGGTGAAGGAACTGGTGCGCACCTTGATGCCTTGCTGCAGGGCTTCCTCGCCCATGTAGGCGCCCCAGCTCCAGGCGGCGATGATCACATGGACCTTCAGGCCGCTGGCGCGCAGGCCCATGCCTTCGCTTCCGTAGAACACCATCGGGCGGATATAGGCGCTTTCCAGGTTGTTCTCGCGCACGGCGGCGCGGGTCGCCTCGTTGATCTCGTCGCGGCTGTACGGGATCTGCATGTTCATGATGTGCGCGGAGTCGAACAGCCGGTCGGTATGCGCCTGCAGGCGGAAGATCGCCGTGCCCTGCGGGGTGTCGTAGGCGCGCACGCCCTCGAACACGCCCATTCCATAGTGCAGGGTATGGGTCAGCACGTGCGTGGTCGCGTCGCGCCACTGCACCAGTTCACCGTCATACCAGATCACGCCATCACGATCGGCCATCGACATAGTTGCCAGCTCCTTCAGATATTCGTTACGTACTTGCGTTACGTGCCTGAGTGGATCAGCCGAGCCGCAGCTCGCGCCAGATCCTGATCACTTCTCGCCGCTCCGTCTGGAAGTGCTCGCCGCTCACGACCCCGGCCTCCTTCTGTAGTGCCAGGCGGTGTGCGGCTGCGCGATAGGCCTTGTAGGCCTCCTGCAGGAGACGGACGTCCTCGCTGGCGATCAGGCCAGCCCGTTCCAGTCCTTCCAGAATGCGGATGTTATCGGTGAATTCGAGCAGCGCCGGGTGTTCTCCGGACCAAGCTAGAACCGCATATTGCACCATAAATTCGATATCGACGATACCACCGGCATCGTGCTTGAGATCGAAGGCTGCCGTGGCCTCGAAGGCATTCGAGGCGGTACCGGCGGCGGTCGCGCGGGTTCCCAGGTTGTCGCGCATCTTGGCGCGCATTTCGCTGACTTCGGTGCGCAACGCGTCGAGATCGCGCGGCCTCGCCAGCACCTCGGCACGTACCGCCTCGAAGCTCGCCTGCACCCGCCGGCAACCGGCCAGCACCCGGGCGCGGACCAACGCCTGGTGCTCCCAGGTCCAGGCCTCCTGCTCCTGGTAGCGCTGGAAGGCGCCCAGCGAACTCACCAGCAGGCCGGCCGCGCCGCTCGGACGCAGGCGCATGTCGACCTCGTAGAGGGTGCCGGATGGCGTCTGCGCGGTGAGGAAATGGATGATCTTCTGCCCCAGGCGGGTAAAGAACTGCGCGCCATCGATGGATTTGCCGCCATCGGTCTCGCAGTGGGGGTCGCCGTCATGGATGAACACCAGGTCGAGGTCCGAGCCATGACCGAACTCCAGCCCGCCGACCTTGCCGTAGCCGACGATGACGAAGTCCGGATCGCACGGCGTGCCGTCGGCGCGCAACGGCCGGCCGTGACGCTGCACCAACTGCCGCCAGGCCAGTTCGAGGACCTCGACGAGGATCGCCTCGGCCAGCCAGGTCAGGTAGTCGCTGACCTTCATCAACGGCAGCGTGCCGGCGATCTCCGAGGCCGCCACCCGCAGCCCGTGGGCCAGCTTGAAGTGACGAAGGGTCTCCATCTGCTGCTCGAGGTCGTCCTCGGGAATCCGCATCAGCCGTTCGCGCAGCTCGGCGGCCAGCTCGGCGGCCTGTGGAGGACGGAACAGGCGCCCCTCGTTGAGCAGTTCGTCGAGCAGGATCGGGAACCGCGCGATCTGCTCGGCAACCATCGGGCTGGCCGCGCAGAGGGTCAGCAGGCGCTCCAGCGCGCCAGGGTTCTCGGTCAGCAACACCAGGTAGGCGGAACGCCGCGCCACCGCTTCCACCAGCGGCAGGACCCGCTCCAGCACCAGGTCCGGCTGAGGGTTTTCCACGGTCATCGCCAGCAGGCGCGGAACGAAGGCATCCAGGCGTTCCCGGCCGAGACGCTGCATCGCTCGCACCTGGGGGCCGTGGCGCAGATCGCTGAGACGCTTCCAGGCCGCCTCGGCATCGACGAAGCCGGCGTCGGCCAGTTGCCGGCTGGCCGACTCCTCGTCCAGCGCCTCCTCCCACAGCGGGATCCACTCGGCGCCGACGCTGCCGCAGGCCGCCTCGCCGCTTTCGTCCTCGTCCGGGTCGGCGATCACCTGGCGGAAGTGCCAGTCGATGCGCGCCCGCCAGTGGCTCAGGCGCTCGTGGAATGCGGCCCAACTGGCGAAGCCCATGATGAAGGCCACGCGGATGCGGTCGTATTCGTCGCTGGGCAGCATTTGCGTCTGCCGGTCGGCCAGCGCCTGGATGGCATGCTCGGCGTAGCGCAGGAACTCGTAGCCGCCGCGCAGCTCCTCGACCACCGCCGGCGGCAGGTAGCCCTGCCCCTCCAGGGTCGCCAGCACTTTCAGCAGCGGCCGTTGCTGCAAGCTCAGGTCGCGCCCGCCATGGATCAACTGGAAGGCCTGGGCGATGAACTCCACCTCGCGGATACCGCCTTCGCCCAGCTTGATGTTTTCCGACATCCCCTTGCGCCGGACCTCCTGCTGGATCAGCTGCTTCATGGTGCGCAGCGCCTCGATGGCGGAGAAGTCCAGGTAGCGCCGATAGACGAACGGCCGCAGCATGCCGAGCAGTTGCTCGCCTGCCTGCCGGTCGCCGCCGACCACCCGCGCCTTGATCATCGCGTAGCGCTCCCAGTCGCGCCCCTGGTCCTGGTAGTACTGCTCCAGCGCGGCGAAGCTGTAGACCAGCGGTCCGCTGGAGCCGTAGGGACGCAGGCGCATGTCGACGCGGAAGACGAAGCCGTCGACGGTGATCGCATCCAGCGCCTTGATCAGCTTCTGCCCCAGGCGGGTGAAGAACTCCTGGTTGTCCAGCGAACGCTTCGCCCCCTCGGTCTCGCCGCCCTCCGGGTAACCGAAGATCAGGTCGATGTCCGACGACAGGTTGAGCTCCACCGCGCCCAGCTTGCCCATGCCGAGGACCACCATCCGCTGCGGTTCGCCGGAGCGCCGGCCGATCGGCGTGCCGAACTGCTCGCACTGGCGCCGATGGAGCCACTCGCAAGCCAGGTCGATGCAGGCGTCGGCCAGGGCCGACAGGTCGCGACAGGTTTCCGCCAGCGCGGCGCGGCGGGTCAGGTCGCGCCAGATGATGCGCAGTTGCTGGCGTGTGCGGAAACGTCGCAGGCGCCGACCGAGTTCGTCCTCGTCGGCGCAATCCTCCAGCCGCGCCTGCAACTGGCTGCGCAATTCGCCGGGCGCGTGGGGGTTCTCCAGCTCGCCGCGTTCGGCCAGATCCAGCAGCATCGCCGGGTCGCGCACTGCCTGCTCGGCGACGAAATCGCTGGCCGCAGCGACCCGTCGGAAATCCTCCAGGCGCTCCTCGGGCCAGGCCTCCAGGCGGGCCAGGGCGGCGGCATCGAGGGCGGCGACAGCGGAGCGGAGGGCAGTCCCGGCGCGTTCGGCGGCGGGCAGCAGGGTGGCCGGCAGATTCGCCAGCGAAGGCAGGCTCATGGTCTATCCTGTTTGGGCTTCCGACCGAAGACCACAGGCTCGACGCACAACGTCGAAAAGGCTCTACATCGGGCCTTATAGCCTGACAGCAACAATCGAAATGTAGTTTTACTACTAAAAATTGTATCCAGAGGGCTGTTTCTCAGACTGATCTGTAGTAAAACTACAAGTCGCCGGGTACACCCCCGGAGAACATCCAAGAATTAGCTGCGGTCGCCCACGAGGCCGGCCGCTCACCTATGGCATCCGATTCTGGAAGCCTTTCCGCCCTGGAGCAAGCCATGCAAGACCTCGATCCCGTCGAAACCCAGGAATGGCTGGACGCCCTGGAGTCCGTACTCGACCGCGAAGGTGAAGACCGCGCTCATTACCTGATGACCCGCATGGGCGAGCTGGCCAGCCGTAGCGGCACCCAACTGCCCTACGCGATCACCACGCCCTACCGCAACACCATTCCGGTAACCCACGAAGCACGCATGCCCGGCGACCTGTTCATGGAGCGCCGGATCCGCTCCCTGGTGCGCTGGAACGCCCTGGCGATGGTGATGCGGGCGAACAAGCACGACCCGGACCTGGGCGGCCACATCTCCACCTTCGCCTCCTCGGCGACCCTCTACGACATCGGCTTCAACTATTTCTTCCAGGCTCCCACCGAAGAACACGGCGGCGACCTGGTGTTCTTCCAGGGCCACGCGTCCCCCGGCGTCTACGCCCGCGCCTTCCTCGAAGGCCGCATCAGCGAGGAACAACTGGAGAACTTCCGCCAGGAAGTGGACGGCAACGGCCTGTCCTCCTATCCGCACCCCTGGCTGATGCCGGACTTCTGGCAGTTCCCCACCGTATCCATGGGCCTTGGCCCGATCCAGGCGATCTACCAGGCACGCTTCATGAAGTACCTGGAAAGCCGCGGCTTCATCCCCGCCGGCAAGCAGAAGGTCTGGTGCTTCATGGGCGACGGCGAGTGCGACGAGCCGGAATCCCTCGGCGCGATCTCCCTGGCCGGCCGCGAAAAACTCGACAACCTGATCTTCGTCATCAACTGCAACCTGCAGCGCCTCGACGGCCCGGTCCGCGGCAACGCCAAGATCATCCAGGAACTGGAAGGCGTGTTCCGCGGCGCCGAGTGGAACGTCAACAAGGTCATCTGGGGTCGCTTCTGGGACCCGCTGTTCGCCAAGGACACCGCCGGCCTGCTGCAGCAGCGCATGGACGAGGTCATCGACGGCGAATACCAGAACTACAAGGCGAAAGACGGCGCCTACGTCCGCGAGCACTTCTTCGGCGCGCGTCCGGAACTGCTGGAAATGGTCAAGGACCTTTCCGACGAGGAAATCTGGAAGCTCAACCGCGGCGGCCACGACCCCTACAAGGTCTATGCGGCCTACCACCAGGCGGTCAACCACAAGGGCCAGCCGACCGTCATCCTGGCCAAGACCATCAAGGGCTACGGCACCGGCAGCGGCGAAGCGAAGAACATCGCGCACAACGTGAAGAAGGTCGACGTCGACAGCCTGCGCGCGTTCCGCGACAAGTTCGACATCCCGGTCAAGGACGCCGACCTGGAGAAGCTGCCGTTCTACAAGCCTGAAGAAGGCAGCGCCGAGGCCAAGTACCTGGCCGAGCGCCGCGCCGCGCTGGGCGGCTTCATGCCGGTGCGCCGGCAGAAGAGCATGAGCGTGCCGGTTCCGCCGCTGGAAACCCTGAAGGCCATGCTCGACGGCTCCGGCGATCGCGAGATATCCACCACCATGGCCTTCGTGCGGATCATCTCGCAGCTGGTCAAGGACAAGGAACTCGGCCCGCGCATCGTCCCGATCGTCCCGGACGAGGCCCGTACCTTCGGCATGGAAGGCATGTTCCGCCAGCTCGGCATCTACTCCTCGGTCGGCCAGCTCTACGAGCCGGTGGACAAGGACCAGGTGATGTTCTACCGCGAGGACAAGAAGGGCCAGATCCTCGAGGAAGGCATCAACGAGGCCGGCGCCATGTCCAGCTGGATTGCCGCCGGTACTTCCTACAGCACCCACAACCAGCCGATGCTGCCGTTCTACATCTTCTATTCGATGTTCGGCTTCCAGCGCATCGGCGACCTGGCCTGGGCCGCCGGCGACAGCCGCGCGCACGGCTTCCTGATCGGCGGCACCGCCGGTCGCACCACGCTGAACGGCGAAGGCCTGCAGCACGAGGACGGCCACAGCCACCTGCTGGCCTCGACCATCCCGAACTGCCGCACCTACGATCCGACCTACGCCTACGAACTGGCGGTGATCATCCGCGAAGGCTCGCGGCAAATGATCGAAGAGCAGCAGGACATCTTCTACTACATCACCGTGATGAACGAGAACTACGTCCAGCCGGCCATGCCGAAGGGCGCAGAGGAAGGCATCATCAAGGGCATGTACCTCCTCGAGGAGGACAAGAAGGAAGCCGCTCACCACGTGCAACTGCTGGGCTCCGGCACCATCCTGCGCGAAGTCGAGGAAGCGGCCAAGCTGCTGCGCAACGACTTCGGTATCGGCGCCGACGTCTGGAGCGTGCCGAGCTTCAACGAGCTGCGTCGCGACGGCCTTGCCGTCGAGCGCTGGAACCGCCTGCATCCGGGCCAGAAGCCGAAGCAGAGCTACGTCGAGGAGTGCCTGGGCGGCCGTCGCGGCCCGGTGATCGCCTCCACCGACTACATGAAGCTCTACGCCGAGCAGATCCGCCAGTGGGTTCCCTCCAAGGAGTACAAGGTGCTCGGCACCGACGGCTTCGGCCGCAGCGACAGCCGCAAGAAGCTGCGCAACTTCTTCGAAGTGGATCGTCACTGGGTGGTGCTGGCCGCGCTCGAAGCGCTGGCCGATCGCGGCGATATCGAGCCGAAAGTGGTGGCCGAGGCCATCGCCAAGTACGGTATCGATCCGGAGAAGCGCAACCCGCTGGATTGCTAATTCGCTCCATACTCCCCTCGGCAGCGAGGGGTTTCGAGCACGCCGGCGCCGCCAACGGGCGGCGCCGGCTCACAACGAACCAAGGACCAAAAGTCTTTGTTTTGCGCGCCGCACAGCGGTGGTGGCACGTAAAAGGAGAGGAATGTGAGCGAACTCATTCGCGTACCCGACATCGGCAACGGTGAGGGTGAAGTCATCGAGCTGCTGGTCAAGCCCGGCGACAAGGTCGAGGCCGATCAGAGCCTGCTGACCCTGGAATCCGACAAGGCCAGCATGGAAATCCCCAGTCCCAAGGCCGGGGTAGTGAAAAGCATCAAGGCGAAGGTCGGCGACACCTTGAAAGAAGGTGACGAAATCCTCGAGCTGGAAGTGGAAGGCGGCGAACAGCCTGCCGAAGCCAAGGCCGAGGCAGCGCCCGCCCAACCGGAAGCGCCGAAAGCCGAAGCGCCTGCTCCCGCCCCGAGCGAGAGCAAGCCGGCCGCCCCCGCCGCAGCCAGTGTCCAGGACATCAAGGTCCCGGACATCGGCTCGGCCGGCAAGGCCAACGTCATCGAAGTGATGGTCAAGGCTGGCGACACGGTCGAGGCCGACCAGTCGCTGATCACCCTGGAATCCGACAAGGCCAGCATGGAGATCCCTTCGCCGGCCTCCGGCGTGGTGGAAAGCGTCTCGATCAAGGTCGGTGACGAAGTCGGCACCGGCGACCTGATCCTCAAGCTGAAGGTGGAAGGCGCCGCTCCGGCAGCCGAAGAGCAGCCGGCAGCCGCTCCGGCCCAGGCCGCGGCGCCCGCCGCCGAGCAGAAGCCCGCCGCGGCGGCCCCTGCGCCAGCCAAGGCCGATACCCCGGCTCCGGTCGGCGCACCCAGCCGCGACGGCGCCAAGGTCCACGCCGGCCCGGCGGTGCGCATGCTGGCGCGCGAGTTCGGCGTCGAGCTGAGCGAAGTGAAAGCCAGCGGTCCCAAGGGCCGCATCCTCAAGGAAGACGTCCAGGTCTTCGTCAAGGAGCAACTGCAGCGCGCCAAGTCCGGCGGTGCCGGCGCCACCGGCGGAGCCGGCATCCCGCCGATCCCGGAAGTCGACTTCAGCAAGTTCGGCGAAGTGGAAGAAGTGGCGATGACCCGCCTGATGCAGGTCGGCGCCGCCAACCTGCATCGCAGCTGGCTGAACGTGCCGCACGTGACCCAGTTCGACCAGTCGGACATCACCGACATGGAAGCCTTCCGCGTTGCCCAGAAGGCCGCGGCGGAGAAGGCCGGGGTCAAGCTGACCGTACTGCCGATCCTGCTCAAGGCCTGCGCCCACCTGCTCAAGGAACTGCCGGACTTCAACAGTTCGCTGGCCCCCAGCGGCAAGGCGCTGATTCGCAAGAAGTACGTACACATCGGCTTCGCCGTGGACACTCCGGACGGCCTGCTGGTCCCGGTGATCCGCGATGTCGACCGGAAGAGCCTCCTGCAACTGGCCGCCGAGGCCGCCGAGCTGGCCGACAAGGCCCGCAACAAGAAGCTCTCGGCCGATGCCATGCAGGGCGCCTGCTTCACCATCTCCAGTCTCGGCCACATCGGCGGCACCGGCTTCACGCCGATCGTCAACGCGCCGGAAGTGGCGATCCTCGGTGTGTCCAAGGCGACCATGCAGCCGGTATGGGACGGCAAGGCCTTCCAGCCGCGCCTGATGCTGCCGCTGTCGCTGTCCTACGACCATCGCGTGATCAACGGCGCCGCCGCGGCGCGCTTCACCAAGCGCCTGGGCGAGCTGCTGGCGGACATCCGCACCCTGCTCCTGTAATACCTGCGCCGCTCCCCACGGAGCGGCCAGCCCCTCTCGCGAGCATGCCACGCTCGTCTCTCGGCCCCACCGGATGGTGGGGCTTTTTTTGCCTGCCTGACGGCTCGGCGAAACTGCGTCCCGTCGTACCGCCAGCGAATGCCACAGGACCCGCAGGCGCGAGTTCGACGCGCACGATGACAGGCACTCGACGCCAACCCTCCCGGCGAAGCCAACCCTACGAAAAACAGGGCTTTTCCAGCGGCGCCGCAGACCTCCGACCGTCCAGCGGTTTTTTCCCGGATACGCTTAACTTGGGCCCTGCCGGGCCGATACAGAGTTACTTGTCAGACCAATCGGCATAATGCACCCTTTGCCTGCACCCCATCGAAACGGGTCGAGGCCTCCCCCTCGCTCAGTACCTGGAATCAGCCTCGCATGAAAAGTCATCCCGATGCCGCCAGCCGTTCGGCGGCCGAGGTTGTCACGCAGCTACCCGTGCCGTCGCGGCTCGGGCTGCTGCGTTTCGAGCGGCTGAACGAGCCGAGCTGGGCACTGCTGTTCCTCGATCCTGCCTGCGAGCGCCAGCTCGGGCTGCCGGCGACTACCCTCTGCGCACTGCTCGATGCGCCTTACGCCAGCCTGATGGAACCCGAGGCCCGCCACCGCCTGCACGAGCAGATCCAGCAGCAACTGGTGAAGCGCCCGCACTACCAGGTGAGCTACAAGCTGCACACACCCAACGGCGTGCTGACCATGCTGGAGTTCGGCGAAGCCTTCCAGCAGCATGGCCGCCAGTTGCTGCACGGCTACCTGATGGTCGAGGAGCGACAGGAGAGCGCCGAGCGCAGCGAACAGTTGCTCGACCTGGAATCGCAGAACCTGCGCCTGAAGGCGTCCCTGGACCTCTACCAGCGCTCCCAGGACGACCACCTGCAACACCTGCTGCGCTCGCGCACCCAGCAGAACCTGATCGTCCGCCTGGCCCGCCATCGCTACCTGTCCAGCGACCCGCTGCTGGAAGCCGCGCAACTGATCACCCAGGCCGCCTGCGAAGCCTACGGCACCGCGCGCGCCGGCATCTGGCGCCTGCTCGACGACCAGCGCCTGGAAGCGGTGACCGTCTACCGCCGCGACCTCGACCAGTACGAGAAGCCCCAGAGCATCGACGCCAGCCGCTACCCCGCCTACCTCGAGGCGGTACACAGCGGGCGCGCCATCGACGCCCACAACGCCCAACGCGACCCACGCACCCAGGAACTCTACAAGGACTACCTGAAGCCGCTGGGCGTCAACGCCCTGCTCGACGCCACCATCCGCATCGGCGGCGAGGTGGTCGGCGTGCTGTGCCTGGAACACGCCGGCGAGAACCGCATGTGGCAGAGCGACGAGATCGCCTTCGCCGGGGAACTCGCCGACCAGTACGCGCAGGTCCTGATGAACCACGAGCGACGCAATGTCTCCAGCGCCCTGCACCTGTTCCAGCGCGCGGTGGAACAGAGCGCCAGCGCCTTCCTGCTGATCGACCGCGACGGCGTGGTGGAATACGTCAATCCGAGCTTCACCTCGATCACCCAGTACAGCGCCGACGAAGTGCGTAACCGACGCCTGTCCGAGCTTCCGGCGCTGGAGAACCTCAGCGAGCTGCTGTTCGACGCGCGTTCCGCGCTGACCCAGCAGAACAGCTGGCAGGGCGAGTTCCGCAGCCGCCGCAAGAACCACGAGCCTTACTGGGGCCAGTTGTCGCTGTCGAAGGTCTACGACGATCTCGGCGAGCTGACCCACTACATCGGCATCTACGAAGACATCACGCAGAACAAGCTGGCCCAGCAGCACATCGAGAAACTCGCCTACCGCGACAACCTCACCGGCCTGGCCAACCGGCACTATTTCATCGGCGCCCTCGAGGAACGCCTGGAAAGCAGCGGCGACCGCCCGCTCAGCCTGCTGCTGGTGGACATCGACAACTTCAAGCGGATCAATGACAGCCTCGGCCACCAGACCGGCGACAAGCTGCTGGTCAGCCTGGCCCGGCGCTTGCGCAGTTGCCTCGGCGACGGCGCCACCCTGGCGCGCTTCGCCAGCAACGAGTTCGCCGTGCTGCTCGACGACACCGCGGTGGAAAAGGGCGAAAGCATTGCCGCGCAGGTCCTGCACATGCTCGACAAGCCGCTGTTCGTCGACAACCAGTTGATCAACATCACCGGCTCCATCGGCCTGGCCAGCGCCCCGCAGCACGGCTGCGACCCGCAGACCCTGATGAAGTACGCCGGCCTGGCGCTGCACAAGGCCAAGGCCAACGGCAAGCACCAGGTCCAGGTGTTCACCGAGGCGCTGACCGCCGAGGCCAGCTACAAGCTGTTCGTCGAGAGCAACCTGCGCCGCGCCCTGGCGCAGAACGAACTGGCGGTGCACTACCAGCCCAAGCTGTGCCTGCGCAGCGGCCAGTTGCTCGGCCTGGAAGCCCTGCTGCGCTGGCAGCATCCGGAAAAAGGCATGATCCGCCCGGACCGCTTCATCAGCGTGGCCGAGGAAACCGGGCTGATCGTGCCGATCGGCAAGTGGGTGATCCGCGAAGCCTGTCGCCAGGCCCGCGAGCTGGCCGAGGCCGGGCTGGGCGAGCTGCAGATCGCCATCAACCTGTCGCCCAAGCAGTTCACCGACCCGGACCTGGTCGGCTCGATCGCGGCGATCCTCCACGAAGAGAACATCCCGGCCAGCCAGCTGGAACTGGAGCTCACCGAAAGCCTGCTGCTGGACGCCACCGACGATACCCGCCAGCAACTCGAACGCCTGAAGAGCCTCGGCCTGACCCTGGCGATGGACGACTTCGGCACCGGCTACTCGTCGCTGAGCTACCTGAAGAAATTCCCCATCGACGTGATCAAGATCGACCGCAGCTTCATCAAGGACATCCCGGACAGCCAGGACGACATGGAAATCACCTCGGCGGTGATCGCCATGGCCCACAACCTCAAGCTCAAGGTGGTCGCCGAAGGCGTGGAGAGCGCCGAGCAACTGGCCTTCCTCCGGCGCAACCGCTGCGACATCGGCCAGGGCTACCTGTTCGACCGGCCGATCCCCAGCGACCTGCTCAATACCAGCCTGCTGCGCTATCCCTGCCGCACCCTGCACTGATCGCCCAGGCCTCCCCCGCCGGCGCGGAAAGGCTGTACTCTCTGTGCTCATCCGCGAGTCATTCGCCTACCCCCTGAGCAGGAGACGAGAGCCATGGTTCTGCGTTCTGAAATCCTCACCAAGAAAAGCGAGCTGCCCACGCCGGACCAGGCCCTGCCGGGTCGCGAAAGCGCCATGCCGGTGCCCGAAGCGCACTTCGTCAACGGCCGCCCGCTGACCGCGCCGTTCCCCGCCGGCCTGCAACAGGTGCTGTTCGGCATGGGCTGCTTCTGGGGCGCCGAGCGTCGCCTCTGGCAGCAACCGGGCGTCTGGGTGACTGCGGTGGGTTATGCCGGCGGCTACACGCCGAACCCGACCTACGACGAAGTCTGCTCCGGCCTGACCGGCCACAGCGAGGTCGTGCTGGTGGTCTACAACCCGCAGGAGACCAGCTTCGAACAGCTGCTCAAGGTATTCTGGGAAGCCCACGACCCGACCCAGGGCATGCGCCAGGGCGGCGACATCGGCACCCAGTACCGCTCGGTGATCTACACCTTCGACGCGGCCCAGAAGGCCGCGGCCATGGCCAGCCGGGAGAGCTTCCAGGCCGAACTGGCGAAAGCCGGCTACGACCGCATCACCACCGAGATCGCCGACGTCCCGCCCTTCTACTACGCCGAGGCCTACCACCAGCAGTACCTGGCGAAGAACCCCAACGGCTACTGCGGCCTGGGCGGCACCGGGGTGTGCCTGCCGGCCTGACGACTATTCCGCCACCAGCCAGTCGAGACGCCAGCCGCCCTGGCTCTGGGCCATGACCTCGGCCAGCCAGGGCAGCAGGTCGCGCAGTTCGTCCTCCAGCGGCCACGGCGGATTGACGATGGCCAGCCCGGAGCCGTTGAAACGCTCGGCGTCGTCGATCGGATGCACGTGCAGCTCGGCACGCAGCAGCTTCGGCGCGACGCTACGTTCCAGGGCCTGGTAGAAACGCTTGAGCTGGCGCTCGTCCTTGATCGGATACCAGATCACCACCACCGTCTGGCGCATCCGCCCGATCGCCTCGTCGAGCGCAGCGACACAACGCTGCAATTCGTCGGCCTGCTCGAACGGCGGATCGATCAGCAGCACCGCGCGCTTTTCCGGCGCCGGCAGGAACGCCCGCGGCAGCAGCCAACCGTCGCCCTGGTGCACGGCGACCCGCCGTTCGCCAGCCATGTTGGCCTTGAGCAGGCGGCCGTCCTCGGGATGCAGTTCGTTGAGCAGCACGCGGTCCTGGGCGCGGGTCAGGCGCCGTGCCAGTTCCGGCGAGCCCGGGTAGTAGCGCAGGGAGCCGTCCGGATTCAGGTGACGGATCACGTCCAGGTAATCGTCCAGTTGCTCAGGCAGGCCTTCGCGCTCCCACAGGCGGGCGATGCCCTGCTCCCACTCGCCGGTGCGGCTGGCCTCGTCACCCTGCAGGTCGTAGAGGCCGACCCCGGAATGGCTGTCCAGGTAGGCGTACGGCGTGTCCTTGCGCCCCAGCAGGGCGAAGATCCGCGCCAGCACCAGGTGCTTGAAGACATCGGCATGGTTGCCGGCGTGGTAAGCGTGACGATAGTTCATGATGACTGCTCCTTGGACAGCGCCAGGCAGCGCTGCTAGCCGGACCGCCCGGCCCCGGCGGATTCGCGCCGACCCCGCGTCGGCACAGGCCCTCGCCCATGGGCGAGGGGCGCGGATTCTACCAGCCTCCCGAGGCTTCGGCAGCGGTCTCGCCGTCGCAGGTTTGGCCCTTGTATCACGCATATCGATGTTGGTTGGCGACCTTCATTCACCAGCCTAGACTCGCTGGCACCCTGGCACCGCCTGCGACGGTCGATGCCTTCGCCGCGCCGCCCCACGATCCCCTTTCGCCGAGGTCGTCATGTCCGAAACCCTGCTCAGTTCCCGCAACCTGGCGTTCGAGCTGTACGAAGTCCTCGATGCCGAAGCCCTGACCCAGCGCCCGCGCTTCGCCGAACATAGCCGCGAAACCTTCGATGCCGCCCTCGGCACCGCGCGGAGCCTGGCGGAAAAGCTGTTCGCCCCGCATAACCGCAAGGGCGACGAACACGAGCCGCTCTATGAGAATGGCTCAGCCACGCTGATTCCGGAAGTGAAGCCGGCAGTGGATGCCTTCCTCGACGCCGGCTTCCTCAACGCCACCCGCAGCTTCGAGCAAGGCGGCATGCAGTTGCCGACCCTGCTGTCGCAGGCCTGCTTCGCCCACTTCCAGGCGGCCAACGTCGGTAGCTCGGCCTATCCGTTCCTGACCATGGGCGCCGCCAACCTGATCGAGAGCTTCGGCAGCGAGGAGCAGAAGCAGCGCTTCCTGCAACCGATGATCGAGGGCCGCTTCTTCGGCACCATGGCCCTCACCGAACCGCACGCCGGCTCCTCCCTCTCCGACATCCGTACCCGTGCCGAACCGGTCGCCGACGGCAGCTATCGGATCAAGGGCAACAAGATCTTCATCTCCGGCGGCGACCACCCGCTCTCCGAGAACATCGTACACATGGTCCTGGCCAAACTGCCGGATGCCCCGCCGGGGGTGAAAGGCATCTCGCTGTTCATCGTGCCGAAGTTCCTGGTCAACGCCGACGGCAGCCTCGGGCCGCGCAACGACGTGATCCTCGCCGGCCTGTTCCACAAGATGGGTTATCGCGGCACCACCTCCACCGCGCTGAACTTCGGCGACAACGGCGCCTGCGTCGGCTACCTGGTGGGCAAGCCGCACCACGGCCTGGCCTACATGTTCCAGATGATGAACGAGGCGCGCATCGGCGTCGGCATGGGCGCGGTGATGCTTGGCTATGCCGGTTACCTCTATTCGCTGGAGTACGCCCGCGAACGCCCGCAGGGCCGCCTGCCGGACGGCAAGGACCCGAGCGCGCCACAGGTGGCGATCATCCGCCACGCCGACGTGCGGCGCATGCTGCTGACCCAGAAGGCCTATGTCGAAGGCGCCTTCGACCTGGGCCTGTACGCCGCGCGCCTGTTCGACGATAGCCAGACCCTGGAGGACGACGAACAGCGCCGCCAGGCCCACGAACTGCTCGACCTGCTGACCCCGATCGTCAAGTCCTGGCCCTCGGAGTTCTGCCTGAAGGCCAACGAGCTGGCGATCCAGATCCTCGGCGGCCACGGCTACACCCGCGAATACCCGGTGGAACAGTACTACCGCGACAATCGCCTGAACCCGATCCACGAAGGCACCCACGGCATCCAGTCCCTCGACCTGCTGGGACGCAAGGTCGGGCAGAACAACGGCGCCGGCCTGCGCCAGCTGACCCGCCTGATCCAGGACGCCTGCCGGCGCGCCGAAGCCCATCCATCCCTGGCCGCCCTGCGCCAGCCGCTGGAACGGCTGGTGGCGCGGCTGTCCGAAGTGACCCTGGCGCTGCTCGGCGACCTGATGCAGAGCCAGGTCAACCAGGGCCTGGCCAACTCGGCGCTGTACCTGAAGGTGTTCGGCCATGCGGTGATCGGCTGGCGCTGGCTGGAGCAGGCGATCCGCGCCGAGGAAGGGCTGGCTCGCGGCGACTGCGCCGACGCCGACTTCTATCGCGGCAAGTTGCAGGCCGCTCGCTACTTCCTGACCTGGGAAGTGCCTGGCTGCCACCACGAACTGGCGCTGCTGGAGGCCCGCGACGACGTGTGTTCGAGCATGCAGGAAGAATGGTTCTGATCCTGCCTGCCCTTTCCCGCCCCGGTCACGTACGGGGCTTTTTTATGTCCTGGCATGAACGCCGGGTTGCCGTTGCCTGGCGGCCACGCCAGCGAGTTCGCGCGCACTCGCCCGGACAACGCGAAAGCCTCGGAATTCCTTCGAAAAAAACCGCCGACGCCCCTTTACAGTCCGCCAAATCCGCAGGTTAGAATCACTTGGCATGCGGCCTGCATCCTGTCTACGTAATTCCCCTACGTAAAACCGACCCGTAGCGTCGCCTTCCCCCTGTCCCGCCGCGAGGAGGCCGACCTTGGACGCCGTCACCGTCAATAATTTCTTCCTGATCGGGGCGGTGCTGGTCGGCATGAGCATCCTCGTCAGCTCGCTGTCCTCCCGCCTGGGCATCCCGATCCTGGTGATCTTCCTCGCCGTCGGCATGATCGCCGGCAACGATGGGGTCGGCGGCATCGTCTTCGACAACTATCCGGTGGCCTACCTGGTGGGCAACCTGGCGCTCGCCGTGATCCTCCTCGACGGCGGCCTGCGCACCCGCGTCTCCAGCTTCCGCGTGGCGCTCTGGCCGGCATTGTCGCTGGCCACCCTGGGCGTGCTGGTGACCACCGGCCTGACCGGCATCGCGGCGGCCTGGCTGTTCGACCTGCACTGGATGGAAGGCCTGCTGATCGGCGCCATCGTCGGCTCCACCGACGCCGCCGCGGTGTTCTCCCTGCTCGGCGGCAAAGGTCTCAACGAGCGGGTCACCGCGACCCTGGAGATCGAATCGGGCAGCAACGACCCGATGGCGGTATTCCTCACCGTGACCCTGATCGAGATGCTCGCCAGCGGCCAGACCGGCCTCAGCTGGGGCTTCGTCCTGCACCTGGTGCAGCAGTTCGGTCTCGGCGCCCTGCTCGGTCTCGGCGGCGGCTGGTTGCTGCTGCAACTGATCAACCGCATGCACCTGGCCGGCGGCCTCTACCCGCTGCTGGTGATTAGCGGCGGCCTGCTGGTGTTCGCCCTGGCCAACGCCGTCGGCGGCAGCGGCATCCTGGCCATCTACCTGTGCGGCCTGCTCCTCGGCAACCGCCCGATCCGCAGCCGCCACGGCATCCTGCACATGCTCGACGGCATGGCCTGGCTGGCGCAGATCGGCATGTTCCTGGTCCTCGGCCTGCTGGTCACCCCCCACGACCTGTGGCCGATCGCCCTGCCGGCGCTGGCCCTGGCGCTGTGGATGATCCTGGTGGCGCGGCCGCTGTCGGTGCTGATCGGACTGATCCCGTTCCGCGCCTTCCACGACCGCGAGAAGGCCTTCATCGCCTGGGTCGGCCTGCGCGGCGCGGTGCCGATCATCCTCGCGGTGTTCCCGCTGATGGCCGGCCTGCCGAACGCCCAGCTGTTCTTCAACGTGGCCTTCTTCATCGTCCTGGTCTCGCTGCTGGTGCAGGGCACCAGCCTGCCCTGGGCGGCCAGGCTGCTGCGGGTGGTGGTGCCGCCGGACCCGGCACCGATATCCCGCGCCGGCCTGGAGATCCACCCGACCAGCGAGTGGGAGCTGTTCGTCTACCACCTGAACAAGGAAAAGTGGTGCATCGGCGCCGCCCTGCGCGAGCTGAAGATGCCCGGCGGGACCCGGATCGCCGCGCTGTTCCGCGGCACCGAACTGCTCCACCCGTCGGGCAGCACCATCCTCGAGGCCGACGACATCCTCTGCGTGATCGGCCACGAACACGACCTGCCGGCCCTCGGCAAGCTGTTCAGCCAGGCGCCCGACCGCGGCCTCGGCGCGCGCTTCTTCGGCGACTTCGTGCTGGAAGGCGATGCCCAGCTGTCGGCGGTGGCCTCGCTCTACGGCCTGAAGCTCGACGGCATCGACGGCGAGCAAGCGCTGGGCCGCTTCATCGCCCACGAGATCGGCGGCGAAGCGGTGATCGGCGACCAGGTGGAGTGGAACGGCCTGACCTGGACCGTGGCCGCCCTGGAAGGCAACCGTATCCGCAAGGTCGGCGTGAAGTTTCCGGAAGGCCGCCCAGGGCCCGGACTTTTCCTCTGATTTCCTGTCGAATCCCCGTTCCGTGACGCCTTGCGGCGTCCCGGAGCCACCACTAACCTGCATTCACCCTTCTTCGAGTCTCTTCTCGACCATGCCTGCCCTCCGCTCCCTGATCGCTACTCTTTTCCTCGGCCTCTGCCTTGCCAGTCCGCCGCTCCTCGCCCAGTCCGAGCCGCCCTCGGCCGAAGCCGTCCAGCAAAGCCTCGACAAGCTGGCCGAACGCAAGCTCGCCGAAGCCGACCAGAAGGTCGTCAAGGCCAGACTCGAACAGACCCTCAAGTTCCTCGCCGCGCGCGACGAAGCGCTACAGAGCCTGGAAGACCTGAAAAAGCGCCTGAGCGACGCGCCCCGGCAGATCGAGGATAACCAGCGCGAACTGGAGCGCCTGAAGAAGACCCGCGAACGCCCGGTCAGCGAGCGCTACAGCGGCGAGAGCGTAGCCCGCCTGGAGATGCTGCTCAACGACCGCACCACCCAGCAGGCCGAGTGGCAGAAGGCCCTGGGCGAGGCCAACAGCCTGTCGATCACCGCCGAGACCCGCCCGGAACGAGCCCAGGCCGGCATCAGCAGCATGCAGGCACGAATCCTGGAGATCGGCTCGCTGCTCAAGGCCGGCAAGGAAAGCGGCAAGGCGATCAACGCCGACCGTCGCGGCGAGCTGCTCGCCGAGCAGGCCGCGCTGACCGTGCAGAGCCAGCTGTTGCGCCAGGAACTGGCCGGCAACAACCTGCTGCAGGACCTCGGCAAGAGCCAGCACGATCTGCTCACCGAGAAGATCTCGCGCCTGGAAAAAGAAACCCTCGACCTGCAGGCGCTGATCAGCGAGAAGCGCCGCGAGCAGTCGGAAAAGACCGTCGCCGAGCTGTCCAAGGAAGGCGCCCAGGGGGCCGGCACCGACAGCCTGCTGAGCCAGGAGAACGCCAAGAACCTGCGTCTCTCCGACTACCTGCTGCGCGCCACCGACCGCCTCAACGTGCTCACCCGGCGCAACCTCGAGACCAAGCAGCAACTGGACAACCTGACCCAGTCCAACCAGGCCCTCGAGGAACAGATCAACGTCCTGCGCGGCAGCCTGCTGCTGTCGCGCATCCTCTACAAGCAGAAACAGGCGCTGCCGAAGATCAAGACCGACCAGAGCCTGGCCGACGAGATCGCCGACCTGCGCCTCGGCCAGTTCGAACTGAACCAGGAACGCGACAAGCTGGCGACCCCGCAGCAATACCTGGACGACCTGCTCGCCCAGCAGCCCAGCGAGCAGGTCACGCCGGAACTGCGCAAGGATCTCGACACCCTGCTGGCAACCCGTTCCGAGCTGCTCGAACGGCTCAACCACGAACTCAACGCGCTGCTCAACGAAGCGATCACCTTGCAGTTGAACCAGAAGCAGTTGCTTTCCACCAGCGAGAGCCTGCGCACCACCCTCGACGAGCAGATGTTCTGGATTCCCAGCAACCAGCCGCTCGACCTGTCCTGGTTCAAGATGACCCCGACCCTGCTGAAGAACCAGCTCACCGAGATCCCCTGGGGCTCCGGGGTGCGTGAACTGGGCGAAGGCCTGGTCGATCGGCCGCTGCTGTTCTTGCCGCTGTTCCTGCTGATCGCCGCGCTGCTGTGGAAACGCCGCTACCTGTACGACAAGCTGGCGGAGCTGAACGACGACATCGGCCACTTCAAGCGCGACAGCCAGCTGCATACCCCGCTGGCGATCCTGATCACCATCCTCCTCGCCCTGCCCGGCACCCTGACCTTCGCCGTCGCCGGCCTGGCCCTGCTGCTGGACGCCCGCGGCCAGAACGCCACCCTCGGCAGCGCCCTGCTGGAAATGGCTCAGGTCTGGCTGCTGTTCTACACCGCCCATCGCATCCTCACCCCGGGCGGCATCGCCGAGCGGCATTTCCACTGGAGCCGCGAACAGGTCGGCTTCCTCGACAGGCACCTGGTCCGCCTCGGCGTTGTGGTCCTGGCGCTGGTCGGCGTGGTGACGGTGGCCGAGCACCAGCCGGCGAGCCTGGCCGACGACGTGATCGGCATCGCCGTGGTCCTGCTCGGCTACGCGGCCATGGCCTGGCTGCTCAGCCGCCTGCTGTTCAGCAGCCCCGGCGACGAGCGTCCGTCGCTGATCAAGATGATCGTCGGCCTCCTCTTCACCGCGCTGCCGCTGGTGCTCTTCGTCGCGGTCTGCTTCGGCTACTACTACACCTCGCTGAAGCTCACCGACCGTCTCATCGATACCCTCTACCTGCTGCTGCTCTGGTTCGTCATCGAAGCCGCCTTCGTCCGCGGCCTGGGCGTGGCGGCCCGGCGCCTGGCCTACGCCCGGGCCCTGGCGAAACGGCAGAACGCGGCGAAGGAAGGCGTCGACGGCGAGACCAACGTCGAGGAGCCGACCCTCGGCATCGAGCAGATCAACCAGCAATCGCTGCGGCTGATCCGCCTGGCCCTGCTGATCGGCTTCATCGTCTGCCTGTACTGGGTCTGGGCCGACCTGATCAGCGTGATCTCCTACCTCGACAACGTCACCCTGTACCAGTACACCGCCGGCACCGGCGAAGCGGCCACCAGCGTGCCGATCAGCCTGCGCGACTTCCTCGCGGCGCTGGCCATCGCGGTGGTCACCGTGGCCCTGGCGCGCAACCTGCCCGGCCTGCTGGAGGTATTGGTGCTACAGCGCCTGACCCTGGCCCAGGGCAGCGCCTACGCCACCACCACCCTGCTTTCCTATGCCATCAGCGGCATCGGCATCGTCAGCGCCCTGTCCACCCTCGGGGTCAGCTGGGACAAGCTGCAATGGCTGGTGGCGGCGCTCTCGGTAGGCCTCGGCTTCGGCCTGCAGGCGATCTTCTCCAACTTCGTCTCCGGCCTGATCATCCTTTTCGAGCGTCCGGTGCGAATCGGCGACGTGGTGACCATCGGCAACCTGTCCGGCACGGTCAGTCGGATCCGCATCCGCGCCACCACCATCACCGATTTCGACCGCAAGGAGATCATCGTCCCGAACCAGACCTTCATCACCGGGCAGTTGGTGAACTGGTCGCTGAGCGATACCGTGACCCGGGTCACCATCAAGATCGGCCTGGCCTACGAGACCGACCTGCCGCTGGCGCGCAAGCTGATGATGCAGGCGGTCAAGGAAAACCCGCGGGTACTGCGCGACCCGGAGCCGCTGCTGTACTTCCTGACCATCAGCGCCAGTACCTTCGACTACGAGCTGCGCTTCCACGTCCGCGAACTGGGCGACCGCAACCCCTCCACCGACGAGATCCTGACGAAGATCGCCACCAGCTTCCGCGAACACAAGATCGACATGGCTTTCAACCAGGTCGATGTGTTCGTCAAGAACCTCCAGGGCCAGCAGGTCCAGCTGTTCGTCGGCGAGCCACAGCACAGCGGCGTCGGCAATCCGCCCGCGCTCAAGGGCCAGGACGGTCCCGCCGAACCGACCCGCTGAACCTCCGGGCCTGGACGCCCTCCGGCAATTCCCAGCACAATGCTCGGGAATTGCCGGAGGCCTCTCTTGAAATCACTCGACGACCTCGACTTCGACAACCGCTTCGCCCGCCTGGGCGACGCCTTCTCCACCGAAGTCCTGCCCGACCCCATCGCCGAGCCGCGCCTGGTGGTAGCCAGCCCCGCCGCCCTGGCGCTGCTCGACCTGCCAGCGGAAACCAGTGACGAAGCGCTGTTCGCCGAGCTGTTCGGCGGGCACAAGCTGTGGTCGGAGGCCGAGCCGCGGGCGATGGTGTATTCCGGCCACCAGTTCGGCTCCTATAACCCGCGCCTGGGCGACGGCCGCGGCCTGCTGCTCGGCGAGGTGATCAACCAGGCCGGCGAGCACTGGGACCTGCACCTCAAGGGCGCCGGCCAGACCCCCTACTCGCGGATGGGCGACGGGCGCGCCGTGCTGCGCTCGTCGATCCGCGAGTTCCTCGCCTCCGAAGCCCTTCCGGCACTGGGCATTCCCAGCAGCCGGGCGCTCTGCGTGATCGGTTCGAGCACGCCGGTCTGGCGCGAGAAGAAGGAAAGCGCGGCGACGCTGCTGCGCCTGGCGCCCAGCCACGTGCGCTTCGGTCACTTCGAATACTTCTACTACACCCGCCAGCACGACCAGTTGAAACAGTTGGCGGCGTTCGTCCTGGAACACCACTTCGCCGACTGCAACGCAGCCGAGCGGCCGTACGCGGCGATGTTCCGCCAGGTCGTCGAGCGCAACGCCGAACTCATCGCCCGCTGGCAGGCCTATGGCTTCTGCCACGGGGTGATGAACACCGACAACATGTCGATCCTCGGCATTACCTTCGACTACGGGCCCTACGCCTTCCTCGACGATTTCGACGCCAATCACATCTGCAATCACTCCGACGACGCCGGCCGCTACTCCTTCAGCAACCAGGTACCGATCGCCCATTGGAACCTGGCCGCCCTGGCCCAGGCGCTGACGCCACTGGTGGAAGTGGACGAACTGCGCGCCAGCCTCGACCTGTTCCTGCCCCTCTACCAGGCCCACTACCTCGACCTGATGCGCCGGCGCCTGGGCCTGGGCGTCGCCGCGGAGAACGACCAGGCCCTGGTCCAGGAACTGTTGCAGCGCATGCAGGGCAGCGCGGTGGATTACTCGCTGTTCTTCCGCCGACTCGGCGAAGAAACTCCGGAGCGGGCGCTGGCCAGCCTGCGCGACGACTTCGTCGACCGCGAGGCCTTCGACCGCTGGGCCGAGGCCTACCGCCGGCGCGTCGAGGAAGAAGGCGGAGACCAGGAGTCGCGGCGCCGGCGCATGCACGCGGTCAATCCGCTCTATGTGCTACGCAACTACCTGGCACAGCAGGCTATCGAAGCGGCCGAGCAGGGCGACTACACGGAAGTCCGCTTGCTGCACCAGGTGCTGAGTCGCCCGTTCGAGGAACAGCCGGGCATGGAGCGCTTCACTCGGCGCCCACCGGACTGGGGGCGGCACCTGGAAATCAGTTGCTCCTCCTGACGGGATGCCCTGACAGAACGGCGGCCGATAATGCCGCAATGGAATAAATACCTTCGGAAAACTTCTTAGACGCACTAAGAAAAGCCGATTATCTTCGCCGCCACACTTATTCCAGCCTGTTCTACCACCTCCTGTCAGGCGCCTTGCCGCATGAAGATACGCGACCTCGATCTCAGCCAGAGTTCGATCAACACCGAACACCAGGCGCTAGGTCTGCCTCCTGTCGAAGATTTCGTCACCCATCCGGACGACCACCCGGTACTGCGCGCCGCCATGTGGGCGGCGGTGCTGATCCTGGTCGGCCTGCTCGCCTTCCTGGCCTGGCGCCTGTTCTTCGACAACGGCGGCAGCAACGGCTTCGAGATCATCGAGCAGGCCCTGACCAGCCGGGGTTTCTGGAGCGCGGTGGCGGTGGGCTTCTTCGCCCAGGTGATCGACGGTGCGCTGGGCATGGCCTATGGCATCACCGCGACTACCTTCCTGCTCAGCGCTGGTGCCACGCCGGCCGCTGCCAGCGCCAGCGTGCACATCGCCGAAGTGTTCACCACCGGCTTTTCCGGGATTTCCCACGTCAAGCTCGGCAACGTCAACAAGTCACTCTTCCTCCGCCTGCTGCTGCCGGGAATGATCGGCGCGGTGCTCGGCGCCGTGCTGATAACCCGCTTCGACGGCCACCAGCTCAAGCCCTTCATCTCCGCCTACCTGCTGCTGATGGGCCTGTACATCCTGAGCAAGGCCTACCGCCACGTGATCAAGCGCCGGGCACCGCGCCACGTGGCCAAGCTGGCACTCTTCGGCGGCTTCGTCGATGCTGCCGGCGGCGGCGGCTGGGGCCCGGTGGTCACCAGCAGCCTGATCGGCTCGGGTAGCGACCCGCGCACCACCATCGGCTCGGTGAACTTCGCCGAGTTCTTCCTGACCATCGCCAGCGCCACCTCCTTCATCCTCCTCGCCGGCCAGCCGGACACCTGGAAGATGGTCGCCGGGCTGGTCTTCGGCGGCCTGTTCGCCGCACCGTTCGCCGCCCTGCTGTGCAAGAAGCTTTCGCCGCGCACCCTGCTGGTCATCGTCGGCACCCTGATCACCCTGATCAGCGCCTACAACATCTACATCGGCCTGCGCTGAAACCGACGCCGCCGCTCAGGCATAAGCGGCGAACACAACGGTCTAACCAGGCACGCTTTTCCTTGCCCGGGCGCATTGACCCGCCCGGCGCGCTTTCCCATGCTGCGTCCTTCCAATCTGCCCGAAGGAACGCTGCATGAAACTGGAAACCCTGGCCGTCCACGCCGGCTACAGCCCTGACCCGACCACCCGCGCGGTGGCGGTGCCGATCTACCAGACCACCTCCTACGCCTTCGACGACACCCAGCATGGCGCCGACCTGTTCGACCTGAAGGTACCGGGCAACATCTACACACGGATCATGAACCCCACCAACGACGTACTGGAACAGCGCGTCGCGGCGCTGGAAGGCGGGGTCGGGGCGCTGGCGGTGGCCTCGGGGATGGCGGCCATCACCTACGCGATCCAGACCGTCGCCGAGGCCGGCGACAACATCGTCTCGGTCGCCAAGCTCTACGGCGGCACCTACAACCTGCTGGCCCACACCCTGCCACGCATCGGCATCCAGGCGCGCTTCGCCGCCCACGACGACGTCGCCGCCCTGGAAGCGCTGATCGACGAGCGGACCAAGGCCGTGTTCTGCGAAACCATCGGCAACCCGGCGGGCAACATCATCGACCTGCAGGCACTGGCCGACGCCGCTCACCGCCACGGCGTGCCGCTGATCGTCGACAACACGGTAGCCACCCCGGTGCTCTGCCGGCCGTTCGAGCACGGCGCCGACATCGTCGTGCACTCGCTGACCAAGTACATGGGCGGCCACGGCACCAGCATCGGCGGGATCGTGGTCGACTCCGGCAAATTCGACTGGGCGGCGAACAAGTCGCGCTTCCCGCTGCTGAACACGCCCGATCCGTCCTACCACGGCGTCACCTACACCGAGGCCTTCGGACCCGCCGCCTTCATCGGCCGCTGCCGGGTGGTACCGCTGCGCAACATGGGCGCGGCGCTCTCGCCGTTCAACGCCTTCCTCATCCTCCAAGGCCTGGAGACCCTGGCGCTGCGCATGGAGCGCCACTGCGACAACGCCCTCGCCGTGGCCCGCTACCTGCAGCAGCATCCGCAGGTGGCCTGGGTGAAATACGCCGGCCTCGCCGACAACCCCGAGCACGCCCTGGCCCGGCGCTACCTGGGGGGCCGCCCGGCGGCGATCCTGTCTTTCGGCATCCAGGGCGGCAGCGCCGCCGGCGCGCGCTTCATCGACGCCTTGAAGCTGGTGGTGCGGCTGGTCAACATCGGCGACGCCAAGTCCCTGGCCTGCCACCCGGCGAGCACCACCCACCGCCAGTTGAACGCGGAGGAACTGGCCCGCGCCGGAGTCTCCGACGACATGGTGCGGCTGTCGATCGGCATCGAGCACATCGACGACATCCTCGCCGACCTCGACCAGGCCCTGGCCGCCGCCGCACGCTGAGCGGATCGGTCAGTCCGGGCGAGCGTTTCGGTCCTTGCCCGGCCTGGCCGGCCGGCTAGTCTGGCTGGGATCCCCGACATGGAGAGCGCCATGCCACTGCCCACCGAACTCGCCAGGCACCTGACCGAAGAAAAGATCGCCTTCGTCCAGCGCAGCGGACTCAGGGCGGAAGTCCTCGAACCCGGCTACGTGCGCCTGCGCATGCCGGGCGCCGGCAACGAGAACCACATCGGCAGCATGTACGCCGGGGCGCTCTTCACCCTCGCCGAACTTCCCGGTGGCGCGCTGTTCCTGACCAGCTTCGACAGCGCCCGCTTCTATCCCATCGTCAAGGAGATGACCTTGCGCTTCCGCCGCCCGGCCAAGGGCGACATCCGCGTCGAGGCACGCCTGGATGCCGAGCGCATCCGCCAACTGGAAACCGAGGCCGGGGAGCGCGGCAAGGCCGAATACAGCCTCGAACTGCAACTCACCGACGAGCAGGGCGAGGTAGTGGCGGAAAGCGCCGCGCTGTACCAGCTACGCAGCCACGCGCGACCCTGACTGGCAGATTTCGCAGGGCCCGGCGAAGGTTTTTTCTGCCGTGGATCAAGGTCCGTAGCGAGCTGCGGCGCGACAGTGGGGAAGCCAGCGTAGCCATCCCACGGAGTCCGCCATGATCCGCCACCTCCTGGTCGCCCACGACCTCACCCCGGAAGCCGACGTCGCCCTCGCCCGCGCCGCCCAGTTGGCCCGCCAGCACGATGCGCGGGTCAGTCTGCTGCACGTGTACGACCCGGGGCTATCGGCGTCGGCGGTGAAGACCGTCAGCGCCATGCTGCAACTCAAACGCAAGGAGGCCGGCCTCGACGAGGACAGCGCCATCCACCTGTTCAGGGGCCAACCGATCGACGGCATCCTGCAGCAGACCCGGGCGCTCGAACCGGACCTGCTGCTGATGGGCGCACACCACCAGAAGACCTTCGAACGCTTCGGCAACACCACCCTCGACCAGGTGGTGCGGCGCAGCCGGGTGCCGGTGCTGCTCGCCGTGCGCGAGGCGGACGAACCCTACCGCCAGGCGCTCAGCGCCCTGGACTTTTCCCAGTGCGCCTGTACCGCGCTGCGCCAGGCCTACCGCCTGCTGCCGGTGGAAGCCGACCTGCACGCCCTGCACGTGTTCGAGTCCCCCGACGACGGCGTGCTCGGCCTGCCCCGGCAGAATGCCGCGCACCTGGCCACCCAGGCCGGGCTGATCGAACAATTGCTGAGCGACGAGCAGGAGCGCCTGCCGGGCGTCGGGCCGCAGCTGAGCCACGAGGTGGTTCCCGGCGTGCTGCCGTACAGCCTGGACGCCGCGTTGAAGCAGCGCCAGCCGGAGCTGCTCGCCCTCGGCCGGCACAGCCGAAACGCGCTGATGCAGGCGCTGCTCGGCAACCTGGCGCAGCGTTACCTGCGCCAGCCGAGCTGCGACGTCCTGGTTACCTCGTAGAAGCGCTGCCGCAGAGGCTGCTCAGCTTTCGAGCAGCCCGTGCAACTCGACGAACTGCTGGGTCAGCTTGTGCCGCGGTTCGAGGAAGATCAGCGGGGTGCAAGCCTGGTGCGACTCGCGCATCTTCACCGAACTCATCAGGTACACCGGCAGCACCGGCAGTTCCTCCGCCACCAGCTCGTCGAGCAGTTGCTGCGGCAGGCTGGCGCGCGGCTGGAACTGGTTGACCACGATGCCCTCGACCTGCAGGTCTTCGTTGTGGTCGTCGCGCAGTTCCTCGATCTCCTGGAGAAGGCCATACAGCGCCTGGCGGGAGAAGCTGTCGCAATCGAAGGGAATCAGGCAGCGATCGGCAGCGATCAGCGCAGATACCGTGTAGAAATTCAGTGCCGGCGGGGTATCCAGGTAGATCCGGTCGTAGTCTTCGTCCAGTTCGTCCAGCAATTTGCGCAGCTTGTTGATCTTGTGCTTCGACTCCAGCTTCGGCTGCAGGTCGGCCAGTTCGGGGCTGGAGGTGACGATGTGCAGGTTGTCGAACGGCGTCTCGTAGATCTCGACCCTGCCCTTCTTGCTGAAGGGCCCGGAAGACAAGGTCTGCTTGAAGAAGTCGGCGATCCCCACCGGCAGGTCCTCGCCGGTCAGTCCGGTCAGGTAGTGCGTGGAGTTGGCCTGGGCGTCCAGGTCCACCAGCAGGGTGCGATAGCCCTCCGCCGCGCTGACCGCCGCCAGGTTGCAGGCGATGCTGGACTTGCCTACCCCGCCTTTCTGATTGAACACCACGCGCCGCATGGGAAATCTCCGTGAGCCGAGCCTGATCCCGGATGATAGGCAAAGCCGCGGGCAAGCGCGAGCGCCGTCTCGGCCCTGACGTAGAGCGGTTCAGCGCCGGCGCAGGCTGGCCGCCTCGCGGGTCACCAGGTCGATGAAGGACAGCGCCAGCGGCGAGCCCTCGTTCTGCCGGCGGACCAGCCATACCGCAGTCGTCGCCTCGGGATCGCTCAGGGTGCGGTAGACCACGCCGTCGACCCGGGTGCGGCGGAACGACGCCGGCAGGATCGACACCCCCAGTCCGGCCGAGACCAGGCCGATGATGGTCATCGCCTCGCTGGCCTCCTGGGCGATGCGCGGGCTGAAGCCGGCCTGTCGGGTCAGGGCGATGACCTGGTCGTAGAGCCCGGTGCCGTAGCTGCGCGGGAAGAACACGAAGGGCTCCTCGGCCAGGGCGGCGATGGCCAGGCCATCCTCGCTGCCGGCCGCCAGCGGATGGTCGGCCCGCAGCACCGCCACCAGCGGTTCGCGGAACAACTCCACCCAATGCACCGCATCCGGCAGCGCCAGCGGGCGGATCACGCCCACCTGCAGGCTTTCCTCGAGCAGCGCCTTGAGTACCTGGCGGCTGCTCATTTCCTGCAGGTCGAGGTGTACGTCCGGATAGGCCTTGCGGAAGGCATGGATGCTGCTGGGTATGGTCGAGGTGAAGGGTGCCGAGGAAGTGAAACCGATCTTCAGCTCGCCCAGTTCCCCCAGGTGGGCGCGACGCGCCAGCAGCACCGCCTTGTCTACCTGGGCCAGCACCTGGCGGGACTCGTCGAGGAACAGCCGGCCGGCGTCGGTGAGTTCGACGCGGCGGTTGGTGCGCTCGAACAGGCGCGCACCGATTTCCTCCTCCAGCGCCTGGATCTGCTGGCTCAACGGCGGCTGGGAGATCCCCAGGCGCTCGGCGGCGCGGCCGAAGTGCAGCTCCTCGGCGACGGCGATGAAATAGCGCAGGTGCCTGAGTTCCAAGCGGCCCCTCCTATTAGGTGTTTTTACATATCAATCGTGTCGATCAATATATTGGAAATCATATAAACCTATCTATATCCTTTGCCACATAACCTCCAACAACGACCCCTTGTCCCTGAAATCCAGGTGGCGCGGCCTCGTTGTGCCTGCTCGCCACCGTCCCCAGAGGTGCCCCGTGAGCAATCCGCAAGTCCGGCCACAGGCCGAAGAAGAACCCGCGTTAATCGAGGCGGCCCGCGAAGCAGCCAACGAGGTGCTGGAAGCCGCCACCGAAGTCGAACGCTATATCGAAAAAGGCACCCCGCAGTTCATGCGCACCTCGCTGGCGCTGTTCTCCGGCGGTTTCGCCACCTTTGCCCTGCTCTACTGCATCCAGCCGATGATGCCGGTGCTGTCCAAGGCGTTTTCCATCAGCGCCGCGGAAAGCAGCCTGGCATTGTCCGTCGCCACCGCCATGCTCGCCCTTGGTCTGCTGGTCACCGGCCCGATCTCCGACGCGATCGGCCGCAAGCCGGTGATGGTCGTCTCGCTGCTGGCCGCCGCGCTGTTCACCCTCGGCAGCGCGGTGATGCCCACCTGGCATGGCGTGCTGCTGATGCGCGCGCTGGTCGGGCTGTCCTTGAGCGGCCTGGCCGCGGTGGCGATGACCTATCTCAGCGAAGAGATCCATCCGCAGCACATCGGCTTGTCGATGGGCCTGTACATCGGCGGCAACGCCATCGGCGGGATGAGCGGACGCCTGATCAGCGGCGTCCTGGTCGATTTCATCTCCTGGCATGCCGCACTGGCGGTCCTCGGCGGCCTGGCCCTGGTCGCCGCGCTGGTGTTCTGGCGCGTGCTGCCCGAGTCGAAACACTTCCGGCCGGCACCGCTGAAGCCGGCGACCCTGCTCAACGGCTACCGCTTGCACTTCCGCGACGCCGGACTGCCCTGGCTGTTCCTGATCGGCTTCCTGCTGATGGGCAGCTTCGTCACCCTGTTCAACTACATCGGCTACCGCCTGCTGGCCGAGCCCTACCACATGAGCCAGGCGGTGGTCGGCGTGCTCTCGGTGGTTTACCTCTCGGGCATCTACAGCTCGGCCTGGGTCGGTTCGCTGGCCGACAAGCTGGGGCGACGCAAGGTGCTCTGGGCGGTCATCCTGCTGATGCTCGGCGGCCTGCTGCTGACCCTGTTCGAGCCGATCCCGCTGATGCTCGCCGGCCTGCTGCTGTTCACCTTCGGCTTCTTCGGCGCGCACTCGGTGGCGAGCAGCTGGATCGGGCGCCGCGCCCTGCGCGCCAAGGGCCAGGCCTCGTCGCTCTATCTGTTCAGCTACTACGTCGGCTCGAGCCTGGCCGGCACCCTCGGCGGGGTGTTCTGGCATTACTACGGCTGGAACGGCATCGGGCTGTTCATCGGCTCGCTGCTGGTGGTCGCGGTATTGGTCTCGCTGCACCTGGCGCGCCTGCCGGCCCTGCCTGGCAACACCCTGGCGCAGGCCGCCCACTGAGTTCGAGGCGCCGGTCTCCCGGCGCCTTCACTCCGACCAGAAGCGTACTCCGGTCAGTTCTTCCGATAGCGCCCACAGCCGCGCGGCCAGCCCCAGGTCGCGCGCATTCCGCGGAATCCGCGCCGCTGCCGGATAACCGCGGGTTTCCAGCCAGCGATCCGGGCCGACATAGGCGCCGCCATACCAGCGCTGTTCGGTCAGCGCGGAAAGTGCCGGCAACGCCCCCATCTCCGCCGATTGCGCGAACGCTCCGTTGGCCACCTTCATCGCCCAGCGTCCCAGGCGCGAACCGGACATCGCCGGTGCCGCGTACTGCAGGTTGGTCGCCGCGTAGCCCGGATGCGCCGCCAGGCTCTGCAGAAGCACGCCCCGCTGGCCGGCGCGGCGCTGCAACTCCAGGCTGAACAGCAGATTGGCCTGCTTGCTGTGGCAATAGGCGAGATAGCGGTTGTAGCCGCGCTCGGCGTTGAGGTCGTCGAGCGGCAGCCGGCCGAACTGGTTGAAACCGCTGGTCATACCCACCACCCTGGGCCGTGGAGCGGCCAGCAACGAGTCCAGCAGCAGTCCCGTAAGCGCGAAGTGGCCAAGGTGATTGGTGCCCATCTGCATCTCGAAACCGTCGCGGGTACGCCGCAGGGGCAGGAACATCACTCCGGCGTTGTTGAACAAGAGATCGAGGCGTTCGTGGCGCTGGCGGAAACCGGCGGCGCAGGCGCGGATCGAGGCGAGGTCGGCCAGGTCGAGATCGGCCAGCTCCAGGCGTGCCTGGGGATACTCGTCGAGGATCGCCCGCCGCGCCCGCTCCGCCTGTTCGCGATTGCGGCAGGCCATCACCACGGTTGCCCCTTTGCCGGCCAGCGTGCGCGCCGCCTGCCAACCCAGGCCGCTGTTGGCGCCGGTGACCAGCGCCAGGCGCCCGGCCAGTTGCGGAATGTTGCGTCGTGCCCAGGGATGCATCGCTCGTTCTCCGCTTGACTGCGTTGCCGGGCAGTATCGCGGCGCCAGCCAATGCAGCGGCAGACGCGCTCACGCCAGACTACCGATCATTTCGGGCCAGGACACGCCAGCATGAGCCGCCGCACGGACTCCGACGCACCGACCATCACCGCCGCCTACCCGCGCCTGCTGCTCGGCCTGCTGGAGGAACGCGGCCTGGACGGACGCGCGCTGCTACGGGAAATCGGTCTGTCGACGCTGCGACTGGAAGAGCCGGAAGCACGCGTCACATCGCAGCAGTACCAGGCGATCGCCGCCGCGGCGCTCGCGCTGAGCGGCGACCCCGGTCTCGGCGCACAGCTCGCCTTGCGCACGCCTCCCACCGCCCATGGCAGCCTGGGCTACGCGATGATGGCCTCGGCGACGCTCGGCGATGCCTTGTGCCTGGCGCTGCGCTACATGCCGCTGCTGCAGGGCAACGTCGAAATCAGCCTGCTGCGCGAGGACGAGCAGGTGATCCTGCGCCTGCTGCCAGGCCCCGCGCTCCCGCCGGCACTGCACCGGTACTTCAGCGAAGCCCTGCTGATCGGCCTGTATCGCTCCGGCGCCTGGCTGCTCGGCGAACCGGCCCTGGTCGGCAGGCTCGACTTCGACTATCCCGAACCCGCCGTGCCTGTGCCGCTGCCGCAGTGCCGCTACGACCAGGCCCACGTCCAGCTGGTGTTCCCCGCCATCCTGCTCGCCCGCTCGCTACCGATGGCCGATCCGGCTGCATTGCGCCGCGCCCGCGAACACTGCGAACGCGAACTGGCGCTGCTCGATGCCGGCCGCCGGGACATCTGCGCCCGCGTGCGGCTGGAGCTGGAACGGCAGGAACAGCGTTTCCCCAACCTGGAGGAAGTAGCCACGCGCCTGCACCTGTCCAGCCGCAGCCTCAAGCGGCATCTGCATGACGCCGGCACCAGCTTTCGCCAGTTGCTCGGCCAGGCTCGCCAGCGCCAGGCCTTGCGATTGCTGCGGCGTCCCGAGGTGTCGTTGCAGCGTATCGCCCTGTACCTGGGCTACAGCGATCCAACCAACTTCACCCGCGCCTTCAAGCGCTGGACCGGCGAGCCGCCGAGCGACACCCGCGCCCGCCTGCTGGGCGGGCAACCAGTTTCACGAACAAATGCCAAGCGCTCGACAAATCCCTCGCGTTTCCCTTGAGCGCGGCAAGCGCTGTCCTATGCTGCTGCGGCCGGCATCCGGCCGGCCTCGACAGCGATATGAAAGGGACTTTATGAAACCAGCGATCAAGCGCGCCTGCCTGCTCGGCACGGCACTGTTCTCCCTCTGCGCCAGCGCAGCCCAGGCGGCCGGCGTTCTGGTAGGAACCTGGGACCTGCGGGGCAACGGCCAGCTCGCCGCGGTCTACCGCGACGGCGCCAACCTGCAGGTGGTGGAAGGCGGCAGCACCCGCAACTACAGCTTCGGCAACGTGGTCTGGTCGGTCTTCGGCGCCACCGATACCGACGGCCAGCCCGGCGCGGAAATCCTGGTCAAGGCCGGTCCCGACCTGGTGATCGTCTCCCACGCCAGCACCACCCAGCGCAAGTACCCGGTAGGCAACGTCTCCTGGGCGATCATGCGTGCCACCGACGTCGACAACGTCGCCGGCGACGAAGTCATCCTCAGCATCGGCAACGGCGTGCGCACCGTATTCGATCGCACCCGTACGCAACGCGACGCCACCTTCAGCTACAACGGCACCTGGGGCCTGTTCGACGTCGCCGACGTGGACGGCGCGCCGGGCAAGGAACTGGTGCTGAACATGGGCAACGGCGTCAAGGTCATCGACCCGCGCACCAGTGGCGCCAAGGACTTCACCTTCAGCGGCTACCACGCGCTCGCACAGATCGCCGACCTCGACGGCCAGCCCGGCGCGGAGATCATCGGCCGCACCAGCACCGGCATCTACGTGATCAGCAACGCCACTTCCCGCAAGGAATACAGCATCGGCGCCAGCGCCTGGGCACTCTATGGCGGCACCGCGGACACCGACGGCAAGCCGGGCAACGAGCTGATCGTGGTGATGCAGGGCAAGGTGCGGGTCATCCACCACGCCAGCGGCGCCAGCAGCGACTACCGCATCGGCGACGTCAACTACAGCATCGATTCGGTGGCCGACATGGATGGCCAGCCGGGCGCGGAAATCCTCGTGCGCGACGCCAACGGCAAGCTGTTCGTGATCAACGACCGCACCGGCAAGGTAAGCAGTTGAGCCGGGCGGGTTGCGTAGGGCGGGTACGCCACCGGCGCGACCCCGCCAAGCAACGCGCCGGAGGGCCGTCGGCCCGTGCATGAAAAAGGGGAGCCTCGGCTCCCCTTCTTTCGTTCCGGCTCAGCCGTGGTACTGCGCCGACAGCTCGTGCACCGCCTCGAAGAAGGCGCCGGCATGGGCCGGGTCGACTTCCGGGGTGATGCCGTGGCCGAGATTGAACACATGCCCCGTACCCTTGCCGTAGGCCGCCAGGATCCGCGCGACTTCGGCGCGGATCGCCGCCGGATTGGCGTAGAGCACCGAGGGATCCATGTTGCCTTGCAGGGCTACGCGCTCACCGACACGGGCCCGGGCGCTGCCGATGTCGCAGGTCCAGTCCAGGCCCAGCGCCTCGGCGCCGACCTCGGCCATCGACTCCAGCCACAGGCCGCCTCCCTTGGTGAAGAGGATCACCGGCACCCGGCGTCCGTCGTGCTCACGGATCAATCCATCGACGATCTTGCGCATGTAGGCCAGGGAGAACTCCTGGTAGGCCGCCGCCGACAGGCTGCCGCCCCATGAGTCGAAGATCTGCACCGCCTGGGCGCCGGCGCGAATCTGCCCGTTGAGGTAGCTGGTCACCGATTGCGCCAGCTTCTCCAGCAGAGCGTGCATGGCCTTGGGGTTGTCGTAGAGCATCGCCTTGGACTTGCGGAAGTCCTTGCTCGAGCCGCCCTCGACCATGTAGGTGGCGAGGGTCCAGGGGCTGCCGGAGAAGCCGATCAGCGGTACGCGGCCGTTCAGCTCGCGGCGGATGGTGCGCACGGCGTCCATCACATAGCCCAGGTCCTGTTCCGGGTCGGGAACCGGCAGCGCCTCGATGTCGGCCAGCGACGAGACCACCTTGCGGAAGCGCGGGCCTTCTCCGGTCTCGAAGTACAGGCCCTGGCCCATGGCATCGGGAATGGTCAGGATATCGGAGAAGAGGATCGCGGCGTCCAGCTGCGGGTAACGGTCCAGCGGCTGCAGGGTCACTTCGCAGGCCAGCTCGGGGTTCATGCACAGGCTCATGAAATCGCCGGCCTTGGCACGGGTGGCACGGTATTCCGGCAGGTAACGACCGGCCTGGCGCATCATCCAGACGGGGGTGACATCGACGGGCTGCTTGAGCAGGGCGCGGAGGAAGCGGTCGTTCTTCAGGGCAGTCATAACGGCATCCGATCAAAGGCTGCTGGCTTCACGCGGGCGCGTGCGGAAGGGGGTTATCCACAGGCCGGCGGGCGAAAAGGGCCGCTATTGTCGCAAAGCACAAAACAAAAGGCACGGCGGGGGCCGTGCCTTTTGTCTATCGCGGTGATTTGTCGCAGCGCCGGTGGCGCCGCGGGTCAGACGCCAAGGTAGTCGAGGATGCCTTCGGCCGCGGTACGTCCTTCGAAGATCGCCGTCACCACCAGGTCGGAACCACGGACCATGTCGCCGCCGGCGAAGATCTTCGGGTTGCTGGTCTGGTGCTTGAACTGCGCCTGCGCCGGAGCCACCACGCGGCCCTGGCTGTCGGTGGCGATCTCGAAGCGCTCGAACCACGGCGCCGGACTCGGCCGGAAGCCAAAGGCGATCAGCACGGCTTCCGCCGGGATGATCTCCTCGGAACCGGGGATCGGTTCGGGGCTGCGGCGTCCGCGGGCGTCCGGCTCGCCGAGACGGGTCTCGACCACCTTCACGCCTTCCACCCGGTCCTCGCCGACGATGGCGATGGGCTGGCGGTTGAAGAGGAACTTCACGCCCTCCTCCTTGGCGTTCTTCACTTCCTTGCGCGAGCCCGGCATGTTTTCTTCGTCACGGCGATAGGCACAGGTCACCGACTTGGCGCCCTGGCGGATCGAAGTGCGGTTGCAGTCCATCGCGGTGTCGCCGCCGCCCAGGACCACCACGCGCTTGCCCTTCATGTCGACGAAGTCCTCGGCCGACTTCTCGAAGCCGAGGTTGCGGTTCACGTTGGCGATCAGGAAGTCCAGGGCGTCGTGTACGCCCGGCAGGTCCTCGCCGGGGAAACCGCCCTTCATGTAGGTGTAGGTGCCCATCCCCATGAACACGGCATCGTACTCATCGAGCAACTGCTCCATGGTCACGTCCTTGCCGATCTCGGTGTTCAGGCGGAACTCGATGCCCATGCCGGTGAACACCTCGCGGCGACGGCTGAGGACGTGCTTCTCCAGCTTGAACTCGGGAATGCCGAAGGTCAGCAGGCCGCCGATCTCCGGGTTGCGGTCGAACACCACCGGGGTCACGCCGTTGCGCACCAGCACGTCGGCGCAGCCGAGGCCGGCCGGGCCGGCACCGATCACCGCGACGCGCCTGCCGGTCGGCTTGACCTTGGACAGGTCCGGGCGCCAGCCCATGGCGAAGGCCGTATCGGTGATGTATTTCTCCACCGAGCCGATGGTCACCGCGCCAAAGCCGTCGTTGAGGGTACAGGCACCCTCGCAGAGGCGGTCCTGCGGGCAGACCCGGCCGCAGACTTCCGGCAGGGTGTTGGTCTGGTGCGACAGTTCGGCGGCGGCCAGGATGTTGCCTTCGGAAACCAGCTTCAGCCAGTTCGGGATGAAGTTGTGCACCGGGCACTTCCACTCGCAGTAGGGGTTGCCGCAGCCCAGGCAGCGGTGGGCCTGGTCGGCGGCCTGCTGCGGCTTGAACAGGTCGTGGATCTCCACGAACTCGCGCTTGCGCTGGCGCAGCAGCTTCTTCTTCGGGTCCTTGCGCCCGACTTCGATGAACTGGAAGTCGTTGTTCAGGCGGTCGGAATTCAGACGTTCAGACATATCGAAACCTCATCACAACTTCGGGCGCTTATTGCGGGTTGGCACGGGTGCTGGTCAGCAGCGAACCGAGGCTGGCCGCCTTCGGTTTCACCAGCCAGAACCGTCGCAGGTAGTCATCCAGGTTTTCCAGGATGTTCGCGCCCCACTCGCTTGCCGTTTCGTTCACGTACTCGACCAGGACCTTGCGCAGGTGGCTGCGATAGGCCTCCATCGCCTCGCCGCTGATCCGCTGGATTTCCACCAGCTCGTGGTTCACGCGGTCGACGAAAGTGTTGTCCATGTCGAGGACGTAGGCGAAGCCCCCGGTCATGCCGGAGCCGAAGTTGTAGCCGGTCTTGCCCAGCACGCAGACGAAACCGCCGGTCATGTATTCGCAGCAGTGGTCGCCGGTACCTTCCACCACCGCATGGGAACCGGAGTTGCGCACGGCGAAGCGCTCGCCGGCGGTTCCGGCGGCGAACAGCTTGCCGCCGGTGGCGCCGTACAGGCAGGTGTTGCCGACGATGGCCGATTCCTGGGTCTTGAACGGACTGCCCTTGGGCGGGGTGATGACCAGCTTGCCGCCGGTCATGCCCTTGCCTACGTAGTCGTTGGCGTCGCCTTCCAGGTACAGGTGCAGGCCACCGGCGTTCCACACGCCGAAGCTCTGTCCCGCGGTGCCCTTGAAACGGAACACCACCGGTGCCTTGGCCATGCCCTGGTTGCCGTGCAGGCGGGCGATCTCGCCGGATACCCGCGCGCCGATGGATCGGTCGCAGTTGCAGATGTCCAGCTCGTACTCGCCGCCGCTCAGGCCTTCGATGGCGGCCTTCGACAGCTCGACCATCTTCTCGGCCAGCAGGCCCTGGTCGAACGGCGGGTTTTTCTCCACCTCGCAGAACTGCGGCTTGTCGGCCGGGATCAGGTCACTGCCCAGCAACGGAGCGAGATCCAGGTTCTGCTGCTTGGCGGTCTCGCCGGGGAGGATCTCCAGCAGGTCGGTGCGGCCGATCAGTTCGCCCAGGCTGCGCACGCCGAGGCGCGCCAGCCACTCGCGGGTTTCCGTGGCGATGAAGGTGAAGAAGTTGATCACCATCGCGGTGGTGCCGATGAAGTGGTCCTTGCGCAGCTTGTCGTTCTGCGTCGCCACGCCGGTGGCGCAGTTGTTCAGGTGGCAGATGCGCAGGTACTTGCAGCCCAGGGCGATCATCGGTGCGGTGCCGAAGCCGAAGCTCTCGGCGCCGAGGATGGCCGCCTTGATCACGTCCAGGCCGGTCTTCAGGCCGCCATCGGTCTGCACCCGGACCTTGCCGCGCAGGTCGTTGCCGCGCAGGGTCTGGTGGGTTTCCGCCAGGCCCAGTTCCCAGGGCGAGCCGGCGTACTTGATCGAGGTGATCGGCGAGGCGCCGGTACCGCCGTCGTAGCCGGAGATGGTGATCAAGTCCGCATAGGCCTTGGCCACGCCGGCGGCGATGGTGCCGACGCCAGGCTCGGATACCAGCTTCACCGATACCAGCGCCTGCGGGTTGACCTGCTTGAGGTCGAAGATCAGCTGCGCCAGGTCTTCGATGGAGTAGATGTCGTGGTGCGGCGGCGGCGAGATCAGGGTCACGCCGGGCACCGCATAGCGCAGGCGGGCGATCAGGCCGTTGACCTTGCCGCCCGGCAACTGGCCGCCCTCGCCGGGCTTGGCGCCCTGGGCCACCTTGATCTGCAGGACCTCGGCGTTGACCAGGTATTCCGGGGTCACGCCGAAGCGGCCGGTAGCCACCTGCTTGATCTTCGAACTCTTCAGCGTGCCGTAGCGCGCCGGGTCCTCGCCGCCCTCGCCGGAGTTGGAACGACCGCCCAGGGTGTTCATCGCCTCGGCCAGCGCCTCGTGGGCCTCCGGCGACAGCGCGCCGAGGGAAATCCCGGCGGCATCGAAGCGCTTGAAGATGGCTTCCAGCGGCTCCACCTCGTCGAGCGCCAGCGGCTGCGCGGCGGTCTTCACCTGCAACAGGTCGCGGATCATCGACACCGGGCGCTGGTCCACCAGCGCGGTGTATTCCTTGAACTTCTCGTAGTCGCCCTGCTGCACGGCAGCCTGCAGGGTATTCACCACATCCGGGTTGTAGGCGTGGTATTCGCCGCCATAGACGAACTTCAGCAAGCCGCCCTGCTGGATCGGCTTGCGGTTGCTCCAGGCCTCGGCGGCCAGGAGCTTCTGCTCGTTCTCGATATCGACGAAGCGCGCACCCTGGATGCGGCTGGCGACTCCGGTGAAGCACAGGCCGGTAACCTCGTCGGACAGGCCCACCGCCTCGAACAGCTGCGCGCCACGGTAGGACGCGACGGTGGAGATGCCCATCTTCGAGAGAATCTTCATCAGGCCCTTGGAGATCCCCTTGCGGTAGTACTTGAACACCTCGTAGAGGTCGCCCAGCACTTCACCGGTGCGGATCAGGTCGGCCAGCACCTCGTAGGCGAGGAACGGATAGACCGCCGAGGCGCCGAAGCCGATCAGCACCGCGAAATGGTGCGGATCGCGGGCGGTGGCGGTCTCCACCAGGATGTTGGAGTCGCAGCGCAGCCCGGTCTGCACCAGGCGGTGATGCACCGCGCCGACGGCCAGGGCAGCATGCACCGGCAGTTTGCCGGGAGCGATATGGCGGTCGCTGAGGATCAGCAGCACCTTGCCGCCGCGCACGGCTTCCTCGGCCTGGTCGGCGATGTTGCGCACCGCGGCCTCCAGGCCCATCGACTCGTCGTAGTTGAGGTCGATGAAGTGGCGGTCGAAGCCCGGGCGGTCCAGGGTCATGATGGTCCGCCACTTCGCCGGCGAGATCACCGGAGTGGTGAGGATCGCCTGGTTGGCATGGTGCGGGGCTTCCTCGAAGATGTTCTGCTCGACGCCCAGGCAGGTTTCCAGGGACATCACGATGGCTTCGCGCAGCGGGTCGATCGGCGGGTTGGTGACCTGGGCGAATTGCTGGCGGAAGTAATCGTACGGAGAGCGGATGCGCCGGGAGAGGATCGCCATCGGCGTATCGTCGCCCATGGAGCCCACCGCTTCCTGGCCCTGCTCGCCGAGCGGACGCAGCACCTGGTCACGCTCCTCGAAGGTGACCTGGAACATCTTCATGAATTGCTTGAGCTGGTCGGCGTCGTAGCTGGCCACGCCATGGTCGTCGTCCAGGGTCGCCTGGATGCGCAGGGCATTCTGCCGCAGCCATTGCTTGTAGGGATGGCGCGACTTCAGGCGGTTGTCGATGTCGTCGCTGTGCAGGACCTGGCCGGTCTCGGTGTCCACCGCGAGGATCTGCCCCGGACCGACGCGACCCTTGGCGATGACGTCCTCGGGCTTGTAGTCCCAGACGCCGATCTCCGAGGCCAGGGTGATGTAGCCGTTCTTCGTGGTGACCCAGCGCGACGGGCGCAGGCCATTGCGGTCGAGCAGGCAGACGGCATAGCGACCGTCGGTCAGCACGACGCCGGCGGGGCCATCCCAGGGCTCCATGTGCAGCGAGTTGTACTCGTAGAACGCGCGCAGGTCGGCGTCCATGGTCTCGACGTTCTGCCAGGCCGGCGGGATGATCATGCGCAGGCCGCGGAACAGGTCCATGCCGCCGGTGACCATCAGTTCGAGCATGTTGTCCATGCTCGACGAGTCGGAGCCGACGCGGTTCACCAGCGGGCCTAGCTCTTCCAGGTCGGGGATCAGTTCGTTGGTGAACTTGGTCCGCCGCGCCTGGGCCCAGTTGCGGTTGCCGGTGATGGTGTTGATCTCGCCGTTGTGGGCGAGGAAGCGGAACGGCTGCGCCAGCGGCCATTTCGGCAGGGTGTTGGTGGAGAAGCGCTGGTGGAATACGCAGATCGCGGTCTGCAGGCGCTCGTCGCCAAGGTCCGGATAGAAGGCGGCCAGGTCGGCCGGCATCATCAGGCCCTTATAGATGATGGTCTTGTGCGAAAAGCTGCAGATGTAGTGGTCGCTGTCGGCGGCGTTGGCCACCGACGAGCGGCGCCGTGCGCTGAACAGCTTGATGGCGAAGTCCTGGTCGCTCAGGCCGGCGCCGCCGATGAACACCTGTTCGATCTGCGGCAGGCGCTCCAGCGCCAGGCGGCCGAGAACGCTGGTATCGATCGGCACCTTGCGCCAGCCGACCAGCTCCAGTCCGGCGGCGACGATCTCGCGATTCATGTTCTCGCGTGCCGCCTCGGCTTTCACCGGGTCCTGGTTGAAGAACACCATGCCCACCGCGTATTGCTCGGGCAGGTCGACAGAAAAGGCTTCCCTGGCGACGGCACGCAGGAACAGGTCGGGCTTCTGAATCAGCAGCCCGCAGCCGTCCCCGGTCTTGCCATCGGCATTGATCCCACCGCGGTGGGTCATGCAGGTCAGTGCTTCGATTGCGGTTTGCAGAAGTTGATGGCTCGGCTCGCCCTGCATATGGGCGATCAGGCCAAATCCGCAGTTATCCTTGAACGTTTCAGGATGGTACAGACCTGCTTTCATAAGGAACTCTCACCGGCAAAACTTTTTTAGTCATCTACTTCGCCTGTCACCCGCTCATGCGGCGAGTTTTCGACAGGCAAAGGGAGGCCATTGTACATAGGTGCACAAGGCCTCACAAATTTTGCGGCGAGAAAATGAAATTCAATGTCGCCAAAATGAAAGACGAAACCCGCCGGTCATGCTAACGACTAGCGAGTTTCGTCAAGAGGCGACGGCAGGTCGGATCAATGCGCCTGGCCGATCTCCTGCTGGATGCTGGCGAAGGTACGCGGCCACGGCTTGCCGGCCTGCACCTTGGACGGCAGTTTTTTCACTGCGGCCAGGGCGGCGGCACGATTCGGGAAGCTGCCATAGGTGACGACGTAGAACGGCTTGCCTTGCAGGGTTTTCTTGAAGTAGCGGAAATCGCCGCCGCCCTGCTGGCGAATGAACGCCTGGGCATTGGCTTCGGAGCCGGTACCGAGGATCTGCAGGGCGAAGTTACCACCAGACTGGTTGCGATACCACTGGCTTCCCGCACCGCCACCGCTGGCCGGCTTGGCGGCCGGAGCCGGGGCCGGCTTCGCCGCGGCGGTGGTGGCCGGCTTGCTCGCCGCCGGCTTGGCCGGAGCGGGGGCCGGGGCCGGCTTGCTGGCCGGGGCGCTGGCGACCGGCGCGGCCGGTGCCGGGGTCTGCGCCGGAGTCGGGGTCGCCGCAGGCGCGGTCGGTTCGGTCGGCGCCGGCGGCACCGGATGCATCGGCGTGACGCCGTTGTTGGCCAGCGGCGTCACCGGAGGAGCCGAGCTGGAAACGGTAGGCGGCACCGCGGCGGACGGCAGGCCGCCTTCGTCGTCGCCACCTTGCCCGGCGGCCTGGGCCAGCGGCTCGCGAATGACCGGCTGCGACTCGCCGACCAACGGTAGCGGCAACGGCTGGCTGGAGCCGTTGAACTCCACGGCCGGGCCGCTGCCCGGCTGCTGGGCCTGGGCCGGCGTAGCGCCATTCATGGACAATTCGGTAGAGGCGGTCTGCGGCGCCTCCGGCTTGCTCTTGCCTTGCATGAACCAGGCGGCGATCACGCCGATGGCCACGACCGCAAGAATCACCAGATGCTTCTTGGGCAAGTTGAAAGACCCTCCGGTTGCCTTGCGCGCTGCGCCACGATTGGCCAGCATCGCTTCGATCAGGGCATCGCGGGCGACCTGGTTGATCGCTCCCGGCCAGCCTTCCGACTGCTCGTGGATGTCCACCAGCAGGTCGTTGGAAATCAGCTCGATGCCCTGCCCGGCGCCCTCGAGACGCTGGGCCAGGTAGTCGCGGGTTTCCTCTTCGCTGTATGGCTGCAACTCGATGGCATGGAAGCGCTCCTCACCCTCGGAAAACACCTCCAGGCGCGGCAGCAACGACGGCTCACCGAACAGGAATACATGCAGGCGTCCCTCGTTGGTGCCGGAAGCCAGCAGCAACAGCACTTCCAGCGCGCTGTCCTGGAGCTGCTCGGCATCGTCCACCATCAGGTAGACGTCCTGCCCGGTGATCGCCAGCTGCGCCACCTTGGTCAGGATCGCCTCCAGGCTCGCCTGGTTGATGCTCAGGCCCTGCGCCACCTGGCGCAGCAACGAAGTCTCGTCGGCGGCGGTGCGCGCCGAGATCACCACGCTGAGGACCGCATCCTTGTTGGTGCTGGCCACCAGCGCCTGGCGCAGCAGGGTCTTGCCGCTACCCAGGGGCCCGGTGACCAGCAGCAGGAGCTGGCTGTAGCGGGCCAGATGGTGCAACTGGCCGAGCACCGGCTTGCGCTGCGCCGGGAAGAACTTGAAACCCGGAACGCGCGGCGCGAACGGGTCGTGACTGAATTGGTAGTGGCCCAGGAAGGCCTCATCGGCATGCAAGCTGGTCATGGGACCTCATTCATCTCCAAGCTGGTCGGCCAAGGCCCGATAGTCGGTGCGCAGGGTCGCGTCCAAGATCTCACGGGGAAAATCGCCGGTGACCACGGCATTCCCCAGTCCTTGCAGCAAAACCAGACGCAGGCGGCCATCGAGCACTTTCTTGTCGACGGCCATGTGTTCCATAAAATCTTCCGCCGTCATCTCGGCCGGCGGTACCACGGGCAGGCCAGCCCGGCGCAGCAGGCGGATACCGCGATCGCGCTCGGCGGCGCTCAGCCAACCCAACCGATGCGACATCTCGAGTGCCATCACGGTTCCCGCCCCTACCGCTTCGCCGTGCAACCAGACGCCGTAACCTTGCTGGGTCTCGATCGCGTGACCGAAGGTATGGCCGAGATTCAGCGTGGCACGCACGCCCGACTCGCGCTCGTCGGCGCCCACCACGCGGGCCTTCGCCGCGCAAGAGCGCTCGATGGCCTCGGTGACAACGGTCGGCTCCAGTGCCAGCAAGGCATCCATGTGCGCTTCCAGCCAGGTGATGAACGGTTCGTCGCAAATGAAACCGTACTTGATCACCTCCGCCAGCCCGGCGGACAGCTCGCGGGACGGCAGCGTCTTCAGCGACGCGGTGTCGATGACCACCGCCTGGGGCTGGTAGAACGCACCGATCATGTTCTTGCCCAACGGATGGTTGATCCCGGTCTTGCCGCCCACCGAGGAGTCGACCTGGGACAACAGGGTGGTCGGCACCTGGATGAAGTTGACCCCACGCTGGTAGCAGGCCGCGGCGAAACCGGCCATGTCACCGATGACGCCGCCGCCCAGGGCGATCAGGGTAGTCTTGCGGTCATGCCGCTCCTTCAGCAGGGCATCGAAGATCAGTTGCAGGGTTTCCCACTGCTTGTAGGCCTCGCCGTCGGGCAGCACCACAGAGGTGACCTCGTGGCCTTGCAGTGCCTTGAGCAGGGTTTCCAGATAGAGAGGAGCGACCGTTTCGTTGCTGATCACCGCGACCCGGCGACCGACGATATGCGGCGCGAACCAGCGGGCGTCGCCCAGCAGGTTTTCACCGATGTAAATGGGATAGCTACGCTCGCCTAGATCGACGTGAAGTGTGCGCATGAGGCCCCCAGACAGGAAAGGGCAATAGGATAACGCAATTCGCCGCGCCTCAGCGGGGCGGCAACTTGCGCAGGCGTTCGAGAATTTCCTGGACGACCAGGCGCGGCGGCCTTTCGTCGGTCTCCACCACCACATCGGCGATTTCGCGGTAGAGCGGGTCGCGCAGCGCCATCAGGTCGCGGAGGATCTGTCCCGGGTTGGGCTTCTGCAACAAGGGGCGGTTGCGGTCCCGCGCCGTGCGAGCGATCTGGTGCTCGACCGAGGCATGCAGGTACACAACCCGGCCACCGGCGCGCAGCACCTGGCGGTTACCGTCGCGCATCACCGCCCCGCCGCCGGTGGCGATCACCATGCCGTCGGCGGCGCAGAGTTCGGTGAGCATGGCCTGCTCACGCTCGCGGAAACCGACCTCGCCCTCGACATCGAAGATCCATGGGATATTCGCGCCGCACCGCTGTTCGATCTCCTTGTCGGAGTCCTTGAACGCGAGATGCAGCTCCTTGGCGAGCAGGCGCCCGATGGTGCTCTTTCCAGCACCCATCGGGCCGACGAGGATCAGGTTGACCACGTTGTTCGATATCAGCGACCGATTGCGATGGCCTGATTATTCATGATCCGCGGTGTCAGGAAAACCAGAAGTTCGTTTTTCCGGTCGGTGACGGTATCACGCCGGAACAGCCGCCCCAGGTAAGGCAGTTCGCCGAGGAACGGCACCTTCTCCACCGACTTGCTCTGCTCGTTACTGAACACGCCGCCGATGACGATGGTCTCGCCGTCGTTGACCAGGATCTTGGCGTTGACCTCGTTCTTGTTGATAGGAGGTACGCCGTTCAACATATTCTGGTAATCCGGCGCGTCCTTGGTCACCTTCACTTCGACGATGATCCGGTTGTCCGGGGTGATCTGCGGGGTCACCTCGAGGGACAGCGCGGCTTCCTTGAACGAGGTGCTGGTAGCGCCGCTGGAACTGGCCTCCTGGTAGGGGACTTCCGAGCCCTTGAGGATCTTCGCGGTTTCCTTGTCCGAGGTCACGACCTTGGGTTGGGAGACGATCTCGCCGTTGCCGGTCTTTTCCATCGCCGACAGTTGCAGGTCGAGGATGATGTTGTCGGTGATGAAGCCGATGCCGATCCCGGAGGTAGCATCCTTGGCACCGAGGTCGACGAACGGCGACGGCGACTTGCTGGTACCCGTGGTCGGGAAGGTACAGCTACCGGCGATCGGGCCGCAGTTCATGCCGTCCTCGTCCTTGATCCCGATATTGCCGTCCTTGCCGTAGCCGCTCCAGTTGCCCTTGTGATAAGCGCCGCCCCAGCGCACACCGAGACTCTTGTCGTAACCGACGTTGGCCTCGACGATGCGTGCCTCGATCATCACCTGGCGCACCGGAATATCCAGCTGCGAAACGATCCGCCGCAGTTCGTCCAGTCGCTCCTGGGGCTGATAGGCGATGATGCTGTTGGTGCGGTCGTCGACGGTGATCGAGCCGCGCCCGCCTTCCTTGCCTTCCTGGCCACCATCGCTGGTCACCGACTGGAACAGCTTGGCGATGTCCGCGGCCTTGGCGTAGTTCACCTGGATCAGTTCCCGACGCAGTGGCGCCAACTCGGCGATCTGCTTCTGCGCTTCCAGCTCCTGGCGCTCACGGGCGGCGATCTCGTCGGCCGGGGCCACCAGGAGCACGTTGCCGAGCTTGCGCTTGTCCAGGCCCTTGGTCTTCAGCACCAGGTCCAGCGCCTGGTCCCACGGCACGTTCTGCAGGCGCAGGGTGATATTGCCCTGCACGGTATCCGAGGCCACCAGGTTCAGGTCGGTGAAGTCGGCGATCAGCTGCAGTACCGAACGCACGTCGATGTCCTGGAAGTTCAGCGACAGTTTCTCACCGGTATAGGCGAAATTGTCCTTCTTGCGCCGCTCGGCGTCTTCCGTGGTCATCGGCTTGATGCTGACGGTCAGGCGATTGTCGGTCTGGTAGACCAGATAGTCGTAGAGCCCGCTCGGTTCGATGGTGATGCTGGTACGGTCGGATTGCGCGCTGGCGTTGACGAACTGCACCGGCGTGGCGAAGTCCTTGACGTCCAGGCGAACCCGCAGCGCATCCGGCAGCTGGGTCTTGGCGAAGTCCAGGCGGATCTTGCCGCCCTGCTCCTGGATATCCGGGCTCAAGGTCGGGTCGGACAGGTCGATGACCACGTTGCCCTCGCCCTTTTCGCCACGCTGGAAATCGATGTTGCGAATGGCACGACCCGCCGGCACGTACGGCTTGGGCTTGATCGGCTGGGCATAGCTGGCCGGAGCCGGGCTTGCCTTGACCGGAGCGGCGGAAGCGACGCTGGCGCCGGCCGGCGAATTGCCGACCACCACGAAGAGGTTGTTGCCTTCCACCCGGGTGGTGTAGGACGACAGCGCGGTCAGGTTGATGATCAACCGTGTGCGATCCTTCGCCTCGACCACCGTGACGCTGCGCGTATTGCCCACGCTCAGCTCGCGATTCTTGGTGCCGAGCTTGTTCTGCACCCCCGGCAGATCGAGGGCGATTCGCGCCGGCTGCTCGATGGTATAGCCACGCGGCGCGGCGACGGGCTCGTCGAACTGCAGCTTTAGCTCGACCCGGTCGCCAGGCAGTGCCGCCACGTCGAGTTTCTCCAGGTCCGCGGCGAGCAATGCCGGCGCGAACATGGCGGCCAGCAAAGCGATCCCGAGGCGCGAGAGGCCACTGTTCATCGTCCGACTCCGTTGTACAGACTGCTGTTGGTTATGCATGTTTTTCCCCGCCCTCAGGAGCGTTCCTTGAGAGTCAGGCTGCGCGGACGCTCCAGCCAGTTCCCCTCTCCGTCAGGAACGATTTCGATCACGTCTATTTTTCCTTCGCTGATGCCGACGACCTTGCCGTCGTTGCGCCCCAGGTAGTCCCCGACCCTCACCCGGTGCACGCCACCCGCGCCCTTCACCAGGGCGAAGGTGCCCTGGGCGTTGGACAGGGTGCCGACCATCTCGAAGGTCTCGATGTTGAAGCCTTCCAGGAACTGCTTGACCCGCGTCTCGTCGGGCTTGATCACCTTGTTGCCCTTCTGCCGCACGGTCAGGTCGATCTTCACCGGCGGCTGGAACGGGCTGCGTAGCGACGCGGCGCTATAGGTGAAGGCCTCGTACGGCTGGAACTTCGGCAACGGCTCGATGGTGCCCTTGGGTCGGGCGCGAACCTCGTCCATGTAGGACTGCAGATCGGCGAAATCGGAACCGCCGCCGCATCCGGCCAGGCTGGCGAGCAGCAGGCTGCTCAGAATCAGGCGGGCTCTCATTTCTTCAGCCCCTTGTCGTTGTAGCGATAGGTCTTGGCCAGGATGCTCATGCGCAGCTTGGACGTGCTGCCGGGGGCGACCGGCTTGATCTCGAAGTCATGCAGGGTGACGATCCGCGGCAGGCTGGACACGCCGCTGACGAAGGTCGCCAGGTCGTGGTAGCCGCCGACCACGCTGATCTGGATCGGCAGCTCGATGTAGAACTGCTGGGCAACCTCGGGGAGCAGCTTGATTTCCTCGAACTCCAGGCCGCTGCCCAGGCCGGTACGAGTGATGTCCTCGAGCAGCCCGGGTACCTCGGTGTCGCTGGGCAACTGCCGCAGCAAGGCGCCGAAGGACTCTTCCATCTCCTTCATCTGTGCCTTGTAGGCTTCCAGGTTCGCGGCCTGGAAGGCCTTGGTGGAGAACTGCTGCTTGAGCGTCTCCTCTTCCGCGGCCTGCTGTTCGAGCTGAGCCTGCATGTCACTCAGATGGAAGTTGTAGCCCAGCGCCAGGACCGCCGCGGTCAGCAGCACGCAGACGATGACCTTGACCGCCGCCGGCCAGGAACCGATGTTGTTCAGGTCGAGATCGTTGATATCGATCTTGCGCAGACTTTCCAGGGAACTGGCCAGACTCATTTCTTGGCTCCTTGCGCAACCCCATGCTTCGCCTTGGCGTCTTCCTCGCCGGGCTGCGTCTGCTGCACGGTCAGTTGGAACACGTTGGCCTGGTCCACCGCGCCCTGGGTCACCGCCTTGACCTCGTTCAGGGTCGGGGCGGTCAGCCACTCGGACGCGTCCATGTTGCGCATGAGATTGGAAACGCGGTTGTTGGACTCGGCCGCGCCGGCGATGGCGATGTTCTTGCCGGTCATCTTCAGGTCGGTGAAATACACGCCGTCGGGCAAGGTCCGCACGAGCTGGTCGAACACCCGTCCGATGATGGGACGGTTGCCCTGCAGGTCCTGGATGATCTTCATCCGCTCGAGCAATTGCTGGCGCCGCGACTTCAGTTCGCTGATTTCCTTGATCCGGGCGTCGAGTACGACGATTTCCTTGCGCAGGAAGTCGTTGCGGGCGTTCTGGTTCTCGATGGCCGCGGTGAAGTACTGGTCGCCAAGGAATACCAGCGCCGCCGATGCCACCAGGACGCCGCCAAGAATCACCAGGAACTGCTGCTTGCGCTGCTCGCGCAGCTCTTCGCGCCAGGGTAGAAGGTTGATCCGTGCCATCAGTCGAAACTCCTCAACGCCAGGCCGCAGGCGATCATCAACGCCGGAGCGTCGCTGGCCAGGGCGCCGGCATTCACCTTGCCGTTCAGCGCCATGTCGGCGAACGGGTTGGCGACCAGGGTCGGGGTGCCGATCTTCTGCTGGATCAACCGATCGAGATCCTGGATAGACGCCGTACCGCCCGCCAGGACGATGTAGTCGACGTCGTTGAACTGTCCGGCGGCGAAGAAGAACTGCAGCGAGCGGGAAACCTGCTGCACCACGGCGTCCTTGAACGGACGCAGAACTTCGCTGTCGTAGTCATCCGGAAGACCGCCCTGCTTCTTGGCGAGACCGGCTTCCTCCACCGAGAGTCCGTAACGCCGCTGGATCTCCTCGGTGAGCTGGCGACCGCCGAACAGCTGTTCGCGGGTATAGATGGTGCGTCCGTTGTGCAGGACGCTCAGGGTGGTCATGGTCGCGCCGATGTCCACTACCGCCACGGTCAACTGGTCGGTGTCGGCACCCAGCTGGCTGCTCAGCAGCGCATAGGAGCGCTCCAGCGCGTAGGCCTCGACGTCGACCACCTTGGCGGTCAGGCCGGCCAGCGCCAGGGCCGCTTCGCGAACCTCGACGTTCTCTTTCCGACAGGCGGCCAGGAGTACGTCCACGCGCTCGGGATTGCGCGCGGAGAGTCCCTGGACCTCGAAGTCGATGGCGACTTCCTCCAGCGGATAGGGGATGTACTGGTCGGCCTCGATCTTCAGCTGGTTTTCCAGTTCATCCTCGGAAAGCCCGGCCTCCATCTCGATGGTCTTGGTGATCACCGCCGAACCGGCGACGGCGACCACGGCCGACTTCAGGTTGGTTTTCGCCTTGACCAGCACCCGTGACAACGCCTGGCCGACCCCTTCCAGCTCGACGATGTTCTTTTCCACGACTGCATTCGGCGGAAGCGGCTCGACGGCATAGGCCTCCACTTTGTAGCGGCCTCCGGAGCGGCTCAACTCAAGGAGCTTTACCGAGGTCGAGCTGATGTCGATCCCCAGCAAGGTGTTCGCTTTCTTCTTTATGAGCCCTAGCACGACCAATTCCCTATTAGCGTTCAATACTTACGAACGATTCTTCTTTTTTCACATTAGATACCAGAGCCGAAGGCCAGGCAAATGGCTAGGTCACAGAAAAATTGCTTATAATGTGAACAGCTTTTGCCTTTTTCCTGTCCTATTCGCTTAACTCTTTCTTTTTCCTGGAAATCCGAATCTACCCATGCGCCTGCTGAAGTTCCTGTGGTGGACTTGCGTCACCCTGATTTGTGGAGTGCTGCTCAGTTTCAGCGGCGCCTATCTCTATCTGAGTCCCAGCCTGCCCTCGGTGGAAGCTCTGCGTAACGTCCAGCTGCAGATCCCCCTCAAGGTCTACAGCGAGGACGGCAAGCTGATCTCCGAGTTCGGCGAGATGCGCCGGACGCCGATCCGCTTCGCCAACATCCCGCAGGACTTCATCCATGCCCTGCTGTCCGCCGAGGACGACAATTTCGCCAACCATTATGGCGTCGATGTGAAAAGCCTAATGCGCGCCGCCGCGCAATTATTGAAAAGCGGTCACATCCAGACTGGCGGCAGCACCATCACCATGCAGGTAGCGAAGAACTACTTCCTTACCAATGAAAGAAGCTTCTCGCGAAAGATCAATGAAATCCTCCTGGCCCTGCAGATCGAGCGACAGCTGACCAAGGACGAGATCCTCGAGCTCTACGTCAACAAGATCTACCTGGGCAACCGTGCCTATGGCATCGAGGCTGCCGCACAGGTCTATTACGGCAAGCCGATCAAAGACTTGAGCCTGGCCGAGATGGCGATGATCGCCGGCCTGCCGAAAGCGCCCTCGCGCTACAACCCGCTGGTCAACCCGACCCGCAGCACGGAACGGCGCAACTGGATCCTCGAGCGCATGCTCAAGCTCGGCTTCATCGACCAGCAACGCTACCAGGCCGCCGTCGAGGAGCCGATCAACGCCTCCTACCACGTGCAGACCCCCGAACTGAATGCGCCCTACATCGCCGAGATGGCCCGTGCCGAGATGGTCGGCCGCTACGGCAGCGAGGCCTATACCGAGGGCTACAAGGTCATCACCACGGTCCGCAGCGACCTGCAGAACGCCGCCAGCCAATCGGTCCGCGACGGCCTCATCGACTATGACCAGCGCCACGGCTACCGCGGCCCGGAGACCCGCCTACCGGGCCAGACCCGCGACGCCTGGCTCAAGCACCTGGGCCAGCAGCGCAGCATCGGCGGCCTGGAGCCGGCGATCGTCACCCAGGTGGAAAAGAGCGGGATCATGGTGATGACCCGCGACGGCAAGGAAGAAGCCGTGACCTGGGACAGCATGAAATGGGCACGCCCCTTCCTCAGCAACAACAGCATGGGCCCGATGCCGCGCCAGCCCGCCGACGTGGCCCAGGCCGGCGACCAGATCCGCGTGCAGCGCCAGGAAGACGGCACCCTGCGCTTCGTACAGATTCCCGCCGCACAGAGCGCGCTGATCTCCCTCGACCCGAAGGACGGGGCGATCCGCTCGCTGGTCGGCGGCTTCTCCTTCGAGCAGAGCAACTACAACCGCGCGATCCAGGCCAAGCGCCAGCCGGGCTCCAGTTTCAAGCCGTTCATCTACAGCGCGGCCCTGGACAACGGTTTCACCGCCGCCAGCCTGGTCAACGATGCGCCGATCGTGTTCGTCGACGAGTACCTGGACAAGGTCTGGCGACCGAAGAACGACACCAACACCTTCCTCGGCCCGATCCCGCTGCGCGAAGCCCTGTACAAGTCCCGCAACATGGTCTCGATCCGCGTCCTGCAGGGCCTGGGCATCGAGCGGGCGATCAGCTACATCACCAAGTTCGGCTTCCAGCGCGACGAACTGCCGCGCAACTTCTCCCTCGCCCTGGGTACCGCGACAGTCACACCGATGGAAATCGCCGGCGCCTGGAGCGTATTCGCCAACGGCGGCTACAAGGTCAATCCGTACGTCATCGAACGCATCGAGAGCCGCGACGGACAGGTGCTGTACCAGGCCAATCCGCCCCGCGTGCCGGTGGAAGAACAGGTCGCTGCGCCGGATGCGGAAGACGCCGGGAATCCTGGCGACCCCGAGCATCCGGAGAGCGCCGAAGGCGAAGGTTCGATCGAAGCCCAGCAAGTCGCCGCCAAGGCCCAGACCACCTTCGAGCCGACCCCGGCCGAGCGGATCATCGATGCCCGTACCGCCTATATCATGACCAGCATGCTGCAGGACGTGATCAAGCGCGGTACCGGGCGCCGCGCCCTGGCGCTGAAGCGCACCGACCTGGCCGGTAAGACCGGCACCACCAACGATTCCAAGGATGGCTGGTTCTCCGGCTACAACTCCGACTACGTGACCAGCGTCTGGGTCGGCTTCGACCAGCCGGAGACCCTGGGTCGCCGCGAGTACGGCGGTACCGTCGCGCTGCCGATCTGGATCAGGTACATGGGCTTCGCCCTCAAGGACAAGCCGATGCACACCATGGCCGAGCCGCCAGGCATCGTCAGCCTGCGCATCGACCCGGTGACCGGCCGTTCGGCCGCGCCGGGCACTCCCGGCGCCTATTTCGAGATGTTCAAGAACGAGGACACCCCGCCCTCGGTCAACGAACTGCCGCCGGGCAGCTTCCCTGGCAGCCCGCTGCCGGATGACGAAGGCGCGCCGATCGACCTGTTCTGAACCGGCGCCTGCGCTTCGTCGACGACGACGGAGCGCGAGGCGCAGGCAAAAAGAAACCCCGCCAAGGCGGGGTTTCTTTTTATCCGGCGGATCGATCAGCCGTTGAAGACTTCGTCCACCGATTTCAGCGGATAGTTCTTCGGATACGGCAGGGTAGCCACGCCGGTCTCGATGGCAGCCTTGGCCACGGCATCGGAGACCACGGTGATCAGGCGCTTGTCCATCGGCTTCGGAATGATGTACTCGCGGCCGAATTCCAGCTTGTCCACGCCATAGGCGGCGCAGACGTCCTCCGGGACCGGCTGCTTGGCCAGGTCGCGCAGGGCCAGGGCGGCGGCGATCTTCATCTCTTCGTTGATGCGCGTGGCACGTACGTCCAGGGCACCGCGGAAGATGAAGGGGAAACCGAGCACGTTGTTGACCTGGTTCGGATAGTCGGAACGTCCGGTAGCCATGATCACGTCGTTGCGGGTGGCATGGGCCAGTTCCGGCTTGATCTCCGGGTCCGGGTTCGAGCAGGCGAACACGATCGGGTTCGGCGCCATGCGCTTGAGGTCTTCCGGCTCCAGCAGGTTGGCGCCGGACAGGCCGACGAACACGTCGGCGCCCTCCAGGGCGTCGGCCAGGGTACGCTTGTCGGTCTCGGTGGCGAACACCGACTTGTACTGGTTCAGATCGTCGCGACCGGCGTGGATCACGCCCTTGCGGTCGATCATGTAGATGTTCTCGACCTTGGCGCCCATACTCACCAGCAGCTTCATGCAGGAGATGGCGGCAGCGCCGGCGCCGAGGCAGACGATCTTCGCTTCTTCCAGCTTCTTCCCGGCCAGTTCCAGCGCATTGAGCATGCCCGCCGCGGTAACGATGGCGGTGCCGTGCTGGTCATCGTGGAACACCGGGATGTCGCACTGTTCGATCAGCGCGCGCTCGATCTCGAAACACTCGGGAGCCTTGATGTCCTCGAGGTTGATACCGCCGAAGGTGATGGAAATACGCTTGACGGTATCGATGAAAGCCTGCGGGCTCTCGGCGTCGACCTCGATGTCGAACACGTCGATGCCGGCGAAGCGCTTGAACAGCACACCCTTGCCTTCCATCACCGGCTTGGAGGCCAGCGGGCCGAGGTTACCCAGGCCGAGAATCGCGGTGCCGTCGGAAATCACTGCCACCAGGTTGCCCTTGCCGGTGTACTGATAGGCCAGCTCGGCATCGCGGGCGATTTCACGCACCGGCTCGGCGACACCCGGGCTGTAGGCCAGGGACAGGTCCCGGGCGGTAGCGGTGGGTTTGGTCAGCTCGACACTCAGTTTTCCCGGACGGGGTTGTGCGTGATATTCGAGGGCAGCGGTTTTAAGATCGGACATTTGGGCACTTCCGCTTTATTGCTTGTTGGACAGACGGGGCGACCGAGCATACGCAAGAAGACGACGCCCCACAAGATCGTCAGGACCCGGCTGTCAAGACCTCTAGCGTACGACTTTAAGCCAATCGCCCGGACGGGGTTCACCGCTCGGATAAAGGTCATTCAGCAGACGCAGACGAGCCACGGAGTCACTCAATGACCCCTCGCCGCCAGCCGCCAATTGCTCCAGCGTCTGCCCCGCCTTGACCTGCACCAGATGCAGGCGTCGCGGCTGCGCCAGGGCCCGCTCCTTGTCGCGCAGCGGACGGAAGCTGCGGATCACGCTGAGGAAGCGGTCGTCCTGGGTCTCCAGGGAACCGACCTTGACCACGCCGACGAACAGGTAGGCGCGGTCGCCCTGGTAGATCACAGCAACCCGTCGCGCCGGGTTGCCTGGCACCACCGCCGTGTAGCCGTTCAGCCCGGCCTGCTTCAGCGACTCTTCCTGGGCCAGCCGTTGCCCGGCGTTCTTGCGCAGGAACTCCGCGGGCGTCAGGCGGGAATCATGGGGCACCAGCTTCATGCCGATGAACGACTGCTCGTCCGCCGGATAGCCAAGCAGGGCGCTGGGCTGGTTGAGGATCTTCCAGCCCGCCGGATAGCTCAGGGTGAAGTCCAGCTCGGCATGGTAGAAGTTCTGCCCGCGACGCACCCCGGCCGATGCCGAGTCGCCGAACGGCATGCCTTCCAGATGGCGAAGAAAGACCTCGCGCCCCACTTCCTGCTGTCCGTTGGCCAGCTGCCGGGCCGGGCCGACCACTTCCTGCAGGCGCCGGTCGTTGTCCGGATGGGTATCGAACAACCCGTGGTAGCCGCCGGCCTGTACCGCCTGGCCATTACGCGCGGCCTCTTCGCGAGCGAAGTCCTCCTGGTTCTTCAGCACCCGCACCACCTGGATCATCGCCGTCGGATCGTAGCCGGCGCGGGCCAGGTACTGGGCGCCGAGACCATCGGCCTCCAGTTCCATGTCACGCCCGTAGCCGCGGACGAAGGCCGTGCCGAGCACGTTGGCCAGGTCGCCGGCGGCGCCGACCCCGGTGCCGATCGCCACCGCCTGGCCAAGGATGTTCCAGGCGCTGGCCTGACTCTGCTGGCGCACGCTGTGGCGCGCCGTGACATGGCCGACCTCATGACCGAGCACCGCGGCCAGTTCGGCCTCGGAGCCAAGGTAGGCGATCAGTCCGCGATGGATATAGATGTAGCCGCCCGGCAGGGCGAAGGCGTTGATGTCCGGCGAATCGATGACGGTGAAATGATATTGCAGGTTGCTGCGGTGGCTGCTGCGGGCGACCCGCTCGCCTACCCGTTGCACGTAGGCCTGGAGCTTTTCATCGTTGTAGCGGGGGAACTGCTTGAGGATTTCCTGGTTGTAGCGAGCGCCCATGCCGAGTTCCTGCTGCTCGCTCATCATCACGAAATCGCTCTTGCCGGTGGCCGGGTTCACCGCGCAGCCGCCCAGCGCGCCGACTCCCAGCAACAGCAGCAGGAGCCAGGCGGTCTTCATGGCAACCATTCCAGCATCGCCGGATCGGTCACCGACATCTGCCAGCGCGCCTTGCCGGCCGGCACAGCGCCACGGCGGGAACGATCGACCACCCAGCCACGCACTTCCAGCGAACGTCCCGCCATCTGCATCACCCGTTTCGCATCGAACGCCTTGAGCACCTTCGGCTCGATCCGCAGGACCAGCGGACCGTCCATCTCCAGCCAGATACCGCCCCGGTTGCGTTCGACCTCGAGCACCCGCCCGCGGACCACGGCGAAGCCGCTCTGCGCCAGTCGATCGAGCGAAAGCACCGGCGAACGCTTCCATACACCCAGATTAGCCGAACGCGCGGCACGTTCCGCCGCTTGCTGACAGGCCGTCAGCTCGGTGTTCGGCGCGACCGCCACCAGGTAGCCCAGACCCTCGCCGAGCAGGCGCGCCTCGAGGTTGGCGCCGCTGGCATCGAACAGGTGCGCCAGGGTCCGCCCGTAGTGATCGCGGGGCTGGCGGCCCGGCTGCAGGGCGAGACGCCCGTCGCTGGCCGATACCAGCGCCTGCAGCCGCTGCTTCGCGGCTTCGGCGAAGGGCTCGGTGGTGCGGCCGTTGAGCGCCAGTTCAGGTGCATTGATACCGATCAGCCGCACGCTGCGGCCATCGCGCAGGCGCACGGTATCGCCGTCCACCACCCGCGCCACCTCGACGTTCTGCAAGGCACCGGTAGGCCGGCAGGCCTCCGCCGCACCGGCGAAGGCGGAAACCACGGACATGAAAAAGGCGCCCACCAGGGACGCCTTTCTCGGTACAGCGACAAGTAGCATTGCGCGCGTTCGCGGCAAGCGGCTTACTTGGTGGCGCCGAATACGCCGAAACGCTGCTTGAAGCGGTCGATACGGCCGCCGGTGTCCAGCACCTTCTGCTTGCCGGTGTAGAACGGGTGGCATTCGGAGCACACGTCCAGGTGGATCGGCTTGCACAGGGTGGAACGGGTCTTGATGACGTTACCGCAGCTGCAGGTAGCTTCGATAGCTTCGTAAGTCGGATGGATGTCCGCTTTCATGATTCAATCCTCGAGGCGTTGTGTGCCGCCACCCAGCGCGTTTACCAGGCACCGCACGTAATTAAGGGCGTGGATCATACCAGACCGATTCATCTATGCAAGCGACCCCGCCCGCCGGTCGTCTGCTAACATCGCCGGCCCAGTCCTCGTTTCCTTCATCCCCGGAAGCCGCTGAGTGTCAGACCTGATCCTACGCCTAGCCCTGCCTTCGCCACTCCGCCGCCTGTTCGACTACCGCGCGCCCCGCGGCATTCCGCGCAGCGCCCTACAGCCGGGGATTCGCCTGCTGCTGCCGTTCGGGCGCCGGGAGCTGGTTGGCGTTCTGATAGAGGTGACGGACCGTTCCGAAGTACCCGAAGACAAGCTCAAGCCTGCCCTCAGGGTACTCGACGCCAAGCCGCCGATGCCGGCGCATCTGCTCGAACTCTGTCGCTGGACCGCCCAGTACTACCAGCACAGCCTCGGCGACACCCTGTCCTGGGCGCTGCCCAACCTGTTGCGCCAGGGCGAGCCGGCCGAGGCGCGCCAGCAGCGCTTCTGGCATGCCACCGCGCAATCCAGCCTCGACGATCCGCGCCTGGCCCGGGCGCCGCGCCAGCGCCAGGCCCTGGCGATTCTCAAGCAGCATCCGCACGGGGTTTCCCATGAGTTGCTGAACCAACTGGAAATAAACAAGGACAGCCTCGACCTGCTCAAGGAAAAAGGCCTGGTCGAACTGGAGGTGCGGCGCCACAGCACCCCGCCGCGCGAAGGCGGCTGGCTGGCCCAGGCGGAGTTGCCGCTGAACCCCGAGCAGCGCGCCGCCTTCGAGGCGGTTCGCGCCAGCCACGGCGGTTTCCATTGCTTCCTGCTGGCCGGGGTCACCGGCAGCGGCAAGACCGAGGTCTACCTGCAACTGATCCGCGAAACCCTGGCCGCAGGCCGCCAGGCCCTGGTGCTGATTCCCGAGATCAACCTGGGCCCGCAGACCCTGGCGCGTTTCGAACGCCGCTTCAACGCGCGCATCGCCCTGCTGCATTCGGCCCTGACCGACCGCGAGCGCCTCGATGCCTGGCTCGCCGCCCGGGATGGCGAGGCCGACATCGTCATCGGCACCCGCTCGGCACTGTTCACGCCGCTGAAGCGGCCGGGACTGATCATCGTCGACGAGGAACACGACGCCTCTTATAAACAGCAGGACGGCCTGCGCTACCACGCCCGCGACCTGGCACTGGTACGCGCGCGCCTGGAGAACGTGCCGATCCTGCTCGGTTCGGCCACGCCCGCCCTGGAAAGCCTGCACAACGCCCAGGCCGGCCGCTACGGCCTGCTGCGCCTGACCCAGCGCGCCGGTGGCGCGCACCCGCCGAAGTTCATCCGCCTCGACGTGAAGAGCATGCCGCTCGACGCCGGCCTTTCCCGCCCGCTGCAACAGGCCATCGGCGATACCCTGGCGGCCGGCCAGCAGGTCCTGGTGTTCCTCAACCGCCGCGGCTTCGCTCCGACCCTGCTTTGCCACGACTGCGGCTGGATCAGCCAATGCCCGCGCTGCGACGCGCGGATGACCGTGCACCAGGGCAGCGGCGAGTTGCGCTGCCACCACTGCGACCACCGCCAGCGGCCGCCGATGAACTGCCCGCAATGCGGCAAGCTCGACCTGCGTCCGCTAGGCGCCGGCACCGAGCGCGCCGAGGAACGCCTGCGGATTCTCTTCCCGAACCATCCGGTGCTGCGCATCGACCGCGACAGCACCTCGCGCAAGCACGCCATGCGCGACCTCTTCGCCACCATCAACAGCGGTGAGCCATGCATCCTGGTCGGCACCCAGATGCTCGCCAAGGGGCACCACTTCCCACGGGTCACCCTGGTGGCGATCCTCGATGCCGATGGCGGCCTGTTTTCCGCCGACTTCCGCGCCAGCGAACGCATGGCCCAGCAGATCGTCCAGGTCGCCGGCCGCGCAGGACGCGCCGAGGAGCCCGGGCGGGTACTGATCCAGACCCACCTGGCCGATCACCCGCTGCTGGTCCAGCTCACCGAGGACGGCTACTTCGCCTTTGCCGAACAGGCCCTCAGCGAACGCCGCGCCGCCGGCCTGCCGCCCTTCGCCCACCTCGCCCTGCTGCGCGCCGAAGCGCACAAGCCGGGCCAGGCGGAAGCCTTCCTCGACAGCGCCTGCAGTGCCGCCGAGCAATTGCTCGAGCAGATGGGCGGACCGGAGGTGGAACTGCTCGGGCCGGTGCCCGCGCCCATGGAGCGGCGTGCCGGCAAGCACCGCGCGCAACTGCTGCTGCAGTGCATGAGCCGGGCGCCGCTGCATCGCCTGCTGACGCCCTGGCTGCAGAGCCTCGAACAGTTGCCCGGCGGGCGCCAGGTGCGCTGGTCGCTCGATATCGATCCGATCGACCTGTTCTGAGCGCCTTCCTGGAAGACGCCCCGCTTGACTGGGGTCAGCCGGAATCCGCGATGTCCGGCGCAAACTGTCGGCTAATCGCCGCAACGGTTGGCAACGCCTGTCCGCCCACGGATAATGCGCGGTTCTGAGCCTCGACCGGCCACCCCGCGCACATCGCGGGGAGTGAACTTCGGAGCGCCGCATCCGCCGGCCCTTCCCCTGCCCGACCGTCGCGCGCCGCCCCTCTGCCCGCGAGCACGGAGAGAACGATGAAAGACACGATTCGCCAGCTGATCCAGCAAGCCCTCGACCAACTGACCGCGGACGGCACCCTGCCCGCCGGCCTGACCCCGGACATCCAGGTGGAGAACACCAAGGACCGTAGCCACGGCGATTTCGCCAGCAACATCGCCATGATGCTGGCCAAGCCGGCCGGGATGAAGCCGCGCGACCTGGCCGCCAGGCTGGTCGAGGCAATCCCCGCCCACGAGCAACTGGCCAAGGTGGAGATCGCCGGCCCCGGCTTCCTCAACTTCTTCCAGGATCACGTCTGGCTCGCCGCCAGCCTCGACCGCGCCCTCGCCGACGAACGTCTCGGCGTGCGCAAGGCAGGCCCGGCGCAGCGCGTGGTGATCGACCTGTCCTCGCCGAACCTGGCCAAGGAAATGCACGTCGGCCACCTGCGCTCGACCATCATCGGCGACGCCGTCGCGCGCGTCCTCGAGTTCCTCGGCGACACGGTGATCCGGCAGAACCACGTCGGCGACTGGGGCACCCAGTTCGGCATGCTGCTCGCCTACCTGGAAGAGCAACCGGTCGACGCCGAGGCCGAGCTGCACGACCTGGAGGTCTTCTACCGCGCGGCGAAGAAACGCTTCGACGAGTCTCCCGAATTCGCCGACCGCGCCCGCGAACTGGTGGTCAAGCTGCAGGCCGGCGACCCCGACTGCCTGCGCCTGTGGACCCGCTTCAACGAGATTTCCCTGTCGCACTGCCAGAAGGTCTACGACCGTCTCGGCGTGAAGCTGAGCATGGCCGACGTCATGGGCGAGAGCGCCTACAACGACGACCTCGCCCAGGTGGTCGCCGACCTGACCGCCAAGGGCCTGCTCACCGAAGACAACGGCGCGTTGTGCGTCTTCCTCGAAGAGTTCAAGAACGCCGAGGGCAATCCACTCCCGGTGATCGTGCAGAAGGCCGGCGGCGGCTACCTCTACGCCACCACCGACCTCGCCGCCATGCGTTATCGGCACAACGTGCTGCACGCCGACCGCGTGCTGTACTTCGTCGACCAGCGCCAGGCCCTGCACTTCCAGCAGGTCTTCGAAGTGGCGCGGCGCGCCGGTTTCGTTCCGGCCGGCATGGAGCTGGAGCACATGGGCTTCGGTACCATGAACGGCGCCGACGGCCGTCCGTTCAAGACCCGCGACGGCGGTACGGTGAAGCTGATCGACCTGCTGGAAGAGGCCGAGAGCCGCGCCTATGCGCTGGTCAAGGAACGCAACGAGCAGCGCGCCGAGCGTGGCGAGGAGCCGTTCGACGAGGTCCAGCTGCGCGAGATCGGCCGGGTGGTGGGGATCGACTCGGTGAAGTACGCCGACCTGTCCAAGCACCGCACCAGCGACTACAGCTTCAACTTCGAACTGATGCTCAGCTTCGAAGGCAACACCGCACCCTACCTGCTCTACGCCTGCACCCGCGTGGCCAGCGTCTTCCGCAAGCTCGGCCAGGGCCGCGAGCAACTGGGCGGGAAGATCGTCCTCGAGCAGCCCCAGGAGCTGGCCCTGGCCGCACAACTGGCGCAGTTCGGCGACCTGATCAACAACGTCGCGCTCAAGGGCGTGCCGCACCTGCTCTGCGCCTACCTGTACGAGTTGGCCGGGCTGTTCTCCAGTTTCTACGAGCACTGCCCGATCCTCACCGCCGAGGACCCGGCGCAGAAGGACAGCCGCCTGCGTCTCGCCGCGCTGACCGGCCGTACCCTGGAACAGGGCCTGGAGCTGCTCGGTCTGAAGACTCTGGAACGCATGTAATCGAACCCGCCCGAACAGGAGTCCGGGAACCCCCATGGCAAAGAAGAAACCCGCCCCCAAGCGCGGCGCCAGCCGCTACCAGGCGCCCGCCGCGAAGAACGGCGTTCCCGGCTGGGTCTGGCTGGTCGCCGGCCTGGCCATCGGCGGCTTCATCATGTTCCTGATGAAGCTCGAACCCGGGCGCAAGGACGTCCAGCGCGAACGCCCGGACGCCCAGCGCCCAGCCGCCGTGCAGGGCAAGCAGCCGCAGCAGAACGGCCAGGCCCAGCAGCCCGCGCAAACGCAGACGCCGGCCCAGGCCAAGCCGAAGTACGAGTTCTACACCCTGCTGCCGGAGTCCGAGGTCGTGGTGCCGCCGGAAGCGGTACCGGAGAAGGCCCCGCCGCCGCCCACCCCCGCCGAGCTGGCCAAGGCCGACGAAGCGCGGGCCAAGGCCGCACTCGCCGGGCAGGTGCCACCGCCGCTGCCGAAAGCGGTGGTCGCCGCCAGCACGCAGTTCTTCCTGCAGGCCGGCTCGTTCCGCAAGCAGTCCGACGCCGACCGCGTGCGCGCGCAGATCATCCTGCTCGGGCAGTCGGTGAACGTCGAGGCCGGCAACGTCCGCGACGAGACCTGGTACCGGGTGATGGTCGGCCCGTTCAACAGCCGCGACCAGTTGTCCCAGGCGCAGAAGACACTGTCCTCCAACGGCTTCAGCAACCTGCTGTTACAGCAACGCAAGGCCCGCTGAACGCGGGCCACGCCGTGCGTTCCGACGCACGGCGGTGCGTGCGGTTGAAAAGCCGCGGATCGCCCCTATATCTCCCAGCATTCCGGGCATTCGGCCCCGCAGTGTGGAGATTTCCCCCTTGACCACCATCGTATCTGTCCGCCGCAACGGCAAAGTCGTCATGGGCGGCGACGGCCAGGTTTCCCTGGGCAACACCGTGATGAAAGGCAACGCCAAGAAGGTCCGGCGCCTGTATCACGGTCAGGTACTGGCCGGTTTCGCCGGCGCCACCGCCGATGCCTTCACCCTGTTCGAGCGCTTCGAGCAGCAACTGGAGAAACACCAGGGGCACCTGGTCCGCGCCGCCGTCGAACTGGCCAAGGACTGGCGCACCGACCGCTCCCTGAGCCGCCTCGAAGCCATGCTCGCGGTCGCCAACAAGGATGCCTCGCTGATCATCACCGGCAACGGCGACGTGGTCGAACCCGAACACGGCCTGATCGCCATGGGCTCCGGCGGCGGCTTCGCCCAGGCCGCGGCCCTGGCCCTGCTGCAGCACAACGCCGAGCTGAGCGCTCGGGAAGTCGCCGAGACGGCGCTGAACATCGCCGGCTCGATCTGCGTCTTCACCAACCAGAACCTGACCATCGAGGAGCTGGACAGCGCCGTCTGAAGCGCTCGTCCCCCGCTGGAGTAAACGAATGTCCATGACGCCCCGCGAGATCGTCCACGAACTCAACCGCCACATCATCGGCCAGGACGACGCCAAGCGCGCCGTCGCCATCGCCCTGCGCAACCGCTGGCGACGCATGCAACTACCGGCCGAACTGCGCGCCGAGGTCACGCCGAAGAACATCCTCATGATCGGCCCCACCGGCGTCGGCAAGACCGAGATCGCCCGCCGCCTGGCGCGCCTGGCGAACGCGCCGTTCATCAAGGTCGAGGCGACCAAGTTCACCGAGGTCGGCTATGTCGGACGCGACGTCGAGTCGATCATCCGCGATCTCGCCGACGCCGCGGTGAAGATGCTCCGCGAACAGGAGATCCAGAAGGTCAAGTATCGCGCCGAGGACGCCGCCGAAGAGCGCATCCTCGATGCCCTGCTGCCGGCCGCGCGTCCCGCCATGGGCTTCGGCGACGAGCCGGCACGCGAGGACAGCAACACCCGCCAGCTGTTCCGCAAGCGCCTGCGCGAAGGCCAGCTGGACGACAAGGAAATCGACATCGAGGTGGCCGACAACCCGGCCGGCGTGGAGATCATGGCCCCGCCCGGCATGGAGGAGATGACCAACCAGTTGCAGAATCTGTTCTCCGGCATGAGCAAGGGCAAGAAGAAGACCCGCAAGCTGAAGGTCGCCGAGGCCCTGAAGCTGATCCGCGACGAAGAGGCGGTGCGCCTGGTCAACGAGGAAGAGCTCAAGGCACGCGCCCTGGAGGCGGTCGAGCAGCACGGCATCGTCTTCATCGACGAGATCGACAAGATCGCCAAGCGCGCCAACGCCGGCGGCGCCGACGTCTCCCGCGAGGGCGTACAGCGCGACCTGCTGCCACTGATCGAGGGCTGCACGGTGAACACCAAGCTGGGCATGGTCAAGACCGACCACATCCTGTTCATCGCCTCCGGCGCCTTCCACCTGAGCAAGCCGAGCGACCTGGTTCCCGAGCTGCAGGGCCGCCTGCCGATCCGCGTGGAGCTCAAGGCCCTCAGCCCGAACGATTTCGAGCGCATCCTCACCGAGCCGCATGCCTCGCTCACCGAGCAGTACCGCGAGCTGCTGAAGACCGAGGGACTGGCCATCGAGTTCGCCGAGGACGGCATCAAGCGCCTTGCCGAGATCGCCTGGCAGGTCAACGAGAAGACCGAGAACATCGGTGCCCGCCGCCTGCATACGCTGCTCGAGCGGCTGCTGGAGGAGGTCTCGTTCAGCGCAGCCGACCTGGCCAGCGAGCATAGCGACAAGCCGATCCTGATCGATGCCGGCTACGTCAACAGCCACCTCGGCGAGCTGGCCGAGGACGAGGACCTGTCCCGCTACATCCTTTGACCACCGCCGCCGCCACGGCCAGCACCGTGGCGGCGGGCCGCGCGGTCCCGAACCGGGGTATCCTTGTACTCCGCCCTTCCGCGAGTCCGATGCGATGCGTATCCCTTCCGCCATCCAGTTGCACAAAGCCTCGAAGACCCTGACCCTGCGCTACGGCGAGGACAGCTACGACCTGCCCGCCGAGTTCCTCCGCGTGCATTCGCCCTCGGCCGAGGTCCAGGGCCACGGCAACCCGGTATTGCAGTACGGCAAGCTGAACGTCGGCCTGGTCGGCGTCGAGCCCGCCGGCCAGTACGCACTGAAGCTGAGCTTCGACGACGGCCACGACAGCGGCCTGTTCACCTGGGACTACCTGTACGAGCTGGCGACCCGCAAGGACCAGCTGTGGGCCGACTACCTGGCGGAGCTGGCCAGCGCCGGCAAGTCGCGCGACCCCGACGAGTCGGTCGTCAAGCTGATGCTCTGAAGCGCCGGGCCGAGTGCCCCTTCGCAGCACACGGCATCCAGGCGATTTTTCCCCGCTGCCCCGAACGAGGGCACGTCATTTGCAACATTCGCCCCGCAGACTGCCAGACCAGACATCCGGTCGGCGCGGTCGCCACGGCGAATGTCCTACCCTGCACGGCAGCAACGCTCTAGTCCGCAGGTCGGCCGCTCGCCGGGCCAGCCACGCCGGCCACCGATGCTTCTGCCAGCTTGCACGCCAGCGGAAACTCGCGTAACCAAGGCGGTGCAGCCCCTTGTCCGGGTTCCCTTCCCTGACGTGCGTCCGCCCCGCCCTGAAACGTGCGGGTGGGCTGGTAGTCGAGCAGTAGCCGGCCGGACACCTGGTCCCCGGTTTCGTTGCGGTCCCCTGTTTCGCCTCGAACAATGGAGCGTTGCCGATGAGTCAAAAGAACAATAACGAGCTTCCCAAGCAAGCCGCGGAAAACACGCTGAACCTGAATCCGGTGATCGGCATCCGGGGCAAGGACCTGCTCACCTCCGCGCGCATGGTCCTGCTCCAGGCGGTGCGCCAGCCACTGCACAGCGCCAGGCACGTGGCGCATTTCAGCCTGGAGCTGAAGAACGTCCTGCTCGGCCAGTCGGAGCTGCGCCCAGGCGACGACGACCGGCGCTTTTCCGACCCGGCCTGGAGCCAGAATCCGCTGTACAAGCGCTACATGCAGACCTACCTGGCCTGGCGCAAGGAACTGCACAGCTGGATCAGCCACAGCGACCTGTCGCCGCAAGACATCAGTCGTGGCCAGTTCGTCATCAACCTGCTGACCGAGGCGATGTCGCCGACCAACAGCCTGAGCAACCCGGCGGCAGTCAAGCGCTTCTTCGAGACCGGCGGCAAGAGCCTGCTGGACGGCCTCGGCCACCTGGCCAAGGACCTGGTGAACAACGGCGGGATGCCGAGCCAGGTGGACATGGACGCCTTCGAGGTGGGCAAGAACCTGGCCACCACCGAGGGCGCCGTGGTGTTCCGCAACGACGTGCTGGAACTGATCCAGTACCGGCCGATCACCGAGTCGGTGCACGAACGCCCGCTGCTGGTGGTGCCGCCGCAGATCAACAAGTTCTACGTCTTCGACCTGTCGCCGGACAAGAGCCTGGCGCGCTTCTGCCTGCGCAACGGCGTGCAGACCTTCATCGTCAGCTGGCGCAACCCGACCAAGTCGCAGCGCGAATGGGGCCTGACCACCTATATCGAGGCGCTCAAGGAGGCCATCGAGGTAGTCCTGTCGATCACCGGCAGCAAGGACCTCAACCTCCTCGGCGCCTGCTCCGGCGGGATCACCACCGCGACCCTGGTCGGCCACTACGTCGCCAGCGGCGAGAAGAAGGTCAACGCCTTCACCCAACTGGTCAGCGTGCTCGACTTCGAACTGAATACCCAGGTCGCGCTGTTCGCCGACGAGAAGACCCTGGAGGCCGCCAAGCGTCGCTCCTACCAGTCCGGCGTGCTGGAGGGCAAGGACATGGCCAAGGTGTTCGCCTGGATGCGCCCCAACGACCTGATCTGGAACTACTGGGTCAACAACTACCTGCTCGGCAACCAGCCGCCGGCGTTCGACATCCTCTACTGGAACAACGACACCACGCGCCTGCCCGCCGCGCTGCACGGCGAGTTCGTCGAACTGTTCAAGAGCAACCCGCTGAACCGCCCCGGCGCCCTGGAGGTCTCCGGCACGCCCATCGACCTGAAGCAGGTGACTTGCGACTTCTACTGTGTCGCCGGTCTGAACGACCACATCACCCCCTGGGAGTCGTGCTACAAGTCGGCCAGGCTGCTGGGCGGCAAGTGCGAGTTCATCCTCTCCAACAGCGGCCACATCCAGAGCATCCTCAACCCACCGGGCAACCCCAAGGCACGCTTCATGACCAATCCGGAACTGCCCGCCGAGCCCAAGGCCTGGCTGGAACAGGCCGGCAAGCACGCCGATTCGTGGTGGCTGCACTGGCAGCAATGGCTGGCCGAACGCTCCGGCAAGACCCGCAAGGCGCCCGCCAGCCTGGGCAACAAGACCTATCCGGCCGGCGAAGCCGCGCCCGGAACCTACGTGCATGAACGATGAAAAGCGACCAGCCTGAAGAACTGCCGCAGGAGCGATCCGCGGCCTCCGCCGACGAAACCCCGCCAGCGCCTCCGGCGCGGCCCCGCGCCGCGCGGAAGCCGGCCAGGCCCCGTATCGCCGAGCCCGCGGCTGCGCCGCCGAGGACCCCGAGCATGCCCCAGCCCTTCGTCTTCCGGACCATCGACCTCGACGGCCAGACCATCCGCACCGCAGTGCGGCCGGGCAAGGAAGGAAGCACTCCGCTGCTGATCTTCAACGGCATAGGCGCCAACCTGGAACTGGTATTCCCCTTCGTCCAGGCGCTCGACCCGGAACTGGAGGTGATCGCCTTCGACGTTCCCGGCGTCGGCGGTTCCTCGACGCCCAGCGTGCCCTACCGCTTTCCCGGCCTGGCCAAGCTGGCGGCGCGGATGCTCGACTACCTGGACTACGGCCAGGTCAACGCGATCGGCGTGTCCTGGGGCGGCGCGCTGGCCCAGCAGTTCGCTCACGACTATCCGGAACGCTGCAAGAAGCTGATCCTCGCCGCCACTTCGGCTGGCGCGGTGATGGTGCCAGGCAAGCCGAAGGTACTGATGCGCATGGCCAGCCCGCGGCGCTACATCCAGCCCTCCTATGGCGTACACATCGCACCGGACATCTACGGCGGGGCCTTCCGCCGCGACCCCAAGCTGGCCATGGCGCATGCCAGCAAGGTGCGTTCGTCGGGCAAGCTGGGCTACTACTGGCAATTGTTCGCCGGGCTCGGCTGGACCAGCATCCACTGGCTGCATAGGATCCGCCAGCCGACCCTGGTGCTGGCCGGCGACGACGACCCGATCATCCCGCTGATCAACATGCGCGTGCTGGCCTGGCGCATTCCCAACGCCGAACTGCACGTGATCGACGACGGCCACCTGTTCCTGGTGACCCGCGCCGAATCGGTGGCGCCGATCATCATGAAGTTCCTCGCCGAGGAGCGCCGCCGCGCCGTCATGCACCCTCGTCCGTTCCTGCCCAAGACCGGCTGAACTGCTGCGCGGGCAACACCAGGGCAGCAGACACTGCTTCGTCATGGTGCAGGTGCATAGTCAATGTTCCGCAACGGCGCATGGCGCCTGGCTTCGCCGCGACAGCGCAAGCTCTGCGACGCCCCTCCCGGCGTTGTGGTACAGCGCTTGCTGCCCCACTGTCGGGCGGCATCCTCCCTGTTCAGGCAGGTGTGCGGTTCTGCCCCGGGTGAAACGGAATTCACAGGCTATAACTGAGTATTCCGAGCCAGGGGACTATCGCCCATGGCATCCAGACTGTGGTCCTACGACGGAGTGTGGTCCATGCGAGAAAAACAGGAATCGGGTAGCGTGCCGGTGCCCGCCGAGTTCATGAGTGCGCAGAGCGCCATCGTCGGCCTGCGCGGCAAGGACCTGCTGACGACGGTCCGCAGCCTGGCCGTCCACGGCCTGCGCCAGCCGCTGCACAGTGCGCGGCACCTGGTCGCCTTCGGAGGCCAGTTGGGCAAGGTGCTGCTGGGCGACACCCTGCACCAGCCGAACCCTCAGGACGCCCGCTTCCAGGATCCATCCTGGCGCCTCAATCCCTTCTACCGGCGCACCCTGCAGGCCTACCTGGCGTGGCAGAAGCAACTGCTCGCCTGGATCGACGAAAGCAACCTGGACTGCGACGATCGCGCCCGCGCCCGCTTCCTCGTCGCCTTGCTCTCCGACGCCGTGGCACCCAGCAACAGCCTGATCAATCCGCTGGCGGTAAAGGAACTGTTCAATACCGGCGGGATCAGCCTGCTCAATGGCGTTCGCCACCTGCTCGAAGACCTGGTGCACAACGGCGGCATGCCCAGCCAGGTGAACAAGACCGCCTTCGAGATCGGCCGCAACCTCGCCACCACGCAAGGCGCGGTGGTGTTCCGCAACGAGGTGCTGGAACTGATCCAGTACAAGCCGCTGGGCGAGCGCCAGTACGCCAAGCCCCTGCTGATCGTGCCGCCGCAGATCAACAAGTACTACATCTTCGACCTGTCGCCGGAAAAGAGCTTCGTCCAGTACGCCCTGAAGAACAACCTGCAGGTCTTCGTCATCAGTTGGCGCAACCCCGACGCCCAGCACCGCGAATGGGGCCTGAGCACCTATGTCGAGGCCCTAGACCAAGCCATCGAGGTCAGCCGCGAGATCACCGGCAGCCGCAGCGTGAACCTGGCCGGCGCCTGCGCCGGCGGGCTCACCGTGGCCGCCTTGCTCGGCCACCTGCAGGTGCGCCGGCAACTGCGCAAGGTCAGTAGCGTCACCTACCTGGTCAGCCTGCTCGACAGCCAGATGGAAAGCCCGGCGATGCTCTTCGCCGACGAGCAGACCCTGGAGAGCAGCAAGCGCCGCTCCTACCAGCATGGCGTGCTGGACGGGCGCGACATGGCCAAGGTGTTCGCCTGGATGCGCCCCAACGACCTGATCTGGAATTACTGGGTCAACAACTACCTGCTCGGCAGGCAGCCGCCGGCGTTCGACATCCTCTACTGGAACAACGACAACACGCGGCTGCCCGCGGCGTTCCACGGCGAACTGCTCGACCTGTTCAAGCACAACCCGCTGACCCGCCCGGGCGCGCTGGAAGTCAGCGGGACCGCGGTGGACCTGGGCAAGGTGGCGATCGACAGCTTCCACGTCGCCGGCATCACCGACCACATCACGCCCTGGGACGCGGTCTATCGCTCGGCCCTCCTGCTGGGCGGCCAGCGCCGCTTCATCCTGTCCAACAGCGGGCACATCCAGAGCATCCTCAACCCTCCCGGAAACCCCAAGGCCTGCTACTTCGAGAACGACAAGCTGAGCAGCGATCCACGCGCCTGGTACTACGACGCCAAGCGCGAAGAGGGCAGTTGGTGGCCGGTCTGGCTGGGCTGGCTGCAGGAGCGCTCGGGCGAGCTGGGCGACCCTGACTTCAACCTTGGCAGCGCCGCGCATCCGCCCCTCGAAGCAGCCCCGGGCACCTACGTGCATATACGCTGAAAGACCCGGCCCGGGCGCCTGGAGCCGGGCACCTCGATCCCCAGAAGAAGTCCGGATGAAGACACGCGACCGTATCCTCGAATGCTCGCTGTTGCTGTTCAACGAACAGGGCGAACCCAACGTCTCGACACTGGAAATCGCCAACGAACTGGGCATCAGCCCGGGCAATCTCTACTACCACTTCCATGGCAAGGAACCGCTGGTGATGGCGCTGTTCGAGCGGTTCCAGGCCGAGTTGGCGCCGCTGCTCGATCCGCCCGAGGAGGTGCGCCTGGGCGCGGAGGACTACTGGCTGTTCCTGCATCTGATCGTCGAGCGCCTCGCCCACTACCGCTTCCTGTTCCAGGACCTGTCCAACCTGACCGGGCGCCTGCCACGGCTGGCTCGCGGCATCCGTACCTGGCTCGGCGCGCTGAAGCGGACCCTGGCCACCCTGTTGGCCCGCCTAAAGACCGACCGGCAGTTGCGCAGCGATGCGCCGGCACTCGGGCAACTGGTCGAACAGATCACCCTGACCCTGCTGTTCTCCCTGGATTACCAGCGGGTACTGGGCAGCAAGGGCGAGGTGCGCACGGTGGTCTACCAGATCATGATGCTGGTCGCCCCGCATCTGCGCAGCGAGGCCCAACGCTCGGCGGAAAGCCTGGCGCAGCGCTACCTGGGACCGGAATGAAAAACGCCCGGCGAGTGCCGGGCGTGTGCGTTGCCGCCAGGACTCAGCCCTGGCTGCTCGGCGTCGCCGGAGCGTTCGCTGCCGGAGCGCTGGCAGCCGGTGTGGCGGCGGGGGCAGCGGGCGCGCTCGAAGACGCGGCGGGAGCGGCCGGTTTCGCCGCGGCGGGCTTGGCGGCCGGCTTCTTCGCCGCAGGCTTTTTCGCAGCCGGCTTGGCGGCAGGTTTCGCCGCGGGCTTGGCGGCGGTCGCAGCGGCCGGCTTGGCTGCCGGCTTCGCGGCGGGCTTGGCTGCGGCAGGTTTCGCAGCAGGCTTCGCCGCAGCCTTGGCTGCCGGCTTGGCCGCCGGTTTCGCGGCGGCCTTCGCAGCCGGTTTGGCGGCGGGCTTGGCTGCCGGCTTGGCGGCCGCGGTCTTCGCTGCAGGTTTTTTCGCCGCGGGTTTCGCCGCAGGCTTGGCTGCCGGTTTAGCTGCCGGCTTGACCGCTGCGGTTTTCGCCGCGGGCTTGGCAGCCGGTTTCGCCGCAGGCTTGGCCGCTGCCTTCGCCGCCGGCTTGACGCTGACGCCGGTGAGTTTCTCGATCTGCCTGGTCAGCGTATCGACCTTGCCGTGCAGCTCCTTCACCTCGTTGCGGCTCGGCACGCCGAGACGCGAGATGGCGCTGTTCAGGCGCTTGTCGAAAGCTTCCTCGAGCTCGCTCCACTTGCCGAGCGCACGGTCCCGAACCTCGTCGACCTTGCTCTTCGCAGAGCGGGCGGAAGCCTTCGCCGCACCGACCTGCGCGTCCACATCGGACTTCGCTTCTTTTTCAGCCTTCTCGCCGTCTTTCACCAAGGTCTCGAACAGCTTGCTGCCGTCCTTGCTGACCTTCGAGTAGGCCCCCAGACCAGCCAGCCAGATCTGCCGCGAGTATTTCTCGATCTCGCCGATCCAACTGGACTCTTTTTCGCTCTTCTTCTTGCCAGCCATCCTGCTCTCCTTATTGGGTTCTCGCGACACGCTCGAGCACTGCGCTCAGCTCATCCAGCTTAGCAGAGAGTGCTTCGACATCGTTCCGGGAAGGTATGCCTATCCGGTTCAACGTGCTAGCGACACGGCTGTCGAATGCCTGCTCGATCCTGTCGAGCTGGTCTTCGACTTTTCCCTTCACCGAAGAGAGGCCGGTCTTGACACTGTCATTGGCCGAATCGACCTGACTTGTGACCAGCGATTTGCCTTTTTTCTCCAGGGCTTCGCCAGCTTTCACCAATTCCTTGAAGTAGTCGCTGCCTTCGGTGCCCAGGCGGGAATACGCACCCAGGCCGGCAAGCCAGATCTGGCGGGCATAGTGGCGGATCTCGGAGACCAGGGAAGTGGATTCGGAAACGGTCTTTTTCTTCAGGGCAATCTTGGCCATGGGGCACCTCACGCTCGTTGGGTTGAAGAAACCGCAGGCGCCGCCGGAACGCTGGCAGCGTGAGAGCAAGGTATCGGGGAAAATTAGAAACCGCATACTAAGCGGAAGATGGGCGCCGCCAGGACGGCGAACGCCCGGCAGGATCAGGCCAGCGCCTTGTCCAACGCCTTCTCGATCTCGCCCTTGAGCAGGCCGCTCATGGCCGACAGCATCAGGCCGAGCTTGACGTCCACCGCGACCTTGTCCGCCCCCACCGCGATCCTGCCGTCGACGCCGCTGCGCTTGAAGGTCAGCTCGTCGCCCTGCCATTCGCACTGCACGCCGTGCTCCTCCGCCAGACGTTCGGCCAGTTTCTCCGCCTTGGCCCGTGCGGCGTCCAGCCCCAGGCTGTGCGGACGTTCGATGTGGATACGCGACATGGATCGACTCCTGATTGCAGATCGGAAAACTATACGCGGCCAGACAAAACACCGCACCCGCGCCGTCGGACGGCGGCACAGCACTTTCCCCACATCCTGTTAGAATGCCCGGCATTCTTTCCAGGTGAGAACGTCATGAACGATCCCCGCAAAGGCGCCGACGCCGAACCCACCACCCACTTCGGCTACCAGAACGTTCCGGAAAGCCAGAAGGCGAAGAAGGTCGCCGAGGTCTTCCACTCGGTGGCGGCCAAGTACGACCTGATGAACGACCTGATGTCCGGCGGCATCCATCGCCTGTGGAAGCGCTTCACCATCGAGCTGTCCGGCGTGCGCAGCGGGAACCGCGTGCTCGACATCGCCGGCGGCACCGGCGACCTGACCCGGCAGTTCTCACGCCTGGTCGGCCCGACCGGCGAGGTGGTGCTGGCCGACATCAACGCCTCGATGCTCAAGGTCGGCCGCGACAAGCTGCTCGACAAGGGCGTCTCCGGCAACGTCAGCTTCGTCCAGGCGGACGCCGAGAAGCTGCCCTTCCCGGACAACCACTTCGACTGCGTGACCATCGCCTTCGGCTTGCGCAATGTCACCCACAAGGACGAAGCGATCCGCTCCATGCTACGCGTGCTCAAGCCCGGTGGCCGCCTGCTGGTGCTGGAGTTCTCCAAGCCGAGCAGCAACCTGCTGTCCAAGGCCTACGACGCCTATTCGTTCAGCCTGCTGCCGCTGATGGGCAAGCTGGTCACCAACGACTCCGAGAGCTATCGCTACCTGGCCGAGTCGATCCGCATGCACCCCGACCAGGAAACCCTGAAGGCGATGATGGTGGAAGCCGGCTTCGACCGCGTGACCTACCACAACATGACCGGCGGCATCGTCGCCCTGCACCGCGGTATCAAGCCTTAACCGGGGGCGCGCCGATGAGCTCGCTGCTGATCCAGGCCGTGCTGGCCGCCGCCGAAACCGGCATCAATCGCGTCCTGCGCCTCGACGGGACAGCGCTGCCGCGCCTGCGCAGGCTTTCCACCAAGGTCATCGAGGTCGACTGCTTGAGCCCGCCGCTGCGGGTCTTCATCCTGCCCGCCGGCGACGGCCTGCACTTCGCCGCGCAGCATGAGGCGGAGGTCGACTGCACCTTGCGTGCGCCGGCCGGCAACCTCCTGCACCTGGCCCTGGCGCGCGACAAGACCCGCGTCCTGCACAGCCCGGAAGTCAGCATGGACGGCGACAGCGCGGCCCTGCTGGAACTGGCCGGCATCCTGCAAAGCCTGGAGCTGGACTGGGAGTACGAACTGTCGCGCTGGCTCGGCCCGCTCGCCACCCAGGTGCTCGGCAGCGGCCTGCGCGACGCTTCGCGCTGGAGCGCGCAGAGCCTGCACAGCCTGCGCCTGAACCTGGCCGACTACCTTGCCGAGGAAAGCCGCACGCTGGTCGGCCAGCACGAAGCCGAAGCCCGCTTCGCCGAACTGGACCAGCTGAAGCTGGCCCTCGATCGTCTCGACGCGCGCGTCGGACGCCTCAGCCAAAAGACCAAGCCCGACGCATGAAGCTCCTCGCTTTCCGCCGCCTCCTGCGCATCCAGCGCGTCGTCATCCGCTACCGCCTGGACGACCTGATCCTCGAACTGCCGATGCTGCCCTGGTGGCTGCGCCTGCTCGGTGCCACCCTGCCCTGGCGCTGGCTGCCGCGGCGCAAGCTGGAACTGACCCGCGGCGCGCGCCTGCGCCTGGCGCTGCAGGACCTCGGACCGATCTTCATCAAGTTCGGCCAGATTCTCTCCACCCGCCGCGACCTGCTGCCCGACGACATCGCCAACGAACTGGCCTGGCTGCAGGACAAGGTGCCGCCCTTCCCGCCGGAGCTGGCGGTCAAGCGCATCGAGGAACAACTGGGCGCGAAGATCGAACAGGTCTTCGCCCGCTTCGAACGCGAACCGCTGGCCTCTGCCTCGGTGGCCCAGGTCCACGCCGCGCGCCTGAAGAGCGGCGAGGAAGTGGTGGTGAAGGTGATCCGGCCGAACCTGGAACCGGTGATCCGCTCCGACATCGCCTGGCTGTTCATCCTCGCCCGCCTCGCCGAGCGGGTCTCCAGCGAGGCGCGGCGCCTGCACCCGGTGGAAGTGGTCAGCGACTACGAGAAAACCATCGTCGACGAACTCGACCTGCTCCGCGAGGCAGCCAACGCCTCGCAGCTGCGGCGCAACTTCGAAGGCTCGCCGCTGCTCTACGTGCCACAGGTCTACTGGGACTGGTGCCGGCCCAAGGTGCTGGTGATGGAGCGCATCTACGGCATCCCGGTGACCGACCTGGAAACCCTGCGCGACCAACGCACCGACTTCAAGGCACTGGCCGAGCGCGGCGTGGAGATCTTCTTCACCCAGGTGTTCCGCGACAGCTTTTTCCATGCCGACATGCACCCCGGCAACATCTTCGTCAGCACCCGCGCGCCCTGGAGCCCGCAATACATCGCGGTGGACTGCGGCATCGTCGGCAGCCTGACCGACGAGGACCAGGACTACCTGGCGCGCAACCTGATCGCCTTCTTCAAGCGTGACTACCGCAAGGTCGCCCAACTGCATATCGACTCCGGCTGGGTCCCGGCGGAAACCAAGGTCAACGACTTCGAGGCGGCGATCCGTACCGTCTGCGAACCGATCTTCGAGAAGCCGCTGAAGGACATCTCCTTCGGCCAGGTCCTGCTGCGCCTGTTCCAGACCGCGCGCCGTTTCAACATGGAGATCCAGCCGCAACTGGTGTTGCTGCAGAAGACCCTGCTGAACATCGAAGGCCTCGGCCGCCAGCTCTACCCGGAACTCGACCTGTGGGCCACCGCACAGCCGTTCCTGGAGCGCTGGATGCGCGAACGGGTCAGCCCGAAGCAGTTGCTGCGCAATTTCCAGCAACAGGTCGAGCAGGTGCCGCACCTGTCGCAAATGGCCCGCGACACCCTCGAACGCCTGTCACAACCGCACGCCCACAATGCGCCGCCGCCGGAGTGGAAAGGTTCCCGCCACGACTGGCTCGGGCGCCTGGTGGGCGCGGTGCTGCTGGTCGGCGCCGCCGAGGTCGGCCTGGGTCAGCAGCTGGAAGCCTGGCCGGCGTGGGTGATGCTGGCCGGCGGGGTGTTCCTGATCCTGCGCCGCTAGCGCCGCGCACGGCCACTAGGCCCGCGCCGATAGCCAGTCGCGCTCCCGGCTGGCACACTACTCCCATTTCCGCCGGAAACGCACGCAACGTACCGGCAACGAACGTGGAAAGACCATGAAAGACTGGCTGGATGAGATTCACTGGAACGCCGACGGCCTGGTCCCGGCGATCGCCCAGGATCACGAGACCGGGCGCGTGCTGATGATGGCCTGGATGAACCGCGAGGCGCTGGCCCTGACCGCCAGCGAGAACCGTGCAATCTATTGGTCGCGTTCGCGTGGCAAGCTGTGGCGCAAGGGCGAGGAGTCCGGGCATGTGCAGAAGCTGCACGAACTGCGCCTGGACTGCGACGCCGACGTGGTCATCCTGATGGTCGAGCAGGTCGGCGGGATCGCCTGCCATACCGGCCGGGAAAGCTGTTTCTACCGCGTCTTCGAGAACGGCGCCTGGAAGACCGTCGATCCGGTGCTGAAGGACCCGGACGCTATCTACGAACACGCAGGACACCACCATGACTGACACCCTGACCCGCCTGGCGGCGGTGCTCGAGGAGCGCAAGAACGCCGCGCCCGACAGCTCCTACGTGGCCAGCCTGTACCACAAGGGCCTGAACAAGATCCTGGAGAAGGTCGGCGAGGAGTCGGTGGAAGCCATCATCGCCGCCAAGGATGCCGCGGCCAGCGGCGACTGCCAGGACCTGATCTACGAAACCGCCGACCTCTGGTTCCACTCGCTGGTGATGCTCTCGGCCCTCGGCCAGCATCCGCAAGCCGTGCTGGACGAACTGGAGCGCCGCTTCGGCCTTTCCGGCCACGCCGAGAAAGCCGCCCGCCAACCATCGGCCTGAACCTACACATTGCGAGGAATACGACATGGGCATTTTTGACTGGAAACACTGGATCGTCATCCTGATCGTCGTGGTACTGGTGTTCGGCACCAAGCGCCTGAAGAACCTCGGTTCCGACGTCGGCGAAGCGATCAAGGGCTTCCGCAAGGCGGTGAACACCGAGGAAGACGACAAGAAGGACCAGCCCGCCGCCCAGCCGGCCCAACCGCTGAACCAGCCGCACACCATCGACGCCCAGGCGCAGAAGGTCGAAGAGCCGGCGCGCAAGGACTGACGGGTAGCCATCGATGTTCGGAATCAGCTTCAGCGAACTGTTGCTGGTCGGGCTGGTCGCCCTGCTGGTGCTCGGCCCCGAGCGCCTGCCGGGCGCCGCACGTACCGCCGGCCTGTGGATCGGCCGCCTGAAGCGCAGTTTCAATACCATCAAGCAGGAAGTGGAACGGGAAATCGGTGCGGACGAGATCCGCCGGCAACTGCACAACGAGCACATCCTCTCGATGGAGCGCGAAGCGCAGAAGCTGCTGGCCCCGCTGACCGGCCAGAATCCCCCGCAGGAAACCCCGCCGCCGGCGGCCGAGAACCCGGCGCCGAGCGTACCCACGCCGCCGCCGACCAGCACGCCCGCGGACGCCGCGGCACCGCCGGCAGTCGCTACCTCCACTCCCCCTTCGCCACCGTCCGAGACGCCGCGTAATCCATGAGCGCCGATAAACCCGAGCAGCCCGAGCACGACCAGGAAATGCCCCTGGTCTCGCACCTGACCGAACTGCGTGCGCGCCTGCTGCGCAGCGTGGCGGCGATCTTCCTGATCTTCGCCGGCCTGTTCTACTTCTCGCAGAAGATCTACACCCTGGTCTCCGAGCCGTTGCGCCGCTTCCTTCCGGAAGGCACCAGCATGATCGCCACCGACGTCGCCTCGCCGTTCCTCGCGCCGTTCAAGCTGACCATGGTGGTGGCGCTGTTCCTCGCCATGCCGGTGATCCTCGCGCAGGTCTGGGGCTTCATCGCGCCCGGCCTGTACAAGCACGAGAAGCGCGTGGCGCTGCCGCTGCTGGTGTCCAGCATCATCCTGTTCTACGCCGGGATGGCCTTCGCCTACTTCCTGGTGTTCCCGATGATCTTCCACTTCTTCGCCAGCGTGACGCCCGAGGGCGTGGCGATGATGACGGACATCAACAGCTACCTGGACTTCGTCCTGACCCTGTTCTTCGCCTTCGGCGTCGCCTTCGAGATCCCGGTGGCCACGGTGCTGCTGATCTGGATCGGGGTGGTCGACGTCGAGTACCTGAAGAAGATCCGCCCGTACGTGATCATCGGCTGCTTCGTGGTCGGTATGGTCCTGACCCCGCCGGACATCTTCTCCCAGACCATGCTCGCGGTGCCGATGTGGCTGCTGTTCGAGATCGGCCTGCTGTTCGGCCGCCTGGTACGCAAGCGCGGCGAGCATCCGGACGACCAACCGGCCAGCGACGGCGACCAGCCTCCGGCCACCCGCCAGTGAACCTGCTGCTCCTCGACGACGCCGACTTCGTGTCGGCGGATCGTGCGGTCCTGCACGATCGCCGCCTCAAGCACCTGCACGAAGTGCACCGCGCCGAGAACGGCGACACCCTGCGGGTCGGCCGCCTCGGCGGCTGGATGGGCGAAGGCCGCCTGCTGAAGCTCGACGCCAGCGAGGCGACCCTGGAGGTGCGCTTCGACCAGCCGCCGCCGGCCAAGTTGCCGATCACCCTGCTGCTGGCCTTGCCGCGACCGAAGATGCTCCGCCGGGTGTTGCAGACCATCGCCGCGATGGGCGTACCGAAGCTGGTGCTGCTGAACAGCTACCGCGTGGAAAAGAGCTTCTGGCAGACCCCGTTCCTCGACCCGGCGGCGATCCGCGAGAACCTGGTCCTCGGCCTGGAGCAGGCCCGCGATACGGTGCTGCCGGAAATCATCGTCGAGAAGCGCTTCAAACCCTTCGTCGAAGACCGCCTGCCGGCCCTGGCCGCCGGCAGCCTCGGCCTGGTCGGCCATCCCGGTCCCTGGCCGGCCTGTCCGCGCGCGGTGGAGAAGCCGGTGACCCTGGCGATCGGCCCGGAAGGCGGCTGGATTCCCTACGAGGTCGACAAGCTGCGCGAAGCCGGACTGCATCCGGTGCAGCTCGGCGAACGCATCCTGCGCGTGGAAACCGCGGTCAGCGCCCTGCTTGCGCGGTTGTTCTGAAAAAACTCCGGTAAAAGACTGAAGGTTTTCCCCGCCCGGCCGACATCCTCTGTCGCGCAGGGCTCCGCACGACAACCATAAGACCTCGCCCGCCGGCCACGTACCGGCCCTCCGCGCCCGCACGCCGGACGCGACGACGCTGAGCCATTACCTGTTCCGCCACGCCATGGGGCTGTCAACCCAGGGTGTCGCACTGCCTGGAGTAATGACGATGTACGATTGGTGGGTTCTCCAACTGGCCAAGCTGAGCGTCAGCCGCAAGCTGATGGTCGGTTTCGGTGTCCTCCTCGCGCTGCTTCTGCTGGTGGTGATCAGCAGCAACCGCACCCTCACGCACCAGACCGCCCTCAGCGAGCAGCTCGCCGAAGTCGCCAGCCTGATGGAACAGGCCCAGCAAGCCGAACAAGGCCGCCTGGCATTCGAAGCCGGCAGCGACCCGCGCCAGGCCGAGCAGGTCCGCCAGACCCTGGCCGGGATGCTCCAGCGCCTGCAGGCGCTGCGCCACAGCGAGCTTGACCCGGCCGCCCTGGCCCACCAGGCCGAAGCCATCGAAGCCTACCGCAAGGCCTTCGACGACCTCGCCGCAGCCGATCAGCAACGCAGCGCCGCCCGTGGTGTGCTGGTGGGCACTGCACAGCAGGCGCTGGACAGCTTCGCCCGCCTCGAGGAACTGATGGACGCCAGCCTCGCGCAGCAGGCCGGCGACCCGCAGGCGTTGCAACGCAGCCGTGCGGTGGCCGACCTGCACCAACAGTTGCTCATGGTGCGTTACCAGGTGCGCGGCTACGTCTTCGAGCGCAGCGACAAGGCCGAGCAGGCCGCGTTCGCCGCGTTCGACGCCCTCCGCCAGGCCGGCACGACGCTGCGAGGCCAATTGCCCGGCGAGGCCGATGCGGCGCTGGAACAGGCCATGCGCAGCCTCCAGGGCTATCGTGGCGGCATCGAGCAGTTCCGTGCCGGCGTCGTCCGCACGCGCCAGGCGCAGCAAGCGATGCAAAGCAGCACCCAGGATATGGCCCGGGCCGGCCGGACCCTCACCGAAGCCGGTCGCCAATTGCGCGAGAGCACCGCCAGCCGCGACCGCACCAGCCTCTGGCTGATCGCCGCGCTGGCCCTGGCCTTCGGCTGCGTCGCCGGCTGGGCGATCAACCGGCAGATCGTCCGGCCGCTGGACGAAGCCCTCGCGCAGGCCGAGGCCATCGCCGCCGGCGACCTCGGCAAGCGTCCGCAGAATCCCCTGACCCTCCAGCGCCGCGACGAACTGGGCCAGTTGCAGCGAGTCATGCAGCGCATGGGTGACAGCCTGCGCGAGCTGGTCGGGCGGATCGGCGACGGCGTCAGCCAGTTGGCCAGCTCCGCCGAGGAACTCTCGGCGGTCACCGAGCAGACCCGCGCCGGGGTCAACAGCCAGAAAGTGGAGACCGACCAGGTCGCCACCGCCATGCACGAGATGGCCGCCACCGTGCAGGACGTCGCGCGCAACGCCGAGCTGGCCTCCCAGGCCGCTCGCCAGGCCGATGAAGAGGCGCGCCAGGGCGACGCGGTGGTCGACCAGGCGGTGACCCGCATCGAGCGCCTGGCTACCGAAATGGACGTTTCCAGCGAAGCCATGGCGCGCCTGAAGAACGACAGCGAGCAGATCGGCAGCGTCCTCGACGTGATCAAGTCGGTGGCCGAGCAAACCAACCTGCTGGCGCTCAACGCCGCCATCGAAGCGGCACGCGCCGGCGACGCCGGACGCGGCTTCGCGGTGGTCGCCGACGAGGTCCGCGGCCTCGCCAAGCGCACCCAGCAGTCCACCGCCGAGATCGAGGGCCTGATCCAGCGTCTCCAGCAGGGCGCCGGTGAAGCCGCCGAACGCCTGGAGAACAGCCGCTCGCTGACCGCCAGCACGGTGGAACTGGCGCGCCGCGCCGGCGCCGCGCTGGACAGCATCACCCGTACCGTCTCCGACATCCAGAACATGAACCTGCAGATCGCCACTGCCGCGGAGCAACAGAGCACGGTGGCCGAGGAGATCAACCGCAGCGTCCTCAGCGTACGCGACGTCGCCGAGCAGTCGGCCGCCGCCAGCGAGCAGACCGCCGCCTCCAGCGGCGAGCTGGCGCGCCTGGGCACGCAGTTGCAGGCGCAGGTGGGACGCTTCCGCCTGTAACATCCCGAGAGGATCCTCCTTGCATCGGCAGCCCCTCCCGTCCATCGAAAGCGGACAGGAGGGGCACCTTTGCGTAGGATCAGGCTTTCGCCTTTTGGGAGATGACGCCATGCGCCCGATGACCATCGATATCGACGAACTGGCCTTCGCCCTGGATACCCCGGGAATCGACCACTACCTCGACCTGCACAGCGGCAAGGTGCTGCTGATCTCCGCCGAGGCGCCCGATCCCGAACTGGACGCATTGCTGGAAAACGAGCCGGAACGCCTGCTGCTGATCGACCCGCTGAGCACCACCCAGTCGCTGGGACTGATGCAGGATTTCCTCCGCGAGGTGGAAGAGCCGCACGCCTATGCGACGCTCGCCAACGCGCTGCAGAGCCGCAAGCCGTTCAAGGCCTTCAAGCACTCTCTGATGGAGTACCCGGAACTGTTGCAGGACTGGTACCGCTACCAGAACGAGCGCCTGCGCGAATGGGCGCTGGACTGGCTGGAGGACAACGATATCCAGCCGGCCGCGCGGCAGAGTCCGACGTCGCTCCTGCCGCCGCCGGGCAAGCCGTTCGCCTAGCGCGGTACTAGAGGACCTGGCGGAGGAAGGCCTGGGCCCGCGGGTCCTGCGGATTGTCGAAGAACTGCGCCGGCGGCGCGTCCTCCAGCAGCTTGCCGTGGTCGAAGAACAGCACGCGGTCGGCCACTTCGCGGGCAAAGCCCATCTCGTGGGTCACGCAGACCATGGTCATGCCTTCCACGGCCAGGGTCTTCATGACGTCGAGGACTTCGCCGACCATCTCCGGATCGAGCGCCGAGGTCGGTTCGTCGAACAGCATCACCTTGGGGTCCATGCACAACGCGCGAGCGATCGCCACGCGCTGCTGCTGGCCGCCGGACAGGCGCGAGGGATATTCGTCGGCCTTCTGCCCGATACCGACCTTGGCCAGCAGCGCCCGCGCCTTGGCCTCGCGCTCGGCCTTGCCGCGTTTGCGCACCACGCGCTGGGCCAGGCAGAGGTTCTCGAGCACGGTCATGTGCGGGAACAGGTTGAAATGCTGGAACACCATGCCGACTTCGCGGCGGTAGGCATTGATGTCGGTCCTCGGGTCGGCCAGGTCGACGCCGTCGATGCTCACCGAGCCTTCGTCGAACTCCTCCAGGCCGTTCAGGCAGCGCAGGAAGGTCGACTTGCCGGAACCGGACGGACCGATCACCACCAGCACCTCGCCCCTGGCCACGCGGGTACTCACGTCGTCCACCGCGCGCACTACCTGGCCGCGGGTATCGAAGACCTTCAGCAGGTTGCGTACTTCAATCACTTTGTCCGAGCCTCCGCTCCAGTCGGGATGCCATGTGCGAAAGGGGCAGGTTCAACAGCAGGTACAGCGCGGCGACGCAGAACCAGATCTCGAAGGTGGAGAACGAGGTGGTGATCGCCTCGCGGCCGCTCTTGGTCAGTTCGGTGATGGCGATCACCGAGACCAGCGAGGTGTCCTTGACCAGGCTGATGAACTGCCCGGCCAGCGGCGGCAGCACGCGCTTGAAGGCCTGCGGCAGGATCACGTAGCGCATCGACTGGCCGGCGTTCAGGCCCAGGGAGCGGGCGGCCTCGTTCTGTCCGCGGGCGATGGACTGCACGCCGGCCCGGATGATCTCGGCCACGTAGGCGCCGGTGAACAGCGCCAGCGCCGCGACCCCGGCGAACTCGCGGGACAGGTTGAGCACGGTGCCGATGAAGAAGTAGAAGATGAATATCTGCACCAGCAACGGCGTGCCGCGCACCAGCTCGACGTAGATCGTCGACAGGTCGTGCAGGGTCGGGTTCTTCGACAGCCGGCAGAGGCCGGCAACCAGGCCGATCGCCAAGCCGATGGCACCGGACACCAGCGATAGCCAGAGGGTGGTCCACAGGCCCCAGAGCAGTGGGCCGGCGGCCCAGTGGCGGGTCACCCCGACCGCGTCGCCCTCGGCCACGTCGTCGCCTTCGGAGAATTGCAGGCTGTCCTGGGCGACGGTCACGACCTGCTTCTCGCCGCTCTCGCCAAGCAGCGTGACGCGCGCGTCCCTGCCCTGTTCCTCGATAGCCTCGACCCGGCCGATCTCGTTGGCCCGCAACGGCTCCTCGGCCTGGTAGGCGAAGTACTGCGGAACGCGGTTCCAGCGCCATTCATAGGAAATCAGCGAGGTGGAGAACCACAGCGCCCAGGCCAGGACCAGCAGGATCAGCCCGGTCAGCAGGTGCCAGGGCCAGACGGAACGTTTCTTCTTGGTCACGGAAACTCTCTCGAACGATGGAATGCGCAGGTACGACGGCCCCCTTCGCGGGGGCCGTCAGCGGTTCATTCCATTTCCTTCAGCCACTCGGTGTTCTTGAACCACTTGTCGTGGATGCGCTGATAGGTGCCGTCTTCGCGGATCTGATGGAGGAAGTTGTTGATGAAGTTGATGCTGTCGTAGTCGCCTTTCTTCAGGCCGAACGCCAGCGGCTCGTAGGTGAACGGCTGGTCGAGGTAGACCAGCTTGCCGGCGCCGAACTTGCTCACCGCCACCACGTTGTAGGGCGAGTCGTAGATGAAGGCGTCGGCCTTGCCGTTGACCACGTCCATCACCGCTTCCGGCTCGTTGTCGAAGCCGTGGTACTTGGCCTTGCTGATCAGCTTGCGGGCAACGATCTCACCGGTGGTGCCGATCTTCGAGGTGATGCTGTACTGCGGATCGTTCAGGTCCTTGTAGGACTTGATCTTGCCTTCCAGCTCCTTGCGCACCAGCAGGGTCTGGCCGACCACGATGAAGGGCTCGGAGAAGTTCAGGCGCAGGTTGCGCTCCTGGGTCAGGGTCATGCCCGAGCCGATCATGTCGAACTTGTCGGTCAGCAGCGCCGGGATGATGCCGTCGTAGCTGGTGGAGACCAGCTCCAGCTTGACGCCCATGGACTTGGCCATGGCCTTGAGCAGGTCGACTTCGAAGCCGATGATCTGGCCGCGCTTGTTGGTCATCTCGAACGGCATGTAGGTCGGGTCCATGCCGACCCGCAGGGTGCCGCGCTTGACCGCGTCCTCCACCGCGCCGGCCGCCTGGACCGAAGCCACGCCCACCAGGGCGCAGACGCCCAGAACCAATGAAGCAAGATACTTTTTCATTCCCCAATCCCCAGCAGTCTTAGAAACACAGTCGTCGAACGGATGCTCTCGTCGTGTCGCCGTCCCGGGCGGGCAGCAGGCCATGACCGGCTGCGCAAAAGGCGGCCGATAGTACCTCAGCTGGCGAACGATACGAGACTTTCTGGATTGCCGGCGCAGGGTAACAGCAGCGCCGCACGGGGAAAACAGGCAAGAAACAGACCATGCCCCCGGCGGCGTTCCGCCGGGGGCATGGGATCAGGACTGGGCGGCGGGCAGCAGGCCGGCGTCGCCGGGCACTACCTGGGCCAGCGGTACGCTGGCGGCGTGGGGGTCGTCCGCCTCGGCCTTGCGCCAGCGGCCGAGCCAGTCGTCGCGGTCCTCTTCCCAGACCCGCGTATGCAGGCGCGAAAGTGCTACCGGGTCACTCAACAGGGCCAGGCGCGTGGCGCCGTCGAGCTGTTCCGGGCCCGTCTCGATGGCCTTGCCGATACGCTCGCCGCGCACCGTCTCGATGGCTTGCGCACGGTTGTGGCGAGCCGTGCCCATGGCGCAGGCCAGGGCGTTGAGCAACGGATCGACGGCGGCCTTGAGGAAGCCATCCTTGAGCGCATGCCAGCGGTTCTCGTAGGTGTACTCGTCGGTGGCGCGCAGCTCGCGCGGCGTGTCGTACTCCTCCGGGATCAGGAACAGCTTTTCATCGCGGGCGCGCAGGCCCAGCTTCACCCGGCTGGAGATCACCGATACCGGGATAGACAGGATCAGCGAACCGACGATCGGCGACAGCCACCACAGGAAGCGCGGGTTGAGCCAGGCCACCAGCAGGGTCCAGGCGATACCCAGCAGGGTCTGCATGCCGTGCCGGCGGATCGCCTCGCTCCAGGGCGTGGCGTCGTCGTCGCGCTGCGGCGAGTTCCACTGCACCGACCAGCCGAGGAAGGCGGCCAGCACGAAGCGGGTGTGGAAGAGCATGCGCACCGGCGCCAGCAGCACCGAGAAGAACATCTCCAGGAGCATGCTCAGGGTCACCCGGATCACCCCGCCGAAACCCTTGGCGCCCTTGGCCCAGATCAGCATTACGCTGAGCAGCTTGGGCAGGAACAACAGGGTCAGGGTGGTGGAGAACAACGCGATGGCCTTCTCCGGATGCCACTGCGGCCAGATCGGGAACAACTGCCGCGGTTCCAGGAAGTACTGCGGCTCCATCAGTTGGTGCACCGCCAGCAGCGCGGTGGAAAGCACCAGGAAGAAGAACCACAACGGCGCCGACAGGTAGGACATGACCCCGGTGAGGAACACCGCGCGGTGCACCGGGTGCATGCCCTTGACCAGGAACAGGCGGAAGTTCATCAGGTTGCCGTGGCACCAGCGGCGGTCGCGCTTGAGTTCGTCGAGCAGGTTCGGCGGCAGTTCTTCGTAGCTGCCGTCGAGGTCGTAGGCGATCCACACGCCCCAGCCGGCACGGCGCATCAGCGCAGCCTCGACGAAGTCGTGGGACAGGATCGCGCCGGCGAACGAGCCCTTGCCCGGCAACGGCGCCAGGGCGCAGTGGTCGATGAAGGGCTGCATGCGGATGATCGCGTTGTGGCCCCAGTAGTGCGACTCGCCGAGTTGCCAGAAGTGCAGGCCGGCGGTGAACAGCGGGCCGTAGACGCGGGTGGCGAACTGCTGCATGCGCGCATACAGGGTGTCCATGCCGGACGCCTTCGGCGCGGTCTGGATGATCCCCGCCTCAGGATTGGCCTCCATCAGGCGCACCAGCTTGGCCAGGCAGTCGCCGCTCATCACGCTGTCGGCGTCCATCACCACCATGTAGCGGTAGTCGCCGCCCCAGCGCCGGCAGAAGTCGTCGATGTTGCCGCTCTTGCGCTTCACCCGGCGCCGGCGGCGACGGTAGAAGATCTTGCCGAAGCCCTTGGTCTCGCGGCACAGCTCGAGCCAGGCCTGCTGCTCGGCGACGGCGATATCCGGGTCGTTGGTGTCGCTGAGGACGAAGAAGTCGAAGCGTTCCATCTCGCCGGTGGCGGCCATCGACTCGACGGTCGCCCGCAGGCCGGCGAATACCCGCGGCACGTCTTCGTTGCAGATCGGCATGACGATCGCCGTGCGGGCGTCGGCGGCGATCGGCTCGCTGCCGGCGCTGCTGCCGGAGATCCGGTAGCGGTCGCGCCCGGTGAGCAGCTCCCAGAAGCCCATCAGCGCGGTCCAGAAGCCGGCCGAGACCCAGCAGAAGAGGATCGCGAAGAGCGCCAGGATGCCGAACTGGATGACATAGGGCAGCACCTGCTGGACGGTATCCAGCAGGCTCTGCTGGGCCAGTTCCTCCAGGTCGACGAAGGCCCAGCCCTGGTAGGGCAGGATGCCTTTCATGTAGTAGGTGGCGACCGAGGTCTGCGCCAGCATCAACAACAGCAGGATGAACCGGCGCAGCGAGCCGACCCGCTGCCAGCGGGCCCGCGGCAGGGCACGCTTGGGCTTGGGCGGGTTGCTGCGTCCGGTCAGCCGACGCCAGCCGCGCACCAGGATGTTGGTGCGCCAGGGCTCGGGAATCACCTTGGTACGGCGGATCGGCGGGGAAATCTTGAGGAAGGTGCGACCCTGGGCGTCGACGCCGAACATCTCGGCGTCGTCCAGCTCAGGGGTGCCCAGCTGCAGGCGGGCGCGTACCGAGGCCAGGGCGGGATCGCCCCCGGCATCGGCAGCGGCGCCTTCCGCTCCCGCCAGGCGAGCGTGCAGCTCGGAGAAGGAAGCGGACTCGCCAAGCCGCTCCCGCTCCTCTTCCGCCAGGGGAAGATGAGCGAGGTAGTCGGCCAGCGGTGCTTTCGTAGTGGATGGGTTATTCATCGGCAGGCAGCTGATAGCTCCAGGTTTCGCTCAGTGGCTTCTGCGCCTCGTCGACCAGCGCCGCGCGCATTTCCACCGGCTTCTTCGGATCCTTGACCTTGATCCGCAGCGTCAGGCGCCAGCCTTTCAGGACCGGGTTGTAACGCAGGCTGTTCTCCACCACCTCGGCGTTGCTGTCGGTGCTGACCTGGGTGGTCACCGGCGCGTCCGGCGCCAGGTCCTTCAGGGCCGGCCCTTCGAAGTCGACGACCAGGGCGGTGCTGCCGTCCTGCTGGCGGATCAGGTTCTTCTGCTTCACGTCGCCGACCGAGCGCATGGTCTGCTTGACCCAGGAGGATTTCGGGTCGTGCAACTCGTCTTCATTCATGGTCCAGTGCAGGCGGTAGGCGAAGTCCAGCGGCTTTCCGACCTCAGGCTGGGTCTCGGGGTTCCAGAACGCGACGATATTGTCGTTGGTTTCGTCCGGGGTCGGGATTTCCACCAGTTCCACGGTGCCCTTGCCCCAGTCGCCCTTCGGCTCGATCCAGGCGCTCGGACGCAGGTCGTAGCGGTCGTCCAGGTCTTCGTAGCGGGAGAACTCGCGGCCGCGCTGGAGCAGGCCGAAGCCTTTCGGGTTCTCGACGCTGAAGGTGCTCACCGACAGGTGCTTCGGATTGTTCAGCGGACGCCACAGCCACTCGCCGTTGCCGGCATGGATCTGCAGACCGCTGGAGTCATGCAGCTCGGGCCGGAAGTTGTGCTGCTCGGACGGCTGGTTGGAGCCGAACAGGTACATGCTGGTCAGCGGCGCCAGGCCCAGTTTGCTGACCTTGTCGCGGAGGAACACGCGGGCCTGGACATCCATCACCGCATCCTTGCCCGGACGCAGCACGAAGCGGTAGGCGCCGGTGGCCCGCGGCGAGTCGAGCAGGGCGTAGATCACCAGTTGCTTGTCCTGCGCCTTCGGCCGCTCGATCCAGAATTCGCGGAAGCGCGGGAACTCTTCGCCCGAAGGCAGCGCGGTATCGATCGCCAGGCCGCGCGCCGACAGACCGTAGACCTGGCCCTTGCCGACCACGCGGAAGTAGCTCGCGCCAAGGAAGGTGGCGATCTCGTCCTGCTTGTCGGCCTTGTTGATCGGATAGAGCACGCGGAAACCGGCATAGCCGAGATCCTTGGTGGCATTCTCGTCGAACTTCAGGGATCCGAAATCGAATTTGGTGCGATCGTACTTGATCGGCTTGACCGTGGTAGCGGTCACCTCGTTGATCTTCACCGGCGTGTCGAAGTGCATACCCTGGTGATAGAAGCTCAGCTTGAACGGCGTCTTCAGCTTGCCCCAGTAGGCGCGCTCGTTGATGAAACGGATCTGCTGGTAATCGGCGAATTTCATTTCGCTGAATTCCGATGGCAGGTTGCTGGTCGGCGCGGAATACTTGTCGCCGGCCAGGTCCTTGGCCTTGCTCGCCACGTCGTCGATGCTGAACGCCCATACCGGGGCGGCGACGAATGCCAGCGCGGTCGAGCCGGCAAGCAGCAGGGTGCGCACGCGGGCGCGGAAATCGGTGTTTGAAACGGAACGGAAAATCACGAGGCCCCCTCGTCCGTGAACATGAATTACTGAAGACGCCCTGACCGTTCAGGGGTCTCCGACGGCACCGGAGTGCCGGTCGAACATGGTTTCGCCACATTCGCTGCCAAACCCGATAGATAGCCAGATTTGGCGCGATCTGACAAAAAGAATGCCTGTTTCCAGTCATTCGCGTTACGTGCACCGGGCCTGGAAAACCAGGGGGCATGCCGCTCGTCGGCTAGCGACCCCAGAGGTTCCGACCCTGCCCGGGCGGAATGATTCCCGTCCATTGGGTTGCAGGACGCCCCGCCCGGCATCGGGATGCCGGCCGGCCTGTCCTGTACAGCATGAAATCGGCGTGCGGATGATGCACCGAGGTTGTGACAAAAGGCCATGTATCTGTCACAAAAATTCACCGTTCCGGCCCCGCCATCCCTCCTTGAAGCACCTTGGGGACAATCCCCTCGACGCCGATCAACTCTCCAGCAGGAAGGTCACCGGCCCGTCGTTGACCAGGTGCACCTGCATGTCGGCGCCGAAACGCCCGGTCGCCACCTGCGGATAGGCCTCCCGCGCCAGTTTCACCAGGTGCTCGAACACCGTCTCTCCTTGCGCCGGCGGCGCCGCGCTGGAGAAGCTCGGACGCAGACCGCTGCGGGTGTTCGCCGCCAGGGTGAATTGCGAGACCAGCAGCAAGCCGCCCTGCACGTCCAGCAAGGACCGGTTCATCTTGCCCTCGTCGTCGCCGAACACCCTGTAGTTGAGCAGCTTGTGCAGCATCTTCGCCGCGCAACGCTCGCCATCCTCGGGCTCGACCCCGACCAGCACCAGCAGGCCGCGATCGATGGAGCCGACGATTTCGCCGCCAACCTCCACCCGCGCCGCGCCGACGCGCTGCAGCAATGCCTTCATTCGGCCTCCGGCGGCAGGTCGAGCAGTCGCCGGCCGATCTCGTTGGTGGCGCGCACCAGCGCATCGACTATCCCCGGCTCGCTGGCGGTGTGCCCGGCGTCGCGGATGATCTGCAGTTCGCTGTTCGGCCAGGCCTGGTGCAGGGCCCAGGCATTGTCCAGCGGACAGATGGCGTCGTAGCGGCCATGCACGATCACGCCAGGCAGATGGGCGATGCGGTGCATGTCCTCGAGCAACTGGTTGGGCCTGAGGAAGCCCTGGTTGACGAAGAAGTGGTTCTCGATGCGCGAGATCGACAGCGCCCTGCCCGGCTCGGTGAAGCGGTCCACCACCATGGGGTTGGGGCGCAGCGTGGCGGTGCGGCCCTCCCAGGTCGACCAGGCCTTGGCGGCGTGCATCTGGGCGATCTGGTCGCTACCGGTCAGGCGCTTGTGGAAGGCCGCCAGCAGGTCGCCGCGCTCTTCCGGCGGGATCGGCGCGACATAGTCTTCCCAATAGTCGGGGAACAGGCGGCTGGCGCCTTCCTGGTAGAACCAGTGGATGTCCTGCGGACGGCAGAGGAAGATGCCGCGCAGGATCAGCGCATGGACCCGCTCGGGATGGGTCTGCGCGTAGGCCAGCGACAGGGTCGAGCCCCAGGAACCGCCGAACAGCACCCACTTCTCGATACCCAGGTGCTCGCGCAGGCGCTCCATGTCCGCCACCAGCTCCCAGGTGCTGTTCTTCTCCAGGCTGGCGTGGGGCGTGGAACGGCCGCAACCGCGCTGGTCGAAGGTGACGATACGGTAGAGGTTGGGATCGAAGAAGCGACGCGACAGGGCATCGCAACCGGAGCCGGGGCCGCCGTGGACGAAGACGACCGGCAGTCCGTCCGGCGAACCGCTTTCGTCGGCATACAGCACATGCGGTTCGTCGACGGCCAGCTCGTGGCGAGCGTAGGGTTTAATTTCCGGATACAGAACTAGCATGATGCGCTCCCGAGGCGATGTGTTCGGCCCCCGGCGCAAACGTCGACAGCGGGGCCCGTCCTTTGCTCTGCCGCGCATGATACTTCGGCGCCGGGAAAAAAACCGAGCGGCTTTCATGTCCGCCCCGGTAGACAGGAAACCATCAATCCAAGCAACGGCGCCTGGCGCCGGGAGAGCGAGCATGGCCGAGGCCTTGCGACACCGTATCCGCGCCGCCGGCCTGCTGGTGGTGGAGCAACGCATCCTGCTGGTCCGCCACGAGGTCGGCGGCGACATCTACTGGATTCCGCCCGGCGGCGGCTTCGAGTCGGAATGCGACGAATCGACGAAGGATACCGTCCGGCGCGAGTTTTTCGAGGAGACCGGCCTGCGGGTGGACGTCGGCCCGCTGGTCTACGTGCGCGAATTCGCCGAACCCGCCGCCGGGCGCTTCCACATGGAGCTGTTCTACCGCATCGACGCCTGGCGTGGCGAGCCGACCCTGGCTAACCTGAAGGGCCTGGGCGGCGACGAGTTCGATATCCGCGAGGTCGGCTGGATCGCCCGCGACGAACTGCCTGGCCTGCCGTCCTTCTATCCGGCCGAACTGGCCGACGACGTCTGGTCGCGCCTGGACGCGCCGACGCCGTCGATCCGCCACCTTGGCCTGCAGCGCTAGACGCTCACTGCACCGGATCGCTGGTGGGGTTCTCGAGGATCGCCTTCAGCTCCGCGGTCATGGGGAACTCCAGGTTCAACCCCTTGGGCGGGATCGGCTGCTGGAACCAGCGCTGGTAGATGCGCTGTATCTCGCCCGAGCGATACAGCCCGGCCAGGGTCTCGTTGACCAGGGCAAGGAACTGCGGGTCGTCCTTGCGCACCATGCAGCTGTAGATCTCCCGCGATTGCGGCTCGCCGACCACCACCCAGTCGTGCGGCTGGCGCGCCTTGGCGCGTTCGCCGTAGAGCAGCGCATCGTCCATGTAGAAGGCCACCGCGCGACCCGATTGCAGCATCTGGAAGGCTTCGCCGTGGTCCTTGGCGCTGACCACGTTCATCCCCAGCTTGTGTTCGGCGTTGTAGTTCTTCAGGTAGCGCTCGTTGGTGGTGCCGGCGGTGGTCACCACGTTCTTGCCCTTGAGGTCGTCGAAGTGGGCGATGCCGCTGTCCTTGCGGGTCAGCAACTGGCCCTTGACGTAGATGAAGCCGTAGGAGAACGCCACCTGTTTCTGCCGCTCGGCGGTGACCCCGGTGGAGCCGCACTCCAGGTCGACGGTGCCGTTCTGCACCAGCGGGATGCGAGTCTGCGAAGTGACCAGGTTGTACTTCACCTTGAGTTCCGGCTTGCCGAGGGTGCTTTTGAGCCGCTCCACCACCTTGCCGGCCAGTTCCACCGAATAGCCCATGGGCTGGCCGCTGTTATCGCCAAGGTAGGAGAAAGGCACCGAGGCATCGCGATAACCCAGGGTTATCGTGCCGTTGTCGGCAACCTTCTTCAGGGTGCCGCTGAGTTCCTCGGCCTGCGCGGCGCCGATGGCGAGCGACAGGGAGAGTGCGAGGGTGCTGGATACAAGGGTTTTCATCGGAGGTTCTGCCTCTTTTTTCTTATGGCTATGGAAAGTAAGTCAGCCCCTGGCCGCCACCACGGTGATCTCCACCAGCACCGACGGATGCGCCAGCTCCGCCTGGACGGTGGTCCGGCTGGGTGCCTGGCCGGTCGGCAACCACTGGGTCCAGACCTCGTTCAGGGCGGCGAAATCGCGGGCGATGTCCTTCAGGTAGATGGTCGCGCTGAGGATACGCTCCTTGCGCGACCCGGCCTCGGCCAGCAGCGCGTCGATCTTCGCCAGCACCTCGCGGGTCTGGCCATGGATATCCTCGGCCTGGCCCGGCACCTGGCCGGAAAGAAATACCAGGGCGTCGAAGCAGACCGCGGCGGACAGGCGGTCGTTGGTGGCGATACGGGTCGGTTCCATGGGAGTGCTCCAGTCGAGGGGGGATCAGCCAGCCAGCGCGCCGCGCGGCAGCAGGCCAGTGGTATCGATGCTCGGCGGGCGGCGGCCGATCTGCTCGGCCAGCAGGCGCCCGCTGCCGCAGGCCAGGGTGAAGCCGAGCGCGCCGTGGCCGAGGTTGAGCCAGAGGTTGCGGTAGCCGCCGTTGCCCACCAGCGGTACCCCGGTGGGCGTGGCCGGGCGCATGCCGGCCCATTCGACGGCAGCGTCGAAATCGCCGCCCTGCGGGAACGTGTCCCGCGCCTGCTGGCGCAGCAGTGCCAGGCGCGCGGGCTCGAGGCCGGGGTCGAAGCCGACGATGTCGACCATCGCGGCGATCCGCAGCCGCTCGCCGATCCGCGCGTAGACGATCTTGCGGTCGTAATCGGTGATGCTGGTATCCGGCGCGCGGTGCTGCGCGCCGACCGGCAGGGTCAGGCTATAGCCCTTGAGCGGGTATAGCGGCAGGCGCAGGCCCGGCAGCATCAATTCGGCGCTGCGGTAGCCGGCGGCCAGCACCACATGATCGGCCTCGATGAGATCGCCGCCGACCTCGACGCCACGCACCGCCGCGCCGCCCTCGACGATCTTCGTCACCCTGCGGCCATGCAGTTGCCGGCAATGTCCGGAAGCCTGCAGGCGCTCGGCAAGTTGCACGCAGAAGGCATGGCAGTCGGCGACCTCCTCGTCCGGCGTGTGGATGCCGCCGACGAAGGGCGCGGCGGACAGGGCCGGCTCCAACTCGCGGCACTCGGCGGCGGACAGGACGAATTGCACCGAGTGATCGGCCAGGCCCTGGCGGGCCCGCGCAAAGCTGGCCGGTTGGCGAAACGCCACCAGCTTGCCGTTGCGCCGCCAGTCGAAGCCATCGAGGCCATCCTCCTCGCGCCAGGCCTGCAGGGTGCGCTGGCTGAGCAATGCCAGGCGCAGCAGGTGCGCGGCATTGCGGCGGTTCAGCGAGCCGCGGCAGGCCGCGAGGAAGCCCAGCAGCCAGCGCCACTGCGCCGGATCAAGACGCGGCCGCAGGCGCAACGGCGCATCGTTGCGCAGCAGCCAGCCGAGCGCCTGGGCCGGCACGCCGCTGTCGGCCAATGGCGCCACGTAGCGATAGGACAACTGCCCGCCATTGGCGTAGCTGGTTTCCAGCCCGCCCCGCTCGCGCGCTTCCACCAGGGTCACGTCGAATCCTTCGCGAACCAGGGCGTAGGCCGTGGCCAGGCCGACCACGCCGGCGCCGATGATGCAAACCCGCTGAGCCATGACAATCGTTATCCAGGTGTTTTCCAGGGCTTCGACGATAGGCGCGGATGACAGCGGTAGGACAATGAATAAAGATGGCCAGGGTATAAATCCAGGTTATGGGCTCGCGCCGATGAAGCTCCGCCATATCGAAGTGTTCCAGGCGATCCGCCAGGCTGGCTCGGTCAGCGGCGCCGCACAGTTGCTGCACGTGTCCCAACCGGCGGTGAGCAAGGTCCTGCAGCACGCCGAGCAGCAACTGGGCTTCCCGCTGTTCTTGCGAGTGCGCGGCAAGCTGCTGGCGACTCCGGAAGCGCTGGAACTGGAGCGCGAAGTGGCCAAGCTCAGCGATAGCCTGCAGGCCGTGCGGCGCCTGGCGCAGAACCTGCGGCGCCAGCCGGGCCACAGCCTGCGCATCGGCGCCACCCCGGCCCTGGCGCTGTCGCTGCTGCCGCGGGCGATCGGCGAATGGAGCGCGCGCTATCCGCAGAGCGGCTGCGAACTGGCCACCTTGCATTCGCGCGAGCTGGTGCAGGGCCTGCTGATGCGCGAACTGGACCTGGCCCTGAGCCTGAAGCAGCCGGAACACCCCGGCCTGCGCGGCGAAGCCATCGCCAGCGGCGTATTGGTGGCCCTGGCGCCGCGCGAACACTGGCCCGAAGCGGAACGCCGGCAGCCGCTGAGCCTGGCCGGGCTGGCCGGCGAAGCGCTGATCGGGCTGTCCACCGCCGACCCGCTGTTCGCCCGCCTGGAGGATTACCTCAGCGCCGTGGAGCCACCGCCGCAGGTGAAGATCGCCGTGCAGACCTACGCCCTCGCCCGCGCCCTGGTGGAGGCTGGGGCCGGCCTGGCGCTGGTCGATCCCTTCACCGCCCTCGGCGCCGACCCGCACAGCACCGCGATCCGCCCATTGAGCCCGGCCTTCCCGGTCACCCTCTACGCCATCACCCGCGCCGACGAAACCCCGCCGCACACCCTCGCTCCGCTGCTGCGGATGCTCGCCCGCCAGGCCGAGGAGCGTTTGCGGGCCGTGCAGATGTAGCATTTGCCGCCTGGCCTGCCGCTGGAAACCTTGGACGTCGTTCTGGCCCACGCCTCGCGTACTTACCGCTCCGGCTTCCAGTCTGGGTGGTCCGCGTCGTAGCCCTGGGTGGGATGAGGAGGCAGAGGATAGTCCTCTATCAGATTGGGGAAACGTAAGTCGGGGTCAGCTTCAAGCTTTTTGTAGATTGAATAATACGCTTCTCGCAACTTTTCGTCGGGGGCGTACCACATTGCACTTGCAGGGGGAGTCTCACTTCCGAAGACTCGTGATAGGAAAAAAGCCGCACTCTTGCCCCCCTGAGAGACTGACACCTGATAATAAACCAGTGCCTTTGGGAAATTGTGCTCTACTATCTTGTAATACGCCCCCAGCTCATAACTAGCCGGCGCATAACCCTGACTAGCAGCACAGTGAGTATACGCCAACCCCAAATCCTTTTTTTTGGCCACATATATATAAAGCTTACCTAGTTCAGTTAGTGCCGGCGGATTTCCTAGGCTAGCAGCCTTATCAAGGAAAGTAAGTCCGTCAGTTGCAGGGTTTTTAACCCCGGCGCGATTTCCAATCATTGCTCCCATATCATAGAACCCCTGAGGCACATCCAGATCTATCATCTTTTGATAGAGATCCAATGCCTTCTGCGTATCTTTTTCTACTCCTCCGGGCCACCCTGTACGATAAAGATTCGCCAAATTATGCATGGCCTTCCAATGGCCGCGCTCCACTGCCTTACTGTAAAGCTCGACGATACGGCCCCAGGGCCGCAGAGTATCGGGCTTGGCCAAGGCGGCTGCTTCGCGGTACCAAGCATCGGTTTGCGAATCCAACGGCGGCAGATGGTCTTTTTCATTAACGCAGACAAACGATTTGCTGTTGGCCATCACGGGGACGCCTGCAAGACAGAGCACGACCCAAAGTCCAATAGCCATCAGCCGCATCACTGCCCCGATTTCCAGTCGGGCCGATCTGCGTCGTAGCCCTGGGTCGGGTGAGGAGGCAGAGGATGGTCCTTTATCAAGTTGGGAAAACGCAAATCAGGATCAGCGGAAAGTTGGTCGTAAATACCATCATATAGTTTGTGTAGCCTCTCATCGGGGGCGTACCACATTCTGTCAACATCGGGACTAGTCTTATCAAAAACTCCGGACATGAAGAAGGCAGCATCATTATTTCCTTGGCTTGCAGCAAGAAGGTAATAGCCTGCCGCCTTTGGGTAGTTATGTGCCACCAAACGATAGTACATCGCCAGTTCGTAATTGGCAGGAGCATAGCCCTGGCCTGCAGCACAGTTCGTATATTTCAGCCCCAACTCATCCTGACCAGCAACATATATATATAGCCTTCCTAACTCAGTTAATGCTGGTGGATTACCCAAGCTTGCAGCCTTATCGAGAAAAGTAAGTCCATCAGTCGCAGGATTCTTGACGCCAGCGCGACTCCCGATCATTGCCGCCATATCGTAGAAACCTTGAGGAACCTTCAAATCGATCATCTTCTGGTAGAGATCTAGAGCTTTCTGAGTATCCTTCTCCACACCGCCTGGCCAACCGGTACGATAGAGGCTCGCCAAGTTATGCATAGCCTTCCAGTGACCACGCTCAACTGCCTTACTGTATAGATCGACGATACGAGGCCACGGACGCAAGGTATCGGGCTTGGCCAGGGTCGCCGCTTCGCGATACCAAGCATCGGCCTGCGGGTCCAGAGGGGGTAGATGGTCCTTTTCGTTAACGCAGACAAAAGGCTTGCTGTCAGCCATAGCGGGAACTGCTGCGAGACAAAGTACAGCCCATATTCCAATAGCCATTAGCCGAATCACTGACCCGGCTTCCAGTCGGGTCGAGCTGCGTCGTAGCCCTGGACGGGGTGGGGTGGCAAGGGGTTATCTTTTACCAAATTGGGAAAACGAAGATCGGGGTCGGCATCAATTTGCAGATAGAGGGAGTAGTAGAATTTCTCAAGCTTTTCATCCGGCGTATACCACATTGCACTTGAAGGAGGCGTCCTCTTTCCGAAGACGCGCAAGAGAAAAAAGGCGGCACTCCTGCCGCCTTGAGAGACGGAGACTTGATAGTATCTAAGTGCCTTTGGATAATTATGCTCAACCAACTCATAGTAGCTTCCAAGCTCATAGCTCGCCGGAGCATAACCTTGACTGGAAGCACAACTGGCATACGCCAGCCCCAATTCCTTTTCCTTGGCCACATAAATATAGAGTTTACCCAACTCGGTCAGTGCTGGCGGGTTCCCCAAACTAGCGGCTTTATCCAAGAAGGTCAGACCATCGGTAGCAGGGTTCTTAACACCGGCACGATTACCAATCATTGCCCCCATATCATAGAACCCCTGAGGCACATCCAGATCTATCATCTTTTGATAGAGATCCAATGCCTTCTGCGGATCTTTTTCTACTCCTCCGGGCCACCCTGTACGATAAAGATTCGCCAAATTATGCATGGCCTTCCAATGACCGCGCTCCACTGCCTTGCTGTAAAGCTCGACGATACGGCCCCAGGGCCGCAGAGTATCGGGCTTGGCCAAGGCTGCTGCTTCGCGGTACCAAGCATCGGCTTGCGGATCCAACGGCGGCAGATGGTCTTTTTCATTAGCGCAGACAAATGGTTTGCTGTTGGCCATCACGGGGACGCCTGCAAGACAGAGCACGGCCCAAAGTCCAATAGCCATCAGCCGCATCACTGCCCCGGTTTCCAGTCGGGCCGATCTGCATCGTAGCCCTGGGTCGGGTGAGAAGGTAGAGGATGGTCCTTTATCAAGTTGGGAAAACGAAAATCAGGATCAGCGGCAAGTTTATCGTAAATACCATCATATAATTTGCGCAATTTCTCATCGGGTGCGTACCACATTCTATCGACATCAGGACTGGCTTTATCAAAAACACCGGAGATAAATAAAGCCGCACTCTTTCCGCCCTGAGAGACTGACGCCTGATAATAACCCAATGCTTTTGGAAAATTATGCTCTACTATCTTGTAATACGCCCCCAACTCATAACTAGCCGGCGCATAGCCCTGGCTAGCAGCACAGTGAGTATACGCCAACCCCAAATCCTTTTTTTTGGCCACATATATATAGAGCTTACCTAGCTCGGTTAATGCCGGCGGATTTCCTAGGCTAGCAGCCTTATTAAGAAAACTAAGCCCGTCAGTTGCAGGATTCATGACCCCTGCACGATTGCCGATCATTGCTCCCATATCATAGAACCCTTGGGGCACCTCCAGATCGATCATCTTTTGATAGAGATCCAATGCCTTCTGCGTATCTTTTTCTACCCCTCCGGGCCACCCTGTGCGATAAAGATTCGCCAAATTATGCATCGCCTTCCAATGCCCACGCTCAACTGCCTTACTGTATAAGTCCACAATACGTCCCCAAGGACGCAAGGCGTCAGGCTTAGCTAGCGCAACTGCTTCCCGATACCAGGCATCGGCCTGGGGATCGAGAGGTGGCAAATGGTCTTTCTCATTAACGCAGATGAACGGCTTACTGTCGGCCATAGCGGGAACTCCGAAACTCAACAGGAAAATGAATAGACCAATAGAGATTCGCATCGCTCAGTCCACCGTAAGATTTTGACTATAGGGTGTAGTGACATCCCAGAAGCGCAGCAAGTGCGAAGTAAAAGGCTCATCTGCCACCTGGGCCTTCCAGTTATCATCCATCTTCTGATTCCACAATTCGAAGTTTTTTTCGGTCGTTTCGGCCAACCTCCCAACATGCGCCCCCCACAACTCCTCCCGCATCGCCCTCGCCAAATCCGGATTGGGCTGGGCAATCCCCAACTCGCTGTCGCCATGCATGCTGCGGACATTGATATTGGCCGAGCTGAGCAGGGTATAGAGGTCGTCCACCAGCAGCAGCTTGGAGTGCACGTAGATGTGCTTGTAGCGTGCCTTCAACGGTGGTGCCCCGAGGGCGGCCTCGGCTTCGGCGGACAGGCGCGCTGGCGGCGGGCTGCCGGGGGCGGGGTCGCTGGTGGCCAGGGTGGCGACGACCACCTTGAGGCCGGGTACTTCGGCGAGTTGATAGGGCTTGTCGTCCTCGCCGGTGTTCTTCGCCAGTCCGGGAATCTCCTGCGCGCCGAGATCGCCGAGGCGTTGCTCGACTTCCGGCGTCACGCCTTTCTCTTCGAGCGCTTCGATCTTGCGCTCCAGCCGTTCGATGTTGTTTTCCTGGCCGCGCCGGACATAGGGATCGGGATGTAGGTTTTCCCTGACCTGCTTCAACTGCTCCCGCTTTTCCCGCAAGTCATGCGCCAGGTCGCGCTGTACCTGCGGCATCAGTTGCTCCTGGCCCAGGCCTTTCATCATGTCGTAGGTGGTCTTCGAGGCGTCGCTGGAGTCGGGGGTGTTGGTCACGACGAACAGGTACAGGTCGCCGGGCACGCCCCGGGCCTTGCGCACCTGCGCAGTCTTCCGCAGGCGCTCGGCGAAGCCGGCATAACGGAAGTACTGGTTTTCCATGTAGACGTAGTCGGTGGCATTGCCCAGGGCCTTGAGATAGTGCTCCAGGATCGAGCGCTCGTCGTCCTGCGGCTGGGTCCGGCAAATCTGCGCGACGCTGTTGCTGGCGGGCGTGGCGATCTTCGGCAGCGGCAAGGCGTCGCGCTCGGCGGTCAGCGACGGCGTCGAGAACCAGCGCTTGTACCACGGCGTCTCGAGGTCCCAGGCCTCGCTGAAGTTGCGGCTGAGGTCGGCCAGCACCGGGCCCTGGACCTGCATGGAGATATCCTGCCAGGGCCCGAACCCGGGATCGCGACCGGCGGCGCGGTCGTCGAACAGGTGGGCACTGGTGTCCCAGTAGTTGCGGTGCATGTTGTGACCCATGACGAAGCCGATGGCCTGCGGGCTGCCATAGTCGACCAGGACCATCTTCTGGTGATGGCTGGCGAACTGGGTGAGTACCAGCAACTGGCCGATGCCCAGGTCGTCGATGCCATCGGCGCGCAGCAGGTGGATCAGGCTTTGCAGTCGCCCGTTGACGAGGCGCACTTGCTCGCCGTTCATCACCGGCCTGGCCGTCTGCTCGAAGTCGCGGGTACGGAACTCGACGTTCTGCAACCCACCGCCGCGTACCGCCTTGAACCAGTCGCGGGTGAATATCTGCCCCCAGGGATCCTGGCGGGTGCCGCCGGAACCGCGCTTGCCGCCGTAGCCCTGGGCCTCGCTGCTGTCGAGAGTGCGCTGGATCTCGGCGTTCTCCGCCTCCAGCTCGGCGATGCGCGCCCGCGCGTGGGCGGCGCCCCGCGGGTCGAAGCTCGGCAGCCTGCCTTCGCGGTGCAGCCGTTCCGAGCGTTCCAGGGCTTCCTGCTGCCGCGCGATGAGGTTGAGGTTATGCTGGCGCCGCTGCTCCAGCCGCAGCACCTCGTTGTCCACTGCGCTGCCGCTGGCGACGCCCGAGCCCGCCCAGGTGCCGCCGGAACCGCCGACGCCGGCCCCGGGGATGGTGTTTTCCTTGAGCCTGGCGAGCTGGTTGCTCCAGACCAGCACCCGCGCCTGCACCCCTTCGCGGCCCTTCGTCTGCAGCAATTCGCCGATTCGCGGTCCGTCGGGGCGTTTGAAACGCATGGCCGGGTCGAAGCCCCAGGTGATGATGTCGATGCTGTGCCGGGCCGCTTCCATCGCCGCATGCACCGCGTCGAAGGCCGCCTGGCCATTGATCAGCGGCTTGATGTGCACACCCGCGCGCGGCGGGTAGAAAGCCTTGTTGGCGAACCAGTCGAGGGTCAGCCGGACGCTGCCGGCCTGTTGCGCGTACAGCTTGAGGGTCTGCGGTTTGTACAGGTCGCTCATGGCGTGGGGTCATCCTTGTCGGCGGCGCCGGGCCGCGAGGCGTCGCGCCGGTAGGCGTCCGGGGCGGAACGCGGCTTGTGCTGGGGCATTTCCGCCCGGTAGTCGCGGAACCCCTGCTGGGCGAGCCGATCGTCGGCCTGCAGTGCGTCCGGCTGGTCGACCATCTCCACTTCGTAGGCGTGGCCATTGGCCGTCTCGATACGATAGGTGCGTTCGCCCGGAAGCGGTTCGAAGCTGATTGCGCCGCCTTCGTCGGCGATGCCCTCCTCCTTGAGGGCACCGTTGGCGTAGAGCCGATACGGTTGCCTGGCCGCCGATGCCACGCCGGGCAACGGACTGAGTTCGAAACGTAGGAGTTTCTGCGGCGCTTCGCCGATCTTCTGGGCGATGGCTCCCAACAAGGCGCCTCCCGCCGCCGCGGCGTCGGCCGCGAGCGGTTGCAGCGGCGACAGCGCGCGAACGCCGCTACCGATGCCGGGGCTGCCGCCGCTGTTGATCATCACCTGGGCGCCGTCGAGGGTGACACCGCCCGGGTCGAGCCTGGCGAAGCTGCCACCGCCCTTTAGGGTCAGCTCCATGCCTGCCTCGATCACTACCTTGTCGCCGGCCTTGAAATGGATCTCGTCGCCCGCCTCGACGAACTGGCCGGTGCCGATCCTCAGGTGCAACGCGTCGGCGACGCTGAGGTGGTCGGCCGCCTTCAGTTCGACCTTGCGGTCGGCGTGGACCGTGCGCTGTTCCTCGGCCCTGAACTCGCTGTAGCTATCGCCCTCGACCGTGTCGTGGCGCTCATGGCCGACGCGGATCTTCTGGTCGTGCTCGATGTTCTCGTCCCAGTCGCGCTGGGCGTGGACGAAGATCTGTTCCTGGCCCTTGCGGTCCTCGATGCGCAGTTCGTTGAAACCGCCGCCGCCGGGGTAGCTGTCGGTCTTGAAAACGCTGCGGGTCTTGTTCTGCGGCAGCTCGTAGGGCACCCGGTTTTCGCTGTGGTAGAGGCAACCGGTGACCAGCGGCTGATCCGGATCGCCCTCCAGGAAACCCACCAGGACTTCCATGCCCACCCGCGGGATGGCTACGCCGCCATAGCGTTTGCCCGCCCAGTTGGAGGCGACGCGCAACCAGCAACTGGTGTTGTCGTCGGCCTGGCCGAGGCGATCCCAGAAGAACTGCACCTTGACCCGGCCGTATTGGTCGCAGTGGATGGTCTCGCCGGCGGGGCCGGTCACGACCGCTGTCTGACAGCCCAGCACGCGTGGCTTGGGATGCTCCAGCGGGGGGCGGAAATGCGCGCTCCAGGGAGTGGCGACGAAACGGTTGCGATAGCCCTGGCGGAAATCGCCCCGGCCCTGCGCGACGTCGCTGTCGATCGACTCTTCCAGTACCTGCGGCTGCCGCCCTTCGTGGAGAACCTCGGTAAGCAGCCAGAGATCGTTCCATTCGCCGCGGGGATGCGCGGACAGCGTCAGGAAGTGTCCGCTGAGCAGCGCCGGTTCGTCGCTTTCGCCCCTGGCCTGTAGGTAGTCGGCGCGATGCCGTTCCAGCGCGCGCCGGCTCAGGTGCTTGCCGCGCTCGCGGTGGGTGAAGCGGCCGGGATAGTCGTAGTCCTCCAGGTCCGGTTGCTGCGCCCCGGGCTGCGGGCCATGGGCGGCCTGCATCTGCAACGCGGGTTGCTCGAAGTCGTAGTCGCGCCGGGTAACCCGGCTGGCACGGGTGTCGAAGCGCACGCCGAAGCGCTTGACCACCGGCTGGTCGGCGACCAGCCCGGCGTCCTGCACGTAGGCGACGGGGCGTTGCAGCCGCGGAAAGGAGGTCTGGTCGTCGCCGAAGACCAGCACATGGCCCTGGGCAGAAAACTCATGGTGGTAATGGATGCCTTCCTCCTCGCAGAGCCTGCTGAGGAACGCCAGGTCGGTTTCGTCGTACTGCGTGCAGTATTCGCGGGCCGGGTACGGCGTCGGGCCCAGCTGGAAGCGGTAGGCGTCGGCGAGAATGCCGTGGCCCTCCAGCACCCGACCGATGATTTCCGGCACGCTGAGGCGCTGGAAGATGCGTTGGTCGCTGCACAGCCCCAGGTAGGCCAGGCGCGGCTCCAGGGTCGCGCGATAGCCGGTCAGGCGCTTGCCGGAGTCCCCCTGGGCGATGCTGGTGAGCTGTCCGTGGACCCCTTGCCCGCTCGGCGAGAGGATCAGGAAGGCCGGCTGGTGCAGCAGCGCGTCGAGGTCCAGGTCGGATCGCTCGCTGACCAGCTCCAGGTCGAAGCGAAAGGGCTGGCTGATGGCTTCGCGACCGCGGAAGGCGAGTACCTGGAAGTCGTGCCGGAGGTTTTCGATGCGAAGGCTGAAGTGCGTCTGGTTGGCGGGGGCGAACATTCACTGTCCTCTTGGAAACGCAGCCGTGCGTTCCTGGCGTATTCGGTTCCGGGCGCGACGCGCCTGCGCCCGCGCGATGGAAATGCTGGCCGAGAGGATAGAGGAGAACAGTTGTGCAACTCTTTGCGCACTCGGCCTCCCGGCCGCATCAACGCTGACCTCAATAAATTTGTAACAGAAAATTTCCAGAATGCCGACACGGACGCCCCACCCCATCCGCGGCATTCACGTCCGCCAGGACGGGCCAGGCGTCCGCCGCCTCGAGCGCCTCAGGCGTAGCGCTCGTGCCCCCAGGCGAGGAGGCTTTCCAGCAGTTTGCGGATGACCGCGCGGGTCGCTTCGGCGAGGTCCGCGCGGTAAGCGAACGGGGCCTGCTCGTCCATGTAGGTGCACTGCGCCAGCTCCAGCTGGACGGCATGGACGTGCTGCTCCGGCTGGCCGTAGTGGCGGGTGATGTGGCCGCCCTTGAAGCGCCCGTTGAGCACATGGCTGTAGCCTTCGGCGGCAGCGCAGACCGCCTCCAGGCGGGCCGCCAGCGCTGGATCGCAACTGGCGCCGGCGTTGGTGCCGAGATTGAAGTCGGGCAGTCGGCCGTCGAACAGGTGCGGCACGTGGGAACGGATCGAGTGGGCGTCCCAGAGCAGCGCGTAGCCGAACTCGGCCTTCAGCCGCGCCAGTTCCTCGGCGATGGTCCGGTGGTAGGGCGTCCACACTTCGGCCAGGTAGCGCATGCGTTCCTCGGCGGACGGCGCCATGCCTTCGCGGTAGAGCGGCCGGCCGTCGAACAGGGTGTCCGGATACAGGCCGGTAGTGGCGGTGCTGTACAGCGGCTTGTCGTCGGAAGGGCGGTTGAGATCGACTACATAGCGCGAATAGTGGGCAGCCAGGGTGCTGGCGCCCAGTTCCTCGGCGAAATCGTAGAGCCGGGGAATGTGCCAGTCGGTATCGGTCAGCGCCCGCGCCTCCTCCACCAGGCCGGCGTCCACCGCCGGGGTCAGGCGCGTGCCGGGGTGCGGCATGCTGATCAGTAGCGGCACGCGGCCGCGCTTGAAACTCAGGACTTCATCCACGGTATACCTCCTCGGCGTAGCGAATGACGCGTTTCGGCAGATCGCCGCCCAGCCAGTAGGCCAGCTCCGCCGGACGCTCGATATCCCAGGCGACGAAGTCGGCCAGCTTGCCGACCTCCAGGCTGCCGTGGCGGGCTTCCAGCCCCAGCGCCCGGGCGGCGTGCAGGGTAACACCGGCCAGCGCCTCCTCCGGGGTCAGGCGGAACAGGGTACAGGCCATGTTCAGCATCAGGCGCAACGACAGCGCCGGCGAGGTGCCGGGATTGAGATCGCTGGCAATGGCCATGGCCACGCCGTGCCGGCGCAGGGCATCGATCGGCGGCAGCTGGGTCTCGCGCAGCAGGTAGAAGGCGCCCGGCAGCAGCACCGCGACGGTGCCCGCCTCGCCCATGGCGCGGGCGTCGTCCTCGGTCATGTACTCCAGGTGGTCGGCCGACAAAGCCCGGTAGCGCGCCGCCAGGCTGGAACCGTGCAGCGAGGATAGCTGCTCGGCGTGCAGCTTCACCGGCAGGCCCAGCTCGCGGGCGGCGATGAATACCCGCTCGACCTGCGCCGGGGAAAACGCCAGGTGCTCGCAGAAGGCGTCCACCGCGTCCACCAGTCCCTCCCCGGCCAGTGCGGGGAGCATCGTCGAGCAGATATGCTCGATGTAGTCGTCGGCGCGCCCGGCGTATTCCGGCGGTAGCGCATGGGCAGCCAGGCAGGTGCTGCGCACGGTCGCCGGCAGGCGTTCGCCGAGGCGGCGGATGACCCGCAGCATCTTGCGTTCGCTGGCCAGGTCGAGACCGTAGCCGGACTTGATCTCCAGCGCCGTCACGCCGTCGCGCAGCAAGGGCTCCAGGCGCTTGCGCGCACTGACCAGCAATTCTTCCTCGCTGGCCTCGCGGGTGGCGCGTACGGTGCTGGCGATGCCGCCGCCGGCGGCGGCGATCTCGGCGTAGCTGACGCCCTCCAGGCGCTGCTCGAATTCGCCGCTGCGGTTGCCGCCGAACACCGCGTGGGTGTGGCAGTCGATCAACCCCGGGGTCAGCCAGGCGCCATCGAGGTCGATGCGTTCGGCGTAGTCGTCGGGCGGCAGTTCGGCGCGCGGGCCGATCCAGTGGATCAGCGGACCGTCGGTGACCAGGGCGGCGTCCTCGACGATCGAGTACTTGCCGCCCTTGAGGGTGGCGGCATGGCAATGCTGCCAGAGTCGTTTCATTGCAGGTCTCCTATGCTCGCGGCCAGCCGGGCGAGACTCTTCCGCTCGCCGAGGATGGCCGCCGCGCTGGCGATGTCGGGAGCCAGCCAGCGGTCGGTGTCGTACGCGGGCACGCGCTCGCGCAGGATGCCCCAGGCCGCCGCGGTGCCCTGGCCGAAGCGTTGCGGGGCGAGGAATTCGAAGGCCTGGGCGGCCAGCAGGTACTCGATGGCGAGGATCCGCCGGAGGTTCTCCAGGGCCCTGCCAAGCTTGAGCGCGGCACTGGTGCCGAGGCTCAGGTGGTCCTCCTGGAGCGCCGAGGTGACGAAGTTGTCGACCACCGCCGGCTGCGCCAGCTGGCGGTTCTCGCCGGCCAGGGAGGCGGCGACGTACTGGGTGATCATCATCCCCGAGTTGACTCCCGGCTTGCCCACCAGGAACGCCGGCAGGCCGCTGACCAGCGGGTTGACCAGGCGATCCAGGCGCCGCTCGGCGACCCCGCCCAGCTCGGCCACGGCGATCGCCAGCAGGTCGGCGGCCATCGCCACCGATTCGCCGTGGGGATTGGCCTGGGATACCACCCGGTAGGCCTCCGGCGTACCCAGCAGCAGCGGGTTGTCGGTGGCCGAGTTGAGTTCGGTCTCTATCTGCCGCGCCGCGTGGGCCAACTGGTCACGGCAGGCGCCATGGATCTGCGGTATCGAGCGGATGCTCAGGGCATCCTGGGTGCGGATGCCGCGGGCGTTCTCCAGTACCTGGCTGCCAGCCAGCAAGGCCCGCAGATTGGCGGCGACCCGCTGCATCCCGGGATGCGGCTTGAGCGCAACGATCTCGGCGTCGAACGCCGCCAGTTGGCCGCGCAGGGCCTCGAAGCTCATCGCCCCGATCACGTCGGCCCACTGCGCCAGGCGCTGCGCGTCGTCCAGGGCCAGGCAGGCGAGGCCGGTCATGCACGGCGTGCCGTTGACCAGGCAGAGCCCGTCCTTGGCTCCCAGGCGCACCGTCGCCAGGCCTTCCGCCGCCAACGCGGCGGCGGCCGGCACGACGCTGCCGCGGTAGCTGACCTCGCCGATGCCGAGCAGGGCGATGCCGACGTGCGCCATGTGGGTCAGGTAGCCCACCGAGCCCTGGGCCGGCACCTGCGGGGTAATGCCGTGGTTGAGCAGCGCCAGCAGCCCTTCCACCAGCGAACGGTCGAGCCCGGACTTGCCCTGGCTGTAGTTGGCGACGGCGGCACAAATGATCGCCCGGGTCTGTTCGTCGCGCAGCGGCTCGCCGACCCCGCAGGCATGGCTGAGCAAGGTGTTGCGCGACAGCTCGGCGAGCTGCTCGCCTTCCAGCAGGACGTCGCACAGCGCGCCGAGGCCGGTACTGATGCCGTAGGCACGCTCGCCATTGGCGACGATACGGCAGACGATGGCGCGGGCGTTGTCGATCCGTGCCCAGGCCGCCGCCGACAGTTCCAGGCGCGCACCGTGCCGGGCCACCGCGACCAGTTCCTGCCAACGCAGCGGACCGTCGCCGAACACGACGCTCGGTAGGTCGCTCATAGGTTCGCCACCCGCCGCTGGACGAAGCGGTCGACGTAGTCGTCGGCCGGCTGGTGGAGGATTTCCCGTGGTGTGCCGACCTGGATCAGCTGGCCGTCCTTGAGGATCGCGATGCGGTTGCCGATGCGTACCGCCTCGTCGAGGTCGTGGGTGATGAAGACGATGGTCTTGTGCAGGGTTTTCTGCAGTTCCAGCAACTGGTCCTGCATGTCCGCGCGGATCAACGGGTCGAGGGCGCTGAAGGCCTCGTCCATGAGGATGATCTCCGTGTCGGCGGCCAGCGCGCGGGCCAGGCCGACACGCTGGCGCATGCCGCCGGAAAGCTGGTGCGGATAGGACTTCTCGTAGCCCTTCAGGCCCACCGTGGCGATCCAGTGCAGGGCCCGCTCGTGGCACTGCGCCCGGCTTTCGCCGCGAACCTTCAGGCCGTAGGCGACATTGTCGAGCACGCTCTTGTGCGGCAGCAGGCCGAAACTCTGGAACACCATGCTGATCTTGCGCCGGCGGAATTGCCGGAGGGCTTCCATGTCGTAGCGCAGGATGTCCTCGCCATCCACCAGGATCTCGCCGCTGGTGGGGTCGATCAGGCGGTTGAAATGGCGCACCAGGGTCGACTTGCCGGAACCCGACAGGCCCATGATCACGAAGATCTCGCCAGCACCGATGGTCAGCGACAGGTCGTTGACGCCGACCACGCAGCCGGTCTGCGCCAGCACTTCGGCCTTGCTGCGTCCCTGGCGGATCAGCGCCAGCGCGGCATCGGCGCGCGGGCCGAAGATCTTGAACACGTTCTTCACTTCGATCTTGTTCATCTGCGCACCGCTCATTTGCTCGTCTCGTGCCGGGAACGGCCATAGGCCTGGGTGATGCGGTCGATCACCACCGCGAGGATGACGATCGCCAGGCCGGCTTCCAGGCCCTTGCCCACGTTCAGCGTCTGGATGCCCACCAGTACGTCTTCGCCGAGGCCGCGGGCGCCGATCATCGAAGCGATCACCACCATCGACAGGGCCATCATGGTGGTCTGGTTGATCCCCGCCATGATGCTCGGCAGGGCCAGCGGCAACTGCACGCCGAACAGCTGCTGCCAGCGGTTGGCGCCGAAGGCGTTGACCGCCTCCATCACCTCGCTGTCGACCTGGCGGATGCCCAGGTCGGTGAGGCGGATCAGCGGCGGCGCGGCATAAATCACGGTGGCGAAGATCGCCGGCACCTTGCCCAGGCCGAACAGCATCAGCACCGGGATCAGGTACACGAAGCTGGGCATGGTCTGCATGATGTCCAGCAGCGGCATCAGTACCGCGCGCAGGCGGTTGCTGCGCGCGGCGAGGATGCCCAGGGGGATGCCGATCAGCACCGAGATGAAGGTCGCCACCAGCATCAGCGCGAGGGTCTGCATCAGCTTGTCCCAGAGGCCGACGGCGCCGACCAGGAACAGCAGGCCGGTGATCACCAGGGTCGGCAGCAGGCGCCGGGTGGCGTGCCAGGCGATCGCCGCGACGATCGCCAGCAACAGCCACCAGGGCGTGGCGCGGAGTAGCCCTTCGAGGTTGACGATGGCCCACAGCAGGGTGTCGGAGATCTTGCGGAACAGGTCGCCGTAGTTGGCCACCAGGGCGTCGACCCAAGCGTTGACCCAGTCGGCGATGGAAAATGTCAGGCGTTCGGGAAACATGGTCTGCTCTCGTCGGTCGTGGGTTCAGAGTGCCGCTTCGATCTTCTTCGCCGCGTCCTCGTCGACCCAGGCGTGCCAGACCTCGGGGTGCTCCTTGAGGAACTCGCGCGCCAGGCGCGCTGCATCGATCCTGTCCTTGGCCATCCGCGCCAGGTCGCTGTTCAGCAGCTCCGCCGGCAGGTTGACCTTCTCCAGCACCGCCACCAGCTCCGGCGCCTGGTCGTGGAAGGTCCGCGACAGGCCGACCTGGATCCTGATGCGCTTGTCGACGCCGGGCCTTTCCTCCAGGCGCACCAGGTCGGCGCGGCCCATCAGCGGCGTCGGCGACCAGTAGTAGAACAGGATAGGCTCGCCGCGCCGATAGCTCGACAGCACCGCCGCGTCCAGTGCCGGGCCGGTGCCCGGACGGAAATTGGTGAACGTCTCCTCCAGGCCGTAGCTTTTCAGCATCTCGCTGTTCTCCAGCTCGCAGGTCCAGCCGGCCGGGCAATTGTAGAAGCGCCCCTTGCCCGGTTCTTCCGGGTCGCGGAAGACCTCGGCGTACTGCGCCAGGTCGGCGATAGAGCGCAGCTTCGGCGCCTTCGCCTCGAGCTTGCGCTGCGGGTCGCCCTCGATCACGTAGCGCGGCACGTACCAGCCCTCCACCGCGCCGACGATGGGTTCGCCGACGCCGACCACCTTGCCGGCGGCGGCGGCCTTGTTCCAGGCGTCGCTGCGGCCGATCCACTCCTCGGCGAAGACCTGGATGTCATTGGTGCTCAGCGCCTGCTCCATGGTGATCGAGTTGCCCGGCAGGCTGTCGGTGGTACAGCCGTAGCCCTTGGCCAGGACGAACTGCATCAGCTCGGTGAGCAGCGTCCCGCTCTCCCAGTTCAGCCCGGCGAATTTCACCGCCTTGCCGGACTCGCACCAACCTTCCGCCTGGGCGCCCGCCGCGGCGGCGAGCAGGCCGAGGGCACAGAGAACACTCAACATCGACTTCTTGTATCGCATGGTTCGACGCTCCAGATGCACGATTGGGAAAGGCAGTTGGAAAACCTGCGGGCCGCGCCCGGGGGAACGGCCTCGATCGTTGTTATTGGCCGGCGGCTCAGGCCGCCGTCGGTTCCGTCACAGCCCTCCCTGGGCCTGAAGCACGCCATGCGCGGCATCGCCCTTCGGCCTGACCCAGCGCCGGTAGGCGATCACCAGCACGGCGATCCAGATAGCCCCGACCCACAGGGCCGGGCGGGTGTCCGGGAAATAGCCGAGCACCACGAAGATGAACAACATGAAGACGATCGCCGCCGCCGGCGCGAATGGCCACAGCGGTACCGGGAACTTCAGCGCGGCGACCTGGCGCGGCCCCATGCGCCGGCGCATGCCGACCTGGGCCAGGAGGATCATCAGCCAGACCCACACGGTGGCGAAGGTGGCGATGGAAGCGATCAGCAGGAATACGCTCTGCGGGATCAGGTAGTTCAGCGCCACGCCGAGCAGCAGGGCCACCGCCATCAGCAACACGGTCATCCACGGCACGCCGTGCCGCGACACCCGCGAGAAGCCGACCGGCGCCTGGCCCTGGCGGGCCATGCCGTAGAGCATGCGACCGGCGCCGAAGATGTCGCTGTTGATCGCCGAGATCGCCGCGGTGATCACCACGACATTGAGGATCGCCGCGGCCGACTCGATCCCCAGGCCGTCGAAGATCTGCACGAAGGGACTGCCGTTGCTGCCGATCTGCTGCCAGGGGAAGATCGCCATCAGCACGAACAGGGTCAGCACGTAGAACAGCAGGATGCGCAGCGGCACCGCATTGATCGCCTGCGGGATCACCCGCTGCGGGTCCTGTGCCTCGCCGGCGGTGATGCCGATGATCTCGATGCCGCCGAAGGCGAACACCACCACCGACAGCGAGGCGACCAGCCCGGCCCAGCCGTTGGGCAGGAAGCCGCCGTGCTGCCACAGGTTGTGCACGCCGGTGGCGGACGTCGCCGCGCCGCCCAGGCTGAAGCCGAAGAACATGATGCCGAGCCCGGCGAGGATCATCGCGACGATGGCGCCGACCTTGACCAGCGACAGCCAGAACTCCAGCTCGCCGAAGACCTTGACATGGCAGAGGTTCAGCCCGCCGATGAACAGCACGATGGACAGTACCCAGATCCAGCGCGGCACGTCGGGAAACCAGAACCCCATGTAGATGCCGAACGCGGTGACATCGGCGAGGCAGACGATGATCATCTCGAAAGCGTAGGTCCAGCCGGTGACGAACCCGGCCAGGGGGCCGAGATAGCTGCTGGCGTAATGGCCGAACGAGCCGGACACCGGCTCGTGCACCGCCATCTCGCCGAGCGCGCGCATCACCATGTACACCGCCGCGCCGGCGACCAGGTAGGCCAGCAGCACCGCCGGCCCGGCCATCTGGATGGCCGATGCGGAACCGTAGAACAGGCCGGTGCCGATCGCCGACCCCAGTGCCATGAAACGAATATGACGGGCGTTCAGCCCGCGCCGAAGCCCCGTGTCGTGCGTCATCCCTCGGCTCTCCTGTTGTTGTTCTTGCTGGAGCGCCCCGGCCGAGCGGCCGGGGGCGGGTATCAAAGGCTCGGCAACAGCCGGGCCGGCAGCAGCGCGTTCAGGCAACCGCTGGCGAGCAACTGGCTCGCGGCCTCGATGTCAGGGGCGAAGAAGCGATCCTCCTGGTAGTACGGCACCTTGTCGCGCAGCAGGCGGCGAGCCTGCTCCAGCTTCGGCGAACTCTTCAGGCCCTCACGGAAGTCCAGGCCCTGGCAGGCGCCCAGCCATTCCACGGCGAGAATCCCGCGGACGTTCTCGGCCATCGCCCAGAGCCGTTTGCCGGCGTTCGGCGCCATCGACACGTGGTCTTCCTGGTTGGCCGAGGTCGGCAGGCTGTCGACGCTGGCCGGATGGGCCAGGGCCTTGTTGTCGCTGGCCAGCGCGGCGGCGGTGACCTGGGCGATCATGAAGCCGGAGTTGACCCCGCCGTTGGCCACCAGGAACGGCGGCAACTGCGACATGTGCATGTCCATCATCAGCGAGATGCGCCGTTCCGACAGCGAACCGATCTCGGCCAGCGCCAGGGCCAGGTTGTCGGCGGCCATCGCCACCGGTTCGGCGTGGAAGTTGCCGCCGGAGATCACGTCGCCCTCGGCGGCGAATACCAGCGGGTTGTCGGAAACCGCGTTGGCTTCGATCTCCAGCACCTCGGCGGCCTGGCGCATCTGGGTCAGGCAGGCGCCCATCACCTGCGGCTGGCAACGCAGCGAATAGGGGTCCTGGACCTTGTCGCACTTCTCATGGGAACGCGCCACCTCGCTGCTGGCGGTGAGCAGGTCGCGATAGGCCGCGGCCACGTCGATCTGCCCACGCTGGCCGCGCGCGGCGTGGATGCGCGCATCGAACGGCGCCCGCGAACCGAGCATGGCCTCGACGCTGAGCCCGCCGCAGACGGTGGCGGCGGCGAACAGGTCCTCGGCCTCGAACAACCCGCGCAGCGCGTAGGCGGTCGATACCTGGGTGCCATTGAGCAGGGCCAGGCCTTCCTTCGCCGCCAGGGTCAGCGGCTCCAGCCCGGCCACCGCCAGCGCTTCGGCGGCCGGCAGCCACTCACCGCGATGGCGCGCCCGGCTTTCGCCGATCAGCACCAGCGACATGTGCGCCAGCGGCGCCAGGTCGCCGGAGGCGCCCACCGAGCCTTTCAGCGGGATGTGCGGATAGACCTCGGCGTTGATCAGCGCGATCAGCGCGTCGATCACCTTGCGGCGGATGCCGGAGAACCCGCGAGCCAGGCTGTTCACCTTGAGCAGCATGACCAGCCGCACCATGGCGTCGTCCAGCGCCTCGCCGACGCCGGCGGCATGGGACAGGACGATGGAGCGCTGGAGCTTCTCCAGGTCGGCCGGGGAGATCCGCGTCGAGGCCAGCAGGCCGAAGCCGGTGTTGATGCCGTAGGCGGTGCGGCCCTCGGCGATGATGTTCTCGACACAGGCGACGCTGGCGGCGATCGGCGCGTCGGCGCTGGGATCCAGGCTCAGGCGCACGGGGGCCAGGTAGGCTTGGCGCAGGTCGGCCAGGGTCAGCTGGCCGGGTTTCAGATGCAGGCTCATCGAAGGCTCCTTGTTCGGTTCGGCGGGCTCGGCAGCGCCGTCCGCCGGCGGCGTTTCATGGGATTGAAGGCGGCCGCGCCGCCCTGGAAATTCGTCTCAGGCCCCGTGCGCGGGACGTTCGAAGGCGCCGGGATCGGCCGGCAGGATCATTCGCGCCGGGGCCTGGCGCGTGGCCTTGCGCCGCGCCACCAGGTAGTAGAGGACCGCCGGCACCAGCAAGCCGATGATCCAGGAGATATCCACGCCGCCGAGGTGCTCGACCATCGGTCCGGTGTACAGCGTGGTCGCCAGGAACGGCATCTGCACCAGCACGCCGAGGGTATAGACGGCGATTCCCGGCAGGTTCCAGCGACCGTAGCGGCCGTCGGGGTCGGCCAGCGCGGGCACGTCATAGCGCTCGCGGGTGATGAAGTAGTAGTCGACCAGGTTCACCGCGCTCCACGGAGTGAAGAAGGTCAGCAGGAACAGGATGAAGGACTTGAACGCAGCGAGGAACGAGTGCTGGCCGAGCAACGCGATGAGCGTCGAGGCGCCGACGATCGCGAGGACGAAGAACAGGCGTTGCAGGCGGGTGATCTCCAGTTGGCCGCGTACGCTGCTGATGATGGTCGCGATGCACATGAAGCTTCCGTAGGAGTTCAGCGTGGAAATGGTCACCTTGCCGAAGGCGATGCTGAAGTAGAGCAGCGCGGCGACGGTCCCGCTGCTGCCCAGGCCGACGATGTAGGCCACCTCGCGGCCGGCGAACTGACCGTTGGCCAGGGCTGCGGAGAACACCCCGAGGACCATCGAGGCCTGGGCGCCGAGCACCGAGCCGAGGCCGACGGCGAGGAAGGTCTTCCACGACGAGGTGGACGCCGGCAGGTAGCGTGAATAGTCGGCCACGTAGGGGCCGAAGGCGATCTGCCAGGACGCCGCCAGGGACACCGCGAGGAGGAACGAGGCCCAGCTGAAATGGCGGATGGCGAGCAGGTCGCCGATGTCGCTGAGCAGCATCAGGCGGCTGAACAGGTAGACGAAGGCGATGATGCCGAGGACGCTGGCGATCCGCCCGATGATGTGGATGACGCGATAGCCGAGCACCGTCACCAGGACGATGAGGGCGGCGAAGATGAAGATCCCGGCGCTGTCGCTGAGCCCGGTGAGCTGGCCGATGGCCTGGCCGGAAAGCACCGTGCCGGTGGCGGTGAAGCCCAGGTACATCAGGCACACCAGGGCGATCGGGATGCAGGCGCCGTAGACGCCGAACTGCACCCGGCTGGAAATCATCTGCGGCAGCCCCAGGCGCGGCCCCTGCGCGGCGTGCAGGGCCATCACCGCGCCGCCGAGGAGCTGGCCGATGAGCAGGCCGACCAGCGACCAGAACACGTCGCCGCCGAGGACCACGGCGAGGGCGCCGGTGACGATGGCGGTGATTTGTAGGTTAGCCCCCAGCCAGAGGGTGAACTGGCTGTAGAGGCGGCCGTGGCGCTCGTTCGCCGGGATGTAGTCGATCGAGCGCCGTTCGATCAGTGGCTTGCTGTCGCTGCCCTGGGTCATGCTGCTGTACTCCGCTGCGGCTCGCGCGCCGCCATTCTTGTTGTGGCCTGGTCGGGACAGTGGGCGGCCGCCCCCACGCCCCGCCGGCGTGGAGGCGGTTTCCGAGGTCAGCGCTGGGCGGTGATCATCGGCAGGTTCAGGCCCTGCTCCTTCGCGCAATCGATGGCGACCTGGTAGCCGGCGTCGGCGTGCCGCATCACCCCGGTCCCCGGGTCGTTGGTCAGCACGCGGGCGATGCGTTCGGCGGCCTCGTCGCTACCGTCGCAGACGATCACCATCCCGGAGTGCTGGGAGAAGCCCATGCCCACGCCGCCGCCGTGGTGCAGCGAGACCCAGGTGGCGCCGCTGGCGGTATTCAGCAGGGCGTTCAGCAGCGGCCAGTCGGACACCGCGTCGGAGCCGTCCTGCATGGCCTCGGTCTCGCGGTTGGGGCTGGCCACCGAGCCGGAGTCGAGGTGGTCGCGGCCGATGACGATCGGCGCGGACAGCTCGCCGCTGCGCACCATCTCGTTGAAGGCCAGGCCGAGCTTGGCGCGCAGCCCCAGGCCAACCCAGCAGATGCGCGCCGGCAGGCCCTGGAAGCTGATGCGCTCGCGGGCCATGTCCAGCCAACGGTGCAGGTGGGCATCGTCGGGGATCAGTTGCTTGACCTTGGCGTCGGTCTTGTAGATGTCCTGCGGGTCGCCCGACAGCGCGGCCCAGCGGAACGGACCGATGCCGCGACAGAACAGCGGGCGGATGTAGGCCGGGACGAAGCCGGGGAAATCGAAGGCATTGGCCACCCCCTCTTCCTTGGCCATCTGGCGGATGTTGTTGCCATAGTCGAAGGTCGGCACGCCCTGCTGCTGGAACGCCAGCATGGCCCGCACGTGTACCGCCATGGACTGCTTGGCGGCCTTGACCACGGCGGCCGGGTCGGTCTGCGCGCGGTCGCGGTACTCTTCCCAGCTCCAGCCGGCCGGCAGGTAGCCGTTGAGCGGATCGTGGGCGCTGGTCTGGTCGGTGACCATGTCCGGGCGTACGCCGCGGCGAACCAGTTCCGGAAGGATCTCGGCGGCATTGCCCAGCAGGGCGATGGAGATGGCCTTGCCTTCGGCGGTGTAGCGCTGGATCCGCGCCAGGGCGTCGTCCAGGTCCTTGGCCTGCTCGTCGACGTAGCGACTGCGCAGGCGGAAGTCGATGCGGCTCTGCTGGCACTCGATGTTCAGCGAACAGGCGCCGGCCAGGGTCGCCGCCAGCGGCTGGGCGCCGCCCATGCCGCCAAGGCCGGCGGTAAGCACCCAGCGGCCCTTGAGGTTGCCGTCGTAATGCTGGCGGCCAGCCTCGACGAAGGTTTCGTAGGTGCCCTGGACGATGCCCTGGCTGCCGATGTAGATCCACGAACCGGCGGTCATCTGGCCGTACATCGCCAGGCCCTTGGCGTCCAGTTCGTTGAAGTGTTCCCAGGTCGCCCAGTGCGGCACCAGGTTGGAGTTGGCGATCAGCACCCGCGGCGCGTTGGCGTGGGTCTTGAACACGCCGACCGGCTTGCCGGACTGTACCAGCAGGGTCTCGTCGTCGTTCAGTTGCTTGAGGGTCTCGACGATCCTGTCGTAGCACTCCCAGTTGCGCGCGGCGCGGCCGATGCCGCCGTAAACCACCAGCTCCCTGGGGTTCTCCGCGACCTCCGGGTCGAGGTTGTTCATCAGCATGCGCAGCGGCGCTTCGGTCAGCCAGCTCTTGGCGGTCAGCGTAGTGCCGCGCGGGGCGCGGATTTCAATATCGCGGAATTTGCTCGGGGTGGTCACGGCAGGCTCCTGGGCGTGGCGTTCAACGGGCGGCGCCCCGCGAGGGTGCGCCTGAATTCTGGGACGAAGCAGAGGTCGGGCTGGGTCTACCGAACACATCTATGCTTGTACATACAAGTATAAGCAAAGGAAGGGCCAATTCTGCCGCCACGCCCTCCGGCGATATCTCCACATCCCCGTGAATCTCATTCAACCCGTTGATTTTTCTGGAGTTAAGAATTAGCGAAGGTAGCCTCTCCCCCGGGAGAAGGAGCCTGCCGGAACGGCCCTGGGTGCACGTGATCGAAGCGTGCGCGCACCGGTTTGGGGCCTTCGGTAACACCGTTCAGCGCAATTGCGGGTAACCCCAGCCCTGCGCCTGACGCTCGTAGTCGAGGAGAATCCGGTAATGCTCCTCGCCGGCCGGGAGGAAGCTTTTCAGCGCCAGTGTCGCGGCCAGGTGCGGGCACTCGATCAGCGTCAGGTTCAGCGCTTCGAACAGCTCGCGGCGTTGCGCCGCACTCCAGTGCAGCGAGGTGATCAGCGGCAAGGCCGGGCTCGGCGCACTGCGCCCGAGCACGCGCAGGCCGGCCAGGCGCTCCGGTGCGTGGCGTTGCAGGTAGCCGAAGGTCACTGCATCCACCGAGGTCAGCTCGACCTCACCCGCCGCCACCATCGCCAGGCTGCGCAGGTGGCCGCCGCTGATGCGCACTTCGGCGAAGAACGCCGAGTCTCGCCCCAGCGGCGCCAGCGCATGGCGCAGCAGGTTCATGCCGCTGTTGGAGTCGTGGTCGTTGAGCGCCAGGCGGGTATTGCGGAAGTCGCCGAGGCGCTGGCGCGCCTGTCCTTCGGCGGCGACGAACAGACTGCAATGCTCGCCGGGAGCGCAATCGGGCAAGTCGTAGCTGGGCACCGCGAGCACCGCCACCTGGCCGCGCAACTGGGTCATCAGCGGATAGCCGCAGGTCTGCGCGAACAGCAGGTTAGGCTGTCGCCACTGCACCGCCAGATCGGCGGCGGCCGGCGCGTAACGGCGCACGCCCAGGCGCCGGCAGACCTCGCCGATGAAGGTTGCGCCGGCCTGCCTGACGCAGTCCGGCTCGACATACATGTCCAGCGCCGCCACCACCGGGGTATCGATCATGCTCTCGTCCGCCTGCCTTCAATGCTCGGGATGCACCGGCGCATCCACCGGCCGCCAACCGTGGCGCCGCCATAGACGACCATAGCCGGGCAGGTGGAAATCGCCACTGCGTCGCCGGTAGGCACGGCGGCTTGCGTTATACACGCGCGGCAGCAGGTACCAGGGCAGGCCCGGCAGATCGTGGTGGACCAGATGCAGGTTGTTGTTGAGGAACAGCAGCCGCCACGGCCACCCCGCCTCGACCAGCACGCTGCGCTGCGCCGGCTCGCGGGCCGGACGGTGCTCGTAGAAAGAGCGCAGCATGCTCAGACCGAGGGCCGGATAGGCCACCGCCGGCAGGTACAACCAGGGCGGGATGCCCGCCCAGCGCCAAAGCCCGGCCAGCAACCCGCCCAGCAGCACGGCATGCAGGCCCCACAGGCGCCAGGCGGCGCCCTCTCCCTGGCGCAACCGCGAACCCTCCAGGCGCGCCATCGCCGCCAGGGCCAGCAGCGGGCCGAGGGTGGCGCGACCGAGCAGGGTCTTGTCCAGGCAGAGCCAGCGCCGCCGCCAGGAGCCCAGGCGCGGCCATTCGGACAGACTGACGTAACGACTCTCGGGGTCCAGCCCCGGGTAGGTCAGTTGCTCGTCGAGGTGGTGCCGCAAGTGGCTGTCACGGTACAGCGGATAGGGATACCAGACGGCCAGCGGCAGGTAGCCGAGCACGGCGTTGAACCTCGGCCAGCGGGTCGGGTGGCCATGGATCAGCTCATGCTGCAACGACATGTAGAGGGAGGCGAACGGCACCAGCCCCGCCAGCACCGGCCAGCCCCAATGCCGATACTGGCTGGCGAGCAGTGCCCAACCGCCGTACAGGCAGGCGATCAGCAGCCAGGTCGGCCATTCGCTGCGCGCCTGGAAGGTATCCTGGAGCCGCCGCACCAGGGTGCGCTGACGCCCGCTCAGGTAGTGCGCCATGAAGGCTGGCGAGGCTTACTTCAGGGAGGTATCGAGGCGCGCGGCGACTTCGGCCGGCACCCAGTGGCTCCAGATTTCGCGATGCTGGCGAAGGAACTGCGCACGCACCTCGCCGACCTCGCGATGATTCTGCGCCATGTCGGCGAGCAGCTCGTTGAACAGCGGCAAGGGGATCTCGACCTTGCGGAACAGCTCGACCAACGCCGGCGCCTTGTCATGGAAATCGCGGGAAACGCCAATGGTGATCTTCGCCGGCAACGAGCGGGAACCGATGGGGTCGGGGTTCTTCGGATCGGACAGGGTGGCCCAGGCCTTCTCGCTGAACGGCGGCTCTTCCAGTTGCACCAGCTTGAAACGGCCCATCAACGGAGTCGGCGACCAATAGTAGAAAAGCACCGGCTCACCGCGCCGGAAGGCCGCACTGATCGCCGCATCCAGCGCCGGGCCGGTGCCGGTGCGGAAGTTCGTGTAGCTGTCCTGCAACCTGTAGGCCTTGAGCTTCTGGCTGTTGACGATCTCGCAGGTCCAACCGGTCGGGCAGTTGTAGAAACGCCCCTTGGCGGGCTCCTCGGGATCGCGGAACAGCGCCTTGTAGCGCGGCAGGTCGGCGACCGACCTCAACTCCGGCGCCTTCGCCTCGATGCCTCGTTGCGGGTCGCCCTTGACCAGGTACTCCGGCACCCACCAGCCCTCGGTGGCGCCCTTCACCGTCTCGCCGACGGAGAACACCTCGCCCGCCTCCTCCGCCGCGCGCCACACCGGGCTACGCCCGGCCCATTGCTCCCCGGTGACCTGGATATCGTTCTGGCGCAGGGCGTTTTCCATGGTCACGGTATTGCCCGGCAGCGCGTCGGTCTCGCAGCCGTAGCCTTTTTCCAGTACGTAGCGCAACAGGTCGGTGGTGAACATGCCGCTTTCCCAGTTCAGCCCGGCGAACACCACTTTGCCCGGGTACGGGCATTCCGCCGCGACGGCGGTCTGGCTGGCGAGGCTGGCGCCCAGGGCGAGGACGGCGAGGATCTGGCGAAGCGGGGGCATGCGGGTCTCCCGGTTGGAGTCGGACGGCATGCGGAACTATATAGGCATTAAAAATATTGGATTAATAACGTTTGGTTCTTTGGATAGACAAAAGCGCCTACCCTTTCGGTGTAGACGCTTTTTCCTGGCGGCGCCGGCGAATCACAGCGAATCGAGTTCCACCGCACAGACCCACGCCGGCTCGTGCGCCGTCAGGCGCCAATGCTGCAAGCCCTGCAGTCCCTCGGCGCACAGGCAGTCGTGGGCAGCCAGTTGCCCGCGAGGTTGCCCTTGCAAGGAAATCGCTACCCCGCCCTGCTGGGCAAACAGCAGCAGCGTGCTCGCCGTGCCGTGCCAGTCCAGCTCGCCCTCGACCCGCAGCCATTGCAGGCGCGCGCGATGGCGCCGGGGCGCATAGATCAGGTTGAAGTCGCGGATAGCTCCATCGAGCAGGGTGCAGTGCACCTCGCTGTCGCCGGAAAAGGCGAAGGCCTGCCGCGCGCGTAGCGGCGCGGATTCCGCGCCATCCACCCGCAGGCGCATGCCGCCGCCCTCCAGCACGCTGATGATCCGCTGGTAACCGGCGAAGCGGGAGAAGCCGCCGGACTCGCCGACATCGGCGATCGACAGGCGCCAGCCGAAGCCGTCCAGGCCGTCGCCGCCGTCGCGGGCGATCTCCTCGGTGGAGCCGGCGCCGTTCTTCCACGGCATTCTCGGGTAGTCGACGGCGCGCAGGATGCGGAATTCGCTCATGAGCTGAAGCGTCCTTCCAGACGGTGGCGGGAACCCGGGTGCAGCAGCCGCGCGGCGGTCACCGCGACACGCCCGGACCAGGTGCGGCGGCGGATCAGCAGGCACGGCTCGCCGCGTTCGATCTGCAACAGCTTGCACTCGGCCGGTTCGGCGAGGATCGCCTCGACCACATGCTCGCCCTCGGTGAGCGGCGCCACCTGGGTCAGGTAGGCATAGGGCGTTTGCCGGGTGAAATCCTGCTTGAGGTAGTCCGGCGCCACCGCGGCGTTCACGTAGCGGTCCTCGATCTGCACCGGGATATCGTTCTCGTAGTGCACGATCAGCGAGTGGAACACCCGCTGGCCTTCGCGCACGTCCAGTGCCAGGGCGCGCTCGGGGCCGGCGACCTCCTCGCCGAGGGTGATCACCTGGCAACGATGGCGATGCCCGCGGGCCGCGATCTCGTCGGCGATATTGTGCACCTCGAACAGTGCCGACTGGCCCTTGGGCTCGGCGACGAAGGTACCGACCCCCTGCATGCGCACCAGCAGGCCGTCGCTGGTCAGTTCGCGCAGGGCGCGATTGATGGTCATGCGACTGAAGCCGAGCTGGCTGACCAGTTCGCTCTCGGAGGGCACCCGGTGGTGCGGCGGCCAGGCGCCCGACTGGATCTGGCTGACGATCATCTGCTTGACCCGCGCGTAGAGCGGCGCCGGTACCTCGCCGAGTTGCGAGGCCAGCGGGGAACGATCGGAAGAAGAGGACGTCACGGAGAGACTCCTTGTCGAGGCGTCGATGAAGTGAGTTTACGCACCGCTTAATCGTCTGTATATGTATATACAAATAAAACAGACTGCGTGTGAGCTGATTATGTCCGCAATTTTCGCTGAACGTGCGTTGCTGCCGGAAGGCTGGGCGCGAAATGTCCGTTTCGAGATTTCCGCGGACGGAGTCCTCGCCGAGATTCGTCCCGACGCCAACGCCGACGGCGCCGAACGCCTCGGCGGTGCCGTGCTGCCGGGGATGCCCAACCTCCATTCGCACGCGTTCCAGCGCGCCATGGCCGGGCTCGCCGAAGTCGCCGGCAATCCCAACGACAGTTTCTGGACCTGGCGCGAGCTGATGTACCGGATGGTCGCTCGGCTGTCGCCGGAACAGATCGAGGTCATCGCCCACCAGCTCTATATCGAGATGCTCAAGGCCGGCTACACGGCGGTGGCGGAATTCCACTACGTCCATCACGACCTCGACGGCCGCTCCTACGCCGACCCCGCCGAACTTTCCCTGCGCATCTCCCGCGCCGCCAGCGCCGCCGGCATCGGCCTGACCCTGCTTCCCGTGCTTTACAGCCACGCAGGCTTCGGCGGCCAACCGGCCAGCGAGGGCCAGCGGCGCTTCATCAATGGCAGCGAGGCCTACCTGGAACTGCTCCAGCGCCTGCGCGCGCCGCTGGACGCCGCAGGCCACTCCTTAGGCCTGTGCTTCCACTCCCTGCGCGCGGTGACTCCGCAGCAGATCGCCACGGTCCTCGCCGCCGGCCACGGCGACCTGCCGGTCCACATCCATATCGCCGAACAGCAGAAGGAAGTCGATGACTGCCTGGCCTGGAGCGGACGCCGGCCGTTGCAATGGCTGTACGAGAACGTCGCGGTCGACCAGCGCTGGTGCCTGGTCCATGCGACCCACGCCGACCCCGGCGAGGTGGCGGCGATGGCGCGTAGCGGCGCGGTGGCCGGCCTATGCCTGAGCACCGAGGCCAACCTCGGCGACGGCATCTTCCCGGCGACGGACTTCCTCGCCCAGGGCGGGCGCCTGGGCATCGGCTCGGACAGCCACGTCTCGCTCAGCGTGGTCGAGGAACTCCGCTGGCTGGAATACGGCCAGCGCCTGCGCGACCGGAAACGCAACCGGCTGTACCGCGACGACCAGCCGATGATCGGCCGCACGCTCTACGACGCTGCGCTGGCTGGCGGCGCCCAGGCCCTTGGGCAGCCGATCGGTAGCCTCGCCGTGGGCCGCCGCGCCGACCTGCTAGTGCTCGACGGCAACGACCCCTACCTGGCCAGCGCCGAGGGCGACGCCCTGCTCAACCGCTGGCTGTTCGCCGGCGGCGACCGCCAGGTGCGCGACGTGATGGTGGCCGGCAGATGGGTAGTGCGCGACGGCCGGCATGCCGGGGAAGAACGCAGCGCACGGGCGTTCGTCCAGGTGCTGGGGGAACTGCTCGACTGACCCTGCGCAGCGGCGGACAACCGCGTTGCGCTTATCCGCCTTACTCGCTCGAGCCGTCGGGCGCTAAACGCCGACACTTCCCACGCCAGCCGCCAGGCGTGAACGGCGCTGGAAAGAAAAAACGCCCCGGCGGGGCGTTCCTTCACTGGCTCCGCTTCAACTGGCCGTCGGGTACCCGCCAGATCAGCTCGTCCACCGCGTAGCCGCGGCTGCGCGCTTCTTCCAGCAGACGCTCGCGGGTCTGCTGCGAAACCTGCGGGGTACGCGACAGCAGCCACAGGTATTCACGGTTCGGATTGCCCACCAGCGCGGTGCGGTAGTCGTCGTCCACCGCCAGCACCCAATAGTCGCCGCGCGCCACGTTGGGGAAGAGATTGGCGAACCAGTTGTCGAAGCGCACCCACAACTTGTCGGTGCGTCCCGGCTGCTGGGCGACCGCCCGCCCCTCCACCTGCTCCCACTCGCCATCCAGGGTCAGGCAGCGATTGATCACCTGGATGCTCTGGTCTTCCTGCAAGCGGTAATGCGCCTCCGATTGCGCGCAGTTGCGCTGGAAGAACATCGGCAAGCGCGCCAGTTCGTACCAGGTGCCCTGGTAGCGCTGGAGGTCGACCTGCTCGGTGGCCGGCGGATTCTTCGGCGAGCCCGCGCAACCGACCAGCAGCAAGCCCAGCCACAGGGTGCAGAGCACCCGGATCGGCAGACCGATCACTTGAGCCCCTGGCCGGAGAAGAGCAGCGCCTTGTCGGCCGCGTACTGCACGCTGATGAAAGCCTTCTCGTCGCCCCAGGTGCAGCTGGACATGCCCAGCGCGCCGGAGCACTCGGTGGGCTTGCCGAGGATCGCCTCGACCTCGGCCTTGCTCATGCCGGCCTTGAGCTTGGAATAGTTTTCCTGGTTGATCTTGCTGCAGGCAGCCAGGACGACGCAGAAAGCGACCACGGCCAGGGTACGGAACGACGCCATGAGGAACTCCTTGTTCGGGGGAAGCGCTGCCCTACAGCTTGGCACACGCGGGGGAAATCCGGAGCCTTGGAGTCAGAAACGCGAACCGGGTTCCCTGAGGAACGCCGTCTCCTCCTCGCTGGAGGGGCGGCCGAGAATGGCGTTGCGATGGGGAAAGCGACCGAAGCGGGCGACTACCGCATGATGCCGCTCGGCATAGTCGTAGAAATCGTCGAAGGGCTTGCGCACGCTGCCACCGACCTGATCGCGCAGGTCGCGGAAGCAGGCTACCGCCCGCTCCTGGCTGGGCAGGTCCTCGGCGTGCTCCAGGACCAGGTAGGCGAACACCCGGCGCACCGGCGGCAACTGGCGGTCGAAGCCTTTTTCCAGGCCCTCGCGCACCACCCGTTGCGCCCGGGCGTCGCCGGCGTAGGCGCGCGGCGTGTCGCGGTAGATCATCCGGGGCAACTGGTCGAGCAACAGGATCAGCGCCAGCCAGCCATCGGCCTCGGCCGTCCACTCCTGCAAGCCGCCGTCCAGCGCCTGGTTCACCAGGTCGCCGAAACGGCCGCCGGCATCGGCGTCCTGGCAGACGTTCTTGCCGAACCACAGGCCGTTGCGCTGGGCAACCACCTCGGCGGCATCGCTGGAGGTGCCGAACCACCAGTCGAGCAAGGTCTCCCAGGGCGCGCTCATCGGCCTACTCCGCGTGGTAGCCGGTGATGCGCTCGACTTCCTGCTTCGAGCCGAGGAACACCGCGACACGCTGGTGCAGGTTCTCCGGCTTGATGTCGAGGATGCGCTGGGTGCCGTTGGTGGCGGCGCCGCCGGCCTGCTCGATGATGAACGACATCGGGTTGGCTTCGTACATCAGGCGCAGCTTGCCGGGCTTCTCCGGCTCGCGGGCGTCGCGCGGGTACATGAAGACGCCACCACGGGTCAGGATGCGGTGGACGTCGGCGACCATCGAGGCGATCCAGCGCATGTTGTAGTTCTTGCCCAGCGGGCCTTCCTTGCCGGCCAGCAGTTCTTCCACGTAGCGTTTCACCGGCGCTTCCCAGTGGCGCTGGTTGGACATGTTGATGGCGAACTCGGCGGTGCTTTCCGGCACGCTGATGTTGTCGTGGGTGAGGACGAAGCTGCCCAGCTCGCGATCCAGGGTGAAGCCCTTGACGCCATTGCCGAGGGTCAGCATCAGCATGGTCTGCGGGCCGTAGATGGCGTAGCCGGCGGCGACCTGGGTGGTGCCCGGCTGGAGGAAGGCTTCCTCGCGCAGGGTATCGTTCTGGTTCAGGTACTCGCTGGGGCAGCGCAGCACCGAGAAGATGGTGCCGACCGAGACGTTGACGTCGATGTTGCTGGAGCCGTCCAGCGGGTCGAAGACCAACAGGTAGGCGCCTTTCGGATAGCGCCCCGGAATCTGGTAGGGGTGGTCCATCTCCTCGGAGGCCATGCCGGCCAGGTTGCCGGCCCATTCGTTGGCTTCCAGCAGGATCTCGTTGGACATCACGTCCAGCTTCTTCTGCACCTCGCCCTGCACGTTCTCGGTGCCCATGCTGCCGAGTACGCCGCCCAGCGCGCCCTTGGACACCGCATGGCTGATTTCCTTGCAGGCACGCGCCACGACCTCGATGAGGAAGCGCAGGTCGGCCGGGGTGTTGTGGCTGCGGGTCTGCTCGATCAGATAGCGGCTCAGGGTAACGCGGGACATGGATGGCTCCGGAGAGAGGAAAAAACCCGCGCAGTTTAACGCGGAATTGGCGGTCACGCTTGACTCCGCGCAACCGCCGGTTGGAGATCGGCGGCGGTGGCGCGGTTCATTTCCGCGGCGCGCAACCGATCGACGGTCGTCAGCCGCGTCCCATCTCGCCGTTCAGGCTGGCCTGGACGATTTCCACCCAGTAGCCGTCGGGATCGCTGATGAAGGCCACGTTCTTCATGCCTCGGTCCAGCGGCTTGACGAAGTTCACCCCGAGCGTCTCGAAACGCTCGCAGGCCGCCACCAGGTCGGGCACCGAGAAGCAGATGTGGCCGAACCCGCGCGGGTCCTGGTTGCCGTTGTGGTACTGGCTGTCGTCGCTCTCGCTGCCCCAGTTGTGGGTCAGTTCGAGGACCGACTGGCGCCCGAAGGTATATCGCTGGCGCTCGTCAACCGCATCAGGCACTTCTTCGCCACGGGTCATGGCGAGGAAATACAGGGAGAAGCGGCCTTCCTCGAAATCCAGGCGACGCAGCAGGCGCATGCCGAGCACCCGCGAGTAGAAGTCGAGCGAGCGCTTCGGATCCTTGACCCGCAACATGGTGTGGTTGAACACGTATTCCTGGGTGATGGCGTCCGGCTCCATGCAGATGCCGGGCTGTACTTCGGTGTTGAAACTCATCGGGCGATTCCCTCGAACGAAACGGATCGGCAGTGTATGGCGGTCGACCGGGCGGCGAGTAACAGCGGGGTACTACTCTCTTGATGCCGGCGCGCGCCGATCGTTCCGTCGACGGGAAACGCGACCGGCGCCGCCCGGGCGCCGGCCGCCGTTTCAGAAGTCCAGGCTCAGCGCCAGGCTGACGCTCTGCTGGGTATCGTCCTCGCCCTTGCGCCAGTTGTAGCCGCCGCGCAGCGACAGCTCCGGCGCCAGCTTCTGGCTGAAGCCGAGGGAGACGCGGTTGAGGTGGTCCTGCGGGGTGTAGCCTTCGAGGGTGAAGCGATTGCCCGGCAGGCTGTTGAGGGACATGGTCAGGTCCTGGGTGTCGTCCTCGTACTCGCGTTCGTGGGCGTACTCGGCGAACAGCTGGGTATCGCTGCCGAACGCGTACTTGCCTTGCAGGCCGGCGCCCAGGCGCTTCGAGCTGCGCTTCTGGTCGTCGTAGTCGAGCGCGGTGGCGCTGGCGCCCTTCTCGGAATAGCCGTCGACCTCGACCCGCGCGTAGTCGGCGCTGACGAACGGCGACAGGTGCCAGGGACTGTCGGCCTGCTGGGCGATGTCGTAGCCCAGGCGCGCGCTGAACGCCCACAGGTGGCCGTTGGTGTCGCCTTTCTCGCTGCGCTCGCCGCCGCCCAGGGCGAACTTGCGCTTCAGGTCGTCGTAGTCGAGGTAGCCGCCGGTCAACGCCGCGTCGGCCCACCAGCGGTTTTCCTGGTACTGCACGAAGGCGCTGGCCATGTAGCTGTTCATCCGGTAGTCGGAATCCTTGGCGCCGGCTTCCAGCTTCTGCCGGTAGAAACCGGCGGCGACCCCGGCGCGCCAGGCCTCGTCGATGCGGTAGCTGCCACCAAGGGTCAGGTTGTAGCCATTGCCGTCGCCGCTGGCGGCGCTGTCCTGGGAGTCGAAGTCCAGGCGCTGGCCACCGCCGCCGACGAAGCCGCGCCACTGGCCGACGTTCTGCCAGTTCTCCCAGTCCGCCTGCCACTGGCTGCGCAGTTCGTCCTGGTAGGCACGCAGGGTGCCGTGGGCCATTTCCGGCAGCAGGGTCAACTCCCAGGGCGCCGACAGCAGCGAATAGGTGTAGTCGGCGATCAGGCGCTGGCCGGTGATGGTCGGGTGCACGCTGTCGTTGAACAGCAGTTTGCTCGGGTCGGGCGTGCTGCCGTTGATCCCGTAGGTCGGGTTCATGGTGCAGCCGTTGCCGCTGAAACAGGTGCCGATCAGGTTCTGGTCGGCGGCCAGGCCGAAGGAAGCCGGGTTGGCCATGCCTTCCTTGAGCAGCAGCGGGATGTTCAACGGAATGACGTTGGCGCCGGCCTGGCTCAACTGGGCGGTCAGCTCGGCGTTGAACGTGCCGCTGAGTTGGCTGGCGAAAGGCTGCAAGGGACCACCGAAGGTAGCCGGGGTCAGGCCCAGGTCGGGCAACAGCCAGACCACGATGTAGCGCGCGCCGGCCTGCTGCAGGGCCTGCACGCTATCCACCAGGCGACCGGCGGCCTGTTGGGCCTGGACGTCGTTGAGGATGCGCCCCTGGAGGAAGTCGTTGCCGCCGCCGGTGATGTAGTACAACGCGTTCGGATCGGCACCCAGGCCCTGGCGGGCACGGTCCACCAGGTAGCCATCGCGGCTGCGCAGGAGGGTATTGTCGCGCTCGATCAGCGAGCCGTTGGCCGCGGTGATCGAGTCGTAGATCTGATCGGTCCGGTAGCCGCCCACCGCCCAGTTGTTGCCGTCGGCGATGCCCTGCTGGGCGTTGACCGGCGAGGTCGAGGCAGCCAGGTCGCCCGGGGCGATGCCGAGCTGATTGCCGAGCAGCATGGGCGCGGTCGGTCCGAAGATCTCGCCGCTGCCGTTCTGGTAGGTCGGGCCGACCCGGTTGGTGAAACGCGAGGTGCTTCCGGCGGGGCCGGCAGGATCGGGGAACTGCCCGGCATCGCTGAGGCTGTCGCCGAACACCACCAGCGTCGAATAGGGCGAAGGAGCAGCCTGCGGGGCGGTGGACAGCGAAGCCAGCAGGCAGGCCGCTACCAGTGGCTTGAGCGCCATTCTGATCATTCTCTTACTCCGTGATTTGTTTTTATTGTCGGGCCGCCGCGTCGTCGGCATGCGCCCCGGGGCCCGTCGTAAAGCCTCCTCAGCCGAACAGCATAGCGCGGAACCGGCTCATGGCTTGTTCGGCGAGGAACGCAGCAGGCTCATTGCCATTATTACCAGCAGAGCGACCCCCAGCAGAAGTACCGCCCACAGGCCGATCTTCTTCCAGTCGCTACCCGGTGCCGGCGCCGCGGCCGCCATGGCCACCTCCAGCGGTTCGCCCAGGCTGGCGCTACCCAGGGTGGCGCGCTTGCTCTCGGTATAGCCGGGAATCAGTACGCCGAGCGGCAGCGCCGCCGACTGCGCGCCGGGCTTGCCGAACGCCAGCCGGTACGGCGGGCTGCCGCGCACCAGGAACACCAGTTCGCTGGCCGGCAGGCCGACACTCAGGGACGGGACCTCCGGGCCCAGGCCGGTACCTCGTTGGTCCACCTGCAGACGCAGCTCGCGCACCGCCCAGCCCGGCAGTTCCAGCTCGTTCTGCTGTACGTTGCGGCCGTCGATCGGCAGCCGGTAGAGGACCCCGCGTGCCAGGCTGCTCCAGGCGGCCTCCCGGCGCGGCGAAGCGTTCTCCGTACGATCACGGCCGGACAGTTCCACCGGGACGATGGTGTGGGTCAGCGCCTGCTCCAGGGACACCCGCACCCGCTGCAACGGCAACGCCAGCGGCAACTGCCAGCGGTACTCGCCGTCCCCTGCCTGGCGCCCGGCCAGCGGCTCGGACCAGATCATCGGCGCCGGCTCGGTGCTCCGCGTGCTGCCTTGCAGGCGGGCGCCATGGAGGTCTGCCGCGGTTGCCCCGGCCGGCCAGGCCAGACGCAGGTAGCGGGCCTGGCGGCCGGGAAGCTTGACCTCGCTGACGTCGATGCGTTCGCCGTTGAAGGTCAAGCGGGCGATCTGTCCGTCACCCCAGGCCTGCCAATGCTCGAGGTCGTCGCTGGCTTCCACGGAGAAGCGCTGGAAGCCCTCCTCCGGGCTGCTCCAGTCCAGCCGCAGGCGCTCCAGGGGAAACGTCACCGCGCTCGCGTCGATCAGCCAGCCGCGCAAAGTCTCGGCAGCCGGCCCGGCGTTTTCCGGCAGCACCTCGACTATGGTGCCGCTGGTGTTGCGCTGCACCCGCAGGTTCGGTTGCGTCGCGTCGGCGGCGGACGTGCCTCGCAACGGGAACAGCCGCACCTCGGCCTCATGCGGCGTGCTGGCCTGGCGTTCGCTGCCGGCCATCAGGGCGTAGGGCAAGGCCTCGCCTTCGGCATCGAAGACCCGCAGGTCGCGCAGGTCGGCATGGGCAGCCGACAACTGCACGCTCATCGGGATGCTCAGGCGATACCAGGGACCTTCGCCCTGCAGCGACAGCGCCACCTGGCGGCTGAAACCTTCGGCAGACTCCTTCGCCGACAGCGGCAGGGACAGGCAGGCGCCCAGCAGGAGCAGGCCGGCGGTTCTGAACGAAAAGGAGCGCGTCATGGCTGCTCGGCCTCCGATGCGACCTCGGCGCGACGCGGAGGCAAGGGTGAGAAGTAGCCGACGACCAGCAACAGGACGCCGACCCCGATGAAGGAGATGATTCGCTCCAGGCTGCCGCTGTTGCCCAGCTCGACGAAGAACAGCTTGACCACCACGACGCCGACCAGCGCCGCGCCGACCATCCACAGGTCGCGCCGGCCGAGACGGGTACCGGCGATGGTCAGGCCCAGCGCGCAGAGCGTCCAGACCAGCGACAGCCCCGCCTGCACCAGCATCGACGCGGCCAGCGCCTCGGCCTGGAACGGCACGCCGGCCAGGTGGTGCGCGGCGCGGCACACCGCCAGGGTCAGCAGGGCGAACAGCGAGGCGCCGGCCAACGCCTGGCGCCCCAGGCGCGCGCTGGCATTGCCATCGACGAGCGAGGCCAGGCTGGCGTCGCTCCAGCGGTAGAGGGCGAACAGCACGATCAGCAGCCCCAGTTCCAGCGGGTTGGCCAGCGGCAGGTAAGGCAGCGGCTCGGCGGCGCCGTCGCTGAACAGGTTGGCGCTCCAGAACCAGCCGAGCAGCAACAGCGCCACCGGCGCAGCGGCGAGCAGCCGATACTCCCGCGGGAAGTCGCGCAGCGGCCAGGGCAGGCTCCGCCCGCCAGCCACCAGCAGCAGGTAGGCGCTCGGGACCAGCGCCCAGCCCAGCCAACGCCAGGCGTTGTACTGTTCGGCGAGCAGGGCGAACAGGTAGCGCAGCTCCAGCGCCAGCCCCCCTAGCAACAGCCAGCAACCGAGCACATGGGCGACGCTCAGGGCCTTCGCCGGCAGCAACGGGGCAAGGCGTCGCAGCGACAGCAGGTGCGTGGCGAACAGCAGCGGCCAGGCCAGCCAGCCGAATTCGCCGAACGGCTGGTAATCGAAACGCCAGGCACTGGCCAGGGCCAACAGCGCCACCGGGACCAGCGCCAGGCACAGCAGGGCCAGTTCGCGCCAGCGCTCGCGCAGCGCCAGCAGCATCCACGACGCCACTGTCGCCGCGGCCACCAGCAGCAACGCATGCTCGCGCAGGCCATAAGGCACGAAGCGGACGGTTTCGCACAGCGCGGTCAGCGCCCACCAGCCGGCTCCCCAGAGCAGCAGCAGGTGCGACAGCTCGGCCAGGCCGAGGGTACCGATACCCAGCGCCCGCTCGCGCTCGCCGGCGCGGCGCAGCCGCCAGGCGCCGACCAGCGCCGCCAGGGCCAGCACTGCCGGCGTCCAGAACCCGGAATGGGCCAGGGGCCGCAGGCCTTCGCCGCTCAGCGAGCCGAACAGCGACGGCCCGGCGAGGAGGAACGCCAGGCCGCCCACTACCTGCAAGGCGAGGCCGAAGTAGAAGCTCAGGCGCTGGCGCAGCACCAGGCTCAGCCAGATGATCAGCAGCCCGCTACCGGCCCATACCGCGCTGGCGCTGCGCCAAGGCAGGACGAACAGCACTGCCAGGTTGACGAACGCCAGACCGGCCAGCAGCACCAGGCTCAAGCCCATGAGCAGCCGACTGTCGTCCTTCACCAGCGGGTCGCGCGCCGCCAGCAGCATGCCGCCGATCAGCGCCAGGCCGATCAGCGAGGCGGTCATCAAGCCACGCCAGCCCGAGTCGAATACCCCACCCTGGCCATCGCCGCCCTGCAAATGCAGGAGGAACAGCGCACCGCCCAGCAGTTGCACGGCGAAGGCGCAGAACAGGAAGGTACGCGAGCCCAGGCGCAAGCCGGCGAACAAGCTCGCCAGGCCGGCCACGGCCCAGGCGATGGCGGTGCCGTCGACGGCCAGGCAGAGCGGTGCGACCAGGTAGAGGAAGGCCAGGCCGGCGGCCGCCAGCAACGGCCGGCAGGCCGGCTCCCAGTCGGCCAGCGCTTTCGCCGGCGCGCGACGCAGCTGCCAGAAGCTGAACAGCGCCGCCGCACCGAGCATCAGCGCGCCCAGCGGCGAACCCTCCAGCAACGTCGTCTCACCCGGCCGCACGCCATTCAGGTAGGCCAACGCCGCACCGCCCTGCAACAGCAGGGCGAAGAGCCGCGCCAGGCGGCGTTGCTGGTGCAGGCCGAGCCAGTAGATGCCGGCGCCCTCGACGGCCCAGGCGGCCGAGGTCCAGCGCGCGTCCAGGCCGAGCGGAATGGCCAGGGTGCCGAAGACCACCCCCAGCGCCAGGCAGATTTCCACCAGCAGGCTGGTGCGTCCGGCCGAAGCATGGCCGCGCAGCACCCGCGCCAGGACCATGTAGAAGAGCCCCAGGGCCAGGGCGCTGAAGGCCATGCCGAAGTCGATGTGGCCGATCACCGCGCATTGCAGGCCGAACCCCACCAGTGGCGGGCCGAACAGCACGGTGGCGTCGATGTAGTCGGCCTGTCGCGCCGACCAACGCAGCAGTTCGCCGCGCTCGGCAGGCGCCTGCGCGGCCTCCAGCAGCTTGCGGCGGGCGAAGAGCAGGCCGATCCCGACGTACATCAGGAAGAACAGGGCCAGGAACGGCTCGGTGCTGGCGAACAGCTCCGGTGTATAGGAGCGCAGTCCCCAGGCGAAACCGATGCCGAAGGTGCCGACGAAGCCGACCAGGTTGAGCGGCCGCCAGGCGCGGAACCAGGCGATGGCGAAGATGCCGGCGTTGAGCAGGGCGAAGTAGCTGAACAGCGCTACATGGTTGCCGCTGCCGGTGGAGGTCAGGATCGGCGCGGCGAAGCCGCCGAGCGCCGCCACCACCGCCAGGCCCATGGCGTTCTGCAGCACGGCGAGGATCGCCGAGCAGATCGTCACCACCACCAGCAGGGCCAGCGCCGCGCCGGGAGAGATCAGCGGATGCAGGCGCATGGCGGCGAAGATGGTCAGGTACAGCACCGCGATACCGGTGCCTTGCAGGATCAGGCCGTAGGCGGCGCGCCGCTCGCGCAACCACCAGCCGACGCCGAGCAGCGCCATCGCTGCCAGCGCCACCCCGGCGTAGCGGTACTCCACCGGCACCGCCACCCGTTCCGAGGCGTAGCGCAGGAGGAAGGCCAGGCCGATGAACAGCAGCACCACGCCGATGCGCAATACCGTGTTGCCGCCGAACAGCCAGCCCTTGGCCGCGGCGAAGCCACGCTCGACCAGCGAGGGTTCGCGTGGAGGCGCCGGAGGGGCGGGGCGGCGCGGCGCTGGCTGGGCGTCAGACTGGAACGCCGGCTGACGCTCGATGGGCTGGACGGGCTCGGGGGGGCGAGGCGGAGGCGGCGCAGCCTCGACGGGCGGCAGCTCGATGTCCCAGTCCAGCGGCGGGGCAACCTCGGCGGGAGGAGCGGGAGGCGTGTCTGCGAGCGGCTGGTCGATGCCGGCGGCCGGCTCGGGAACGCTTTCGGGAAGGTCCTGCGCCTGGCGCTCCACGCGCAGCAAGCGCTGGTGGATGACCTCGGTGCCGCGCTCGAAGCGTTCGGCGAATTCGCTCATCTGCTTGCGCAGGCGCTCGTTCTGTTGCGCCAGGTTCTGCAGCGAGACGGCCTGTCCCAGGGCCAGGCCGGAAAGGCCGCCGAGGAGGGCGCCGACCAGCGATTCCCCGGCGAAGCCGCCGAGGATCAGGCCCACCAGCATGAAAATCCATTGCATGCGTCGAATCCTTGATCAAGAGGTACCACGATCCACTGATACCTGCCCTGGCCATCCTGCCAGAGCGGAACCCGCGCCGGGAGTATACAGCCCGCATTCCCGAGATTCGACGCATTCCGACGCCCGCCCCGTGGCGAGCTACCTCTTCCTGGCGATGAACTGGACCACGCAGGCCGCGCCGGTGTGGAAACGGCCCTCGACCACCTCGCGCTCGATTTCCCGCGCCAGCAGCACCTCGCACTCCGGCAGCTCCGCCTCCAGCGCCGCGCGGCTCACCAGCATGTCGACGTCCGCCGGGCCGCCGGTGCCGCGGCCGAGCTGTTCCGGCCGATAGGCCTCCAGCAGGAAGAGACCGCCCGGTCGCAGCGAACGCTCCAGCAGGCGGTTGAGTCTGCCGCGCACGCGACTGGGCAGGTGCGCGAAGATCGACACCACCGCGCCGAACGCCGCTGCCGGCGGTTCGTAGTCCGCCAGGTCGACCACCAGGGTGTCGATAGACACGCCTTTCGCCTCGGCCAGCCGGCGCGCCTTGGCCAGGCCAACGGCGGAGCCATCCACGCCAAGCACCTCCAGCCCCAGCGAAGCGAGGAACACCGCGTTGCGCCCCTCGCCCTCGGCGACGCTCAACACCGGCCCGGCCAGCCGCTGCGCATGTTCCTTCAGGAAAGCGTTGGGTTCGGTTCCGTAGACATACTCTTCGGCGGCATAGCGTTCGTCCCACATGAGGTTCACCTCGTCTGTATTTCGTCACGGCCCAGGTGCCGAAACGCTAGTCTTCCACTTCAAGTCGACTTGAGGTCAAGGGCATGCGGCAACTGGACATAGGCGAGGTCGCGCGACGATCCGGGGTACCGGCCTCGACCCTGCGCTACTACGAGGAAAAGGGACTGATCGCCTCCAGCGGCCGGCACGGCCTGCGCCGGCTGTTCGATGCAGGCGTGCTGGAGCGGCTGGCGCTGATCGGGCTGGGCCGCGCCGCCGGGTTGTCGCTGGACGAGATTGCCGGCATGGGCGCAGCCGACGGCGCGTTGCGGATCGACCGCGCGGCGCTGGCGGCCAAGGCCGACGAACTGGACCGGACGATCCGCCGCCTCGCCGCCATGCGCGACGGCCTGCGGCATGCCGCGGCCTGTCCGGCGCGCGAACACATGGACTGCCCGACGTTCCGCCGCCTGCTGCGGGCCGCTGCCGCGGGGGCCATCAAGCCACGCCGGAAAGCGCCCGGCGCATAGCAAAACGGCCGGCAGGCCGGGCACCCCTGCCCTGCCTGCCGGCCGCGAGGCACGCCGTTGCGGCGCGCCGGTACGGCAACGGTTTAGACCTTGCTGCGCTCGTAGCGCTTGCGGTCGTTCTCGTTGAGCATCTTCTTGCGCAGGCGGATCGACTTCGGCGTCACTTCCACCAGCTCGTCGTCGGCGATGAACTCCAGCGCCTGCTCGAGGGTGAAGCGGATCGGCGGAACCAGGGCGATGACTTCGTCCTTGCCGGAAGCGCGCATGTTGTCGAGCTTCTTGCCCTTGGTCGGGTTGATCACCAGGTCGTTGTCACGGCTGTTGATGCCGGCCAACTGGCCTTCGTAGATTTCGTCGCCCGGGCCGAGGAACAGCTTGCCGCGGCTCTGCAGGGTCTCCAGCGAGTAGGTCAGCGCGGTGCCGGTGGCCATGGAGACCAGTACGCCGTTCTGGCGGTTGCTGACTTCGCCGGCCTTGATCGGACCGTAGTGGCTGAAGGTCGAGGTCAGGATGCCGGTGCCCGAGGTCAGGGTCAGGAAGTTGTTGCGGAAGCCGATCAGGCCGCGCGCCGGAATGGTGTACTCCAGGCGCACTCGGCCCTTGCCGTCGGGAATCATGTTGCTCAGGTCGCCCTTGCGCAGGCCCATCTGCTCCATCACCGAGCCCTGGTGCTGCTCCTCGATGTCGATGGTGACGTTCTCGTAGGGCTCCTGCTTCTCGCCGTCCTTCTCGATGATCACCACTTCCGGGCGGCCCACGGCCAGCTCGAAGCCTTCGCGGCGCATGGTCTCGATCAGTACCGACAGGTGCAGTTCGCCACGGCCGGAAACCTTGAACTTCTCCGGGCTGTCGCCCGGCTCGACGCGCAGCGCCACGTTATGCAGCAGTTCCTTCTCCAGGCGCTCCTTGATGTTGCGGCTGGTGACGAACTTGCCTTCGCGGCCGGCGAACGGCGAATCGTTGACCTGGAAGGTCATGCTCACGGTCGGCTGGTCGACGGTCAGCGGCGGCAGCGCCTCGACGTTCTGCGGGTCGCACAGGGTATCGGAGATGAACAGCTCCTCCATGCCGCTGACGCAGACGATGTCGCCGGCTTCCGCCTCGGCCACCTCGACGCGCTGCAGGCCGTGGTGGCCCATGATCTTCAGGATGCGGCCGTTGCGCTTGCTGCCGTCGTCGCTGATGGCCACCACCGGGGTGTTGGACTTGACCTTGCCGCGGGTGATGCGGCCGATACCGATCACGCCGAGGAAGCTGTTGTAGTCCAGCTGCGAGATCTGCATCTGGAACGGACCCTCGGTGTCCACCACCGGGGCCGGGACGTGGTCGATGATCGCCTGGAACAGCGCGTCCATGTTGTCGTCCATCTTCTCGTGGTCGAGGCCGGCGATGCCGTTCAGGGCGCTGGCGTAGACGATCGGGAAGTCGAGTTGCTCGTCGGTGGCGCCGAGGTTGTCGAACAGGTCGAAGATCTGGTCGATGACCCAGTCCGGACGCGCGCCCGGGCGGTCGATCTTGTTCACCACCACGATCGGACGCAGGCCGGCTTTGAAGGCCTTCTGGGTCACGAAGCGGGTCTGCGGCATGGGGCCGTCCTGGGCGTCGACCACCAGCAGCACGGAGTCGACCATCGACATCACGCGCTCCACCTCGCCGCCGAAGTCGGCGTGACCGGGGGTGTCGACGATGTTGATGTTGTAGCCGTTCCACTTGATCGCGGTGTTCTTCGCCAGGATGGTGATGCCACGCTCTTTTTCCTGGTCGTTGGAGTCCATCACCCGCTCGCTTTCCGCTTCTTTGCGGTCGAGGGTGCCGGACAGCTTCAGCAGCTTGTCCACCAGGGTGGTCTTGCCATGGTCGACGTGGGCGATGATGGCGATGTTGCGCAGATTTTCGATCACAAGTCTTGTCTCGTTTAACGCCCGAAGCGCAGCTTCGCGGCGGTGGTGGGGTCGGACAGGGCGGCGCCCGACACGACAGGCTTCTTCAATTAAGGGGCGGGCAGCAGGCGGACGCTGCCCCGGTCCGGCCGGCACGCCGAAGGGCGGGCATCGGCCTAGGCGGCGGACGTGTCGGGAGGACGGTGGCGGATGCTGCCGCCGAACAAGCCCGGCTGCTTAAGCCGGACGATAAACACGCACATTGGTGTGCCCCTCGTTGAGCAGGTGATGGGCATGCAGGCGGCTCATCACCCCTTTGTCGCAATACAGGAGGTACTGGCGGTTGGCGTCCAGTTCCTTGAAGCGGCTGTTGATCGCGTAGAACGGCAGCGCCTGGACTTCGACGCCTTCCAGGGCCAGGGGTTCGTCTTCCTGGGCATCAGGATGGCGGATATCGATGACAATCTGACCGGGCAGCACCTCGCCGACCTCTTCCACCTGCAGGTCCTGGCCGAGTTCGTCGATCACCCGGTCGACGGTGCGCTGGGTGGCGCGCTCCAGGGCGCGCTCGAGCACCGCCATGTCGAATTTCGACTCTTCGTGCTCGACGCGGTAGGGCTTGGCCTGGGTGGTCGGGTTCACCGAGATCACCCCGCAGTATTCCGGCATGTGCCGGGCGAACTCGGCGGTGCCGATCTGCCGGGCGGTGTCGATGATGTCCTGCTTGTGGCTGACGATCAGCGGGCGCAGCACCAGGGTGTCGGTAACGCGGTCGATCACCGAGAGGTTCGGCAGGGTCTGGCTGGACACCTGGGAGATCGCCTCGCCGGTCACCAGCGCGTCCAGCTCCAGGCGCTCGGCCACGCGGCTGGCGGCGCGCAGCATCATGCGCTTGAGGGTCACGCCCATATAGCTGTCGTCGACCTTGGTGAGGATCTCGCCGACCACTTCCTCGAACGGCACGCTGACGAACAGCACGCGCTGCGAGCGGCCGTACTTCTCCCACAGGTAGTGGGCGACTTCCATCACCCCCAGTTCGTGGGCGCGCCCGCCGAGGTTGAAGAACACGAAGTGGCTGATCATCCCGCGGCGCATCATCTGGTAGGCCGCCACGGTCGAGTCGAAGCCGCCGGACATCAGCACCAGCACCTGTTCCAGCGCGCCCAGCGGATAGCCGCCCAGGCCCGGATGCTGGCGATGGATGACGAACAGGCGGTCGAGGCGGATTTCCATCCGCACCTCGACTTCCGGCTGCTTCAGGTCGATCCCGGCAGCCCCGCATTCGCGGCGCAGGCCGCTGCCGACGTAACGCTCCACCTCCATCGAGGTGAACGCGTGCTTGCCGGCGCGCTTGCAGCGCACGGCGAAGGTCTTGCCGGCCAACTGGTCGCCGAAGTGCGCCTTGCACTTGGCGAGGATGTCGTCGAAATCGCCCAGCGGATACTCGTGGACCTCGAGGAAATGACCGATGCCCGGGGTGCAGGTCAGGCGCTCGATCATCTCGCGCCTGGCCTTGGCGTCGACCACGGCGGTCTCTACCTCAAGGTTGTCCCACTCGCCCTCGACCTTCAGCTCCGGGTCCAGGTCGCGCAGCACCGCGCGGATGTTCTTCGCCAACTGCCGGATGAAGCGCTTGCGCACCGGCCGGCTCTTGATGGTGATTTCCTGGAAGGTCTTGACGATGAGTTTCATGCGAGGGACGCGAACGCGCGGGGCGACGGAAAAAAAGGGGCGGAATTATATCTGAAATTGCTCACGTATTGAGCAGAAATATGCACAGTTATTTTTGCTGCACCAAAATGGAATGATGCACCAACATGGAGCACCATAACGGTGCACCCGAAGGCCGCCCAGCTACCCTGAAGAAGACCTGGCCCCGCCAAACATGGGGCCCTGCCCGATTCCGGGCACTGGCACGCAACTTGCTCACTTGTGAGGCAGGTTGCCCTGGCGGAGTATTCCGGCCGGCATCACCCGATACTGGGGCACAGAAAAAGCTCCCAGCTCTAATCCCTCCTGGAGGACAGCATGTCGTACAAGTCGCACCAACTGATCAAAGACCATGACGTGAAGTGGGTAGACCTGCGCTTCACCGATACCAAGGGCAAGCAGCAACACGTCACCATGCCGGCTCGCGACGCGCTGGACGATGAGTTCTTCGAAGCCGGCAAGATGTTCGACGGCTCCTCCATCGCCGGCTGGAAAGGCATCGAAGCCTCCGACATGATCCTGATGCCGGACGACAGCACCGCCGTCCTCGATCCGTTCACCGAAGAGCCGACCCTGATCCTGGTCTGCGACATCATCGAGCCGAGCACCATGCAAGGCTACGAGCGCGACCCGCGCAACATCGCCAAGCGCGCCGAGGAGTACCTGAAGTCCACCGGCATCGGCGACACCGTGTTCGTCGGCCCGGAACCGGAGTTCTTCATCTTCGACGAAGTGAAGTTCAAGTCCGACATCTCCGGCTCGATGTTCAAGATCTTCTCCGAGCAGGCTTCCTGGAACACCGACGCCGACATCGAGTCCGGCAACAAGGGCCATCGCCCGGGCGTGAAGGGCGGCTACTTCCCGGTACCGCCGGTCGACCACGACCATGAAATCCGCACCGCCATGTGCAACGCCCTGGAAGAAATGGGCCTGGTGGTCGAAGTCCACCACCACGAAGTGGCAACCGCCGGCCAGAACGAGATCGGCGTGAAGTTCAACACCCTGGTCGCCAAGGCCGACGAAGTGCAGACCCTGAAGTACTGCGTGCACAACGTCGCCGACGCCTACGGCAAGACCGTGACCTTCATGCCGAAGCCGCTGTACGGCGACAACGGCTCGGGCATGCACGTGCACATGTCGATCTCCAAGGACGGCAAGAACACCTTCGCCGGCGAAGGCTATGCCGGCCTGTCCGAGACCGCCCTGTACTTCATCGGCGGCATCATCAAGCACGGCAAGGCCCTGAACGGCTTCACCAACCCCTCGACCAACTCCTACAAGCGCCTGGTCCCGGGCTTCGAAGCTCCGGTGATGCTGGCCTACTCGGCGCGCAACCGTTCCGCCTCGATCCGTATCCCCTACGTATCCAGCCCGAAGGCCCGCCGTATCGAAGCGCGCTTCCCGGACCCGGCAGCCAACCCCTACCTGGCCTTTGCCGCGCTGCTGATGGCCGGCCTGGACGGCATCCAGAACAAGATCCACCCCGGCGATGCCGCCGACAAGAACCTGTACGACCTGCCGCCGGAAGAGGCGAAGGAAATCCCGCAGGTTTGCGGCAGCCTGAAAGAGGCGCTGGAAGAACTCGACAAGGGCCGCGCGTTCCTGACCAAGGGCGGCGTGTTCACCGACGAGTTCATCGATGCCTACATCGAGCTGAAGAGCGAAGAAGAGATCAAGGTGCGCACCTTCGTGCACCCGCTGGAATACGACCTGTACTACAGCGTCTGATCCAACGTTTCCTATAACAACGAGTCACCCTCTTGAGGCCTCCTTCGGGAGGCCTTTTTTATGGGCCGGCCCATGGAGAAACGCAAAGTTCGCCGCGCCGTTCGGTTAGACTTGCCGCGCTCCCCGCCCCAAGGATAAGGACCGTCCATGCGTCACTCTCTCTGGCTCCTGCTCGCCGTCGTCCTCAGCCTGCCCGCCCAGGCCGCCACCGAATGCCGCGATATCCGCGACCGCGACCTGCGGCGCATGTGCAACGCCCTGGAGCGCGGCGACAGCGGGGATTGCGGCGACATCGACAGCCGCGACCTGCGGCGTTACTGCGGCGCGCTGCTGGCGCCGGGACAGCGCTACGACTGCGACGACATCCGCGACGGCGACACGCGCCGCCAGTGCCGCGCCATCGTCCGCGGCGACCGCAAGCGCTGCGACGACATCGACAGCCGCGACATGCGCCGCCAGTGCCGAGCCGTGGTATCGCGTGCGCCGTGGCAGTGCGACGGCATCGACGACCGCGACATGCGCCGCATCTGCCGGGTCATCCTGTCGCGCTAGATGCCACCGTCCGCCGGCGTGCCCTGCTCGTCCGGTTCCGCGGATTTCGCCTTGGGCGCCCGGCTCAACTGTACGTTGAGACGCGGCATGGACAGTTCGAGGCCGGCCTGGTCGAGGCGCCGACGCAGGCGCAGGTTGAACGCCCGCTGGACCTCCCACTGCTTGATCGGCGCGGTCTTGAAGCGGAAGCGCAGGATCGCCTGGCCGTTGTCGAAACTCTCCACGCCCTGCAATTCCATCGGCGACCACAGGTTACGGTAGACCGCCGGGTCGCTGCGCAGCTCCATCGCGACCTCGCGCACCAGCGCCACCGCGTCGTCGATCGGCATGCTCGCCGGCACCGGCCAGCGGAACATCGCGTAGCCGAACTGGCGCGAGTAGTTCTTGATGCTCTTGATCTCGCTGAACGGGATGGTATGCACCACGCCGTCCAGGTCGCGCAGGCGCACGGTACGGATAGTCAGGCCCTCGACCGTGCCAAGGTGGCCGCCGACGTCGACGTAGTCGTCGATCGACAGCGAGTCCTCGATGATGATGAACAGGCCGGTGATCAGGTCCGCCACCAGCGACTGCGCGCCGAAGCCGATGGCCAGGCCGATCACGCCGGCACCGGCCAGCAACGGGGTGACGTTCATGCCCATGTTGGCCAGGGCGACGATCAGGGCGATCACCGCGATGGTGGCGAACAGCACGTTGCGGATCAGCGGCAGCATGGTCAGCGCGCGGGTGTTCGGCCGGCTCTTGCCGCCCAGGCCGAGGCTGTGCTGGATCGCGGTATCGGTGAGGATCCAGATCAGCCAGGCGACCAGCAGAGTGGTGCCGAAGCTGACCACCTTCATGCTGATCTGCTCGCCCTCGCCTTCCGCATAGCGAATCAGCGACATGCCCCAGACGCGCAAGGCGACCTCGATGAAGAACAGCACCACGAAGATGTGCAGCAGGGTGTAGCCGAAGCTTTGCAACTGTTCGATGTACGGCGCGCTGCGGCGCGGGCCGGCGCCGACCCGACTGGAACGGCGGCGGATCAGCCCGATCACGGTCATCGCCACCACCGCCAGCACCGCGCAGACCAACGCCCGGCGCAACGCCGAACTGCTGTCGCCGGCGGAAACGAAGGTGGCGAACAGGGAAATCCCCACCAGCACCAGCACCGGTACGAACCACAGCGAGCCGACCAGTTGCACCAGGTCGTGCAGGCTACGGCGCTTGAGGCGGCGCTCCAGCGGCTGGTTGCGGATCAGGTGGGCGATCGGCCGGCGGAAACGCATCACGAACAGCGCGGTGAACAGCGCGGCGCTAGCGTTGGCCAGGGTACTCAGGCAGATCGAGGTGTGCTCGCCGAGGCCGGCGATCAGCCGCGGATCGTGGGCGACCTCGCCCAGCGCGGCGAGGCTGCCGATCAGCCACAACGGGCGGAACGCCTGGCGCCGCAGGATATCCAGGGCGCGCTGGCGGTGCGGGCCGCTGAGCAGCGAGAGGGAAATCACGCACAGCGCGGAGAACAGCGTGCCGCAGACCAGCACATAGGCCATGACCATCGCCAGGGTCTTGCTCAGGGAGTCCGGCAGCACCACCGACAGGTACAGGGTGATGAGGAAGGCCACCAGCCAGGGGCCCAGCTTGCGCAGGGAAAACAGCAGCAGGTCGCGGGTCTTCGGATGCTGCGGCAACTCCGCCGACAGGCCGAAGCGCTCGCGCATGCGCCGGCTGAGCCAGAGCAGCGCGCTGGCCAGGCAGGCCCAGAGGAGGATCACCACCGAAAAATCGAAGACCATCGCCGGCAGGTCGCGCCAGCTGGGAAAGCGCTCCTCGAGTTCGGCACGCGCCAGCTGGAACTGGTTGCCCCATAACGCGACCGGGCTGTTCGCGCCCTGGAACTGCTTTTCCAGGCTGGTCAGGGTATCGCCGATCAGCCCCAGCACCCCACCCTCGCTTTCCTTGCCTTTCTTGGTCACGTCGCGCAGCTGTTTCAGCTTTTTCAGCAGGTCGGCGCGCTGCCTGTCGTTCTCCAGGGTCTGGATGACCTGGTTCAGCGATTGTTCCAACTGCGCATCGCTGACCTTCTCGCCACCGGAGGAACTCCCCGCCAACGGGTTCGGCAGCGCCGCGGCGCCCGGCGGCGAGTAGAACAGGGCGGCGCAGAGGCACAGCAGCAGGGCCGCCAGGACGCGGGAGCGAAGGGTGAAGCGGGCGATGATCGGCACGAGAAAGGCAGTCCCCAAGGTGAGAAACCGAAACAGCCGCATCATACAAGCCGGACACCCGCCGTTTCGAACGGGGCCGCCGGCCGGCGGCGCAAGCACAGACACTCTGGCGCAACGAGGGTTCGCCCCGCCAGTGCCGGCTGAGACGAACGCAGCCGCGCGGCGGGCACAGCGACCGCCAACGTGCCCCAGCGCACACCTTCGAATACCCGCATGCCGCACAATGCACGGCTTGCCAGCGCGCCGATGCGGTGCAACGCTTGGCAGGTTCACCCGGAGACCGTCCATGCGCCTGATCACCAGCTGCCTGCTCCTGGCCGCCGCCCTGCCGGCCATGGCGCAGATCTACCAATACACCGACGCCAACGGCAACAAGGTATTCACCAACCAGCCGCCAGACGGGGTGCAGGCGCAGACCGTCGAACTGCAGCCGACCAATACCGTAGGAATCGACACGCCGGAAAAGTCCTCCGCGGGCAATGCCCCGGCCGCCGATAGCGAGGCTGCCGCCTACGAGATCCTTGCCCTCAGCGACCTCCCCACGGAAGAGGCGCTGCGCGCCAACAACGGCACCTTCAACGTCAGCGTCAGCATCCGCCCGGCCCTGCACAGCGGCCACCAGTTGCAACTGGTGCTGGACGGCAAACCCTACGGCACGCCCAGCGGCGGCACCCGCTTCACCCTGCACGAGATCGACCGCGGCGACCACAGCCTCGCGGTACAGGTACTCAACGGCGAACGGGTGCTGCAATCCAGCCCGCCGGTGACCTTCACCGTGCAGCGCGTGCACCTCGGGAAGAAGCGATGATCCCGCGCATTCTCGGCGCCCTCCTGCTGTGCCTGGCCTGCGCCGCGCAAGCGGGGGTCTACACCTACATCGACGCCGAGGGCAACCGCGTCTACACCGACCAGCCCCCCAGCGGGCGCAAGGCCCAACGCGTCGAACTGGCGCCGGGCAACAGCGTGGCGCCGCCGGGCATACGCTATCGTCCGCCCGCCGCGCCGCTGGAGGTGAAGCCGCCGGCCTACCAGCTACTGCGCATCCTCTTCCCCGAACCGGACGCAACCCTGCGCGCCAACAGCGGCGACGTCATCGTCACCGTCACCAGCGAGCCGGCGCTGCTGCCCGGCCATCGCTATCGCCTGCTGCTCGACGGCAAGCCTGCCGGAGCGCCGGGACGCAGCCCGGTGTTCCCGTTGAAGAACCTCGATCGCGGCACCCACCAGGTCGCAGTGGAAATCATCGATGGCGACGGCATGACCGTCGAAAGCACCCCGAGCCAGCCCTTCCACCTGCATCGAGTGAGCATCGCCGGGCAACCCCTGCCGGAGGTCGATACGCCGCTGGTCAGCGCGGTACAGCCGAGCGAGCGCTAGCCGAACTTCCCCTGCCCACTCCGCCGTGGGCGGGATTTTCCGGTTTTTTTCCCGACTCTCCTGGCGAAAACGCCGCCGGCCACGTCAACGCACCAGATTGGTGCGATTACCCGCACCACTTTCTATACTGTCCCCATTTCGGGTCACCGCTCGTCGCCGAAAACCTTCCCGGCGCACCTCTAGCCAGCGCCTCGGCAGAAAAAACGCGCCTTTTCGGCGCCTGGTTTGCTTTTTGCATTTTCCTGCCCAACCTTGGAACAGCTGCCCGCCATGCCGACCGATACCCTGCACCGACTGTTGCTCGACAACCTGACCACCGCGGTGATCCTGCTCAACGGCGAACTGCGCCTGGAGTACATGAACCCGGCAGCGGAGATGCTCCTGGCCGTGAGCGGCCAGCGCAGCCACGGGCAATTCATCAGCGAGCTGTTCACCGAATCGCCGGAAGCCTTGAACTCGCTGCGCCAGGCGGTGGAACAGGCGCATCCGTTCACCAAGCGCGAAGCGACCCTGACCTCTATCACCGGCGTCAGCATCACGGTCGACTATGCGGTGACGCCCATCCTCAACCGCAACGAGACGCTGCTGCTGCTCGAGGTCCATCCGCGCGACCGGCTGATGCGGATCACCCGCGAAGAAGCACAGCTGTCCAAACAGGAGACCACCAAGCTGCTGGTGCGCGGGCTCGCCCACGAGATCAAGAACCCGCTCGGCGGCATCCGCGGCGCAGCGCAACTACTATCCCGCGAGCTGCCGGAAGAGTCGCTGAAGGACTACACCAACGTCATCATCGAAGAAGCCGACCGGTTGCGGAACCTGGTGGACCGCATGCTCGGCTCGAACAAACTGCCGAACCTGGCGCCGACCAACATCCATGAAGTGCTGGAGCGGGTCAGCAGCCTGGTGGAAGCGGAGAGCCAGGGCAGCATCACCCTGGTCCGCGACTACGACCCGAGCATCCCCGACCTGCTGCTCGACCGCGAGCAAATGATCCAGGCCGTGCTCAACATGGTACGCAACGCCATGCAGGCGATCGCCGGGCAGAACGACCTGCGCCTCGGTCGCATCACCCTGCGCAGCCGTACCCTGCGCCAGTTCACCATCGGCCACACGCGTCACCGCCTGGTGTGCAAGGTGGAGATCATCGACAACGGCCCGGGCATTCCGGCCGAGCTCCAGGAAACCATCTTCTACCCCATGGTCAGCGGCCGTCCGGACGGTACCGGACTCGGCCTGGCCATCGCCCAGAACATCATCAGCCAGCACCAGGGGCTGATTGAATGCGAGAGCCACCCCGGCCATACCGTGTTCAGTCTGTTCCTGCCCCTGGAACAAGGAGTGCATTGACCATGAGCCGATCAGAGACCGTCTGGATCGTCGACGACGACCGCTCCATCCGCTGGGTACTGGAAAAAGCCCTGCAGCAGGAAGGCATGACCACGGTGAGCTTCGACAGCGCCGACAGCGTGATCGGCCGCCTCGGCCGGCAGCAGCCGGACGTGATCATCTCCGATATCCGCATGCCCGGCGCCAGCGGCCTCGACCTGCTGGCGCAGATCCGCGAACTGCATCCGCGCCTACCGGTGATCATCATGACCGCGCATTCCGACCTCGACAGCGCGGTGGCCTCCTACCAGGGCGGCGCCTTCGAATACCTGCCCAAGCCGTTCGACGTCGACGAGGCGGTCTCCCTGGTCAAGCGCGCCAACCAGCACGCCCAGGAGCAGCAGGGCCTGGAGCTGCCGGCGAACCAGGCGCGCACGCCGGAGATCATCGGCGAGGCGCCGGCGATGCAGGAGGTATTCCGCGCCATCGGCCGCCTCAGCCATTCCAACATCACCGTGCTGATCAACGGCGAATCGGGTACCGGCAAGGAGCTGGTCGCCCATGCCCTGCATCGCCACAGCCCGCGCGCAGCCTCGCCATTCATCGCGCTGAACATGGCGGCGATCCCCAAGGACCTGATGGAATCCGAGCTGTTCGGCCATGAGAAGGGCGCCTTCACCGGGGCCGCCGCCCAGCGCCGCGGACGCTTCGAGCAAGCCGATGGCGGCACCCTGTTCCTCGACGAGATCGGCGACATGCCGGCCGACACCCAGACCCGCCTGCTGCGCGTCCTGGCCGACGGCGAGTTCTACCGGGTCGGCGGGCACACGCCGGTGAAGGTCGACGTGAGGATCATCGCCGCCACCCACCAGAACCTGGAAAGCCTGGTGCGCGACGGCAAGTTCCGCGAGGACCTGTTCCATCGCCTGAACGTGATCCGCATCCACATCCCACGGCTGGCCGACCGCCGCGAGGACATCCCGGCGCTGGCCCGGCACTTCCTCAGCCGCGCCGCCCAGGAGCTGGCGGTGGAACCCAAGCTGCTGAAGGCGGAAACCGAGGAGTACCTGAAGAACCTCGGCTGGCCGGGCAACGTCCGACAACTGGAGAACACCTGCCGCTGGATCACCGTGATGGCCTCCGGCCGCGAGGTGCACATCGACGACCTGCCGCCGGAGCTGCTGACCCAGCCGCAGGACAGCGCGCCGGCGGCGAACTGGGAACAGGCCCTGCGCCAGTGGGCCGACCAGGCGCTGGGCCGCGGCCAGTCGAACCTGCTGGACAGCGCCGTGCCGGCCTTCGAACGGATCATGATAGAAACCGCCCTCAAGCACACCGCCGGCCGCCGCCGCGATGCCGCCGTGCTGCTCGGCTGGGGCCGCAATACCCTCACCCGCAAGATCAAGGAGCTGGGGATGAACGTCGATGGAGCCGACGACGAAGGCGACGACTGAAGCGCCACTGCTCCCATGAGCGACCCAACGGGGCCTTCGGGCCCCGTTTTTCATGGTCCGTCGCGCGCCCCTGCCAAGCGAGACGCCGCCCCAGCCTCGGCAGGGCGCCCGCCCGATACCGTCGGTCAAACCGTGGCGTAGAGCGAATAACCGCATCGCGGTTATCCGCCGGTTGTGCAGGGCCGCGGCGGATAACGCCTATGGCGTTATTCGCCCTACCGTCCGCAGCACAGCCCCAGCCTCGGCAGAGCGCCCGCCGGCACCGTCGATCAAACCGCGGCGTAGGGCGCATCGCGGTTATCCGCCGGTTCGGCGGGGCAGCGGCCCTTGCCCGGATTTTGGGCAGCGTGCACCAGCAGGCGACAAATCGGCATCAATCGCTGGCGGAAAAGCCCGCTCCGTCATTTTTCCGCAATCGACTTCCCACAAACCCCTGGGATGCCGCCAAGCCCTTGATCCACGGGCTTCCAGAGGCATTCATCACCAGCTCGCCCACAGACTTATCCACAACCCTTCAGGAAAGCGAGCGCGCCGCCAGCGTCTCATGAGAATTGGCACAGCCCCTGCATTGGAGCAGATAACGAAGATTTCGGGGGCCTCGGTACAGGCAGGCTGGGGAATCCCCTCTTTTACACCCGGCGGCAGACGCAGCATCCGCGCGCAACCGCCACACCCGTTTCGGGGACCTCGGTACAGGCAGGCTGAGAACTCCCCTCTTTTATGCCCGGCGGCAGCGCAGCGATCCGCGCCTCCGCCCTCCCGTTTGGGGACCTCGGTACAGGCAGGCTGAGAATTCCCCCTTTTATTCCCGGCCGTCGCGCTCCTGCAGTTCGACGACCAGGCGCCAGCCCTCGCCGTCCTCCGACCACTGCCAGCGCCCCTGCAAGGGGCGGGTCGAGACCAGGCTCAACAGCAGCGCCTTTCCCTCCTCGCGGACGCGCCAGCGCAACGGCTGGCCCAGCCATCGCCCGTCTCCCTGCTGCGCCGCGCCCCGGGCGACGATGCGCAACGTCAGGGCACCCTCCACCCGTGCCGCCGTAACCGCAGCCTGGCGATCGAAGCGCAGGACCAGGCCCTGCTCGCTCTCCCCGACCGCCAGCAGTTGCGGCGCAGACGTCGGCAGCGAAGCGGGACCGAACAACCTGCCGAGCATCAGCCCGAACAACAACCCGGCAAGCACCAGCGCACCCCAGACTTTCCAGCGCTGGCGCCGCAGATCATCGATGGCGGAGGTAGAATGCCGCCCGTTATCTGCTCCGGAGCCCTGCATGTTCCACGTCATCCTGTTTCAACCGGAGATTCCTCCGAATACCGGCAACATTATCAGGCTCTGCGCCAACGCCGGATGCAGTCTGCACCTGATCGAGCCGCTCGGTTTCGAACTGGACGACAAGCGCTTGCGCCGTGCCGGCCTCGACTACCACGAATACGCCAGCGTACGCCGCTACCCGGATCTGCAGAGCTGCCTCGAGGCCCTCGGCCAGCCACGCCTGTTCGCCTTCACCACCAAGGGGTCGCGGGCCTTCCACGAAGTGGCCTACCAGCGCGGCGATGCCTTCCTCTTCGGCCCGGAAAGCCGCGGACTGCCGGAGGACGTGCGCAACGCCCTGCCAACCGATCGGCGCCTGCGCCTGCCGATGCGCGAAGGCTGCCGTAGCCTGAACCTGTCCAACACGGTGGCGGTGACCGTCTACGAAGCCTGGCGCCAGCTCGGCTTCGCCATGGACTGAGCCGGCCGGCAGGCATGAAAAAGCCCGCGCAAGGCGGGCTTTCTCGCAAGCGCTGGGCTTACTGGACCGACGGCGTCGGGATTTCGCCGGAGGCCTGCATGCGGGCGATTTCCTGGGCGTAGAGGGCGTCGAAGTTCACCGGCGACAGCATCAGCGCCGGGAACGAACCGCGTACCACCAGGTTGTCCAGGGCTTCGCGAGCGTACGGGAAGAGGATGTTCGGGCAGAACGCGCCGAGGGTATGGCTCATGCTCGACGGATCGAGGTTCTTGATCAGGAAGATGCCGGCCTGCTGCACTTCGGCGATGAAGGCAGTGGTGTCCTCGCCGTTCTTCACGGTCACCGATACGGTCAGGACCACTTCGTAGAAGTCGCCGTCCAGCTGCTTCTGGCGGGTGTTCAGGTCCAGGCTGATGGACGGGTTCCATTCCTGGCGGAAGATTTCCGGGGACTTCGGCGACTCGAACGACAGGTCGCGCAGGTAGATGCGCTGCAGGGAGAACTGGGGTTGCTGCTCGTCGGCAGCGCCGTTGGTAGCTTGCTCGGTCATTTTCGGGCCTTCCCTTGGGTCAATTCATGAATGGTTTCAGGCAGACAGCAGCGCGTCCAGCTTGCCGGCGCGCTCCAGTGCATGAAGGTCGTCGCAGCCGCCGACATGGGTCTCGCCGATCCAGATCTGCGGCACGGTGGTCGATCCCGCCTTGCGTGCCAGCTCGGCGCGCAGTTCGGGCTTGCCGTCGCAGGCGATCTCCTGGAAGTCCACGCCCTTGCGTTGCAGCAGCTGCTTGGCGCGGATGCAGTACGGACACCAGGCGGTGGTGTAGATCACGACGGGCGGCATGTCACTTCACCAGCGGCAGGTTGTCGCCGCGCCAGCTGCCGATCCCGCCGGACAGCTTGGCGGCGTTGAAGCCGGCCTTCTTCAGGACGCCGCCCCAGGTACCGGAGTGCTGGCCCATGGCGTCGACCAGGATGATGGTCTTGCCCTTGTACTTTTCCAGCTCGGTCATGCGGCTGTTCAGCTTGTCGGCCGGGATGTTCAGCGCGTCGACGATGTGCCCGCTGGCGAACTCCTTGGCCGGACGGATATCCAGGACCACCGCCTGGTCGGCATTGACCAGCGCGGTCAGCTCGCGGGTCGACAGGCTCTTGCCGCCCTTGCGCAGCTCGTGCAGCAACAGCAGGACCAGCAGGACCAGCAGCGCCGCGACCAGCAGGTAGTGGTTGGTGGCGAACTCGATCAGACGGGAAACGAATTGCATGGTGACGGATATCCAGGGCGTAAAAATGCCGGCCAGTATACAGACCGCGCCGGCCAGGGGGGAACCCGCCGGGCGGCGCCCCGCTCGGCTCCAGGAAATGGCGTCGCGGGAAACTTCACGGTTAGAATGCCGGTCCTTTTCTGTGAAGCTGGCCAGTTCCGGCCCGGGCACGGCTCGGGCAGGACAGAGGGAGCGAGGATAGCGGCATTCGGTTGCGGATCGGCGTCATCGGTTTAATCAATCAGCCTCTTCCTACGTTTTGAACGACAATGTTCCCACTAAATTTGGTCAGTTTCTGAACCCCGCGGAAATAGAGCCGGACATATGACTGCCACGCCCAAACCCCTGGTCCTGATCATCCTGGACGGCTTCGGCCACAGCGAAAGCCCTGACTACAACGCCATCTACGCCGCGAAGAAGCCGGTCTGGGATCGCCTCCTGGCGACCCAGCCGCACGGCCTGATCTCCGGCTCCGGCATGGACGTCGGCCTGCCCGACGGCCAGATGGGCAACTCCGAGGTCGGCCACATGAACCTCGGCGCAGGCCGCGTGGTGTACCAGGACTTCACCCGCGTCACCAAGGCCATCCGCGACGGCGAATTCTTCGAAAACCCGGTGATCGCCGGGGCGGTCGACAAGGCCGTCGCCGCCGACAAGGCGGTGCACATCCTCGGCCTGCTCTCTCCGGGCGGCGTACACAGCCATGAAGACCACCTGGTGGCGATGGCGCAGATGGCCGCCAGGCGCGGCGCCGGCAAGATCTACCTGCATGCCTTCCTGGATGGCCGCGATACCCCGCCGAAAAGCGCGCAACCGTCGCTGGAGCGTCTCGACGCCACCTTCGCCGGGCTCGGCAAGGGCCGCATCGCCTCGATCATCGGCCGCTATTTCGCGATGGATCGCGACAACCGCTGGGACCGCGTCCAGGCCGCCTATGAACTGATCGTCGACGGCAAGGCCGAGTTCACCGCCGACTCCTCGGTGGCAGCCCTCGAGGCCGCCTACGCCCGCGGCGAGAGCGACGAATTCGTCAAGGCCACCGCGGTGGTCCCGGCCGGCGCCGAAGCGGTGCGGGTCGAGGATGGCGACGCGGTGATCTTCATGAACTTCCGCGCCGACCGCGCTCGCGAGCTGAGCCGCGCCTTCGTCGAGCCGGCATTCAATGAGTTCCCCCGCGAACGAGCCCCGCAACTGGCAGGTTTCGTCATGCTGACCCAGTACGCGGCGAGCATCCCGGCGCCCTGTGCCTTCCCGCCGGAGCCGCTGACCAACGTCCTCGGCGAATACCTGGCCAAGCATGGCAAGACCCAGCTGCGCATCGCCGAGACCGAGAAGTACGCCCATGTGACCTTCTTCTTCTCCGGCGGCCGCGAGGAACCCTACGAAGGCGAGGAGCGCATCCTGATCCCCTCGCCGAAGGTCGCCACCTACGACCTGCAGCCCGAGATGAGCGCGCCGGAAGTCACCGACCGTATCGTCGAGGCCATCGAGCAACAGCGCTACGACGTGATCGTGGTCAACTACGCCAACGGCGACATGGTCGGCCACACCGGCGTGTTCGAGGCCGCGGTCAAGGCCGTGGAGTGCCTGGACACCTGCATGGGGCGCATCGTCGAGGCGCTGGACAAGGTCGGCGGCGAAGCCCTGATCACCGCCGACCACGGCAATGTCGAGCAGATGGAAGACGAGTCCACCGGCCAGGCGCACACCGCGCACACCTGCGAACCGGTGCCCTTCGTCTACGTCGGCAAGCGCAAGCTGAGCATCCGCGAAGGCGGCGTGCTGGCCGACGTGGCGCCGACCATGCTGACCCTCATGGGGCTGGAGCAGCCGGCGGAAATGACCGGTCGCAGCATCGTCATCCTCGGCTGATCCGCGAACGACGAACTCCCGCGCAGGGCGGATAACCGCGTCGCGGTTATCCGCCGCTTCTGCAGGCCATCGGCGGAGAACGCCTGCGACGTTATCCGCCGTAGCGGGCCGGGCGCCGCGCCCCGTTTCCTCGACGCCACCTTCCCCGCTTTAACGCTGCCGATCGGCCGACAGGCCTGGCCACGCGGCGTCGAGACGTGTGCCGCGGTTTTCATTTTCCGCGTCTTCCCCCTGCCTCCCGCTACGTCGCCGAGGCCCGTGCTAGCCTTGCCCGCGCTGTCTTTTCCATCTGCCCTACAAGGATTTCCGCCGATGTGGTTCCTCCTCGCCACCTCGCTCCTCGCCCTGTCCTTCCAGCGCCTGCTGGCCCTCGTCTTGCTGCTCGCGACCTGCTGCCTCGCCTTCTACGACGGGGTTCTCGCTCCGCCTGCGGTCGCCGCCCTGGCTGCACTGGGCGTCCTCGCCCTGTTGCGCCGGCGCCTGGCGGCACGCCGCGCCTGGGCCCTGGGCCTGGAGCTGCTGCTGGTCGCCGGCGCGGTGGGCCTGTTCCTGCACCTGCTACCCGGCTTCGCCAACCCCAGGATCCTGGACAAGGCGGTGGTCGGCCCGCAGAGCCTGCCGTTCACCATGTACTTCAACTTCGACAAGGCACTGGTGCCGTTCCTGCTACTGGCCTGCCTGCCGAGCCTGTTCCGCGACGAAGCCCGCGCTCCCGGCCGCCCCTGGTACTGGCTGCTGCTCGTGGCGGCGGTGCCGGCGCTGCTTCTGCTGGCTGTCGGCGTCGGCCTGCTGCGGCCGGAACTCCACGCGCCGGCCTGGCTCTGGCAGTTCGTCCTGGCCAACCTGTTCTTCGTTTCCCTTGCCGAGGAAGCGCTGTTCCGCGGCTACCTGCAGCAACGCCTGGGCCAATGGCTGGGCCCCTGGCCCGCCCTGGCGCTGGCCTCGGCGCTGTTCGGCCTGGCGCACTTCGCCGGCGGCCCGCTGCTGATGCTGTTCGCCGGCCTCGCCGGGCTGATCTACGGGTTGGCCTGGCTGTGGAGCGGCCGCCTGTGGGTGGCGACGCTGTTCCACTTCGGGCTGAACCTGACGCATCTGCTGCTGTTCACCTACCCGCTCTACAGACCCGCCTGATGCCCGTGGCCTTCGTCGTCGACGACATCCGCCGCTGCCATCCGGCTGAAATACGTGGAAGCGCCCCACAGCGCGCGGTGCGGGGCGTTTTTTTTAACGGCGGCCACGGGCATACTAGGCCGGTCCAATTCCCAGGTGCCCGCCACCCCATGCTCCGCCTCCTTCCTCTCCTGCTATCCCTCGCCTGTCTCGCTCCGGCCTTCGCCGACGAGCGCGCCGACACCCAACGCCAGCTGGAACAGACGCAGAAGGACATCGGCGAGCTGAAGAAGCTGCTGGACGGCATCCAGCAGGAAAAGAGCGGCGTGCAGAAGCAGCTGAAGTCCACCGAGACCGAGATGGGCGACCTGGAAAAACAGATCAAGGCCCTGCAGGACGAGCTGGACAAGAGCGAAGCCGAGCTGAAACGGCTGGATGGGGAGAAAAAAAAACTCCAGGACGCGCGCATTGAGCAGCAGCGCCTCCTCGCCATCCAGGCCCGCGCGGCCTACCAGAGTGGACGCGAGGAATACCTGAAGCTGCTGCTGAACCAGGAACACCCGGAAAAATTCAGCCGCACCCTCACCTACTACGACTACATCAACAAAGCCCGTCTCGAACAGCTCGCCAGCTTCAACGAAACCCTCCGCCAGCTGGCCAACGTCGAGCAGGACATCTCTGCGCAGAAAGCCGAACAACTGAGCAAGCAAGGCGAGCTGGACAGCCGCCGCGAGGCGCTGGCAGCGACCCGCAAGGAGCGCCAGCAAGCCCTGGCCAAGCTGAACAGCGACTACCGCGAACGCGACCAGAAGCTCAAGTCCCGCCAACAGGACCAGGCCGAGCTGGCCAAGGTACTGCGGACCATCGAGGAAACCCTGGCCCGTCAGGCCCGCGAAGCAGCCGCCGCGGCGGAGCGCGAGCGCCAGCGCGCGCTGGCCGCCGAACGCGAGCGTGCGCGCCAGCAGCGGGCCGCCCCCGGACGAGTCACCAGCCCGCCGCGCGAACCTGCGCCGGGCCCGCTGGTCTCAAGCACTGGCGCGGTCTACGGCGGCGCGTTCGGCTCGGCCCGCGGCAAGCTGCCGTGGCCGGTGAATGGCCGCGTCGTGGCGCGCTTCGGCAGCCAGCGCGGCGACGATCCGCGGGCGAAATGGGACGGCGTACTGATTTCGGCGAGCGCCGGCAGCACCGTCCGCGCGGTGCACGGCGGACGCGTGGTATTCGCCGACTGGTTGCGCGGAGCCGGCCTGTTGGTCATCCTCGACCACGGTGGCGGCTACCTCAGCCTTTATGGCCATAATCAAAGCCTGCTGAAAGACGCCGGCGACACCGTGAAGGCCGGAGACCCGATCGCCACCGTTGGAACCAGCGGCGGCCAGAGTAGCCCGGCCGTGTACTTCGCCATTCGCCATCAGGGCCGCCCGGCGGACCCTACTACCTGGTGCCGCGCGCAGGGATAGGCGCCGAACTCGTGATTAGGAGCTGAACATGCTGCATTGCTTCCGTCCCACCACCCTGGCGCTGGCCCTGCTGCTCGGCGCGGGCGCGGCCCAGGCTGCCGACGCCCCGGCCGACGCCGCGCCACTGGCCAACGGTAGCAGTGCCCCGCTGCCCCTCGACGAGCTGCGTACCTTCGCCGAGGTTCTCGACCGGGTGAAGGCCGCCTATGTCGAGCCAGTGGACGACAAGACCCTGCTGGAGAACGCCATCAAGGGCATGCTCAGCAACCTCGACCCGCACTCCGCCTACCTCGGCCCGGAGGACTTCGCCGAGCTGCAGGAAAGCACCAGCGGCGAGTTCGGCGGCCTGGGCATCGAGGTCGGCAGCGAAGACGGCTTCATCAAGGTGGTCTCGCCGATCGACGACACCCCCGCGGCCCGCGCCGGCATCCAGCCCGGCGACCTGATCGTGCAGATCGACGGCAAGCCGACCAAGGGCCAGTCGATGACCGAAGCGGTCGACAGCATGCGCGGCAAGGCCGGCTCCCCGATCACCCTGACCATCGTCCGCGATGGCGGCAGACCGTTCGACGTCGAACTCAAGCGCGCCATCATCAAGGTCAAGAGTGTCAAGAGCCAGGTCCTCGAACCCGGCTACGCCTACCTGCGCATCACCCAGTTCCAGGTCAACACCGGCGAGGAAGTGGTCAAGGCGCTGAACCAGCTGCGCAAGGACAACAAGGGCCGTCTCAAGGGCCTGGTCCTGGACCTGCGCAACAACCCCGGCGGCGTGCTGCAGTCCGCCGTCGAGGTAGCCGACGCCTTCCTCACCAAGGGCCTGATCGTCTACACCAAGGGCCGCATCGCCAACTCCGAGCTGCGCTTCAGCGCCGACCCGGCCGATCCCAGCGACAAGGTTCCGCTGGTGGTGCTGATCAACGGTGGCAGCGCCTCGGCGGCGGAAATCGTCGCCGGTGCCCTGCAGGACCAGAAGCGCGCGATCCTGATGGGCACCGACAGCTTCGGCAAGGGCTCGGTGCAGACCGTGCTGCCGCTGAACAACGACCGCGCCCTGAAGCTCACCACCGCGCTCTACTACACCCCCAACGGGCGCTCCATCCAGGCCCAGGGCATCGTTCCGGACATCGAAGTCGGACGCGCCAAGGTGACCCAGGAGCGGAGCAGCTTCGAGGGCTTCAAGGAAGCCGACCTGCAGGGCCACCTGGCCAACGGCAACGGCGGCGCCGACCGCCCCACCGGCAAGCGTGCCGCGCCGAGCGAGCGCCCGCAGGATTCCGACTACCAGCTCAGCCAGGCCCTTAGCCTGCTGAAAGGCCTGAGCGTCACCCGCGGCAACTGATGTCGGCGTTCCGCGTTGCCCTGCTGGGCCTGTGCCTGCTGTTCAACCAGGCCCAGGCCCGCCAGGACCCCGTCCCCTACCAGCGCCCGCCGCTGCTGACCGTGGTCATCGATGACCTCGGGCAGAACCTGGCACGCGACCGCCGGGTTCTCGACCTGCCCCCCGGCGTAACCCTGGCGATCATCCCGGAAACCCCGCATGCCGCCGAACTGGCCCGCGAGGCGCACCAGCGCGGGCGCACGGTGATCCTGCACATGCCGATGGACCCGGCCGGCGGTCCCTACGCCTGGCGGCCGGAGCTGACCCAGGAAGAGCGTGCGCGGCGGCTGGACGCGGCGCTGGCCAAGGTGCCGTTCGTGCAAGGCCTGAACAACCACGAGGGCAGCCGCATGACCGCGGTGCGCCCGGCGATGGCCTGGCTCGCCGAGGAACTCCAGCGTCGCGGCCTGTACCTGGTCGACAGCCGCACCAGCGCCGCCACCGTGGCCGCCAGCGAGGCGCAGCGGATCGGCCTGGCGAGCGTCTCGCGCGATGTGTTCCTCGACAACGAAGCCACACCGGAAGCGGTCTCCGCACAACTGCAGGCCGGCGTCGCCCTGGCCCGCAAGCAGGGTTCGGCGTTGCTCATCGGCCACCCGCACAAGGCCACCCTCGACGTGCTGGCGCGGGAGCTGCCGAAGCTGCGCGCCCAGGGCATCGAGCTGGTACCGCCGCAGATGCTCATCGGCGAGCGCGGCAACCGCAACGTCAACCCACGCCAGGCGCCGCACTGAAGCCGGGTTTACCGGCGTCGCGGCAGCGGTTAAGGTGACGTCCTCGTCATTCCTGCACGGACGCACCGATGGCCCGCCCTTCCCCTCCCATGCCCCTGCTCGCCGCCGCCCTGCTGGTCGCAGGCGCGATTCCCCTCGGTTTCATCTGGATCCTCACCAGCGCCAAGTTCGAGATAGGCGGCGCCAGCCCCGGCGAGAGCACCGTCGGCAAGGTCGAGAACATCGACCAGCGCGCCATGGAGCAATTCTGCACCGGCGTGCGGGCGACGCCCGCCGGCACCTGGCTGGTAGGCCGGCGCGAGGTCGGCCGCGACGAGCAGGCTCTGCCCGAGGGCGTCATCGACCTGGACCTGGTGGCGGCCGCCCAGCCCAGGGAAGAAGAGTCCGAACCCCACCTCTTCAACTTCCTCAACGGCATGCTGCTATCCGGCGGCGATCCGGAAACCACCTATGTCTCGCGCCTGGGCGCGGACGGCGTGTTCCACGAAGTGGCGCGGCTCGGCGAGACCGCCTGCCTGGAAGTCACGCCGGACGGTTCCAGCGTCTTCCTGCTCACCGGCCTGCGGCGCCCGGGCAAGGACAACGGTCAGCGCGAGCAGACAGTGGTGCTGCGCAGCGACGACCAGGGCAAGAGCTGGCGGCGGCTCGAGGAAGGCTTCATGGCCGAGGCGAATCGACTGGGCTGGGCTCTCGCACCGCGCTTCCACGGCAAGGATGAAGTCTGGGTCTGGGGTGATTTCGAATACGGCGGTGCCGATGGCGGCCGGGAACCCGGCCAGCCGAGCGGGCTGTTCTATTCGCCCGACCGCGGCGCCAGTGTCGAGTCGATCGCCACCTCCGCGCCGCTGCTGGTCGACCTCGCCTACGCCCGCGAGTTGGCGCCGAACGGCGTCAACTGGGGCGACTACAACGGCAAGCACGGGCAGATCAAGGCACACGTCGCCCAACTGGACGCGGAGCGCGCCGCGATCTGGGTAAGCCAGACCTTCCGCTATGGCCCACCCGAGGGGCGCTACCTGACCAGCTCGATATTGGTCACCACCCAGGCCGAACTGCGCCGCGAGGGCGAACGCTGGCAGATGGGCGCGATCCGGCGCACCGACGGCGTGGCCGTCGAGCGCCTGGAACAGAACATGGACGGTCGGGTGATCGCAGTGCTCGACCACCCGGACGAATCGCGCTCGCTGATCGCCGAGCTCGATCGCGACGCGCTCGAATGGAAGATCACCGGCAAGCTGCCCAGCCCGTTCTGGCCCCTGCCGTCCAGTTCCGGGCTGCGCGAGTTCTACATGGGCAGGAATGTGCTGCTGGCCAACACCATGAGCCACTACGAAGTGCCGCTGTGGCTGTATCCCGACGAGGAGCCGGCGAGCGTCTCTGCCAACGCGGTGTACTACTCGGACGACTGGGGTTCATCCTGGCGCCGCCTGGACATCGCCGGCTACCTCGGCGTGCTCGGCTTCGACGAGGCGCACGACCGGGTGTTCTGGGCCCGCGGCAACTGGTACGACAGCCGCGACCTCGGCGTCCAGGCCTACGACCTGAACTGAGCCCCCTCGCCGCGCCGGCGGAGGGGCGCCCGCCAGTCAGAGGTAGTTGGCGACGGCTTCGTCGACGAAGCCTTCCTGGCGCATCTGCTCCAGGGCCTTTTGCAGGCGCTCCACCACCTCGTCCGGAGTGTCCTTGTTCAACGCCAGGTAGAGCTTGGCCTCGTTGAAACGCAGCACCGTCTGCAGGCCGGACACGCCTTCCTGCTTGGCCAGGTAGCGGCCGACCGGATCGGTAGTGGCCCACAGGTCGATCTGCCCGCCGGTAAGCTTCTTCACGTTTTCCTGGTCGCGCAGGGCGTTGATTACCGGGATGCCCTGGGCCTCCAGGTGCTGGCTGACCGCGTCGTTCTTGTAGGCGCCGAGCTTGTAGCGGGCGGCGTCTTTGAGATTCTTCACGGCGATCTTGCTGCCGGCCGGCGCCAGCAACACCCAACTGGTGTCGGCCAGCGGGCCGACCCATTTGAACTGCGGCACCCGCTCGGGGGTGTAGGTCATGGAGAACAGCCCGTAGCCGGGCTTGTCCAGGGTCAACCGGTACAGGCGGTCCCAGGGGAAGCGCAGGCTCAGGGAATAGCCGATGCCGGCGCGCCTGAACATCTCCCGGACGATGTCGGCACTGATGCCGTCGATGCCATCGTCGCGGGCGAAGTTCTTGTCGTCCACCGCCATGTTGAAGGGCGGGAAGTTCTCGGTCAGCAGCACCACCTTGTAGTCGGCGGGCAATTCGGCACGGGCCGCGGAGGCCCCCAGCAACACCCCCAGGATCAGGGTCTGGATCAGGACTTTCAGCATGGTCACACCGCTCGCTTGGTTATCGTTATTGGCTAGCGGCATCCCTGCGTCAGGACGAAATACCTGGCTCGTCGGCCTTCCATGGCATTGCCGGCGGGGCCGGCAAAGGCGTTTCCCCGCCCGGCCCCCTGTCGGCCGGACGGAGCGAATCAGAGATAGCTGTTGAGGATGTCCTCGACGAAGCCTTCCTTGCGCATGCCGTCCAGGGCTGCCTGGAGCTTCTGCACCACTTCGTCGGGAGTCTCGCGGTTGAGCGCCAGGTACAGCTGGTCGCTGTTGAAGCGCAGCACCGTCTTCAGGCCGGTCACGCCTTCCTGCTTGGCCAGGTAGCGCCCGGCGGGATCGCCGCTGGCCCAGAGGTCGATCTGGCCCTTGACCAGCTTCTGCGCGTTTTCCTGGTCGCGTAGCGCCAGGTCGGCCTCGAAACCGTTCTTGCCGAGGAACTCGGCGATGGCATCGCCCTTGTAGGCGCCGATCCGGTATTTCTTCGCCTCGTCCAGGCTGCCCAGGGTGATCGGGCTGTCGCCCTTGGCCAGCAGCACCCAGTCGTCCGGGCCGATCGGACCGACCCACTTGAACTTGTCCTCGCGCTCGGCCAGGCGGGCGGTGACGAACACCCCGTAGCCGGGCTTCTCCAGCGCCAGCTTGTAGATGCGGTCCCAGGGGAAACGCAGGGTCAGGCTGTACTTGATGCCGGCGCGCTTGAACATCTCGCGGACGATATCCACGGCGATGCCGTCGATGTTGTCTTCCTGGGCGAAGTTCTTGCCGTTGATCGCCATGTTGTACGGCGGGAAGTTCTCCGTGAGCAGGACCATGCTGTAGTCGGGATCGGTTTCGGCGCGCGCGCCGCCGACCAACAGCAGGGTTGCGAGCAGCGCGAAGAGCAGGCTTCTTTGCATTGTTGTCATCCTGTCAGGGGCCTGGAGCGAGGCAGAATAACCAGCGCCGCGCCGCCAGGCCAGCCTTTTGCCAGCATCGCCGGCGAGGCGTCAGTAGCGCTCGCGGATCTGCTTCAACAAGCCTTCGCTGCGCAGCGCGTCGACCGCCGTTTGCAACTTCTGCACCAGCTCGTCCGGGGTGTCCTTGTTCAGCGCCAGGAACAGCTCGGCGGTATGGAAACGCTGGACCACCTTCACCTCCTTGAGGCCCTCGCGCTGGGCGACGTAGCGCCCGCTCGGATCGGCGGTGACCCAGAGATCGATCTGCCCGCTGGCCAGCTTGTCGACGTTCTCGTTGTCGCGCAGCGCCAGTTGCACCTGCAGGCCGCGGTCGACCAGGTGCTGGCTGATGGCGTCGTTCTTGTAGCCGCCGATGCGATAGCGCGCGGCGTCTTCCAGGCTGTTCAGGTGGATGCTGCTGTCGCCGCGGGCCATCAGTACCCAGTCGTTGACCGCCAGCGGGCCGACCCACTTGAACTTGTCCTCGCGCTCCGGCGTACGGGCGGTGGAAAACACGCCATAGCCGGGCTCGCTCAGCGCCTGCTGGTAGACCCGGTCCCAGGGGAAACGCAGGATCAGCTGGCACTCGATCTGCGCGCGCTCGCAGGCGGCGCGCACGGTATCGGTGCTGATGCCGCTGATGCCATCGTTCTTGGCGTAGTTGCCGCCGTTCACCGCCATGTTGAACGGCACCAGGTTCTCGGTCAGCAGGACCAGGGTTTCGGCGCGCGCCAGGGCGCTAGCGCATAGCAGGGCCAGGCTGCCGACGCAGCCGAGAGCCAGACGGAAGATGGACATGGAGGACTCCCTGTCGGTCGCAATGTTTGTCGTTATGGCAGGGCATCGGCGCTCTAGCGGCACCTGATGCGGGGGGCGTGACTGTACCTGAAAGAAAGCCGCGCGAGTGTCGACTCGCGCTCAGGAATGGCTAGCCGATCACCGGCCCTGTGCGCTGCGGCGCAACGTGCCTCAGCGCACCACGATACCGCGGCTGGCCAGGTAGGCCTTGGCTTCCGGCACGGTGTACTCGCCGAAGTGGAAGATGCTCGCCGCGAGCACCGCGTCGGCCTTGCCCTCGAGGATGCCGGCGGCCAGGTGCTCCAGGTTGCCGACGCCGCCGGAAGCGATCACCGGTACGTTCACCGCCTCGCTGATGGCGCGGGTCACGCCCAGGTCGTAACCGCTCTTCACGCCGTCCTGGTCCATGCTGGTCAGGAGAATCTCGCCAGCGCCCAGGTCTTCCATCTTCTTCGCCCAGAGCACGGCATCCAGCCCGGTGGGCTTGCGCCCGCCATGGGTGAAGATTTCCCAGCGCGGCGCCTCGCCTGGGGCGGAAACCTTCTTCGCGTCGATGGCGACCACGATGCACTGCGAGCCGAAGCGGTCGGCGGCCTCGCCGACGAACTCGGGGTTGAACACCGCGGCGGTGTTGATCGAGACCTTGTCCGCGCCGGCATTCAGCAGGTTGCGGATGTCCTGCACGCTGCGTACGCCGCCGCCCACGGTCAGCGGAATGAACACCTGGCTAGCCATGCGCTCGACGGTATGCAGGGTGGTGTCGCGCCCGTCGACGCTGGCGGTGATATCGAGGAAGGTGATCTCGTCGGCACCCTGCTCGTCGTAGCGGCGAGCGATCTCGACCGGGTCGCCGGCGTCGCGGATGTTCTCGAACTTGACGCCCTTGACCACTCGGCCGTTGTCCACGTCGAGGCAGGGGATGATGCGTTTTGCCAGTGCCATGCGGTTCGCCTCAGGCCTTGAAGTTGTCGCACAGCGCCTGGGCTTCGGCCACGTCCAGGGTGCCTTCGTAGATCGCCCGGCCGGTGATGGCGCCGATGATCCCCGGGGTGCGGGCGTCCAGCAGCTTCTGGATGTCGCCGAGATTGTGGATACCGCCGGAGGCGATCACCGGGATCCGCGTGGCATTGGCCAGCGCGGCGGTAGCCTCGACGTTGCAGCCCTGCATCATGCCGTCCTTGGAGATATCCGTGTAGACGATGGCGGACACCCCGTCGGCCTCGAAGCGACGGGCCAGGTCGATCACCTGGACTTCGCTGACCTCGGCCCAGCCGTCGGTGGCGACGAAACCGTCCTTGGCATCCAGGCCGACGATGACCTTGCCCGGGAAGGCGCGGCAGGCCTCGCCGACGAACTCAGGCTGCTTGACCGCCTTGGTGCCGATGATGACGTAGCTGACGCCGGCGCGAACGTAATGCTCGATGGTTTCCAGCGAGCGGATGCCGCCACCGATCTGGATCGGCAGGTCCGGGTAGCGACGGGCGATGGCGGTGACCACCTCGCCGTTGACCGGCTTGCCTTCGAAAGCGCCGTTCAGGTCCACCAGGTGCAAGCGGCGGCAACCGCCATCGACCCATTTGGCGGCCATCGCCACCGGATCGTCGGAGAAGACCGTGGCGTCTTCCATCAGGCCCTGGCGCAGACGCACGCAGGCGCCGTCTTTCAAGTCGATCGCGGGAATGATCAGCATCGGTGAACCCTGTTCAAGTCTGTATTCGGTGGGCAGGCGCGCGGAAACTCAACTCTTTTCCAGCGCCCAGACATCACTCTCGATGCTTTCGAACCGTTCCTTCAGGTACGACTGCACGTCGAGGATGGCCTTGTTGTAGAAGTACGGGGCGAACTCGCGGGCGAAGAAATCGAGCAGTTCCTCGGCTTCGAAGGAGCCCAGCTCCAGTTCGAAGCGGTCCTCCATGAAGCGCTTGATCGCCAGTACCGCGTCCTGGGTCTGCGCGGCGTCCAGCTGGAGGATCGGCGTCTTGCTCTTCGCCCTGGCCATGGCCTACCAGCGCCCGTCCCAGGCCACGAAGTTCTGCAGCAGTTGCAGGCCGTGGGTATGGCTCTTTTCCGGGTGGAACTGCACGGCGAAACGCGAGCCTTCGGCCAGCGCGGCGGCGAAATCGACGCCGTAGTGCCCGTGCCCCACCACCTGGCGCGGATTGCCGGCCTCGATGTAGTAGCTGTGCACGAAGTAGAAGCGCGCCTGGTCGGGAATCTCGTGCCACAGCGGGTGCTCCACCGCCTGGCTCACCTGGTTCCAGCCCATGTGCGGCACCTTCAGGTGCTCGCCGGCTTCGTGCAGGTCCTTGCCGAAGAAGCGCACCTGGCCGGGGAACAGACCGATGCAGTCGACCCCGTCGTTCTCCTCGCTGCGCTCCAGCAATGCCTGCATGCCGACGCAGATGCCGAGGAACGGGCGGTCCTGGCTGACCTCGCGGACCAGGGCGTCGAAGCCCAGGCGGCGGATCTCGGCCATGCAGTCGCGGATCGCGCCAACCCCGGGGAACACCACCCGGTCGGCCTCGCGGATCACCGCCGCGTCGCTGCTCACCAGCACCCGGCCGGCACCGACGTGCTCGAGGGCCTTGGCCACCGAGTGCAGGTTGCCCATGCCGTAGTCGATCACGGCTACCGTCTGCATCACAGGCACCCTTTGGTCGACGGCATCTGCCCGGCCATCCGCTCGTCCAGCTCGATGGCCATGCGCAGCGCGCGGCCGAAGGCCTTGAACACGGTCTCGATCTGGTGGTGGGTGTTGTGCCCGCGCAGGTTGTCGATGTGCAGGGTCACCTGGGCGTGGTTGACGAAGCCCTGGAAGAATTCCATGAACAGGTCGACGTCGAAGCCGCCGACGCTGGCACGGGTAAAGGGAACGTGCATCTGCAGGCCGGGCCGCCCGGAGAAGTCGATGACCACCCGCGACAGCGCCTCATCGAGGGGCACGTAGGCGTGGCCGTAGCGGCGGATGCCCTTCTTGTCGCCGATGGCCTTGGCGAAGGCCTGGCCGAGGGTGATGCCGATGTCCTCGACGGTGTGGTGATCGTCGATATGCAGGTCGCCCTTGCACTCGATGTCCAGGTCGATCAGGCCGTGGCGGGCGATCTGGTCCATCATGTGGTCGAGGAAGGGAACCCCGGTATCGAACCGGGCCTTGCCGGTCCCATCCAGGTCGATGGAGACCTTGATCTGGGTCTCCAGGGTGTCGCGCGCGACGGATGCCTTGCGTTCGGCCATCACCAGCTCCACAGCTAACACTGCACGTAATTATAAGAGGGCCAGCATTATAGGCAGGCCCAGGCTGGCGCTGCCAGCCGCGACCGTCGGCGCGAATCGCCCCACGGGCGGCGGGCCAGGCCTTACACTGCGCTCCTTCCATCCCGCCGCGGAGAGCCGCATGCCCGTGATCGTCGAAACCCTCGCCCAACCCAGCGCCCAGGATCGCCTGGACCTGGCGAAGATCTACGCCGACGCGCCGGACTGGCTGTTCGCCCCGCATGCCGACGGCGCGGCGCTGGTCGCGGCCGGGCTGGCCGCCGGCGAGCTGATCGCCGGGCGCTTCAACGACCGCCTGCTGGGTGCCGCCCTGCTGCGGCGCGGCGGCGACGCCTGGCAGCTGTCGCACCTTTGCGTGCGCGGCATCACCCGCGGCCGCGGGGTCGGCCGACGCCTCCTCGACGAGGCCCGGCGCCTGGCTGCCGAAGCCGGCAAGCCGCTGCGCCTGGTCGCCCCGGACGGGAACCTGGAATCCCTCGCCCTCGCCGCGCGCCACGGGCTGCCGCTGGACAGCCTCTGATATGCTCGGCGGCGGTCCCAGCCAAGGAGCTTCGCCATGTCCTTTTCCACCGCCGAACGCACCGCCCTGCTCGCCCTCAAGGGAGTCGGCCCGACCGTGCTGCAACGCCTGGAACAGATGGGCCTGGACAGTTTCGTCCGGCTGCGCGACAGCGATGCCGCGAGCATCCTCGCCCAAGGCGCGGCCCTGACCGGCTCCAGTTGCTGGAAGAACAGCCCGCAGGCGCGGGCAGCGATCGTCGCCGTGCTGCAGCGCGCAGCCAGCGACGCATGAACGACGTCGACGTCCTGGTAGTCGGCGCCGGCGCCCTCGGCCTGGCCTGCGCCGCGCGCCTGGCCGAAGCCGGCCACGGCGTACTGGTGGCGGAGCGCGAACGGCTGGTCGGTAGCCACACCTCCAGTCGCAATTCCGAAGTGATCCACGCCGGCCTCTACTACCCGCCCGGCTCGCTCAAGGCCGATCTCTGCCTGGAAGGCCGCGAACGCCTGTACGCCTGGTGCGCCCACCACGGCGTCGGCCACCGGCGCATCGGCAAGCTGCTGGTGGCGATGGAGGAAAACGAGCGCGAGAAGCTCCAGGCCCTGGCGGCCAACGCCCGCGCCTGCGGGGTCGACGACCTGACGCCGCTGGACGGCGCCACGCTGCGCGCGCTGGAGCCCCAGGTCCGCGGGGTCGCCGCCCTGCTCTCGCCGAGCACGGGAATCATCGACAGCCACGCCTACCTGCAATCGCTGCAGGCCGTCGCCGAGCGCCACGGCGCACAACTGGCGCTGGACACCCGGGTCGACCGCCTGGAGCGCCACGCCGGCGGCTGGCGCGCCGAAGGACAGAGCGTCGGCGAAGCGTTCCGGTTGCGCGCGGGCTGGGTGGTCAATGCCGGCGGCCTGTTCGCCCAGGCGCTGGCGCAACGCACCGAAGGCCTCGATCCGCGCCTGGTGCCGGCGCTGCACCTGTGCCAGGGGCGCTATTTCTCCTACAGCGGCCGCTCGCCGTTCCGCCACCTGGTCTACCCGATGCCCGAGGCGCGCACCGCCGGGCTCGGCATCCACGCCACCCTCGACCTCGGCGGCCAGTTGCGCTTCGGTCCCGACGTGAATTACGTGGACAACCTCGACTACCGCGTCGACGAATCCCTCGGCCCCGCCTTCGCCCAGGCCATCTCGCGCTACTTCCCCGGCATCGACCCTCGGCGCCTGGCCGCCGGCTACGCCGGCATCCGGCCCAAGCTCGGCGGGCCGGGGGAACCCGCCGCCGACTTCATCATCCAAACCCCTGCCGAACACGGCCTGCCCGGCCTGGTCAACCTGTTCGGCATCGAGTCGCCCGGCCTCACCGCCAGCCTGGCGCTCGCCGAACGGGTCGCCCGAGCACTCTGAGACGAGGTTTCGCCGCGCGCAGGGTCGGCCTGGCAAAACGGCGTTGTTATACTCGCCCGCACATTCACCGCTGCCAGCACAAAGGATTCGTCCATGAAAGCATTCGGCAAGGTCCTGGGGCTGTTCTTCCTGGGACTCTTACTGCTCGTCGTGGCCCTGGGCTTCGCCCTGACCCACCTGTTCGATCCCAATGACTACAAGGACGAAATTCGCCAGATCGCCCGCGACAAGGCCAACCTGGAGCTGGACCTGAAGGGCGACATCGGCTGGAGCCTGTTCCCCTGGCTGGGCCTGGAGCTGCACGACACCAGCATCGCCAGTACCGCCACGCCGACCAAGCCGTTCGCCGACCTGCAGATGCTCGGCCTGTCGGTGCGGGTCCTGCCGCTGCTGCGCAAGGACGTGCAGATGAGCGCGATCCGCGTCGAAGGCCTGAGCCTGGACCTGGTCCGCGACAAGCAGGGCAAGGGCAACTGGGAAAACATCGGCAAGCCGGCCCAGCCCCAGGCCCCGTCCGCTCCTTCCGCCACCCCGCCGGCAGCGGACGGCAAGGGCGCCCAGGCGCAGGCACCCGAGCAGGCGCCGCAGAACGACAGCCCGCGCACCCCGATCAAGCTCGACATCGACAGCCTCAATGTCAACAACGCCCGCGTCACCTACACCGACGAAGCCAGCGGCAAGCAGTACAACGTCGAGGGCATCGAGCTGAGCACCGGCGCCATTCGCGAAGGCAGCAGCATTCCGCTGAAACTCAACGCCTACCTCGGCACCAACCAGCCGGTGGTGCGGGTCAAGACCGAGCTGACCGGCAACCTGCGCTTCGACACCGCGCTCAGACGCTACCAACTGGAAGACGCCAGGCTCTCCGGCGAGGCCTCGGGCGAGCCGCTGCAAGGCAAGACCGCCACCTTCTCCGCCCAGGGCCAGTTGCTGCTCGACCAGTCGGCGCAGATCGCCGAGTGGAACGGCCTGAAGCTGAGCGTCAACCAGTTGCGCGCCCTCGGCGAACTGAAGGCCCGCGAGCTGGGCAAGGACGCCAAGTTCAGCGGCGGCCTGTCGATCGCGCCGATGAACCTGCGCGAGTTCCTCGCCGGCATCGGTGTGACCCTGCCGGCCATGGCCGACGCCAACACCCTCGGCAAGTTCGAGCTGAACACCCGCCTGGCCGGCAGCCGCAACAGCCTGAATCTCGAAGACCTCAAGCTGGGTCTGGACGACACCGCCTTCAGCGGCCGCTTCGGCATCGCCGATTTCGCCAGGCAATCGCTGCGCGCCCAGCTCAAGGGCGACAAGCTCGACCTCGACCGCTACCTGCCGGCCAAGGCCAAGCAGGCCCAGGATGCCGCCAGCGCCACGCGCAAGGCGGAAGTCGACGCCACCGTGGCCAGTGCCGCCCAGGGCAACACGCCGCTACCGGAAAAACCGACCAGGCAGGCCTGGAGCGACGCGCCGTTGCTGCCCATGGCGACCCTGCGCAAGCTCGACCTGGACGTGGCGCTGAACTTCGGTCGGCTGACCGTCGAGAAGCTGCCGATCGACGACGCCAGCCTGAAGCTGCGTGGCCAGGGCGGCGTGATCAGCCTCGACGACATGCGCGGCGGGCTGTACAACGGCCGCTTCAACGCCAAGGCCAACCTCGACGTACGCCAGGACAGCGCCGTGTTGACCGCCACCAAGCACATCGCCAACGTGCCGGTGGAGCGCTTGCTCGAAGCCCAGGGCAAGAAACCGCCGGTGAAGGGGCTGCTCGACCTCGACGCCGACATCCGCACCAGCGGCAACAGCGAGAAGTCCTGGATCGACCATCTCAACGGCAGCGCACGCTTCAGCCTGATCAACGGCGTGCTGCTCGACGCCAACCTGGAACAACAGCTCTGCCAGGGCATCGCTACCCTCAACCGCAAGGCCCTTGCCGGTACCCACGGCGGCAAGGACACGCCTTTCCGCGAGCTCAAGGGCAGCCTGAACTTCACCAACGGCGTGGCCAGCAACCCTGACCTGAAGGTCGCCATTCCCGGCCTGGCGGTCAGCGGCCACGGCGATATCGACCTGCGCGTGCTGGGCATGGACTATCGCATCGGCGTGGAGATCCAGGGCGACAAGAGCGACATGCCGGACCCGGCCTGCCAGGTCAACCAGCGCTACGCCGGCATCGAATGGCCGCTGCTCTGCCGCGGCCCGCTGGAACTCGGCGCCAAGGCCTGCCGCCTGGACAAGGAAGGCCTGGGCAAGGTCGCCGCGAAACTGGCCGGCAATCGCCTCAACGAAAAACTCGAAGAGAAGCTCGGCGACAAGGTCAGTCCGGAGCTGAAAGACGCACTCAAAGGGCTGTTCAACCGCAAATGACACCTGAAGGCTTCAACGGCGCGGTCCTCGACTGGTACGACCGTCACGGTCGTAAGGACCTGCCCTGGCAGCAGGGCATCACCCCCTACCGGGTGTGGGTCTCGGAAATCATGCTGCAACAGACCCAGGTCAGCACCGTGCTCGGTTACTTCGACCGTTTCATGGCAGCGTTGCCCGACGTCGAGGCACTGGCCGCGGCGGCCGAGGACGAAGTCCTGCACCTGTGGACCGGGCTCGGCTACTACAGCCGTGCGCGCAACCTGCACAAGACCGCGCAGATCGTGGTCGAGCGGCATGCCGGGGAGTTCCCCCGCGACGTCGAGCAACTCGCCGAACTGCCCGGCATCGGCCGCTCCACCGCTGGAGCCATCGCCAGCCTGTCGATGGGCCTGCGCGCCCCGATCCTCGACGGCAACGTCAAGCGCGTACTGGCGCGCTACCTGGCGCAGGACGGCTATCCCGGCGAACCGAAGGTGGCCAGGGCGCTGTGGGAGGCCGCCGAACGCTTCACCCCGCACGCACGGGTCAACCACTACACCCAGGCGATGATGGACCTCGGCGCTACCCTCTGCACGCGCAGCAAGCCCAGTTGCCTGCTTTGCCCGCTGGTCTCCGGCTGCCGCGCGCACCTGCTCGGCCGCGAAGCCGATTATCCGCAGCCCAAGCCGCGCAAGGCGTTGCCGCAGAAGCGCACGCTGATGCCGATCCTGGCCAACCGCGACGGCGCCATACTGCTCTACCGGCGGCCTTCCAGCGGACTCTGGGGCGGGCTCTGGAGCCTCCCTGAACTGGACGACCTCGACGGCCTCGAACCGCTCGCCGCGCGCCATTCCCTGGCCCTCGGCGAGCGCCGCGAACTGAGCGGCCTGACCCATACCTTCAGTCATTTCCAGCTCGCCATCGAGCCCTGGCTGGTGGCGGTGGAAGGCGCTCCGCGCGCCGTGGCCGAGGGCGACTGGCTCTGGTATAACCTCGCCACCCCGCCGCGCCTGGGCCTCGCCGCTCCGGTGAAGAAGCTGCTCAAGCGCGCAGAACAGGAACTCGGACGCGGCACGGCCGCGTGAATGCCGGGCCCGCGGGCCCGGCGGCAACTGCAGGAGAACGACCATGAGCCGCACCGTGATGTGCCGCAAGTACCACGAAGAACTGCCCGGCCTCGACCGCCCGCCGTATCCGGGCGCGAAGGGCGAGGACATCTACAACAACGTGTCGCGCAAGGCCTGGGACGAGTGGCAGAAGCACCAGACCATGCTGATCAACGAGCGTCGCCTGAACATGATGAACGCCGAGGACCGCAAGTTCCTCCAGCAGGAGATGGACAAGTTCCTCTCCGGCGAGGACTACGCCAAGGCCGACGGCTACGTGCCGCCATCCGCCTGAGCCCCACCCCGCCCGACGGAGGCCGCCATGACCCCATCCCTCTCTGGCCTGCCTCCGATCCGCACCGCGCTGATCGGCTACGGCTTCGCCGGCAAGACCTTCCACGCCCCGCTGATCCGCGCGGTACCGGCGTTGTGCCTGGAGCGCGTGGTCTCCCGCGACCCTGTGCGGGTGCACGCCGACCTGCCCGAAGCCCGGGTCAGCGCCGATCCGGATGAGGCCATCGAGGCCGCCGACATCGACCTGGTGGTCATCGCCTCGCCCAATGCCACCCACGCCAGCCTCGCCGAACGGGCCTTGCGCGCCGGCAAGCACGTGGTGGTGGACAAGCCGTTCACCGTCACCCTGGCCGAAGCCCGGCGCCTCGCCGACCTCGCCCGCGAACGGCCTGGCCAGGTCCTCTCGGTGTTCCAGAACCGGCGCTTCGACAGCGACTTCCTCGCCGTGGAGGCCGCCCTGCAGGCCGGCAGCATCGGCCCGGTGCGCTACTTCGAGTCGGCCATCGAGCGCTTCCGTCCGCAGGTCCGCGACCGCTGGCGCGAACACGACCTGCCCGGCTCCGGGCTGTGGTTCGACCTCGGCCCGCACCTGCTCGACCAGGCACTGTGCCTGTTCGGCGTACCGCAGCGTATGCACGGGCACCTGCGCCGGCTGCGCGAGGGTGCGCAGACCGACGACTGGTTCGAGGTCCTGCTCGACTATCCGCACTGCCAGGTGGCGCTGCGCGCCAGCATGCTCGCTGCCAATCCGGCGCCACGCTTCAATGTGCACGGCGACCACGGCAGCCTGCTAAAGGCCGGCGCCGACATCCAGGAAGCGCAACTGCTCCAGGGACTGCACCCCGGTTCCGCCGGCTGGGGCCGCGATCCCGACCTGTTGCAGCATATCGACGGCCAGGGCCTGCGCCAGTCGCTGGTCACCCCGGCTGGCGACCAGAGCCGCTACTACCAGGCGCTGGCCGCCGCCATCCGCGGCCAGTCGCGCAACCCGGTGTCGGCGCAACAGGCCTGCGCGCTGATGGCCCTGCTGGAGTTGGCACGACGCTCCGCCGAGGAAGGCCGGAGCCTGCCGGTGGAGCTGCGCGACGAGGAACGCCAAGCCTGGAACTGAGGCCCGGCAGTCCGGCGGAAACCGCGAGGGGATCGTAAGGCGTTAAAAAACAAAAAAATTTCTTCGCCGGTGTTGACACTGCCGCGCTAAACCCGTTTAATTGCGCCCCGTTGCCCAGGTAGCTCAGTTGGTAGAGCAGGGGATTGAAAATCCCCGTGTCGGCGGTTCGATTCCGTCCCTGGGCACCATGAACACGACGAAAAGGCTCACCTCCGGGTGGGCCTTTTTGCTTTCCGCCGTTCGCCTAGACGTGCTGCCCGCCGTTGACGTGGATTTCCGCGCCATTCACGTAGGATGCGCCGCTGGTGCAGAGGAAGTAGATCAGCGAAGCGATCTCCTCCGGCCGGCCGAGGCGGTGCAGCGGGATGCTGCGCTCGACGATCTCCTCGGTGCCCGGCGACAGGATCGAGGTGTCGATCTCCCCCGGCGCGATGGCGTTCACCCGCACCCCATGCGGGCCGAAGTCGTGGGCCATCTCGCGGGTCAGCGCGGACAACGCCGCCTTGGAAGTTGCGTAGGCCACCCCGGCGAACGGATGCACCTTCGAGCCGGCGATGGAGGTCACGTTTATCACCGTTCCCTGCGCCGCCTTCAGCTCGGCGAACAGGCCGCGCGCCAGCAGCGCGGTGGAGAACAGGTTGACGTTGAACACCCGCAGCCAGGTGGCGTAGTCGGTTTCCAGCACACCGAGGCGCTCGCCGCCTTCGCCCTTGGGCGAGATGCCGGCATTGTCCACCAGCGCGTGGAGCCGGCCGTCGCCGAGCTTCTCGCGGATCAGTTCCAGGCTGGCCTCGACGCCGGGAATGTCCTCCAGGTCCAGGTGGATGTGGTTTTCCTCGCCGTCCGCCCAGGGACATTCGCTGGCCCAGCTCTGCCGCGACGCGGTGAACACCCGCCAACCCGCGGCATTGAAGTACTTCACCGTGGCATGCCCGATACCGCGGCTCGCCCCGGTCAGCAACAGGGTCTTTCTCTCCGCCATACGCCCTCCGTGAAGGCCTGCTGGAATGAACGCGACTCGCACAGCCTACAAGGAATGACGAATCGCCGCGGCGGATCTTTCGCCCATCCCGGCGAACGGCCGAGCGTGAGCCAGGCAGTGCCGATAGACTAGGCGGACCTTGTCCGGACCCCCGATCGATGCTGAAGAAAAGCTTCAACTCCCTGCTCGCCACCTGGCTCGCCGGCCTGCTGGTGATGCTGCCGCTGGTACTCACCCTGGCCTTGCTGGCCTGGGTGGTCAGCTTGCTGAACCGCTTCGTCGGTCCATCCAGCCTGATCGGTCGCGGCTTCGCCGCCATCGGCCAGCCGCTCGCCGGCGACTCGCCACTGGCCTACCTGCTCGGTACCGCGCTACTGCTGGTAGCCATCTACCTGCTTGGCCTCGGCGTACAGCTAGGCCTGAAGCGGCCGCTGGCCAACCTGTTCGACCTGACCCTGCGGCGCACCCCGCTGATCGGCAACCTGTACAACCTGGCCGACCGTTTCGTCGGCCTGCTGGACAAGAAGCAGGACGCCGACATCGCCGCGATGAGTCCGGTGTGGTGTTTCTTCGGCGGCGACGGCGCCGCCGTGCTGGCGCTGATGCCCAACCCCGAAGCGGTGGAACTGGACGGCCGCGCGCACTACGCGATCCTGGTGCCGACCGCGCCGATCCCGGTGGGCGGCGGCCTGCTCTACGTTCCGGTGGAATGGGTGAAACCGGCACAGATCGGCATGGACACCTTCACCAGCATCTATGTGTCGATGGGCATCACCCCACCGCCGCCGCTGGCCGCCGCCAAGGTGCTGGCGGAGCCGTGCGCGGAGCAGCCGCCGGCGGCTCCATAGGCGGTCCTGCGTGCCCGGGAACGGGGCGCGCACCGACCTCCAGGCTCTGCTTCAGGTCAGGGTTCGCCAGGAGTTTTCTTCGAAAGCCGACAGTTTTGTTCCTACGCGACAGCGCACTGCAGCGATGCGACAAGATGCCGCCAACCCCGCTCCAGAGGCACGCAGCCTGCTTGGCTCCGGTTGAAGCGCTGTGCTAGCTTGCCTTCGCCAGGAAGGCCCTTCCAATCCGAATAACAAGAGGAAAATCCATGGCCGAGGCCACCCCCGCACTGGAAATCCGTAACCTGCACAAGCGCTACGGCGACCTCGAAGTGCTCAAGGGCATCTCCCTCACCGCCCGCGACGGCGACGTGATCTCCATCCTCGGATCGTCCGGCTCGGGCAAATCCACCTTCCTGCGCTGCATCAACCTGCTGGAGAACCCGCACCAGGGCCAGATCCTGGTCTCCGGCGAAGAGCTGCGCCTGAAGAAGAGCAAGAACGGCGACCTGGTCGCCGCCGACAGCCAGCAGATCAACCGGCTGCGCAGCGAACTCGGTTTCGTCTTCCAGAATTTCAACCTGTGGCCGCACATGAGCATCCTCGACAACGTGATCGAGGCGCCACGTCGCGTACTGGGCAAGAGCAAGGCCGAAGCGATCGAGATCGCCGAGGGCCTACTGGCCAAGGTCGGCATCGCCGACAAGCGCCACAGCTATCCCGCGCAACTTTCCGGCGGCCAGCAGCAACGCGCGGCCATCGCCCGGACCCTGGCCATGCAACCCAAGGTGATCCTGTTCGACGAGCCCACCTCGGCGCTCGACCCGGAAATGGTACAGGAAGTGCTTAACGTGATCCGTGCGCTCGCCGAAGAGGGCCGGACCATGCTGCTGGTCACCCACGAAATGAGCTTCGCCCGCCAGGTTTCCAGCGAGGTGGTATTCCTCCACCAGGGCCTGGTAGAAGAGCAGGGAACGCCGCAACAGGTTTTCGAAAACCCCCAGTCGGCGCGCTGCAAACAGTTCATGTCCAGCCACCGCTAACGGAGCAACACCGCATGAAGAACTATAAGAAGATCCTGCTGGCCGCCGCTGCAACCCTGGCCTTCGCCCTCGACGCCAGCGCCGCCGACAAGCTGCGCATCGGCACCGAAGGCGCCTACCCGCCCTTCAACGGCATCGATGCCAGCGGCCAGGCGGTCGGCTTCGACCTCGACATCGGCAAGGCGCTGTGCGCCAAGATGAAGACCGAGTGCGAGGTGGTGACCTCCGACTGGGACGGCATCATCCCGGCGTTGAACGCCAAGAAGTTCGACTTCATCGTCGCGTCCATGTCGATCACCGACGAGCGCAAGCAGGCAGTCGACTTCACCGATCCCTACTACACCAACAAGCTGCAGTTCGTCGCGCCGAAGAGCGTCGACTTCAAGACCGACAAGGACTCCCTGAAGGGCAAGGTGATCGGCGCCCAGCGCGCCACCATCGCCGGCACCTGGCTGGAAGACAACATGGCCGACGTGGTCACCATCAAGCTCTACGACACCCAGGAGAACGCCTACCTCGACCTCTCCTCGGGGCGCCTGGACGGCGTGCTGGCCGACAAGTTCGTGCAGTACGACTGGCTGAAGAGCGACGCCGGCAAGGAGTTCGAGTTCAAGGGCGAACCGGTGTTCGACAACGACAAGATCGGTATCGCCGTGCGCAAGGGCGACCCGCTGCGCGAGAAGCTCAACGCCGCGCTGAAGGAAATCGTCGCCGACGGTACCTACAAGAAGATCAACGACAAGTACTTCCCCTTCAGCATCTATTGATGCCAAGCCAGGCCACCGCCGGGCGCGTCCCGGCGGTGGCCGCCTTCAGGCCTGACTTCTCATGATTCTCGACCTGCATGGGTTCGGCGACCAACTGCTCGCCGGTACCTGGATGACCCTCAAGCTGTCGCTGGCGGCGGTCTGCGTGGGGCTGTTGCTCGGCCTCCTCGGCGCCATCGCGAAGACTTCGAAGTACGCGGCCCTGCGCTTCCTCGGCGGCACCTACACCACCATCGTCCGTGGCGTGCCGGAAACGCTCTGGGTACTGATGATCTATTTCGGCACGGTGAGCGGCCTGAACGCCCTCGGCGACCTTTTCGGCAAGCCGGACCTGGCACTCTCGCCGTTCGCCGCCGGCACCCTGGCCCTCGGCCTGTGCTTCGGCGCCTACGCCACCGAGGTGTTCCGCGGCGCGCTGTTGTCCATTCCGCGCGGCCATCGCGAGGCCGGCCAGGCGCTCGGCCTGTCGCCCGGACGGATCTTCTGGCGCATCGTCCTGCCGCAGATCTGGCGGGTCGCCCTGCCCGGCCTCGGCAACCTGTACCTGATCCTGCTGAAGGACACCGCGCTGGTGTCGCTGATCACCCTCGACGAGATCATGCGCAAGGCGCAGGTCGCCTCCAACGCGACCAAGGAACCCTTCACCTTCTACATGACCGCGGCCGCCATCTACCTGAGCCTCACGGTCGTCATCATGGTCGCCCTGCACTTCCTCGAACGTCGCGCCGGCCGTGGTTTCGTGAGGAACGAGCTATGAGCGAGTGGGAGCTGATCCTCAAGTGGATGCCGAAGATGCTCCAGGGCGCGGCGCTGACCCTGGAGCTGCTGGCGATCGCGGTGGTCGCCGGGCTCGCCCTGGCCCTGCCGCTGGGCATCGCCCGCGCCTCGCGGCACTGGTACGTGCGCGCGGTGCCGTACGCCTACATCTTCTTCTTCCGCGGCACGCCGCTGCTGCTGCAACTGTTCATCGTCTACTACGGCCTGGCGCAGTTCGAGGAAGTGCGCAAGAGCGCCTTCTGGCCCTACCTGCGCGATCCGTACTGGTGCGCGCTGCTGACCATGACCCTGCACACCGCCGCCTATATCGCCGAGATCCTCCGCGGCGCGATCCACTCGGTGCCGGTCGGCGAGGTGGAGGCCGCCCGCGCCCTCGGCATGTCGCGGCGCCAGGCGCTCTGGCACATCATCCTGCCGCGCGCGGTGCGCATCGGCCTGCCGGCCTACAGCAACGAAGTGATCCTGATGCTCAAGGCCAGCGCGGTGGTCTACACCGTGACCCTGTTCGACATCATGGGCATGGCCCGGACCATCATCGCCCGCACCTACGAATCGATGCTGTTCTTCTGCCTGGCCGGCGCGCTGTACCTGGTGATCACCATCGTGCTGACGCGGATCTTCCGCCTGATCGAACGCTGGTTGCGGGTCGACGCCACCCAGGGCCGCTGAGCGGGCGCTTTCCGATGCCTGCGGGGCGGCTATAATCGCCGCCCCGTTTTCCCGCTGCCGCTCGCATCGTGTCCGAAACCTTCCCGTTCCTCACTGGCGACGCCCTGTCGCAGCGCTTCCTCGCGCTGGACGCGTTCCTCCTCGAACACCAGCGGCTCTGGCGACCCCGCCCGTTCAGCGAACCGACCCTGGCATGGGAAGCCGAACACGCCGAGCTGGCGTCCTGGCTGCGCGGGCGCAGCCTCGAACAGGCCGACGCGGAGCACAACCAGCCCACCCGCCTGGCCGCGCCCGCGCCTTATCCGCAGCTCGCCGCCCAGGCCGCAGCGCTGGGCGCGGTCGGCGAACTGCCATTGGCGGAACGCCCGCAGGCACCGAACCGCTTCAATGTCGACGTACCGGGACGCAAGTGGCAGCAGATCGGCCTGTTCGCCGGGCGCCTGCAGTTCGCCAGGCCGGTCGTCCACTGGCTCGACTGGTGCTCCGGCAAGGGCCATCTGGGCCGCCTGCTGGCCCATGCGGGGCAACCGCTGACCTGCCTCGAACACGATCCCGCGCTGGTCGCCGACGGACAGCGCCTGAGCGACCGCCTGGGGCTCTCCGCCCACCACCTCCGCCAGGATGTGCTGGCCGTGGACTGCGCCGAGCGCCTGCTTCCCGGGCATACGCCAGTGGCCCTGCACGCTTGCGGCGAACTGCACCTGCGCCTGCTGCGCCTGGCCAGCCAGGCCGGCTGTCGCCAACTGGCGGTGGCGCCATGCTGCTACAACCGCATTCCGGGGCCTTTCTACCAGCCACTCTCGCAAGCAGCAGGCCGATCGCTGCTCGCGCTATCGCTTGACGACCTGCGCCTGCCCCTGAGCGAGACAGTCACCGCCAGCCAACGGGTCCGTCGCCAGCGCGACCAGTCGATGGCCCGGCGCCTGGGTTTCGACCTGCTGCAGCGCGAGCTACGCGGAATCGACCAGTACCTCAGCGTGCCTTCCCTTCCGGTGGCCTGGCTGGAACGTCCATACGCCGACTACTGTCGCGAACTCGCCGCCCTCAAGGGACTTCCCGAACCGGCCGCGCGCGACTGGCAGGCGCTGGAAGCGGCCGGCTGGAAGCGCCTGGCGATGGTTCGCAACCTGGAACTGGTGCGCGCCCTGTTCCGCCGCCCGCTGGAACTCTGGCTGCTGCTGGACCGCTGCCTGTATCTGGTCGAACAGGGCTATAGCGTCCGCCTAGGCGAGTTCTGTCCGACCTCCCTGTCTCCGCGAAACCTGCTGATCCTTGCGGAGCTCAGCTGATACGGGTGTTCCGGATGGTTGCCCACACAACCTGTGGATAAGTCTGGTGACAAGTTCTGGGAAACATCTGCCGAGGGGCCCGTATCCAGGGGCGGGCAATGCTGTTCAAAAAATGAACAGAAAAAATAAAATCCATATAAAACAATATCTTGATAACAACCGAAATAACCGCAGCGACTCTTAGAGCGTTTCCTTCCTATCCCTTGCCCGCTTGTGCATAAGCCTGGCTTTCCGGTTAATCCGAAAGTGGACTTCGGCACCGGCAATAGTTGCAAAACGGCATCGTATGACGTTCGAAGGAACGGATTGTTCTTTTATTGCAACGGTTGACCTCTTGTTAATCGCTGCCTAGGCAGTATTATTTTGAAACACTTTCCCTGCCTAGACAGCGATCCCCCATGGGCCACTACAGCGCTTCCGACTTTCCCTTCAAGGGCTCCATTGGCCAGCTCATCGGCGTCAGTGCCGCGACCAAGGACCGCATCCTCGAGAAGCACCTAGCCGCGCTGGACATAACCGCCGCCCAGTTCAAGGTGCTGATCTTCGTCGGTCTCAACCGTGCCAACAGTCCGGTCGAACTGTGTCGCGAGCTGTCGGTGGACAGCGGCTCGATGACTCGCATGCTGGCGCGCCTGGAGAAAAAAGGGCTGCTGCTGCGTGGTCGCTGTCCCGAAGACCGCCGTTGCCTGCGCCTGGATCTCAGCGAAGCGGGACGGAAGGTCCAGGAGCAGCTTCCTCTGATCGCCTCGGCGGCGATGAACGAGCTGGTCGCCTGCCTGAGCACGGAAGAATTGCAGACGCTGACCCATCTGCTGACCAAGGTTCTGCTACACGCCGGCTGCCCGCGGGCCAGCCTGCAGGAGTCCTGATCCATGCCCTTCCCTCCTCTCCATCTCTGGCCGCAGCGATTGGTGCTGGCCTCGGCGATACTGCTGGCCGCCGGCTGCGTCACTTCCGAAGGCCTGGAACCGAACGCCCGACTGCAACCGGCAGGCGCCCTCCAGGCGGGCAGGAGCCTGGACGGCGTAGCCCTTTCGCCAGCGGCCTGGCCGCGCCAGGACTGGTGGACCGGGCTCGGCGACCGGCAGCTCGACCAACTGATCGGCGAAGCCCTGCAAGGCACTCCCGACCTGCAGATCGCCGAGGCGCGTGCGCGCCAGGCGGCGGCAACGGCCCAGGCGCAAGATGCCGCGCGCCAGCCGACGCTGGACGCCAAGGCCAGCTACTCCGGCATCCGCGCGCCGACCAGCGTGGCCCCGGCACCGCTCGGCGGCCGCTATTCGGCGATCAAGTACCTGTCGCTCGGCTTCAACTACGACTTCGACCTCTGGGGCGGCGAGCGCGCCGCCTGGGAAGCCGCCCTCGGCCAGGCCAATGCCGCGCGGATCGACAGCCAGGCCGCGCGCATCGGCCTCTCGGCAAGCATCGCCCGCGCCTACAGCGACCTCGCCCACGCCTTTACCGTGCGCGATCTCGCCGAGGAAGAACTGAAGCGCTCGCAGCGCATGACCGAGCTGAGCCAGAAGCGCATGAGCGCCGGGCTCGACAGCAAGGTCCAGCTGCAACAGACGCAGACCCAGCTGGCTACCGCCCGCCAGCAGCTCAGCGCCGCCGAGCAGGACATCGCCAGCGCCCGCATCGCCCTCGCCGTGCTGCTGGGCAAGGGGCCCGATCGCGGTCTCGAACTGCAGCGCCCGCAACCGCTGAACCCGGCCAGCCTGAGCCTGCCCTCGGTGCTCCCGGCGGAACTGCTCGGCCGCCGCGCCGACATCGTTGCCGCGCGCTGGCGGGTCGAGGCGGCGCGCCGCAACATCGACTCGGCGAAGACCGAGTTCTATCCCAACCTCAATCTCGGCGCGATGGCCGGCCTCGCCGCCCTGCACACCAGCGACGTGTTGCAGGCGCCGAGCCGCTTCTTCCAGGTGGCGCCGGCGATCTCCCTGCCGATCTTCGACGGTGGCCGCCGCCGCGCCAACCTGGCCGAACGCGACGCCGACTACGACCTGGCCGTCGGCCAGTACAACAAGACGCTGGTCCAGGCCCTCGGCGAGGTCAGCGACGACCTCGGCAAGTTGCGCTCCCTGGAGCAGCAGGTGATCGACCAGCGCCAGGCCCGCAATATCGCCAGGTCCAACTTCGACCTGGCCATGCGTCGCTACGGCGAAGGCGTCGGCAGCTACCTCGACGCCCTCAGCGTGCAACAGCAACTGCTGGTCGCCGAACGCCAGCTGGCCAGCCTGGAGAGCCAGCAGATCGATCTTTCCGTCCAGCTGGTCCAGGCCCTGGGCGGCGGTTTCCAACCCGATTCCCGCTCCGCTGCGCTCGCTACCGCGAAAGCGCCGGCAGAATGAACGAGGCACCCACCATGACTACCGCCAACAGCGAAACCCCCGCCGGCAACCCGAAGCGCAAGCGCTGGTTGCTGATCCTGCTCGCCGTGATCGTCCTCGCCACCCTGGCCAGCGTGGCCTGGGAGTTCTTCTACGGCCGCTGGCACGAGGACACCGACGACGCCTACATCAACGGCAACGTGGTACAGATCACCCCGCAGATCGTCGGCACCGTGGTCAGCATCGGCGCCGACGACGGCGACCTGGTGCGCAAGGGCCAGGAACTGGTCAGGTTCGATCCCAGCGACGCCGACATCGCCCTCCAGCGCGCCGAGGCCAACCTGGCCCACACCGTGCGCCAGGTACGCGGGCTGTTCAGCAACGTCGACGGCTATCGCGCCGAGGTCGCCACCCGCAAGGTCGCGCTGGCCAAGGCCGAGGCCGACTACAAGCGGCGCAAGAACCTCGCCGACGACGGCGCCATTTCCCAGGAGGAACTGGCCCACGCCCGCGACGCGCTGGACAGCGCGAAAGCCTCGCTGACCAGCTCGGAACAGCAGTTGAACACCAATCGAGCGCTGGTCGACGACACCCAGATCACCTCCCATCCGGACGTCAAGGCCGCCGCCGCGCAACTGCGCCAGGCCTACCTGGACGACGCCCGTTCGACCATCGTCGCGCCGGTCACCGGCTACGTCGCCAAGCGCAGCGTACAGGTCGGCCAGCGCGTGCAACCGGGCAATGCGCTGATGGCCGTGGTCCCGCTGGACCAGATCTGGATCGACGCCAACTTCAAGGAAACCCAGCTCAAGCACATGCGTATCGGCCAGCCGGTGGAGATCCGCTCCGACCTCTACGGCAGCGACGTGCGCTACAGCGGCACCGTCGACAGCCTCGGCGTGGGCACCGGCAGCGCGTTCTCCCTGCTGCCGGCGCAGAACGCCACCGGCAACTGGATCAAGATCGTCCAGCGGGTGCCGGTGCGCATCCATATCGATCCGCAAGAATTGCAGAAGCATCCGCTGCGCATCGGCCTGTCGATGGACGTCAAGGTCGACCTGCACGACCAGAGCGGCCCGGCCCTGGCCCAGCAACCACCGCGCGAAGCGCTGTTCTCCACCGATGTCTACCAGCAGCAACTGGCCTCGGCCGACAAGCTGATCGAACGCCTGATCGAAGCCAACCTCGCCGAAGACCACGGCAAGACCGCCCAGCGTTGAGCCTGCCAGCATGAGCGAAAGCAGCAGCTTCTCCCCGCCCAGCCTGGTGATGGCGACCATCGGCCTGTCCCTGGCGACTTTCATGCAGGTGCTCGACACCACCATCGCCAACGTCGCCCTGCCGACCATCTCCGGCAACCTCGGGGTAAGTTCGGAACAGGGCACCTGGGTGATCACCTCGTTCGCCGTGAGCAACGCCATCGCCCTGCCGCTGACCGGCTGGCTGGCCCGGCGGGTCGGCGAGGTGCGCCTGTTCATCGCCGCCGCGCTGCTGTTCGTACTCGCCTCGTTCCTCTGCGGCATCGCCCAGTCGATGCCTTCTCTGGTTGGCTTCCGCGCCTTGCAGGGCTTCGTCGCCGGGCCGCTGTATCCGATCACCCAGACCCTGCTGATCTCCATCTACCCACCGGCGAAGCGCGGCATGGCCCTGGCCCTGCTGGCGATGGTCACGGTGGTGGCGCCGATCGCCGGGCCGATCCTCGGCGGCTGGATCACCGACGACTACAGCTGGCCGTGGATCTTCTTCATCAACGTGCCGGTCGGCCTGTTCGCCGCCTTCGTCGTCTACCAGCAACTGAAGGCACGCCCGGTGGTGATCAAGAAGGCGCCGATGGACTACGTCGGCCTGATCGCCCTGGTGATCGGCGTCGGCGCCCTGCAGATCGTCCTCGACAAGGGCAACGACCTGGACTGGTTCGAGTCGAACTTCATCGTCGGCGGCGCGCTGATCGCGGCGATCGCCCTGGCCTTCTTCATCATCTGGGAATTCACCGACCGCCATCCGATCGTCAACCTGCGCCTGTTCGCCCACCGCAACTTCGCCGCCGGCACCCTGGCGCTGGTGCTGGGCTATGCCGCGTTCTTCGGCATCAACCTGCTGCTCCCGCAATGGCTACAGACCCAGATGGGCTACACCGCCACCTGGGCCGGGCTGGCCGCCGCGCCAATCGGCATCCTCCCGGTGTTCCTCTCGCCGCTGGTCGGCCGCTACGCCAACCATTTCGACCTGCGCATGCTCGCCGGCCTGTCGTTCCTGGCGATGGCCATCACCTGCTTCATGCGCGCCAACTTCACCACCGAGGTCGACTACCAGCATATCGCCATCGTGCAGTTGATCATGGGGCTCGGCGTGGCATTCTTCTTCATGCCGATCCTGAGCATCCTGCTCTCCGACCTGCCCCCCGACCAGATCGCCGACGGCTCCGGCCTGGCCACCTTCCTGCGCACCCTCGGCGGCAGCTTCGCCGCCTCGCTGACCACCTGGATCTGGAACCGCCGCGCCACCCAGCACCACGCCTACCTCAGCGAAAACATCAGCCTCTACGACCCGGCCACCCACGAAACCCTCGCCCAGCTCGGCGGCAACACCCAGGCGAACGCGGCGCTGCTCGACCGGATGGTGCAGAGCCAGGCCTACATGATGTCCACCATCGACTACTTCACCATGCTCGGCTGGCTGTTCCTCGCCCTGCTGGTGATCATCTGGCTGGCCCGCCCGCCGTTCGGCGCCAAGCCCGGCGCGGCCGCCTCCGGGCACTGAGGACGAACGGCATTCGGGCAGGAAAATCAGTGGTTTACTCCTGGCGGCGGCTGGCTATAATGTCGCCCTCTTCGCCGGTATAGCTCAGCTGGTAGAGCAACTGACTTGTAATCAGTAGGTCCCGGGTTCGACTCCTGGTGCCGGCACCACGAATCCCCGAAAAGCCCCGCCTCGCGCGGGGCTTTTTTGTTTTATCCTCCTACCTGCCGCCCGATGATGGCACTTCGCATAGAATGCCGGGTCAGATGCACCTACCAGATCTGGGGTTGGCAGGATCGCCATTTTTCCCGTACTAATCGTCGTCTTCACGATCGATTGGTACACCTTGGCGGGACGTGTCGAAGCAGCCCTACGGACAACCACTGCTTGAACAAGGTATGACTCATGACGATTCTCGTGACCGGCAGCGCCGGCTTCATCGGCGCCAATTTCGTGCTCGACTGGCTGGCCCTGCATGACGAGCCGGTGGTCAGCCTCGACAAGCTCACCTACGCCGGCAACCGGCAGAACCTCGCCAGCCTCGACGGCGACGTCCGGCACACCTTCGTCGCCGGCGATATCGGCGATAGCCAGCTGGTAGCCCGCCTGCTCGCCGAGCACCAGCCGCGGGCGATCCTCAACTTCGCCGCGGAATCCCATGTGGACCGCTCGATCCACGGCCCCGAGGACTTCATCCAGACCAACATCGTCGGCACCTTCCGCCTGCTGGAAGAAGTGCGCGCCTACTGGGGCGCGCTGGAGCCGGAAGCGAAGGCGGCATTCCGCTTCCTCCACGTCTCCACCGACGAAGTCTATGGCTCGCTGGCACCGAGCGATCCGGCCTTCACCGAGAACAACCGCTACGAGCCGAACAGTCCCTACTCGGCGTCCAAGGCGGCCTCCGACCACCTGGTGCGGGCCTATCACCACACCTACGGGCTGCCGGTGCTGACCACCAACTGCTCGAACAACTACGGCCCCTACCACTTCCCGGAAAAGCTCATCCCACTGGTGATCCACAACGCCCTGGCCGGCAAGCCGCTGCCGATCTACGGCGACGGCCAGCAGATCCGCGACTGGCTCTACGTCAAGGACCATTGCAGCGCCATCCGCCGGGTCCTCGAAGCCGGGCAACTGGGCGAGACCTACAATGTCGGCGGCTGGAACGAAAAGGCCAACCTCGACGTGGTCGAGACCCTCTGCGCCATCCTCGACCAAGAGCAGCCGCGCGCCGACGGCCGCAGCTATCGCGAGCAGATCACCTTCGTCAAGGATCGTCCGGGCCATGATCGCCGCTACGCCATCGATGCCACGCGCCTGGAGCGCGAGCTGGGCTGGAAGCCGGCGGAAACCTTCGAGACCGGCATCCGCAAGACCGTGCGCTGGTACCTGGACAACCAGGACTGGGTGGCCAACGTAACCAGCGGTGCCTACCGCGAGTGGGTGGGTAAGCAGTACGCATGAACCGGATCCTTCTCCTCGGCGCCAACGGCCAGGTCGGCTGGGAGCTGCAGCGCGCCCTGGCGCCGCTGGGCGAACTGCTGGTCTGTGACCGCCGGCGCGCCGATCTCGCCGACCCCGAAGGCCTGGCGCGACTGGTTCGCGCCGAGCGGCCGCAGTTCATCGTAAACGCCGGTGCCTACACCGCGGTGGACAAGGCCGAGAGCGATGCCGACAACGCCCGCCTGATCAATGCCCGCGCCGTCGCGGTACTGGCCGAGGAGGCCGCGACCTGCGGCGCCTGGCTGGTGCATTACTCCACCGACTACGTGTTCGACGGCGCGGGCAGCGTGCCTTTCGCCGAGGACGCGCCGACCGGCCCGCTGAGCGTCTACGGGCAGACCAAGCTGGAAGGCGAGCAGGCCATCCGCGCCAGCGGCTGCCGCCACCTGATCTTCCGCACCAGCTGGGTCTACGCCGCGCGCGGCGGAAACTTCGCCAAGACCATGCTGCGCCTGGCCGGGCAACGCGACGAACTCAAGGTCGTGGCCGACCAATTCGGCGCGCCGACCAGCGCCGAGCTGATCGCCGACGTCACCGCCCAGGCCCTGCAGCGCCTGCGCTGGGACGCCGAGCTGGCAGCACGGGCCAGCGGCACCTACCACCTGGTCGCCAGCGGCGAGACGTCCTGGCACCTCTATGCGCGCTTCGTCATCGAACAGGCGCTGGAGCGGGGCTGGGAGTTGCAGGCGACGCCGCAGCGGGTCCTGCCGATCACCACCGAGGATTACCCGGTGCCGGCGAAGCGTCCGGCCAATTCGCGCCTCGACAACCGCAAGCTGCAACAGGTCTTCGGCCTGGTACTGCCAGACTGGCGCTACCATGCCGGACGCATGATCCAGGAACTGAGCGAGCAGGGACCACTATGAAACGCAAGGGCATCATCCTCGCCGGGGGCTCGGGCACCCGCCTGCACCCGGCAACGCTGGCCATCTCCAAGCAGTTGCTGCCGGTGTACGACAAGCCGATGATCTACTACCCGCTCAGTACCCTGATGCTGGCGGGCATCCGCGAGATACTGATCATCTCGACCCCACAGGACACCCCACGCTTCCAGCAGTTGCTGGGCGACGGTTCGAACTGGGGCCTGGACCTGCAATATGCCGTGCAACCGTCGCCGGACGGCCTGGCCCAGGCCTTCCTGATCGGCGAGTCGTTCATCGGCAACGACCTCAGCGCGCTGGTCCTGGGCGACAACCTCTATTACGGCCACGACTTCCACGAGTTGCTCGGCAGCGCTTCGCAGCGCCAGACCGGCGCCAGCGTCTTCGCCTACCACGTGCTGGACCCGGAGCGCTACGGCGTGGTCGAGTTCGACCAGGGCGGCAAGGCCATCAGCCTGGAAGAGAAGCCACTGAAGCCGAAGTCGAACTACGCGGTCACCGGCCTGTATTTCTACGACCAGCAGGTGGTGGACATCGCCAGGGACCTGAAGCCTTCGCCGCGCGGCGAGCTGGAGATCACCGACGTCAACCGCGCCTATCTGGAGCGCGGCCAGCTCAGCGTGGAGATCATGGGCCGCGGCTACGCCTGGCTGGATACCGGCACCCACGATTCGCTGCTCGAGGCCGGCCAGTTCATCGCCACCTTGGAGAACCGCCAGGGACTCAAGGTGGCCTGCCCGGAAGAGATCGCCTACCGGCAGAAGTGGATCGACGCCGCGCAACTGGAAAAACTCGCCGCGCCGCTGGCCAAGAACGGCTACGGCCAATACCTCAAGCGCCTGCTGACTGGAACCGTGTACTGATGAAAGCGACCCGCCTGGCAATCCCCGACGTCATCCTCTTCGAACCCCGGGTGTTCGGCGACGATCGCGGATTCTTCTTCGAAAGCTACAACCAGCGCGCCTTCGAGGAAGCCTGCGGTCATCCGGTCAGCTTCGTCCAGGACAACCATTCGCGTTCCGCCCGTGGCGTCCTCCGCGGCCTGCACTACCAGATCCGGCAAGCCCAGGGAAAACTGGTGCGCGCCACCCTCGGCGAGGTATTCGACGTGGCCGTCGACCTGCGTCGCGGCTCGCCGACCTTCGGCCACTGGGTAGGCGAACGCCTGAGCGCGGAGAACAAGCGCCAGATGTGGATTCCGGCCGGCTTCGCGCACGGCTTCGTGGTGCTCAGCGAATACGCCGAGTTCCTCTACAAGACCACCGACTTCTGGGCGCCGGAACACGAACGCTGCATCGTCTGGAACGATCCCGAGCTGAAGATCGACTGGCCGCTGCAGGATGCCCCCCTGCTTTCGGAGAAGGACCGCCAGGGCAAGTCATTCGCCGACGCCGACTGCTTCCCCTGAACGGCAGGGAGCGACCGGACTCGGCGCAAGGCGTGATAATTTAGGGCATCCCGTCCGGGATGCCCCGGATACTCGCAGCCACGGCAGGTTCGTTCGTCTTGAAAGCCTATTTCCATCGCTGGCGCTCGCTGGTCATCCTCGCCCTGCTTCTCGCGCCGCTGCTCTGGCCCCTGCAATATTTCGCCGAGCGCTACTACAGCGAGCAGTTGGCCGAGCAGAACCGCCAGACGCTCGACCTCTACGTCGCCAACCTGCTCGGCACGCTGCGCCGCTACGAAGAACTGCCGCAGATCCTCGGCGGCCTGCCGGTGCTGCGCCAGGCCCTGCAACAACCTGGCGACCCGCTGCTGCAGAAGATCGCCAACGAGGCGCTGGCCGACATCCGCCGACGCACCGGCGCCGACGTGATCTACCTGCTGCAACCGGACGGCACCACCCAGGTCGCCTCCAACTGGGCCCAGGCGGACAGTTTCGTCCACCGCAACTTCGCCTTCCGCCCCTATTATCGCGAGGCCATGCAGGGCCGCCTGGCGCGCTTCTTCGGCCTGGGCACCACCTCGATCAAGCGCGGCTACTACTTCGCCAGTGCGGTGAAGGAAGGCTCGCGGATCATCGGCGTGCTGGTGGTGAAGGTCGATCTCGAACACATCGAACGGCTCTGGGGCAATTCCCCGGAGCAACTGCTGGTGATAGACAACTACGGCGTGGTGATCCTCTCCTCACGCGAGGATTGGCGCTTCCATGCCAGTCGGCCGCTGAGCGCGGCGGAGCGCGACGAGATCCACGCCAACATCCCCTACCCGGTGCAGGACCCGAAGCCCCTGCGCCTGCAACAGAGCGCCTGGCTCAGCCAGAGCCGGACGCTGCCGGAAACCGGCTGGACGGTGAGCATCTACGCCCCCCGCACCCTCATCGAACGGCCGGTGCGCAGCGTCCTGCTGATCGGCGGCGCGACCCTGCTCGCCCTGCTCCTGCTACTTACCCTGCTGACCCTCAGCCGCCGTCACTACCTGGACCGCATCGCTCTCGAGGCCGAGGCCAAGCGCCAGTTGGAAGAGCGCGTACTGGAACGCACCCGCGAGCTGGAGAACGCCAACGCGCAGTTGCAGCAGGAAGTCCACGAACGCGAGCAGGCCCAGCGCGAGCTGATGCGCGCCCAGGACGAAGTGGTCCAGGCCGGCAAGCTCACGGCCCTCGGCACCATGTCGGCGAGCATCAGCCACGAACTCAACCAGCCGCTGGCGGCGATCCGCAGCTACGCCGACAACGCCCGGGTGCTGCTCGACCACCAGCGCACCGAGGACGCCCGCGGCAATCTCGAGCAGATCAGCGACCTCACCACCCGCATGGCCTCGATCATCGCCCACCTCAAGGCCTATGCCCGCGGTGCGCGCCGGGCGCCGGAGAACGTGCAGTTGCAGCCGGCGATCGAGGACGCCCTGTCGATGGTGGCCAGCCGGCGGCGGGCGATGAACGTCGAACTGCTGCGCGACGTGCCGGACGCCCCGCTGTGGGTCCAGGCCGGCGAGACCCGCTTGCGGCAGATCCTCGGCAACCTGCTCACCAATGCCCTCGACGCGCTCGCCGAGAAAGCTCCGCCGCGGCGCCTGTGGGTGATCGCCAGCCAGGACCAGCACGGCGTGACCCTGACCCTGCGCGACAACGGCCCGGGGTTTTCCGAGGACGCCCTGGCCCACGCCCACGAACCCTTCTTCACCACCAAGACCACCGCCAAAGGGCTCGGCCTCGGCCTGGCCATCTGCGATAACCTATTGCGCGCCCTCGGCGGCCGCCTGGAAATGGGCAACCATCTCGAAGGCGGCGCCGTGGTGCGCCTGCACTTGCTGCCGGGAGTTCCCGGCGTCGCCGCCATGCCCCAGGAGGAAACCCGCGCATGAGTCCCTTCGCGCCATTCGATGCCCAGACCCAGGTCCTGCTGATCGACGACGATCCGCACCTGCGCCAGGCCCTGCGCCAGACGCTCGACCTCGCCGGGCTCAAGGTCGCGACCCTGGACGACGCGCGCCAGCTGGATACCGCGCAGTGCAAGGACTGGCCCGGGGTGGTGGTCAGCGACATCCGCATGCCCGGCATCGATGGCATGGAACTGCTCCGCCAATTGCACGAACAGGACGCCGACCTGCCGGTGATCCTGATCACCGGCCACGGCGACGTGCCGCTGGCGGTCCAGGCCATGCGCGGCGGCGCCTACGACTTCCTGGAAAAGCCCTTTCCCAGCGACGCCCTGCTCGACAGCGTGCGCCGCGCCCTGGAGGTGCGCCGGCTGGTCCTGGAGAACCGCACCCTGCGCCTGGCCCTGGCCGAACGCCACGAACTGCATGGGCGCCTGATCGGACGCTCGGCCGGCATGCAGCGCCTGCGCGAGCAGGTCGGCTCGCTAGCGGCGATCCAGGCCGACGTGCTGGTCCTTGGCGAAACCGGCGCCGGCAAGGAGGTGGTCGCGCGAGCCCTGCATGACCTGTCGAGCCGGCGCGACGGCCCGTTCGTCGCGATCAACGCCGGCGCCCTCGCCGAATCGGTGGTGGAAAGCGAACTGTTCGGCCACGAGGCCGGCGCCTTCACCGGCGCGCAGAAGCGCCGCATCGGCAAGTTCGAGTACGCCAATGGCGGCACCCTGTTCCTCGACGAGATCGAGAGCATGAGCCTGGACGTGCAGGTCAAGCTGTTGCGCCTGCTGCAGGAACGGGTAGTCGAGCGGCTCGGCTCCAACCAGTTGATCCCGCTGGATATCCGCATCATCGCGGCAACCAAGGAAGACCTGCGCCAGGCCGCCGACCAGGGCCGCTTCCGCGCCGACCTCTATTACCGCCTCAACGTCGCCAGCTTGCGCATCCCACCGCTGCGCGAGCGCGGCGAGGACATCCCGCTGCTGTTCCGCCATTTCGCCGAAGCCGGCGCCATGCGCCATGGCCTGACGCCACGCGAACTGGACGCCGGCCAGTCGGCGCGGCTGCTGGCCTACGACTGGCCGGGCAACGTGCGCGAATTGCAGAACGCCGCCGAGCGCTTCGCCCTGGGCCTCGGCCTGAGCCTGGACGACGGAGTCCTGCCCGACGCCGCCGACGAGCCGCACAACCTCAGCGCCAAGGTCGAGGCCTTCGAACGCTCGCTGATCGCCGCCGAGCTGGAACGCCCGCACAATTCGCTGCGCAGCGTCGCCGAGGCCCTCGGTATCCCGCGCAAGACCCTGCACGACAAGCTGCGCAAGCACGGCCTGCCGTTCAACACGCCTGGCGAGAATCCGCCAGATGATGGCGAATGAATGGCGGAATACCGCCAGCCGTTCGCCATTCGCGCCCGCAGCATCTCCCCTGCACGCCCTTGCCCGACTGGCACAGGGCTTGCTCACGGCTTCCCGAGCGTTCCAACAAGCAGAAGACCAGGCGCTTTTCCGATTCACGCAGCATCTGCCGCTGCGCTGCCTAGACTTCCCTTGTTCGGCCACGCCGAGAGGACATCTGTCCTCTTCATAAAAGACAGACAAGAACAAAGAGGAAGTCTCATGCTCAAGCACACCGCGAAGGCGCTCGTCTGCGCACTTTCCCTGACCGTCGCCGGAATCGTCCAGGCGGCCGACCCGATCGTCATCAAGTTCTCCCACGTCGTCGCCGAGCACACGCCCAAGGGCCAGGGCGCGCTGCTGTTCAAGAAACTGGTGGAGGAACGCCTGCCGGGCAAGGTCAAGGTGGAGGTCTACCCGAATTCGTCGCTGTTCGGCGACGGCAAGGAAATGGAGGCCCTGCTGCTGGGCGACGTGCAGATCATCGCGCCGTCGCTGGCCAAGTTCGAGCAGTACACCAAGAAACTGCAGATCTTCGACCTGCCGTTCCTGTTCGACAACATCCAGGCGGTCGACCGCTTCCAGCAGAGCCCGCAGGGCAAGGAGCTGCTGACCTCGATGCAGGACAAGGGCATCACCGGCCTCGGCTACTGGCACAACGGGATGAAGCAGTTGTCCGCCAACAAGCCCCTGCGCGAGCCGAAGGACGCCCGCGGCCTGAAGTTCCGCGTGCAGGCCTCCAAGGTGCTCGAGGAACAGTTCAAGGCGGTGCGCGCCAACCCGCGCAAGATGAGCTTCGCCGAGGTCTACCAGGGCCTGCAGACCGGCGTGGTCAACGGTACCGAGAACCCCTGGTCGAACATCTACTCGCAGAAGATGCACGAAGTGCAGAAGTACATCACCGAATCCGACCACGGCGTGCTGGACTACATGGTGATCACCAACACCAAGTTCTGGAACGGCCTGCCGGAAGACGTGCGCGGCGTTCTGGCCAAGACCATGGACGAGGTGACCGTGGAGGTGAACAAGCAGGCCGAGGCGCTCAACCAGGGCGACAAGCAGCGCATCGTCGAGGCCAAGACCAGCGAGATCATCGAACTCACTCCCGAACAGCGGGCCGAATGGCGCAAGGCCATGCAGCCGGTGTGGAAGAAGTTCGAAGGTGAGATCGGCGCCGACCTGATCAAGGCCGCCGAAGCCGCCAACCAGGCTCAATAAGAAGAAGAGGGAAAGCCCATGCACGCGCTCGCGCGCGTCTGGGCGCGCCTGGAGGAAGGCCTGATCGCCTTCCTCCTCGCCGCCATGACGCTGGTTACCTTCGTTTATGTGGTCCTCAACAACCTCTACACGCTGTTCTACGATCTCGCCGACCTCTGGGAGGGCGGCAACGAGACGCTGCTCGCCATCGGCGACGCCATCCTCAGCCTGGCCCAGGAGATGACCTGGAGCAACGCCCTGACCAAGGCCCTGTTCGCCTGGCTGATCTTCCTCGGCATCGCCTACGGCGTACGCACCGCCGGGCACCTCGGCGTGGACGTGCTGGTGAAGCTGGCTTCGCGGCCGGTACAGCGGGTCCTCGGCGTGATCGCCTGCCTGGCCTGCCTCGGCTACGCCGGCCTGCTCTGCGTGGCCAGCTACGACTGGGTGAAGACCCTGTTCATCGCCGGCATCGGCGCCGAGGACCTCGACCACTTCGGCATCCGCCAATGGCACATCGGCCTGATCGTGCCGGTCGGTTTCGCCCTGGTGTTCATCCGTTTCGCCGAGATCCTCGTGCGCATCCTGCGCAACCGTCAGACCGGCCTGGGCCTGGCCGACGAGGCCGCCGACGCGCTGAAGCTGACCGAGCACGAGGAGCCGAAAGCATGACCATCCTGTTCCTCTTCCTGCTGCTGTTCCTGCTGATGTTCATCGGCGTGCCGATCGCCGTCTCCCTGGGGCTATCCGGTGCGCTGACGATCCTCCTGTTCAGCCCGGACTCGGTACGCTCGCTGGCGATCAAGCTGTTCGAGACCTCCGAGCACTACACCCTGCTGGCGATCCCGTTCTTCCTGCTCTCCGGCGCGTTCATGACCACCGGCGGGGTGGCGCGGCGCCTGATCGACTTCGCCAACGCCTGCGTCGGGCATATTCGCGGCGGCCTGGCGATCGCCGCGGTGCTCGCCTGCATGCTCTTCGCCGCGCTGTCCGGTTCCTCGCCGGCGACGGTGGCGGCGGTCGGCTCGATCGCCATCGCCGGCATGGTCCGTTCGGGCTACCCACAGGCGTTCGGCGCCGGGATCGTCTGCAACGCCGGCACCCTGGGCATCCTCATCCCACCGTCGATCGTCATGGTGGTCTATGCCGCGGCGACCGAAACCTCGGTCGGCAAGCTGTTCATGGCCGGCGTGGTCCCCGGACTATTGCTGGGCCTGATCCTGATGGTGGTGATCTACATCGTCGCCCGGGTCAAGAAGCTGCCGGCCATGCCGAGAGTCAGCCTTCGCGAATGGATCGCCAGCGCGCGCAAGGCGCTCTGGGGCCTGCTGCTGATGGTGATCATTCTCGGCGGCATCTATTCGGGCGCCTTCACCCCAACCGAGGCTGCCGCCGTCGCGGCCGTGTACTCGGCGTTCGTGGCGCTGTTCGTGTACAAGGACATGCGCCTGAAAGAGTGCCCGAAGGTGCTGCTGGAGTCTGGCAAGCTGACCATCATGCTGATGTTCATCATCGCCAACGCCATGCTCTTCGCCCATGTGCTGACCACCGAGCAGATTCCGCAGAGTATCGCCGCCTGGGTCACCGACCTCGGGCTGTCGCCGTGGATGTTCCTGCTGGTGGTGAACATCGTGCTGCTGATCGCCGGCAACTTCATGGAGCCCTCGGCGATCATCCTGATCCTGGCACCGATCTTCTTCCCCATCGCCATGGAGCTGGGTATCGATCCGATCCACCTCGGCATCATCATGGTGGTGAACATGGAGATCGGCCTGATCACCCCGCCGGTCGGCCTCAACCTGTTCGTCACCTCGGCGGTCACCGGCATGCCGCTGGGCGCGACCATCCGCGCGGCGCTGCCGTGGCTGATGATCCTGCTGGTGTTCCTGATCATCGTGACCTACATCCCGGCGGTATCCATGGCATTGCCGAACTGGCTGGGGATGAGCTGACGGAACGGTAACGACGGCGGAAAACCCCGCCCTGTGCTCGGGCCTTCGGCAAAAATCCGCTTATGCCGTGGGCCCGTGCCCCGCAGTTGACGGGCCGGGCCACCTGTCGATGGCTGGCACGCCGCTTGCTCAATCGCTCGCAGTGCCCCTGGCACCGGCTTTCGGTTCGCCCGGCGAACCGCGCCCTTCGGCCACGAACCGGATGGCGGCCCCTTCCCCTGTGCCGACGTGCGCCAGCACGCGCGGCGGGTGGGCGGCGATCCCGTCCCCCCAGCGGTCTTCATACCCTGAAGTCCAAATGAAGAAGCCCGGCGAACGCCGGGCTTCTTCATTTCTGTCCTTGTGCTTTTTCGTTCTTTGATGAGAGCGGAAAATTATTTTTACTTATAAATAAAAAAGCACCTACACCGAAATACTGAAACACTTCTCTGGCAAACCGTGGCGGTTTTTCGGCGGACCGCCAACAAGCTGGCGAGCCCCCCTCCAAAAGTCAGAATACCGTCTCGCGAAATTCATTGATCGGCATCAACGATCCGGCTTTATCCGCGGCTTATAGCCCGATTTCGAGCAATTTCAAGCTTTCCCCGTAGCGGATGGCAAGACTTCCCCTATCACATGAAAAAACCGCCCTATTGCGGGCAGGTCTTAGATTCCTCTTCTATCTTTGGCACTCGCGACTTACAGGAATGCGTCATCTAATTACTTTGAGTAGGAAGCTATTGACGTGGATCAGCATTCAACAATAGCCGCTGCCGCCTAATGGCTTCACTCTCAATTCCTATAGGGAGATTCCGAAAATGTCCCAAGAATCCAGCCAAAAACTCCGACTAGGAGCGCTAACGGCTCTGGTTGTCGGCTCGATGATCGGAGGGGGCATCTTCTCCCTTCCGCAAAACATGGCAGCCAGCGCCGACGTCGGCGCCGTCCTGATCGGATGGGCGATCACCGCCGTCGGCATGCTCACCCTCGCTTTCGTCTTCCAGACCCTCGCCAACCGCAAGCCCGAACTCGACGGCGGCGTGTACGCCTACGCCAAGGCCGGCTTCGGCGACTACATGGGTTTCTCCTCGGCCTGGGGCTACTGGATCAGCGCCTGGCTGGGCAACGTCGGCTACTTCGTCCTGTTGTTCAGCACCCTCGGCTACTTCTTCCCGATCTTCGGCAAGGGCGACACCGTCGCCGCGATCGTCTGCGCCTCGGTCCTGCTCTGGGCCCTGCATTTCCTGGTGCTGCGCGGGATCAAGGAGGCGGCGTTCATCAACACCGTCACCACCGTGGCCAAGATCGTGCCGCTGTTCCTGTTCATCCTGATCTGCCTGTTCGCCTTCAAGCTGGACATCTTCACCGCCGACATCTGGGGCAAGAGCAACCCGGACCTGGGCAGCGTGATGAACCAGGTGCGCAACATGATGCTGGTCACCGTCTGGGTGTTCATCGGCATCGAGGGCGCGAGCATCTTCTCCTCCCGCGCGGAAAAACGTTCCGACGTCGGCAAGGCCACCGTGATCGGCTTCATCACCGTCCTGCTCCTGCTGGTGCTGGTCAACGTGCTGTCCATGGGCGTGATGACCCAGCCGGAACTGGCCAAGCTGCAGAACCCGTCGATGGCGCTGGTACTCGAGCATGTGGTCGGCCACTGGGGCGCCGTGCTGATCAGCGTCGGCCTGCTGATCTCGCTGCTGGGCGCGCTGCTCTCCTGGGTGCTGCTGTGCGCCGAGATCATGTTCGCCGCTGCCAAGGACCACACCATGCCGGAGTTCCTGCGCCGCGAGAACGCCAACCAGGTGCCGGCCAACGCCCTGTGGCTGACCAACATCTGCGTACAGGTGTTCCTGGTGGTGGTGTTCTTCACCTCGGGCGACCCGGACGGCATGGACCCGTACACCAAGATGCTGCTCCTGGCAACCTCGATGATCCTGATCCCGTACTTCTGGTCCGCCGCCTATGGCCTGCTGCTGACCCTGAAGGGCGAGACCTACGAGAACGATGCCCGCGAACGCAGCAAGGACCTGGTCATCGCCGGCATCGCTGTGGTCTACGCGGTCTGGCTGCTCTACGCCGGTGGCCTGAAGTACCTGCTGCTGTCCGCCCTGCTGTATGCGCCCGGCGCGATCCTCTTCGCCAAGGCCAAGCACGAGGTCGGCCAGCCGATCTTCACCGGAATCGAAAAACTGATCTTCGCCGCAGTCGTCATTGGCGCCCTGGTGGGTGCCTACGGCCTCTACGACGGTTTCCTCACCCTCTGATTACTCCACTGGAGACGTGAAATGAGCACGGAAAAAACCAAACTTGGCGTCCACTCCGAAGCCGGCAAACTGCGCAAAGTGATGGTCTGCTCGCCCGGACTCGCCCACCAGCGCCTGACCCCTAGCAACTGCGACGAGTTGCTGTTCGACGACGTGATCTGGGTGAACCAGGCCAAGCGCGACCACTTCGACTTCGTCACCAAGATGCGCGAGCGCGGCATCGACGTCCTCGAGATGCACAACCTGCTGACCGAGACCATCCAGAACCCGGAAGCGCTGAAGTGGATCCTCGATCGCAAGATCACCGCCGACAGCGTCGGCCTGGGCCTGACCAGCGAGCTGCGCTCCTGGCTGGAGAGCCTGGAGCCGCGCAAGCTGGCCGAGTACCTGATCGGCGGCGTCGCCGCTGACGACCTGCCCGCCAGCGAAGGCGCCAACATCCTCAAGATGTACCGCGAGTACCTGGGCCATTCCAGCTTCCTGCTGCCGCCGTTGCCGAACACCCAGTTCACCCGCGACACCACTTGCTGGATCTACGGCGGCGTGACCCTGAACCCGATGTACTGGCCGGCGCGACGACAGGAAACCCTGCTGACCACCGCCATCTACAAGTTCCACCCCGAGTTCGCCAACGCCGAGTTCGAGATCTGGTACGGCGACCCGGACAAGGACCACGGCTCCTCGACCCTGGAAGGCGGCGACGTGATGCCGATCGGCAACGGCGTGGTCCTGATCGGCATGGGCGAGCGCTCCTCGCGCCAGGCCATCGGTCAGGTCGCCCAGTCGCTGTTCGCCAAGGGCGCCGCCGAGCGGGTGATCGTCGCCGGCCTGCCGAAGTCCCGCGCCGCGATGCACCTGGACACCGTGTTCAGCTTCTGCGACCGCGACCTGGTCACGGTCTTCCCGGAAGTGGTCAAGGAAATCGTGCCCTTCAGCCTGCGCCCCGATCCGAGCAGCCCCTACGGCATGAACATCCGCCGCGAGGAGAAAACCTTCCTCGAAGTGGTCGCCGAATCCCTCGGCCTGAAGAAACTGCGCGTGGTCGAGACCGGCGGCAACAGCTTCGCCGCCGAGCGCGAGCAATGGGACGACGGTAACAACGTGGTCTGCCTGGAGCCGGGCGTGGTGGTCGGCTACGACCGCAACACCTACACCAACACCCTGCTGCGCAAGGCCGGCGTCGAGGTCATCACCATCAGCGCCAGCGAACTGGGTCGCGGTCGCGGCGGCGGCCACTGCATGACCTGCCCGATCGTCCGCGACCCGATCGACTACTGACAGACAACCCTCTCTCGAGCTGAACGGCGGCGTCCCCAGGAGGGGCGCCGCCCACCGACTTCCCACAAGGAGATCAATCATGGCTTTCAACATGCACAACCGTAACCTGCTCAGCCTGATGCACCACAGCACCCGCGAGCTGCGTTACCTGCTCGACCTGTCCCGCGACCTCAAGCGCGCCAAGTACACCGGCACCGAGCAGCAGCACCTGCAACGCAAGAACATCGCCCTGATCTTCGAGAAGACCTCCACCCGCACCCGCTGCGCCTTCGAGGTGGCCGCCTACGACCAGGGCGCCAACGTCACCTACATCGACCCGAACTCCTCGCAGATCGGCCACAAGGAGAGCATGAAGGACACCGCGCGGGTCCTCGGCCGGATGTACGACGCCATCGAGTACCGCGGCTTCAAGCAGGAAATCGTCGAGGAACTCGCGAAGTTCGCCGGCGTTCCGGTGTTCAACGGCCTGACCGACGAATACCACCCGACCCAGATGCTCGCCGACGTGCTGACCATGCGCGAGCATAGCGACAAGCCGCTGCACGACATCAGCTACGCCTACCTGGGCGACGCGCGCAACAACATGGGCAACTCCCTGCTGCTGATCGGCGCCAAGCTCGGCATGGACGTACGCATCGCCGCACCGAAGGCGCTCTGGCCGCACGACGAGTTCGTCGCCCAGTGCAAGAAATTCGCCGAGGAAAGCGGCGCCAAGCTGACCCTCACCGAGGATCCGAAGGAAGCCGTGAAGGGCGTGGACTTCGTCCACACCGACGTCTGGGTGTCGATGGGCGAGCCGGTGGAAGCCTGGGGCGAGCGGATCAAGGAACTGCTGCCCTACCAGGTCAACATGGAGATCATGAAGGCCACCGGCAACCCGCGGGCCAAGTTCATGCACTGCCTGCCGGCGTTCCACAACAGCGAGACCAAGGTCGGCAAGCAGATCGCCGAGCAGTATCCGAACCTGGCCAACGGCATCGAGGTGACCGAGGACGTCTTCGAGTCGCCCTACAACATCGCCTTCGAGCAGGCCGAGAACCGCATGCACACCATCAAGGCGATCCTCGTCTCGACCCTCGCCGACATCTGACCGCGCTCCTGCGCCCCGGCCCACGCGGCCGGGCGCAGCCGCCTTCCGGAGGTAACCTATATGCGTATCGTCGTCGCATTGGGCGGTAATGCCCTGCTACGCCGTGGCGAACCCATGACCGCGGACAACCAGCGGGAAAACGTGCGGATCGCCGCCGAACAGATCGCCAAGGTGGCGCCCGGCAACGAGCTGGTGATCGCCCACGGCAACGGCCCCCAGGTCGGCCTGCTGGCCCTCCAGGGGGCCGCCTACGACCAGGTCTCGCCCTACCCGCTGGACGTCCTCGGCGCGGAAACCGAGGGCATGATCGGCTACATGATCGAACAGGAGATGGGCAACCTGCTGCCGTTCGAAGTGCCGTTCGCCACCATCCTCACCCAGGTCGAGGTGGACGGTAAGGATCCGGCGTTCCAGAACCCGACCAAGCCGATCGGCCCGGTCTACTCCAGGGAAGAAGCCGAGCGCCTGGCCGCCGAGAAGGGCTGGAGCATCGCCCCGGACGGCGACAAGTTCCGCCGCGTGGTGCCCAGCCCGCGGCCGAAGCGGATCTTCGAGATCCGCCCGGTGAAGTGGCTGCTGGAGAAAGGCACCATCGTCATCTGCGCTGGCGGCGGCGGTATCCCGACCATGTACGACGAGGCCGGGAAGAAGCTCAGCGGCGTCGAGGCGGTGATCGACAAGGACCTCTGCTCCTCGCTGCTGGCCCAGGAGCTGGTGGCCGACATCCTGATCATCGCCACCGACGTCGACGCGGCCTACGTCGACTGGGGCAAGCCGACCCAGAAGGCCATCGCCCAGGCCCACCCGGACGAACTGGAGCGCCTCGGCTTCGCCGCCGGCTCCATGGGACCGAAGGTCCAGGCCGCCATCGAGTTCGCCCGCGCCACCGGCAAGGACGCGGTGATCGGTTCGCTCGCGGACATCGTCGCGATCACCGAGGGCAAGGCGGGAACGCGAGTCAGCACGCGCAAGGCGGGCATCGAGTACCGCTGATGCCCCCCAGGGCCGCTTCGCGGCCCTTCTTCATTCTCCTCCGCCGGCATCGGGCGTAGGGCGGATAGCGCCACGCGTCATCCGCCGCCTCCGCGGACGCCCCGGCGCCGCGCCTCTGCGCGCGGACTTTCAAGCAAGTCCCGCAACACTCGCCCACGCCCCACCTCCGCCAACAGCCCGCCCATGGGCGTCAATCCCCCCAAGGCAGACCGCCAGCACTTGTGGAAAGCCCACGCAACGCGGTATTCAGTAGGAAAATACGTGACTCGATAGTCATGATTCACGTCAGCATAGTCACCCTGATCATTTCAACGGCCACTGGCTCGTGCCCGGGTCCGTGAAGCTCGCCTCGCCGACGGGAAAGGCCGCCATCGCCGCCACGCGCTTCCCGCTCCGGACCAGGCAGCAGCCCGGCACGCGAACGACTATTCGAAGGAGTTTCTGAGTGATGTCTCGACTACCGGTCATTGTTGGTTTCGGTGGCTACAACGCAGCAGGCCGTAGTTCCTTCCACCACGGCTTCCGTCGCATGGTCATCGAATCGATGGACCCGCAGGCGCGCCAGGAAACCCTAGCCGGCCTGGCGGTCATGATGAAACTGGTCAAGGCCGAAGGCGGCCGCTACCTGGCCGAAGACGGCACGCCGCTGTCCCCGGAGGACATCGAGCGGCGCTACGCCGAACGCATCTTCGCCTCTACCCTGGTGCGGCGCATCGAACCGCAGTACCTCGACCCGGATGCCGTCCACTGGCACAAGGTCCTCGAGCTGTCCCCTGCCGAAGGCCAGACGCTGACCTTCAAGGCCTCGCCCAAGCAACTGCCCGAGCCGCTGCCGGCCAACTGGTCGATCGCTCCCGCGGAGGACGGCGAGGTACTGGTGAGCATCCACGAGCGCTGCGAGTTCAAGGTCGACAGCTACCGTGCGCTGACGGTGAAGTCCGCTGGCCAGCTGCCCACCGGTTTCGAACCGGGCGAGCTGTACAACTCGCGCTTCCACCCGCGCGGCCTGCAGATGTCGGTGGTCGCCGCGACCGACGCGATCCGCTCCACCGGCATCGACTGGAAGACCATCGTCGACAACGTCCAGCCCGACGAGATCGCGGTATTCTCCGGCAGCATCATGAGCCAGCTCGACGACAACGGTTTCGGCGGCCTGATGCAATCCCGCCTGAAGGGCCACCGGGTCTCGGCCAAGCAACTGCCGCTGGGCTTCAACAGCATGCCCACCGATTTCATCAATGCCTACGTGCTCGGCAGCGTCGGCATGACCGGCAGCATCACAGGCGCCTGCGCCACCTTCCTCTACAACCTGCAGAAGGGTATCGACGTCATCACCAGCGGCCAGGCCCGGGTGGTCATCGTCGGCAACAGCGAGGCGCCGATCCTGCCGGAGTGCATCGAGGGCTACAGCGCCATGGGCGCACTGGCCACCGAAGAAGGCCTGCGCCTGATCGAAGGCCGCGATGACGTGGACTTCCGCCGCGCCAGCCGGCCGTTCGGCGAGAACTGCGGCTTCACCCTGGCCGAGTCCAGCCAATACGTAGTGCTGATGGACGACGAACTGGCCCTGCGCCTGGGCGCGGATATCCACGGCGCGGTAACCGACGTGTTCATCAACGCCGACGGTTTCAAGAAGTCCATCTCCGCCCCCGGCCCGGGCAACTACCTGACGGTAGCCAAGGCGGTGGCCAGCGCGGTGCAGATCGTCGGCCTGGACACCGTGCGCCACGCCAGCTTCGTCCACGCCCACGGCTCCAGCACGCCGGCCAACCGGGTCACCGAATCGGAAATCCTCGACCGCGTGGCCAGCGCCTTCGGCATCGACGGCTGGCCGGTCACCGCGGTGAAGGCCTACGTCGGCCACTCCCTGGCCACCGCCAGCGCCGACCAGCTGATCTCCGCCCTGGGCACGTTCAAGTACGGCATCCTCCCTGGGATCAAGACCATCGACAAGGTCGCCGACGACGTCCACCAGCAGCGCCTGAGCATCTCCAATCGCGACATGCGCCAGGACAAGCCGCTGGAGGTGTGCTTCATCAACTCCAAGGGCTTCGGCGGCAACAACGCCAGCGGCGTGGTGCTGTCGCCGCGAATCGCCGAGAAGATGCTGCGCAAGCGCCATGGCGAAGCGGCCTTCGCCGCCTACGTCGAGAAGCGCGAGCAGACCCGCGCCGCCGCCCGCGCCTACGACCAGCGCGCGCTGCAGGGCGACCTGGAGATCATCTACAACTTCGGCCAGGACCTGATCGACGAGCACGCCATCGAGGTCAGCGCCGAACAGGTGACGGTGCCCGGCTTCAGCCAGCCGCTGGTATACAAGAAGGACGCGCGTTTCAGCGACATGCTCGACTGAGCGCCGCCACAACGGAAAAGGCCCGGCTAGAAGACCGGGCCTTTTCGTTTCAGTGCAGCGCGCGCCAGTTGGATCAGCTCGCTGCGCCACTCGGCGAGCCTATCTGGATGCGCTGGATCAGGTGATGGCCAGTTCCAGCGTTTCACCGACAGCCGCTGGAAGTTCACGGGTACGATGCCGATCTGGACTTCCAGCGTCCCATGGATGAACAAACAGCGACGAGGTTCCTGACGGAGCTGAAAAAGCACGGATCGGCCAATTTTGACATCAAGTTCCACGGTGAAGCTCCATTGAGTTATCAGGCACTGGATATCCGTTCTAATAGCCCTCGAAACACCTATTTATTGACAGGTGTTTTCTCATCGCTGGAGGAAAGTACATAGTAAAAAAATACGAACCCCAGCCATAGGGGAAGCATTGCCTCATAATCCCCACTGAAAAAAGAGCAGGCAAATCCTACCAGCCAAACCGCAAGAAGAATTCCACTCAACACCTGTGTGGTCTTACTGCGAAATATCAGTCCTCCAGAGGTTCTCCGCCAACCTAGAATCAGCAACGGCAGGAGCATAAAACAGACGGCAAAGGCGACCGCGCAAGAGATAAACCAAGAAACTACTATATTGTCCCTCCACGTTGGATACAGCATTCTATCCAGACTCAAAGAGGTTGCTAAAACTTCTGAAAGCACAATGGAAGCTGGAGTCGCCAAATAGAGAAAAACCAAAAGCACACGACTTCTTCTCACGACTACCGGCGATGGCAGGAAGAATATAGCGAGCGCCAAAATAAGCGCACAAATCGAATACCGCTCCAGATAGATCTTATCGGTAAGCTGCCGGAGCAACTCGCCTTGAAATTTCTCTTCAGCGGTCAGTCTTGAAGCATAGTCATTCATATTCTCAGGATAGATATCTGCCAACACCTCATAACTTTTTAAAACATCCATGCCCAACGAAGCTGAGAATAGATAAATCGATACGCTCGCCATCACAGCCGCAGCTAAAACACGAAAACGATAGATCGATGGATATGTTGGCATAGTGCCCTCCCGCAAACGCGAGAACTCTACGCTCTACATGCTCTCCCCGTGTGCGATTACGATGGAGTTTTCATGGAGCCCATGATCCTCCCCAGGCTTCGGAAAAAATCACACAGGAACTTACTCAGGCGCCACCCCTATCGGCACCGGCCGACAGCTCAACGAAAAGCCCCGCTCATGCGGTCATGCCGTTCACCAAAGTGAATATTTGGTGAGCCACTGCCGAATCCCGCTGTCAGTCATCTGCTGCGGGCTATTTGCATGTTTTCTGTCAGCCCGAGCGGGCAAAACATCGTAATCTCCCATAGAGACCAGAAAACAGATCAGAAAAACGCCGCGCCCCAATTGGGGCGAACAGCATTAGGGTTCGACCAGCTCTTTCGTTTCAGTGCAGCGCGCGCGCCAGTTGGATCAGCTCGCTGCGCCACTCGGCGGCGCGCGGCAGGGCCAGGAAGGAGCCGTTGAGGTAGTCCTCGCGCGGCTCGTAGGTGAATGGCGCGCCATGCAGATCGAGCACCTCGCCGCCGGCGCCTTCCAGCACACCCTGGGCGGCGGCCGTGTCCCATTGCGAGGTTGGCGTCAGGCGCGGATAGCAGTCGGCAGCGCCCTCGGCCAGCAGGCAGAACTTCAGCGAACTGCCGATGCTGGCTCGCCGCAGGTCGCCGAAGCGCTCGCTCAAGCCATCCAGCAGGCGCTCCTGGGCCGGGCTGCCGTGGCGCTTGCTGGCCACCACGGTGAAGGCCTCCTCGGGCTCCAGGCGCACACTGATCGGTTGCGCGCCGCCATCGGCCTCCTCGCGCCAGGCACCGAGACCGGCGCCACCGTAGTAGCAGCGGCCGCTCACCGGCACGCCGACCAGGCCGAACAGCACCCGGCCATCCTCGACCAGGGCCACGTTGACGGTGAACTCCTCGCTACCGGAGATGAACTCCTTGGTGCCGTCCAGCGGGTCCACCAGCCACCAGCGCCGCCAGTGGCCGCGCTCGCTCAGCGGTATCTCGCAATCCTCTTCGGAAAGCACCGGAATGTCCGGCGCCAGCGCCCGCAATCCCGCCTCCAATATATGGTGCGCGGCCAGGTCGGCGGCAGTCACCGGCGATTCGTCGGCCTTCGAGCGCACCGCCACGTCGGCGCGCCAGTGCGGCAGGATCGCCTCGCCGGCGCGCCGCACCAGCGCCACCAATTCGCCCCAAGGCACCGGCCTCATGCCTGGTACTCGCCGCGCTGGGTGAGCAGGTCGCGCACCAGGTACAGCGCGGCCAGGGCGCGGCCTTCGCTGAACTGGGCGTGCTGGGCCAGGCTCGAGAGTTCGCGCAGGCTGATGCGATCGACGCCCATCGGCTCCGGCTCGTCGCCCGGCAGGCGCTCCTCGTAGAGATCGCGCGCCAGCACCACCTGGATGCGCTGGCTCATGTAGCCCGGCGACAGCGACAGTTCGGTGATGTGCTCCAGTTGCCGGGCCCCGTAGCCCGCTTCCTCCTTGAGTTCGCGGTTGGCCGCCGCGAGGATGTCCTCGCCCGGCTCGACCAGGCCCTTGGGCAGCGACAACTGGTATTCGTCGACCCCGGCGCAATATTCCTCCACCAGCACCGCGTGCTCGGCATCGAGCATGGCCACCACCATCACCGCACCGTAGCCCTGGCCCTTGCCGACCAGACGCTCGTAGGTGCGCTCGACGCCATTGCTGAAGCGCAGTTGCAACTCCTCGACAGCGAACAGTCGGCTCTTCGCGACGATCTCGCTGGCGAGTACGGTGGGTTTCTGACGCATGTGGATAACTCCTTGGCGAAGCCGGCGGGTTATCATACCCCGGCTTTTCCGATTATCCCTGTCGGAGATTGATGGGAAGCGACAGATTTCCGCATCGATCGCGACGAACCGCGACAAGAGCCGCCATGCCCACCCTGCCCTGGTCCGCCATCGACACCGTGCTGCTCGACATGGACGGCACCCTGCTCGACCTGCACTTCGACAACCACTTCTGGCTGGAACACCTGCCCCAGCGCTATGCCGAACGCAACGGCCTGAGTCGCGCCGAAGCCGATGCCGTGCTCGAGCCGCTGTTCCGCGAACACGCTGGCCAGCTCAACTGGTACTGCCTGGATTTCTGGAGCCGGGAATTGGACCTGTCGATCCGCGAACTCAAGCACGAGGTGGCGCACCTGATCTCGCTGCGTCCGCACGCCGATACCTTCCTCGCCGCCCTGCGCCAGGCCGGCAAGCGCGTGGCGCTGATCACCAACGCGCACCGCGACTCGCTGTCGCTGAAGCTGGAACGGATCGAACTGGCGCCCTATTTCGACCGACTGATCAGCTCCCACGACTACGGCTACCCGAAGGAGGACGCGCGCTTCTGGAGCGCCCTGCAAGCCGATTTCGGCTTCGACCCGCAGCGCAGCCTGTTCATCGACGACAGCCTGCCGATCCTGCGCAGCGCCCGCGCCTATGGTGTCGCCCACCTGTTGGCGGTACGCCACCCGGACAGCCGTGGCCAGGTCCGGGACACCGAGGAGTTCGCTGCCCAGGAGGACTACCGGCGGCTGCTCGAAGGACTGCCGTAGCCGCGGAAACGAAAACCCCGCCACGCGGGCGGGGTTGGCGAAACGCCGGGATCACTCGGGAATGCGCAGGACCTGGCCGGGGTAGATCTTGTCCGGATGGCTGAGCATCGGCTTGTTGGCCTCGAAGATCTTCATGTAGGCGTTGGCATTGCCGTATTCGGCCTTGGCGATGGCGCTCAGGGTGTCGCCTTTCTTCACGGTGACGAAGCGCGCCTCCGGAGCGGCCTGGGCCACGGTGATCTTGTCTTCCACCGAGGAGACGCCGGCGACGTTGCCCAGCGCCAGCAGGATCTTCTCTTTCTCCTCCTGGCTGGCCACCTCGCCCGAGGCGATGACCTTGTCGCCTTCCACCGAAACCTGGATGTTCGGGTTGCCCAGGCCGACCTTGGCGACGTGCTCCTTCAGCGACTCGGCCGCCTGTGCCTCATGCCCCGTCAGCGTATCCCACAGCTTTTCACCGGCTTCCTTCACGAACGCGAAAATACCCATCTTTGGTTCTCCCTTTACGGTTACGGTTGCAAGCGGCCGGCGCAATCCCGATCCGCGACTAGCCAAGTCTAGACTGCAAAAACCGGCGAAATATCCCTAGCCTCCTTCGCCACCCCATAACACTGCGCCCATTCGCGTTAAGATTCGGCGACACCCCCGCCACGGAAGCGCCGATGGACATCAAGCAACTGAAATTCCTCTGCGCCCTCGACGAAACCCGCCACTTCGGCCAGGCCGCCGCACGCTGCCACGTCACCCAGCCGACCCTGTCCATGCGCCTGCGCAGCCTGGAAGAAGAACTCGGCCTGGAACTGGTGCGACGCAGCCAACGCTTCGAAGGCTTCACCGAGGCCGGCGAGCGCGTACTGGCCTGGGCACGCAGCCTGCTGGCGGCCCAGGAAGGGCTGTACGCGGAAGCCGCCGCCTGCCGCGGCCAACTGGTCGGGACCCTGCGCCTGGGCGTGGTGCCGCTGGCCAGCTTCGACCCGATGCGCCTGGTCCAGCACATGGCCGGGCGCCACCCGGAGTTGCGTTTCCAGCTCTATTCCCTGAGTTCGGAACAGGTACTCGAAGGCCTGGCGCGCAACCAGTTCGATCTCGGCGTCTCTTATCTGGACCGTCTGGACCGCAGCCATTTCGAGGGCATCGAACTGGCGGAGACCCGCATGGGCCTGCTCCATCATCCCAGCCATTTCCCGCTCGACGCCGCGCTGCTGAACTGGGATGCGCTGGCTGGCCTGCCGCTGGGCCTGCTCTCGGCGGGCATGCACTTCCGCCAATCCATCGACCACAACTTCCGCAGCCGCGGGCTGAGCCCCATCGCGCGCCTGGAAACCGACTCGGTGCAGCAACTGCTGCAGGCGGTGCAGCGTGGCTTGTGCTGCGCGATCATGCCGTTGGGCAGCGAAGTCGACGACGAGTTGCGCCTGGTCCCCATCGAGGACGCCCATACCCTGGCAGCGCTCGGCCTGATCATTCGCAGCGGACAGCCGCGCTCGGCGCTGGCCGAAGCCTGCTTCGAGGAGGCCCGGACCTGGCTGGCGCCCGCCGGCTTGATAGACCCTGTCGATCAGGGTATCGGCACAACCGATTAGACGCCGCTCCGCGACAGGCCTAGGCTGGCTCCACACCTAGAACGATAGGGCCCAGCCCATGCCTTGCCAGCCTGCATGCCCGGTATCCGCCGATACCTGGGCGCCTTCCGCCGTTCCCGACGTTTACCGCTACGCCGACCTGCACCTGCCGCAGCAGATCGGCCAGGCCTCCCTTGCCGCCGAGTGCGCCCTGGCGATCAGTTACAACGGACTGAACCAGGCGGTGATGATGGCCTCGCCCGAGGACATCGAGGATTTCGTCCGCGGCTTCAGCCTCAGCAGTGGCTTCGTACAGGCCATCGACGAAATCTATGAAATCCGCGTCAGCGGCCAGGGCGAATCCCTCCACGCCGAGGTCGAGATCAGCAGCCGCGCATTCTGGAACCTCAAGCGCCAGCGCCGGCAACTGGCCGGCACGTCAGGCTGCGGCCTGTGCGGCGTCGAAGCCCTGGAGCAGGCGCTGCCGCAACTGCCGGAGCGGTCGTCGCAGGCGCTGCCTCCCGCCGCCCATCTCGGCGCCCTGCGCCAGCGTATCGAGCAGGCCCAGCGACTGGCGCGCCATAGCGGCGCCCTGCATGCCGCGCTGTATTTCGACGGGCATGGCGAGCTGCGCCTGTGTCGCGAGGACATCGGCCGCCACAACGCCCTCGACAAGCTGATCGGCGCCCTGCATGGACAGGGACTGGACGCTGCGCAGGGCTTCGCCGTGGTCACCAGCCGCTGCAGCCTGGAGCTTATCCACAAGGCCGTACGCGCCGGGATCGGCACCCTGGTCAGCCTCTCCGCGCCAACCGCCCTGACCGTGCAATGGGCGCGCCGCCACCAGCTGAACCTGATCCACCAGCCCCATCACAGTGCCCCGCGGGTCTACAGCCCGGCGCCGGCCGCAACCGAGTGAGTCCGTCATGAGCCTGCAACCTCTCCAACCCCGCTACAAGCCCTACGCCGGTGCCGCCGCCGGCTGGGGCGCGCTGCGCAGCGTGGCGCACTTCTGGCTGGACAGCAAACAGCCGTTCAAGAACCTCCGCGCCCTGCTCAAGACCAACCAGAACGGCGGTTTCGACTGCCCCGGCTGCGCCTGGGGCGACTCGCCGGAAGACGGCCGGGTGAAGTTCTGCGAGAACGGTGCCAAGGCAGTCAACTGGGAAGCCACCAAGCGCCGCGTCGACACGGCGTTCTTCGCCCGCTACAGCGTCAGCGCCCTGCGCGAACAGAGCGACTACTGGCTGGAATACCAGGGCCGCCTCACCGGACCGATGCGCTACGACCCGCTCAGCGACCACTACCAGCCGATCACCTGGGACGCCGCCTTCGCCCTGGTCGCCGAGCACCTGCGCCGCCTGGATAGCCCCGACCAGGCGGAGTTCTATACCTCCGGGCGGGCCAGCAACGAGGCGGCCTACCTCTACCAGTTGTTCGTCCGCGCGTTCGGCACCAACAACTTCCCCGACTGCTCGAACATGTGCCACGAGGCCAGCGGCGTGGCACTGGGCCGCAGCGTCGGGGTCGGCAAGGGCAGCGTGACCTTCGACGACTTCGAACACGCCGACGCGATCTTCATCCTTGGGCAGAACCCCGGCACCAACCACCCGCGCATGCTCGAGCCGCTGCGCGAAGCAGTGAAGCGCGGCGCCCAGGTGGTCTGCTTCAACCCTCTCAAGGAGCGCGGCCTGGAGCGCTTCCAGCATCCGCAGAATGCGCTGGAAATGCTGACCAACGGGTCCTCGCCGCTGAACACCGCGTTCTTCCGTCCGGCACTGGGCGGCGACATGGCGGCGATCCGCGGGATCGCCAAGTTCCTCCTCGCCTGGGAGCGCGACGCCCAGGCCGAGGGCGGCGAGCCGGTATTCGACCACGCCTTCATCGCCGAGCACACCGACGGCCTCGAGGCCTACCTGGCCGAACTGGATGCCACCCCCTGGGAACACCTGGAGCGCCAGTCCGGGCTGAGCCTGGCGGAAATCGAACAGGCTGCGCGGATGTACCGGCGGGCGAACAGGGTCATCGTCTGCTGGGCGATGGGCATCACCCAACACCATCATTCGGTGGCGATCATCCAGGAAATCGTCAACCTGCAACTCCTGCGCGGCAACCTGGGCCGCCCGGGCGCCGGTCTCTGCCCGGTCCGCGGCCACAGCAACGTGCAGGGCGACCGCACCATGGGCATCAACGAGCGGCCGCCGGCGGCGCTGCTCGACGCACTGGAACGGCGCTTCGGCTTCGAAGTGCCACGCCACAACGGGCACAACGCCGTCGAGGCGATCGCCGCGATGCTCGCGGGCAAGTCGAAGGTCTTCATCGGCCTGGGCGGCAATTTCGCCCAGGCCACCCCGGACAGTCCGCGCACCCACGCCGCCCTGGCGTCATGCGACCTGACCGTGCACATCAGCACCAAGCTCAACCGCAGCCACCTGACCACCGGCCGCGACGCACTGATCCTGCCCTGCCTGGGGCGCACCGACATCGACCGCCAGGCCGAAGGCCCGCAGGCGGTCACGGTGGAAGACTCGTTCAGCATGATCCACGCGTCCTACGGACAACTGGAGCCCCTCTCGCAGCAGATGCGTTCGGAACCGGCGATCATCGCCGGCATCGCCAAGGCAACCCTGGGCAACCATCCGGTGGACTGGGACGCGCTGATCGCCAACTACGAGCGCATCCGCGAGCTGATCGCCGACACCATCCCCGGTTTCGCCGACTTCAACCGCCGCGTCCGGCATCCCGGCGGCTTCTACCTCGGCAACGCCGCCGGCGAACGACGCTGGAACACCGCCAGCGGCAAGGCCAACTTCGTCGCCAACCCGCTGCCCCGCGACCTGTTGCCGGCACAGGTACGCGACAGTGGCCTCGAACCCGACCTGATCCTGCAGACCCTGCGCTCCCATGACCAGTACAACACCACCATCTACGGCCTGGACGATCGCTATCGCGGAGTGAAGGGCCAGCGCGAAGTGGTATTCGCCAACGAGGCGGATATCCGCCGCCTGGGCTACCAGCCGGGCGACAAGGTCGACCTGGTCTCGCTGTGGAGCGATGGCATCGAACGCCGGGTACGCCGCTTCACCCTGCTCGCCTTCGACATCCCGGCCGGCCAGGCAGCCGCCTACTACCCGGAAACCAATCCCCTGGTGCCGCTGGAGAGCGTCGGCGTCGGCAGCCATACGCCGACTTCGAAGTTCATCGCGGTACGCCTGGAAAAGGCCACGGGCGACGGGCGCATTATCTGAAGCCCACGAAAAACGCCGCCTCCTGCAACAGGAGGCGGCGTCTTAAGGAAAAAGTCGATGAAAGGCCTTGAAGGCAGGCCGCTCGTCGGCGTTAGAATGGCCAGCATCCCGCCAGCAAAAATACCGATTTCGACCCTGAAATCGCGTTTCGCATTCGGTTTAAGACCGCCTCCGCCGAAGAAAGTTCCCCATAAAAAACAAGCACTTGGAATATTTCGAGTTTGTTCTACCAATCGTCGGCTGACGCTTGTCAGCGGTTTGGGCCAACCCCAGCATCGCAGCCGTCATCCCCACAGAGAGAAACTCTCTATGAAGTATTCCTCGATACTCCTGTTGTCCCTGAGTCTGGTCGGTGGTACCGCCTTCGCAGGCGACAACACCCGCGCGGCCATCGGCGGCGCCTTGGGCGGGGTGTTGGGTTCGGTCGTCGGCGATGCGGTCGGCGGCAGCACTGGCGCCGCGATCGGTAGCGGCATCGGTGGCGCTGCGGGCGGTGCAGTCGGCGCCGGACGCGGTAACAAGACCGAAGCGGCGATCGGAGGCGGCCTCGGTGCCGCAGGCGGCAACGTCATCGGCCGGCAGATCGGTGGCAGCACCGGTGGCCTGATCGGCGCGGCCCTCGGCGGCGCCGGCGGCGGCGCGCTGGGCAACCATTATGGCGACGGCAACCGCCGCTACGACGACGATGACGACTACCGCGACCGTCGCTACTACCGCCGCGCCGGCTATCGCGATGGCTATTACCGGCATGACAACGGCCATCACTATGGCCGGTACAAGAAGTGGAAGCGCCATAAGCATCATCGTCGCTACTACGACGACTGATTCCTCCGCTCCCCACGACGCAAAGGCCGGGCCTGATGGTCCGGCCTTTGTGCGAACGACCGTATTTCCCTCCTGATTCAACGATGAGGCACGCACGATGCGTAAATCTCTCCTGGTAATCGCGTTCGCCCTGCTGGGCGCACAAGCCGCGTTCGCCGGCGACTCCACCAAGACCGCCGTGGGCGGCGGCGTGGGCGGCGCCCTGGGCAACGTCGTGGGCAACGCCATCGGCGGTAGCACCGGTGCGGCCATAGGTGCCGGCCTAGGTGGCGCGGCCGGCGGCGCGATGACCGCCAAGGACGGGCGCAAGACCGAAGCAGCCCTGGGTGGCGGGCTAGGCGCAGCCGGCGGTTCGGTGATCGGCAACAAGCTGGGCGGCAGCACTGGCGCGACCATAGGTGCAGGCCTCGGCGGCGCAGCGGGTGGCGCAGTCGGTAACAACCTGGGCAAGGACAACGACAGCGGTCACCGCGGCAAGAAACACCGCAAGCACAAGCATCGTTGATCGGCATGCTTGCCGAAGCCGATGTGGAAAAGCCCCGCGACCGCGGGGCTTTTACTTTCTACCGTTCGTCAGCCTTTCGGTGCCGTCTTCAACTCGTCGCGAACGATCAGGACGCCACGCGGCGCCTCGATCCCGACCCGGGCCTGGTTGCCAATGATATCGGTGACCAGGATCCGGATGCCGCCTTCGCGCAATTGCTGAATCAGTTCCTCCGCCGGGTAGTCGGCCTTGAGGGACAGGGTGATGCCTTCGCCTTCTCGGCGGGAGAGTATCAGGAAACCCATGTTCCGCGTCCTTGCCAGTCATAGCAGGGGCAAACCGGCCCCTTTGGTGAATGAAATGGTGTGGAGGGATGGTCACAGAACATTGCTCCAGCGTCGAGACTGCAAACGTTCAATCAGAAATGTCCCATCCAGCGCTTCCTCATCGCCTCACGCCATGTCATGGATTGTCGCACCGGGCTCGCTTTGCTAGCGTGCCCGGCATCAATTCAATCGAGATTTCCAGATGCGCCCGTCGTTCGCCAGTTGGGGCCTGCTTGCCCTCCTGCTCCTGCAAGGCCCGCTGCTCCAGGCCCAGCCGCTGTCGCCGGCTCTCCAGCAACTGTTGAGCCTGAGCAGCCAGCGTTTGCAACTAGCCGATCAGGTAGCCCAGAGCAAGGCCCAGTCGGGCAAGGCGGTACAGGACAGCCCGCGGGAAGAACAACAGTTGCAGATGCTCGCCGGACAAGCCGGGAGCCACGGGGTCGGCGCCGAGCAGGTGCGCCTGCTGTTCGCCGCGCAGATCGAGGCGAACAAGCTGGTCCAGTACCGCCTGCTCAGCCGGCCGCTACCGGACGCTGGCCAGGCGGTCGACCTGGAGCGCATCCGCAGCCGCCTCAATCAGCTCAACCTGGAGCTGCTGCGCGGCTACGCCCCGGCGCTCGCCGAACTGCGCGTCGACGACTGCCGGCCGAGGCTCAACCAGGCGCTGCAACGGCAGGTACGCGACGATCGCCTGGACGAGCTGCACGCCATCGCCCTGTCACGGGCGGCGGGCGATCTCTGTCACTGGGCCGCGCTCTGAAGCGCGGCCAGCGCATCGCGTAGTCCCTGCGGAATGGCCACCGGGCGGCTGCTTCGGCGCTCCACGAAGACATGCACGAAACGCCCGGCCGCGCAGGCCTCCCGCTGCCCTTCGAGGAACAAGGCCAGTTCGTACTGCACCGAGCTGTTGCCCAGGCGCGCCACCCGCAGGCCCATCTCGATCCGCTGGGGGAAGGCCACCGGCGCGAAATAGTCGCAACTGGAACTGACCACCAGGCCGATCACTTCGCCGCCCTGGATATCCAGGCCGCCGCGCTCGATCAGGTAGGTATTCACCGCCGTGTCGAAGAACGCATAGTAGGTCACGTTGTTCACGTGTCCGTAGATGTCGTTGTCGTGCCAGCGCGTGGTGATCGGCTGGAAATGAAGGTACTGCTCGCGCAGCGGTCGCGGGGCGGTCGCCATGCCCGGTCCTCGTAGAAGGGATTCAGTATGCCGCGCGATAGATCGCCAGGGCGTCCGCCTCGCCGACCTCGCGTGGGTTGTTGACCAGCAGACGCTGCTGGAGCATCGCGTCGGCGGCCAGGCGCGGCAGCATCGCCTCGTCCACCCCGGCGTCGCGCAAGCGGCTCGGCAGGCCGTTGCGCGGACTGAGCTGGGCCAGTTCGTCGATCAGCTGCGCGGTAAGCGCGTCGCGATCGCCCGGACGCAAGCGGTCGCCCAGCAGCAGCGGCGCCAGCTCGGCATAGAGTCCAGCGGCAGCGGGAGCGTTGAAACGGATCACCTCCGGTAACACCAGCGCGTTGCTCAGGCCGTGGGGAATGTGGAAATGCCCTCCCAGCGGATAGGCCAGGGCATGTACCGCCGCCACCGGCGCATTGGCGAAGGCCTGCCCGGCCAGGCAGGCGCCCAGCAGCATGGCCTGGCGCGCCTCGCGGTCGCCGCCGTCGCCTACCGCGCGTTCCAGGTTGGCCGCCAGCAGGCGCAACGCCTCCCGCGCCAGCAGGTCGGACAGCGGGTTCTTCTTCAGTTTGCTGGTATAGCTCTCGATCGCATGCACCATCGCGTCGATACCGGTCGCCGCGGTGACCGCCGGCGGCAGGCCGAGGGTCAGGTCGGCGTCGAGCAGCGCCAGATCGGGCAGCAGGTAGGGCGAGACCACACCCATCTTGGTGGTCTCGCCAGTGGTGACGATGGCGATCGGCGTCACCTCGGAGCCGGTCCCGGCGGTGGTCGGCACCTGGATCAGCGGCAGGCGCGGCCCGCGTGCGTTGCCGACCCCGAAGACCTCGCCGAGCCCCTGCCCTGCCTCTGGATGGGCGAGCAGCGCGACCAGCTTGGCCACGTCCATGGAACTGCCACCGCCGAAACCGACCACCAGCTCGGCAGCCATGGCCCGCGCCCGCCCGAGCGCGGCCTCGACCACCGATTCAGGCGGATCGGCGAGCACCTGGTCGTACACCTCGACGGCCAGGCCCAGGCGCGGGAAGCCGGGCAGGATCGCATCCAGCAAGCCGAGCCGGGTGATCCCCGGGTCGGTCACGATCAACACGCGGCGCGCCCTTCGCTCGCGGCAGAGTTCAGCCAGGCGGATGGCGGAGCCGACCTCGCAGAGGATCTGCGCGGTAGTGGCGAAACTGAAAGCTTGCATATCGGTCTCCCTGGGCGAGACGCCCGTCAGAACGAGAAATGCTCCTCGGGCAGGGCCATCAGGCAGTCGGCGCCGCCGAGCAAGGCTTCGCGGTGCATGCTCGCCCGCGGCAGGATGCGCCGCAGGTAGAAATCGGCGCTGCGCAGCTTGGCCCGATAGAAATCGCCCTCGCCGGAGCCGCCGTCCAGCGCTTCCTGGGCTCGTGCAGCGGCTTGCAACCAGAGGGCCGCGAGCAATACGTAGGCGCTGTACTGGAGGAAGTCCACGGAAGTGGCGCCGATCTCCTGGGGATCGCGGGCGCAGGCCTCGAGTACCTGGCCGGTGAGCTGCCGCCACTCCTCCAGGCGTTGCAGCACCGGCTCGACCAGCGGCGCCAGCGCAGCACGCCCTTGCAGCGCCTCGCTGGCCGCCGCCAGTTCGCCTTGCAGCGCCAGCAGTTCGCCGCCCTGGTCGCCGAGCAGCTTGCGGCGGACCAGATCGAGCGCCTGGATGCCATTGGTGCCTTCGTAGATCTGGGTGATGCGACTGTCGCGCATCAATTGCTCCATGCCCCATTCGCGGATGAAGCCGTGACCGCCATAGACCTGTACGCCGAGGCTGGCGACTTCCTGGCCGACATCGGTAAGGAAGGCCTTGACGATGGGGATCAGCAGCGCTGCACGGCGCGTCGCCGCGCGCCGGCCGTCGGCATCCGGATGGCCGTGTTCCAGGTCGAGCTGGCGTGCACAGCAGGCCGCCAGCATGCGGCAGCCTTCGACCAAGGTCTTCTGGGTCAGCAGCATGCGCCGTACGTCGGGGTGCACGATGATCGGGTCGGCGGCCTTGTCCGGTGCCTGCGGGCCGACCAGGGCGCGCGACTGCAGGCGCTCGCGGGCGTAGCCGAGGGCGCCCTGGAAGGCCCGTTCGGCGATACCCAGGCCCTGCAGGCCGACCTGGAAGCGCGCGTCGTTCATCATCGTGAACATGCAGGCCAGGCCCTGGTTCGCCTGGCCCAGCAGCCAGCCCCTGGCGCCGTCGAAGTTCATCACGCAGGTGGAAGCGCCCTTGATCCCCATCTTGTGCTCGATGGCGCCGCACCCCAGGCTATTGCGCTCGCCCAGGGAGCCATCGGGATTGGCGACGAACTTCGGCACCAGGAACAGACTGATGCCCTTCACCCCGGCCGGCGCGTCCGCCAGGCGCGCCAGCACCAGGTGGACGATGTTCTCGGTGAGGTCCTGCTCGCCACCGCTGATGAAGATCTTGCTGCCGCTGATCGCGTAGCTGCCGTCGGCCTGCGCCTCGGCGCGGGTGCGCAGGAGGGCGAGGTCGGTGCCGGCCTGGGGTTCGGTCAGGCACATGGTGCCGGCCCATTCACCGCTCACCAGCTTGCCCAGGTAGTCGCGCCGCAACGCCTCGTCGCCATGCTTGTACAGGGCCAGCACGGCGCCCTCGGTCAGCCCCGAATAGACGCGGAAGGACAGGCTGGCGGCCATCAGCATCTCGTGGAAGCACGCGGAGACCATCTGCGGGAAGCCCTGGCCGCCGTACTCGGTGGGTCCGGTCATGCTCGCCCAGCCGTTTTCGCTGTACTGCCGGTAGGCTTCGCGAAAGCCGGTGGGGGTGGTCACCACGCCGTCCTTCAGCTTCGCGCCTTCCTCGTCGCTGTTGCGATTGAGCGGCGCCACCACCTGGCCGGTGTAGCGCGCGCCTTCCTCGAGCACGCCGTCGATCAGTTCGCGATCGATGCCGTTGCCCAGCAGTTCGCAATGCGCGCCGACATCGAACAGTTCATGGAGAACGAAGCGCATGTCGCGCAAGGGGGCCTGGTAATCCATCTCAGCGCGCCTCCTGCAGGTCGGCGAAGGCTCCGCCCTCGGCGGCCAGGCGCTCGACCAGGGACGCCGGCTTCCAGCGCGCGCCGTGGCGCTGTTCGAGGAAACGCAGGCGTTGCAGCAGCTCGGCCGCGCCGAGGCGATCGGCCCAGGCCATGGGACCGCCCTCCGCGGCGGGGAAGCCGTAGCCGTTCAGGTAGACAGTGTCGATGTCGGCGCTACGGGCGGCGATACCCTCGTCGAGGATCTTCGCGCCCTCGTTGACCAGCGCCAGCAGGCAACGCTCGAGGATTTCCTCGTCGGCGAAATCGCGCCGCGGGTAGCCCAGCGTCTCGGCAACCCGGAGCACCAGGGCATCCACCTCGGTATCGTGCTCCGCCTGGCGGCTGCCCGGCGCGTAGCGGTAGTAACCGGCACCGCTCTTCTGGCCGAAGCGGCCCAGCTCGCAAAGGCGGTTGTCCACCTGCACGGCCGGCTGGTCCTGACCGACCCCGGCCAACTCGCGGGCGCGCCACTCCAGGTCGATACCGACCACGTCGTACATGCGGAACGGCCCCATGGCGAAACCGAACGCCTGGAGAGCCCGGTCCACCTGGTACGGCAGGGCGCCTTCCAGCAGCATCAGGCGGGCCTCGGTGGCGTAGGGTTCGAGCATGCGGTTGCCGATGAAGCCGTGGCAGTTGCCGGCCACCACGCTGACCTTGCCCATCCGCTCGCCCAGCGCCAGGGCCGCCTCCAGCACCGCCGGCGCGGTCTGCGCGCCGCGCACGATCTCCAGCAGCCGCATGATGTGCGCCGGGCTGAAGAAGTGCAGGCCGAGCACCTGACCCGGACGCGCGGTGACCGCGGCGATGGCGTCGATGTCCAGGTAGGAGGTATTGCTGGCCAGCACCGCGGAGGGCTTCAGCGCCGCGTCCAGCTCGCGGAAGATCGATTGCTTGAGTTCCAGGTTCTCGTAGACCGCCTCGATCACTAGGTCCGCCTCGCGCATCGCGGCGAGGTGCTGGACCGGCGTGATGCGGGCGCGGCGCGCGGCCGCTTCCTCTTCGCCGATACGCCCCTGGCGCACGTTGTGCGCGTAGGTGTCGGCGACGGCGCCGAGCGCCTGGTTGAGCATCTGCGGGTTGCTGTCCAGCCACTGCACGTCGAGACCGGCGTTGGCCAGGCACATGACGATACCGCGACCCATGGTGCCGGCGCCGATCACCGCGGCCTGGCGGAAGGAAAAGTTCTGGCTCATGGTCTTGTCCTCGTTGTAGCGAGCGCAGGAGGAACGGTGGACGAAACCTGGGGCAGTCCGACCGCACAAAAAGCGACCACTACCTTAGGGGAAGGTCGTACTATTTTTGAAATTTAGTCTTGTGATAGCTGGAATTCAGGCAATGAATATCCAAACCTTCGACCTCAACCTGCTACGCGTCCTCGACGCCCTGCTGCGCGAACGCAACGTCTCGCGCGCGGCGGAGCGCCTGGCGCTGAGCCAGCCGGCAGTGAGCAATGCACTGAACCGCCTGCGCGAGCTGCTCGACGACCCGCTGCTGGTCCGCGCCGGTCGTGCGATGCAGCCGACGCCCCGGGCGCTGGCGCTGGAAGCGCCGATCCGCGCGGCGCTGCGGCAGATCGAACAGAGCCTGGGCGACGGCGAGGGCTTCGATCCCGGGCGCAGCCGGCAGCGCTTCACCGTAGCGGTGACCGACTACGTCGAACTGATCTGCATGCCCGCCCTGATGCGCCGCCTGAGTGAGCGGGCGCCGGGAATCTCCATCGCCATCCAGCACCTGACCCCGACCTTGCCGGCCGAGGCGCTGGACAAAGGCGAACTGGACCTGGTGCTAGGCCGCTTCGAAAACGTCCCGGCGCGCTTCCAGCGCCGCCATTGGGCCAGCGAGACCCTGCAACTGGTCGCCCGACGTCAGCACCCGCTGCTGGCGCAGGCTCCCGACCTGGCCACCTTTCTGGAGCTACAGCACCTGTGGGTGCACGGCGGGCAGACCAAGGGGATGGTCGACCAGTGGCTGGGCAGCCAGGGGCTCAAGCGGCAAGTGGCCTACACCACACCGAACTACCTGCAGGCAGCGCACATCGCCGCGTACAGCGACCTGGTCGGCGTCCTGCCGCGACAACTGGCGCACTACTTCGAACGATTGCTGCCCCTGCAATCGTTCGACCTGCCGTTCGACCTCGGCCCGTTCCACCTGGAACTGGTGTTTCTGGCCCAGCGCGAACGCGACATCGCCCTGCAATGGCTGGTCGAACAGATCCGCCAGGTCGGGGCCGCCGGACCGGACTAGGGGAATCCGGGCAGTCAGAAGCGGTCGCGGATGACCAGTTCTTCCCGCGGCAGCTTGCCGCTGCGCGGCCAGGGTTCAACGGCCTTTTTCCCGACCGCGACCATCAGGCCGATCACATGGTTGTCCGGCAGGTTGATCAGCCGGGCCACGGCATCGAAGTCGAAACCATCCATCGGACACGAATCCAGGCCCTGGCCGCGGGCGACCAGCATCAGGGTCTGCGCCAGCAGGCCGCAACTGCGCATGGCTTCGTCGCGCTGTACCTGGGGCTTGCCGCGGTAGTAGGTGTCGATGGCGCCTGCCATGAACGCCTGTACCGCCTCGGGAGCACCGTCCCAGACCCGCTGCGCGTTGCGCTCCCAACTGTCGAGCTGGGCACACACCACCACCAGCATCGCCGCGTCGGTGACCTGCGCCTGGTCCCAGGCCACTTCACGCAACTGCGTGCGCAATTGCGGATCGCTGACCTCGACCAGCCGCACGTGTTGCAGGTTGAAGGCGGAAGGCGCATGCAGTGCCAGGTCCAGGAGATGGTCCTTCTCTTCGCGAGTCAGGCTGAAGGATGAGTCGTAGCCCTTGATGGCACGGCGACTCCGAACGGCGTCTTCGATATGCATGGGGGAAATCCACTGCGAGGGAACAAAGGGGCGCCCACTCTAGAGCATTGGCGAGAAGATAAACCAGACTTCAATAAATCCGACGCAGCCCCACAGCAGCTACTTACAGAATCAGGACTAGGACTATTCCTAGGAAGGAATTTTCTTTAGGAATTGTCCTATATTCCACTCCAATGCCAGCGCCTGGGAGAGGGCCCCTCCCGGACGCACGAACGCAGAAAAATAAGGATGAACTCACGTAGGAGTAAGCTCATGAACAGGATGGGCCAACTGGCTTTGTTCGGTCTTCTTGTAGGAACTTCCAGCAACCTGTTCGCCGCCCCCGGCAGCATCAGCGGCGTCATTCGCTTCACCGGCGCCATTGTCGAGCCACCATGCTCGATGAGCGCTCCCCGCCAAGACGAAAGCAAGGGCAGTTTCCACCTCAGTGGCTGTCCCATGCAGGCGCGCACCGCGGAAGTCAGCATCCGTTCGATGAAGACCGGCGAGGTGCGCCACTTGCAACCCAGCGATACGGTCATCGGTGAACGGGATTTCTCGGCGCGCTATGAGCTGGCCGGAAGCGGTCGCCGCTCCGGCAACTACCTGATCACCGTCACCTACCCCTGACGTCCGGACATGAAAAAACCGCCCGAAGGCGGTTTTTTCATGGTGCCGAAACGTGGCTTACAGCTGCGGGCCGGCGGCCTTGATCGCGTCGGAAACCTCGAATTTCTTGAAGTTTTCGATGAACTGCTTGGCCAAGCCCTTCGCCGCCTCGTCGTAGGCAGCCTTGTCGGCCCAGGTATTGCGCGGGTTGAGCAGATTGGTCTCGACGCCCGGAACGACCTTCGGCACGTCCAGGTTGATGATGTCCAGGTGCTCGGTTTCCGCGCCGATCAGCGCGCCGCTCTGGATCGCCGCGATCACGCCACGGGTGGTCGGGATGTTGAAGCGCTTGCCGACGCCGTAGCCACCGCCGGTCCAGCCGGTGTTGACCAGGTAGACCTTGGAGCCGAAGGCCTTGATACGCTTGATCAGCAGCTCGGCGTAGACACCGGCCGGACGCGGGAAGAAAGGAGCACCGAAGCAGGTGGAGAAGGTCGACTTGATACCGCCGCCGGAACCCATCTCGGTGGAGCCGACCAGCGCGGTGTAGCCGGACAGGAAGTGGTAGGCCGCCTGCTCATTGTTCAGGATCGATACCGGCGGCAGTACGCCGGTCAGGTCGCAGGTCAGGAAGATCACCGCGTTGGGCTCGCCGCCGAGGTTCTTCTCCGAACGCTTCTCGACGTGCTCCAGCGGGTAGGCGGCGCGGCTGTTCTGGGTCAGGCTGTCATCGGCGTAGTTGGGCACGCGCTCTTCGTCGAGAACCACGTTCTCCAGCACGGCGCCGAACTTGATGGCTTTCCAGATGACCGGCTCGTTCTTCTCGGACAGGTCGATGCACTTGGCATAGCAACCGCCTTCGACGTTGAACACCACGCCCTCGCCCCAGCCGTGCTCGTCGTCACCGATCAGGTAACGGCTTTCATCAGCGGACAGGGTGGTCTTGCCGGTGCCGGACAGGCCGAAGAACAGGGTCACATCGCCCGCTTCGCCGATGTTGGCAGCGCAGTGCATCGGCAGCACGTCGCGCTCGGGCAGCAGGAAGTTCTGCACGGAGAACATGGCTTTCTTCATCTCGCCGGCATAGCGCATGCCTGCGATCAGCACTTTCTTCTGGGCGAAATTGAGGATCACGCAACCGTCGGAGTTGGTGCCGTCGCGCTCGGGCACGCATTCGAAGTTGGCGACATTGAGGACCTGCCACTCGTCCTTGCCGGCCGGGTTGTACTGCTCCGGCTCGATGAATAGGCAACGGCCGAACAGATTCTGCCAGGCGGTAGCGGTGGTCATCTTCACCGGCAGGTAGTAAGCCTCGGCGGAACCTACATGAACATGGGAAACGAAATGGTCCTGGGCGTTGTTGAACGCTTCCACGCGGGCCCACAGCGCATCGAACTTGTCGGCCGGGAACGGACGGTTGATGTTGCCCCAGGCGATCGCGTCCTTGGTGCTCGGCTCTTCGACGATGAAACGGTCGACCGGCGAACGGCCGGTGCGATGGCCGGTGCGTACGACCAGCGAGCCGTTGGCGGCCAGTTCGCCCTCACCGCGGCGAATGGCTTCTTCTACCAGTTGGGCGGCGCTGATATCGGTGTACACGGCGTTGTTGGCTTGCGTCATGTGGTTCCCCGTCGGCCAGAGGCCGAGTCCTCCAAACTTCGTAGCGCTTCAAAAAACTCACTACAGGAAAAAAGTGGCGGGATTATGCCAGAAAAGCCCGCTGGATGAAAAATCGTCAGTGGCGGGTCTCGGAAGGCCCCTGGCTGCCAGCGCCAGCGAACAACTGGGCGACGTCGGAGGCGTCGAACAGGTAGCGCTGGTTGCAGAACTGGCAGTCGATGGTGATCGAGCCTTCCTCCTCCTCGAGCAGCCGCTCGCAGTCGGCCTGCCCGAGACTGACCAGGGCGTTGGCCGAACGTTCCCGCGAGCAACTGCAATGGAAGACCAGCGGTTGCGGCTCGAACAGGCGCACGGTTTCCTCGTGGTAGAGGCGGTGCAGGACGGTCTCGTTGTCCAGCGCCAGCAGCTCTTCGGCGGTCAGCGTGTCGGCCAGGGTGGTCAGGTGCTGCCAACTGGCCTCGCGGGCCTCGGGGTCCTTCAGGCGGTCGGCGGGAAGCTGCTGCAGCAGCAGGCCGCGGGCGCGGCGGCCGTTGGCGTTGAGCCAGAAACGGGTCGGCAGCTGTTCCGAGCTGGCGAAGTAGTTGGACAGGCATTCCGCCAGGTTCACCCCCTCCAGGGCGACGATCCCCTGGTAGCGCTGGCCCTTGACCGGGTCCACGGTGAGGGTCAGCACGCCTTCGGGCATCAGTTCCTGCATGCCGGCGTCGGCGCCGATGGACTCCGCCGAATAGCGGGCCAGGCCACGCACCTGGCGGTCGCTGGAACACTCCACCATCAACAGCGGAACCGCGCCGCTGGAGCGCGCCTGCAATACCAGCAGGCCGTCGAACTTGAGCGTGCCGCAGAGCAGCGAGGCCGCCGCGAGCATCTCCCCGAGCAGTTGCGCGACCGGTTCCGGATAGGGATGTTTGGCCAGCACTTCGCTGTAGCTACGCTCGAGATCGACCATCTCGCCGCGCACGTCGGTATCGTCGAAAAGGAAACGCTGGCTCTGATCTGAATGGGACATGCGGGACACAACGCTACGAATGAGGGAATGACAAGTGAGTGACAAAGGCCTATAAAAGCGCGCTTCGTGACAGTCGTACGCCGACCCGGCGCCGATAGGGGGAAACGATTTTATGGATAATGCCTCTCCGTTCCAAGCGGCCTGGCAATGGCGCAAGTTCGCCACCTGTCATCTTCTGGCGCTCCTGCTGCTGATCCTGTGGCTCTGGGGCCCCACCCGCGAGCTGATGAACGGCTTCGACTTCTGGCTCTTCGACAAGCTCAACGGCTCCCTCGCCCTCAACGAAACCTGGCTGAAACTCTGGGGCCTGCTCAGTACCCGACCGTTCGACGCGGTGGTCGGGGTGATCCTGCTCTGCCTGCTGATTCGCGGCGACTGGCTGCTGCCAGCGAACCAGGTACGGCGGCTGACCTTCGGCTTCATCGTGACCCTGCTGATCCTGGTGGTGATCCGCGTGCTCTACGCCAAGATCGCCCACCACCTGCACTGGCAGCACGCCAGCCTGTCGATGCTGATGGACAAGGCCATCCACCTCAGCGACCACTTCCCGGACTGGGAACGCGTGTGGGAAATCAAGGACCGCTCCAAGCGCAGCTTCCCCGGCGACCACGCCTCGGTGCTGCTGGTCTGGGCGCTGTTCATGTCGCTGTTCGCCCGCCGCGCCGGGCAGTTCCTGCTGATCTGGACCCTGGCCGTGCTGTTCATGCTGCCGCGCCTGGTAGCCGGCGCGCACTGGGGCCAGGACGACTACATCGGCGGCCTGCAGATGGCCCTGCTGGCCCTCGCCTGGGGCTGCTACACACCGCTGGCGGCGAAGGCCAGCGGCTGGCTGGTGCAGGTGACCGAACCGCTGTTCCGCCTGCTGGCGAAATTGCCGCTGATCGGCCGCCTCGGCGTGGTCCGCGACTCGGCCTGAGGCCATCCCGGTCTCCCCTGCGGGAGATCGGCGCTTCTCAGTCCTGGCCGCCGCGCAACTGGTGGATCTGCCGCCGCTGCTTCTTGCTCGGCCGCCCCTCGGTCTGTACGCCCAGCGCCCCGGCCTTGCGCATGGCCGCCGCGCGCTCGCGGCTTTCCACGCTGTCCGCGGTTTCCTCGTAGAGAGCCTGGGCCTCCGGCGCGCCACGCCGGACTACGGAAAGCGCGCGAATCGTCACGGTTCGCTCGTCGAAGCCCGTACGAATGGTCAATTCCTCCCCTACCCTGGGTTCCTTGCTCGGCTTGCACCGCTCGCCCCGGCAATGCACCTTGCCGCCCTCTATCGCGGCCTTGGCCAGCGCCCGGGTCTTGAAGAAGCGCGCCGCCCAGAGCCACTTGTCCAGGCGCACCTTGTCGTCGTCTTTCTCGCTCACTGGCATTTCCCGTATTCGTTCCGCCGCTGTCTCGCGACTGTCATCGACAGCCGCTAGGTTCGTCTTCGGCATCCTCGGGCAGCCGTCTGGCGGCCGCCCATAGCCCTGCTAGAATGCCGGCAAAACGCCTGGAATGCCTACCCGTGAAGACATTCGACCAGCTTTCCGTCATCGGTCTGCGCGAGTGGATCGCCTTTCCCGAACTGGGCATGGTCGGGCTGCGCGCGAAGATCGACACCGGCGCCAGCACCTCCAGCCTGCATGCCTCGGACATCGTTCCCTTCGAGCGCGACGGCGAGAAGTGGGTGCGCTTCACCGCCCACCTCGGCACGCTGGTACAGCGCCGGCACCGTTGCGAAGCGCCGATGGTCGCGCGCAAGACCATTCGCAGCTCCAACGGCCAGGCCCAGACCCGCTACGTGATCCGCACCACCCTGGCGCTGGGCGATCGCATGTGGCCGGTGGAGTTCACCCTGGCCTGCCGCAAGTCCATGCGCTATCGCGTGCTGCTCGGCTCCAAGGCGCTGATCGCCGGGCAACTGGTGGTCAACCCGGCCCTGGCCTACGTCCAGGATCGTCCCGAGTCGCCGGCCGCCCTGCCCGCGGCGACGGGCATCAACCTGCTCGACGGGAGTCCGGTTTGAGCCATTCGCCGGCAGCACCTGTCCAACCTCCATCCATTCCCGAAACGGCCGGTCCAATGCCTGCCGCGACGACAACCCACAGCCTCGCCGCCGCTGCCCGCCAGCCGGTCCAACCCATCCACAGGTGCTGAATGAAAATCGCCGTGCTGTCGCGCAATCCCCGGCTCTACTCGACCCGTCGCCTGGTGGAGGCCGGGCGGGAGCGCGGCCATGAAATGGTGGTCATCGATACGCTGCGCGCCTACATGAACATCGCCAGCCACAAGCCGCAGATCCACTACCGGGGACAACCGCTGGAGGGCTTCGACGCGGTGATCCCGCGCATCGGCGCCTCGGTGACCTTCTACGGCTGCGCGGTATTGCGCCAGTTCGAGATGATGGGCGTGTTCCCGCTCAACGAGTCGGTCGCCATCGCTCGCTCGCGGGATAAGCTGCGCTCGCTGCAACTGCTCTCGCGCAAGGGCATCGGCCTGCCGGTGACCGGCTTCGCCCACTCCCCGGACGATGTCCCGGACCTGATCGAGATGGTCGGTGGCGCACCGCTGGTGATCAAGCTGCTGGAGGGCACCCAGGGCATCGGCGTGGTCCTCTGCGAAACCGAGAAGGCCGCCGAATCGGTGCTCGAGGCTTTCATGGGGCTCAAGCACAACATCATGGTCCAGGAGTACATAAAGGAAGCCGGCGGCGCCGACATCCGCTGCTTCGTGGTCGGCGACAAGGTGATCGCCTCGATGAAGCGCCAGGCAGCGCCCGGCGAGTTCCGCTCCAACCTGCACCGCGGCGGCACCGCCAGCCTGATCAAGATAACCCCGGAAGAACGCATGACCGCCATCCGCGCCGCCCGCGTGATGGGCCTGAACGTCGCCGGGGTGGACATCCTGCGCTCCAACCATGGTCCGCTGGTAATGGAGGTGAACTCCTCGCCGGGCCTGGAAGGTATCGAATCCACCACCGGCAAGGACATCGCCGGAATCATCATCCAGTACCTGGAAAAGAACGGCGGCCCCCACCTGGCCAGGACGAAGGGAAAGGGGTGAGCCGGACCAGACAACGCATGCGTTGTCCCAGCGCATCGGACGCACCGCATTACGCTGGCGATCCCGGCCTCGACAGAAGGTCCATGCCACGCTTGAATGAAGCACCGCCGCAACCGATGCCGGAAACCCCGCCGAACCCCGGGCTCTTCCGGCACTCGAATCCTTTCCTGACGCTTCATGGAATCGCCGCATGACCCCTCGTCCCTCCTCCGACCAGACCTGGCAGCCCATCGACGGCCGGGTGGCGCTGATCGCGCCAGCCTCGGCCATCGCCACCGACGTGCTGGAGGCGACCCTGCGGCAACTGGAAGTGCACGGCGTGGACTACCATCTCGGCCGCCACGTCGAAGCCCGCTACCGCTACCTCGCCGGGACCGTCGAGCAGCGCCTGGAAGACCTGCACAACGCCTTCGACATGCCGGACATCACCGCGGTCTGGTGCCTGCGCGGCGGCTACGGCTGCGGCCAGTTGCTGCCGGGCCTGGACTGGGGGCGCCTGCAGGCGGCCTCGCCGCGGCCACTGATCGGTTTCTCCGACATCTCGGTGTTGCTCAGCGCTTTCCACCGCCACGGCCTGCCTGCGATCCACGGCCCGGTGGCCACCGGACTCGGTCTGTCGCCGCTGAGCGCCCCCCGCGAGCAGCAGGAGCGGCTAGCCTCTCTGGCCTCGGTCAGCCGCTTGCTGGCCGGAATCGACCATGAACTCCCGGTGCAGCACCTCGGCGGACACAAGCAACGCGTCGAAGGCGCGCTGATCGGCGGCAACCTCACCGCCCTGGCCTGCATGGCCGGCACCCTCGGCGGCCTGCACGCCCCGGCGGGGTCGATCCTGGTCCTGGAGGACGTCGGCGAACCCTACTACCGCCTGGAGCGCAGCCTCTGGCAATTGCTCGAAAGCATCGACGCGCGCCAGCTCGGCGCGATCTGCCTGGGCTCGTTCACCGATTGCCCGCGCAAGGAAGTCGCCCACAGCCTGGAGCGGATCTTCGGCGAATACGCCGCCGCCATCGAGGTGCCGCTCTACCACCACCTGCCCAGCGGGCATGGTGCGCAGAACCGAGCCTGGCCTTACGGGAAGACCGCGGTGCTCGAGGGAAACCGGTTGCGCTGGTAGGGACGGGGCGCGCCCCTCTCCGTAAGCGCGAGAGGGGTTGGGAAGTGCCGCTGGAACGGCACAAACCCGTCGGGTATCAGGCCGCGCCGCGCGGTAGCAGCAACCCCAGCGGCAGGCAGACCCGCGCTTCCAGGCCGCCGCCATCGCGGTTGCGCAGTTCGACGCTGCCGCCGTGCTGGGCGGCGATGCGCTTGACGATCGCCAGGCCGAGGCCGGTGCCCTTGCCGCCACGCGCCTTGTCGCCGCGGATGAAGGGATTGAAGATGCTGTCCACTTCCGCGGGATCGATGCCCTGGCCGCGATCGAGCACACTCAGCACCACGTAGGGCGCCGCGCTTTCGCCGGCCACGTAGCTGGCCACCTCCACCGAGCCGCCACCGTGGTTCAGGGCATTGTCGATCAGGTTGCCCAGCAGACGCTTCATCGACACCCGCCGCAACGGCATCGCCGGTACCGGCTGCAAGGCCATGCGCACCTGCTCGCGAGTCTGGTTGAACGGTGCCACCACCTCGCGCACCAGGTCGGTCAGGTCGCCCTCCTCCACCGGCTCGTCGCGGCCGTCGCGGATGAAGGCGAGGAACTGGTCGAGGATCGCATCCATGTCCTCGATGTCGCGGACCATGTCCTCGACCATCTCCCGTTCGCTCTCCGGCAGCAACTCCAGCGACAGGCGCAGGCGTGTCAGCGGGGTGCGCAGGTCGTGGGAGACACCGGCCAACATCAATTCGCGTTCGCGCCCGCCCTGCTCGATGTCCTCGGCCATCTGGTTGAAGGCGCGATACACCTCGGCCATTTCACTCGGCGTCTCCGGCCCCAGCGGCAGACGCACGCTGCGCCCCTGGCCGAACTGGCGGGCGGCGACCACCAGGCGCTTGAGCGGCTGGCTGAGCTGGCGGACGAAGATCCAGGCGGCAGCGGTGGAGAGCAGGCCGATGCCGAGGAACCAGCCGAGCACGCTCCAGATCCGTTGGCCACGCAAGGGATGCGGATACAGCGGCACCGCCAGCCAGCCTTCGCCGAGGCTCGGTGCGCGCACCCAGAGCTGCGACGGCTGGTGGATACGCAGGCGGGTCTCGGTGTCCGGCCCCAGCTCCATCTGCATCTGTCGCTGGAAGATTTCCGTGTACGGCCAGTGCTGCTCGCCGGGCTGGTCGGCGCTGCTCGGCACCCAGCGCAGGCCGGAAGCCTTGGCGATGGCCGCGCGCGACTCCTCGTCGGCAGCCCAGAACGCGCGGATGGTCAGCGCCGCGCCGTGGCTGTACTGGCGGTCGACGATCACGTCCTCGTTCATCAGCAGGTAGACCAGGGTCAGCGCCTTGGAGAACAGCACGACGATCAGCACCAGCCAGAGGGTGCGGGCGAAGAAGCTTTGCGGGAACCAGAGCGGCGTTTTCATCGATCGGACCGGTTGCGCGCCGGCGGACGGGGCCGACGCCTGTTGCGGGTAAGACGACGCGGCCGGTGCATCGCTGCACCGGCCGCGCGGAGACTCAGGCCTTGCGCGCGTTGCCGTCCGGCACGAACACGTAGCCGACGCCCCAGACCGTCTGGATATAGCGCGGCTTGGACGGATCCGGCTCGATCAGCCGGCGCAGGCGCGAGATCTGCACGTCGATGGAACGCTCCAGGGCATCCCACTCGCGGCCACGGGCGAGGTTCATCAGCTTGTCCCGGGTCAGCGGTTCGCGGGCGTGCTGCACCAGGGCCTTGAGCACGGCGAACTCGCCGGTGGTCAGCATGTGTACCTCGTCGCCCTTCTTCAGTTCGCGGGTGGCGAGGAACAGCTGGTAGTCGCCGAAGGTCACCACCTCGTCGGCACCGGCAGGCGCGCCGGGCACCAGCGGTGCCTGGCGGCGCAGCACGGCCTTGATCCGCGCCAGCAGTTCGCGCGGGTTGAACGGCTTGGCCAGGTAGTCGTCGGCGCCCAGTTCCAGGCCCTGGATGCGGCTGCCCTCGTCGCCCTTGGCGGTGAGCATGATGATCGGCACCTGGTTGTTCTGTTCGCGCAGGCGGCGGCAGGCAGTGAGGCCGTCCTCGCCGGGAAGCATCAGGTCGAGCACAACCAGCTGGAACAGTTCGCGGGATAGAAGGCGATCCATCTGCTCGGTGTTCTCCACCGCGCGGACGCGGTAGCCCTGTTCGTCGAGGAAACGTTCGAGCAGGCGGCGCAGGCGGGCGTCGTCGTCGACGACGAGGATCTTTTCACCTTCGGCCAGGGCGGCAGGGTTCGACATAGAAACTCCCAGAATGAGTCAGGCGGGCATTATCGCCCAGGTAGCGGCTGGGCCGGACTGTCCATTGTTAGCAGATTTTTCCCCGACCAGCCGCCCTCCAAGGCGAAACTTGGCAGGTATAATGCGGCGCTTTTGCGGCGGGGCGTTGTCTACACGGCCCGTTTTCGTTCGTTTTACCAGGTGGATCAATGGACAGCATCAACACCCGTATCGCCGAAGAGCTCTCCGCACTGCCCTCCGGCCGCGTTCAACCGCAGCAAGTCGCCGCTGCCGTCGCCCTGCTCGACGAAGGCTCCACCGTTCCCTTCATCGCCCGTTACCGCAAAGAGGTCACCGGCAGCCTCGACGATACCCAGTTGCGCATGCTGGAAGAGCGCCTGCGCTATCTGCGCGAACTGGAAGAACGCCGCGGCGCGATCCTCGCCAGCATCGAGGAACAGGGCAAGCTGACCCCCGAACTGGCCCGCGACATCAAGCTCGCCGACACCAAGACCCGTCTCGAAGACCTCTACCTGCCTTATAAGCAGAAGCGCCGCACCAAGGGCCAGATCGCCCTGGAAGCCGGCCTCGGCGCGCTGGCCGACGCACTGTTCGACGACCCGACCCTGGTCCCGGAAAGCGAGGCCGCGCGTTTCGTCGACGCCGAGAAAGGCTTCGCCGACGTCAAGGCGGTGCTGGAAGGCGCCAAGTACATCCTCATGGAGCGCTTCGCCGAAGACGCCACGCTGCTCGACAAGCTGCGCGTGTTCATGAAGAACGAAGCGACCCTGACCGCCCGCGTGGTCCCCGGCAAGGAACAGGAAGGCGCCAAGTTCAGCGACTACTTCGAACACGACGAGCCGCTGAAAAGCGCCCCGTCGCACCGCGCCCTGGCAATCTTCCGCGGACGCAACGAAGGCGTCCTCAGCGCCTCGCTGAAGGTCGGCGAGGAAGCGCCGGGCACCCTGCACCCATGCGAGGTCATGATCGCCGAGCGCTTCGGCCTGTCCAACCAGGGCCGCGCCGCCGACAAGTGGCTGGCCGAGGTGGTGCGCTGGACATGGAAGGTCAAGCTCTATACCCACCTGGAAACCGACCTGTTCGGCGAGCTCCGCGACGGCGCCGAGGACGAGGCGATCAGCGTGTTCGCGCGCAACCTGCACGACCTGCTGCTGGCCGCCCCGGCCGGCCCGCGCGCCACCCTCGGCCTCGACCCGGGCCTGCGCACCGGGGTCAAGGTCGCGGTGGTCGACGCCACCGGCAAGCTGCTGGACACGGCCACCGTCTACCCGCATGCGCCGAAGAACCAGTGGGACCAGACCCTCGCCGTGCTCGCCGCGCTCTGCGCCAAGCACCAGGTCGAGCTGATCGCCATCGGCAACGGCACCGCCAGCCGCGAGACCGACAAGCTGGCCGGCGAACTGATCAAGAAATATCCGGGCATGAAGCTGACCAAGATCATGGTCAGCGAAGCCGGCGCATCGGTGTATTCCGCCTCCGAACTGGCGGCGAAGGAGTTCCCCGAGCTGGACGTGTCCCTGCGCGGCGCCGTGTCCATCGCCCGCCGCCTGCAGGACCCGCTGGCGGAGCTGGTGAAGATCGAGCCCAAGTCGATCGGCGTCGGCCAGTACCAGCACGACGTGTCCCAGCTGAAGCTGGCGCGTAGCCTGGACGCGGTGGTCGAGGATTGCGTGAACGCCGTCGGCGTCGACGTCAACACCGCCTCCGCCGCCCTGCTGGCACGCATCTCCGGCCTCAACTCGACGCTGGCGCAGAACATCGTCGCGCACCGCGACGCCAACGGCGCGTTCCGCACCCGCGACGAGCTGAAGAAGGTCAGCCGCCTGGGCGAGAAGACCTTCGAGCAAGCCGCCGGCTTCCTCCGCGTGATGAACGGCGACAACCCGCTGGACGCCTCGGCGGTGCACCCGGAAACCTATCCGCTGGTGCAGCGCATCGCCGCCGACACCGAGCGCGACATCCGCTCGCTGATCGGCGACTCGGCGTTCCTCAAGCGCCTCGACCCGAAGAAGTTCACCGACGAGACCTTCGGCCTGCCGACCGTCACCGACATCCTCAAGGAACTCGACAAGCCCGGCCGCGACCCGCGTCCGGAGTTCAAGACCGCAGAGTTCCAGGAAGGCGTCGAGAGCCTCAAGGACCTCAAGCCGGGCATGGTCCTGGAGGGTGTGGTGACCAACGTCACCAACTTCGGCGCGTTCGTCGACATCGGCGTCCACCAGGACGGCCTGGTGCACATCTCGGCGCTGTCCGAGAAGTTCGTCAAGGATCCGTACGAAGTGGTCAAGGCCGGCGACATCGTCAAGGTCAAGGTCATGGAAGTGGACATTCCGCGCAACCGTGTCGGCCTGTCCATGCGCATGAGCGACACCCCCGGCGAGAAGGTCGAAGGCCAGCGCGGCGGGCGTCCCGCCGGCGGCGGCCAGCCACGCCAGGAGCGTGGCGCCCCGCGCGGACAGAGCGCGCCGCCGGCGAACAACGCCATGGCCGCGCTGTTCGCCAACGCCAAGCAACTGAAGAAGAAGTGACGGAGCCGTCCATGAGCGAGATGCCCGCCCGCGAGCAGATGATCAGCGCCTACAGCGAACTGGTCGGCCTGGACCCGGTCAGCCTCGGCGACGGAGTCGCCGAGGTACGCCTGCCGATGGCCGCGCACCTGCGCAACCGCGGCGGGGTCATGCATGGCGGCGCGCTGTTCTCGCTGATGGACGTGACCATGGGGCTGGCCTGCTCCAGTTCCCATGGTTTCGACCGCCAGAGCGTCACCCTGGAATGCAAGATCAACTACATCCGCGCCGTCGCCGACGGCGAGGTGCGCTGCGTCGCCCGCGTCCTCCATGCCGGGCGCCGCAGCCTGGTGGTGGAAGCCGAGGTGCGGCAAGGCGACAAACTGGTCGCGAAAGGACAAGGTACCTTCGCCCAGTTGTAAACCGGCGAGGCCGCCATGCGGCAGAGTGGCGCGCAACGGCGATCCCGATCCGTGCCGGGCGCCCGCCTCGACGGCTCCCGCCGAAGGCGCGGCGACCGGCCCCCGGACGAAGCGAAAACGCATTTACGTCCTCCCTCTTGTAGACCGCTCGGTCCACCCTCATATTGGGGCGACCGATCTGGGACGCGATCACAAGGAATCCCGACTTGAGCGATCTTCTCTCCCGCCGCCTGGCTCTGCTCGGCGCCGCAGCCAACCTGCCCCTGCTGACCGAGTGCCTGCATGGCATCGAGCGCGAATGCCTGCGAGTCGATAGCGACGGCAAGCTGGCACTCACCCCCCACCCCCGGGCCCTGGGTTCGACCCTGACCCATCCGCAGATCACTACCGACTACTCCGAGGCCTTGCTGGAGTTCATCACGCCCACGGAAACCGACGTCGCCGACACCCTGGGCGATCTCGAGCGCATCCACCGCTTCGCCAGTTCGAAACTGGACGGCGAGTACCTGTGGAGTCCATCGATGCCCTGCGAGCTGCCGGACGAGGAGAGCATCCCGATCGCCCGCTACGGCAGCTCGCTGATCGGCCGCCTGAAGTACGTCTACCGCAAGGGCCTGGCGCTGCGCTACGGCAAGACCATGCAGTGCATCGCCGGCATCCACTACAACTTCTCCCTGCCGGAGAGGCTCTGGCCGCTGCTGCGCCAGGCCGAAGGCAGCGAGCTATCGGAACGCGACTACCAGTCCGCCGCCTACATCGCCCTGATTCGCAATTTCCGCCGCTACAGCTGGCTGCTGATGTACCTGTTCGGCGCCTCGCCGGCCCTCGACGCCGGCTTCCTGCGTGGCCGCCCGAGCCAGTTGGAGCGCCTCGACGAACACACGCTCTACCTGCCCTACGCCACCAGCCTGCGGATGAGCGACCTGGGCTACCAGAACAACGCCCAGGCCGGCCTGACGCCCTGCTACAACGACCTGCAGAGCTACATCGACAGCCTGCGCCAGGCGGTCAGCACGCCCTACCCGCCCTACGAGAAGGTCGGCACCAAGCAGGATGGCGAATGGGTGCAACTGAACACCAACATCCTGCAGATCGAGAACGAGTACTACTCGAGCATCCGGCCAAAGCGCGTCACCTACACCGGCGAGCGTCCGGTGCAGGCCCTGGCCGCTCGCGGCGTGCAGTACGTGGAAGTGCGCTGCCTGGACATCAACCCGTTCCTGCCGCTGGGCATCGACCTGGACGAGGCGCGCTTCCTCGACGCCTTCCTGCTGTTCTGCGCGTTCAGCGACAGCCCGCTGCTGAACGGCGAGTGCAGCGACGCCACCGACAACTTCCTCGCCGTGGTCAAGGAAGGCAGGCGGCCGGGCCTGCAATTGCAACGTCGCGGCCAGCCGGTGGAATTGAAGGTCTGGGCCAACGAGCTACTCGAACGAATCGCCGATACCGCGGCGCTGCTCGACCGCGCACGCGGCGGCGAAGCCCACGCGGCGGCGCTGGCAGCGCAGCGGGCTAAGGTGGCCGATGCGGAACTGACGCCTTCGGCGCAGGTGCTGAAGGTCATGCGCGAGCGCGGCGAGAGCTTCGAAGCGTTCTCCCTGCGCCAGAGCCGCGAACACGCGGAGTATTTCCGCCAGCATCCGCTGGCCGCCGAAGAGCAGGCACGCTTCGAGAAGATGGCCAGCGACTCCCTGGCCGAACAGACGGAGCTGGAACGCGACCAGGATGGCGACTTCGATACCTTCGTCGCCGCCTACCAGGCGAGCATCCTCGGCCTGATCAGCAACTGAGCGAAGCCGGCGCGCCCCTGCGCCCAGGGACGCGCCGGCGGATCACAGGCTCTTCTCGAATACCTGCGAATTGCGCTGGAAGTTGTACAGCGAGGCCCGCGCCGCCGGTAGCCGCTCTACGCTGCTGGGCTGGAAGCCGCGCTCGCGGAACCAGTGCGCGGTCCGCGTGGTGAGCACGAACAGGGTCTTCAGGCCGAGTCCGCGCGCGCGCTCCTCGATCCGCTCCAGCAGTTCGTCGCCACGCCCGCCGTGGCGGTACTCCGGGTTGACCGCCAGACAGGCCAGCTCGCCCGCCTCGGAATCGGCGATCGGGTAGAGCGCGGCGCAGGCGATGATCAGCCCTTCGCGCTCGACGATGCTGAACTGTTCGATCTCGCGTTCCAGCACCTCGCGGGAACGGCGTACCAGGATGCCCTGCTCTTCCAGCGGGCGGATCAGCTCGATCAGCCCGCCAACGTCCTCGATGCCCGCCTCGCGCAACTGTTCGAACTGCTCTTGGGCGACCAGGGTGCCGTTGCCGGTGCGGGTGAACAGCTCGCTGAGCAGCGCGCCGTCCTCGGTGTAGCTGACGATATGGCTGCGCTTGACCCCGGCCCGGCAGGCCTGCGCCGCGGCGTCCAGCAGCTCGGCCTGGTAGCTGTTGCCCAGCCGTTGCAGGTGCGCGGGCACCTGCTGCGGGCGCAGTTCGCGGACCAGCTTGCCGGATGCGTCCAGCAGGCCCTGTTCGGCGCCGTAGAGAATCAGCTTTTCCGCTTCCAGGTCGATGGCGGCGCGCATGGCCACGTCTTCGCAGGCCAGGTTGAAGATTTCCCCGGTCGGCGAGTAGCCCAGCGGCGAGAGCAGGACGATGCTGCGCTCGTCGAGAAGGCGGCCAATGCCCTTGCGGTCGATGCGACGGACCTCGCCGGTATGGTGGTAGTCGACACCCTCGACCACGCCGATCGGCCGCGCGGTGACCAGGTTGCCGCCAGCGACCCGCAGGCGCGCGCCCTGCATCGGCGAGGCGGCCATGTCCATCGACAGCCGCGCCTCGATGGCGATGCGCAGACTACCCACGGCGTCGATGACGCATTCCAGGGTCGGCGCATCGGTCACTCGCAGGTCGCGGTGATAGCGCGGAGCCAGGCCGCGCGCGGCCAGGCGCGCCTCGATCTGCGGGCGCGAACCGTGCACCAGCACCAGGCGCGCGCCGAGGCTGTGGAGAAGGACCAGGTCGTGGACGATATTGCCGAAATTGGGATGCTCCACCCCTTCGCCGGGGAGCATGACCACGAAGGTGCGGTCCCGGTGCGAGTTGATGTAGGGCGAAGCGTGACGTAACCAGTTGACGTAGTCGGGCATGGTGGGGAAAGCCTGTCGTTTCGTGAGCGAGAGCAAAGCGTGAGCGGCCGGGACGGCCCGAAGGGCGCCGTTATCGTCGTCGCAGCAACATCGACAGGCTTCTCCTCACTTTCTGGTTAACGAGACGGATGGATCACGCGCGAGTTTAAACCCTCGGCGGCCCCGCAGCGGCGGGATTCGACCATGGTACGGGGCCTGGGGCCGGAACGAACCGTTTTACCACTATTTCTGAAAAAAACTATCCGAAAACCCCGGTTAACTCGCGCAGCGCTTTTTCGCTAGGCTGCCTCGTTCGCCGTGCCGTCCGGCGCGCAACCACGCGAACGAGGAAAATCCATGAGCGAATACTTCCATCACGTCCTGGTCGGCCTGCTCGCCGTGCTCCCGGTAGCCAACCCGCTGACCAGCGTCTCGCTGCTGCTTGGCCTCGGCGGCAGCCTACCGCCGGCGGAGCGCAACCGGCAGATATTCAAGGCCAGCCTCTACGTGGCGCTGATCATGCTGGTCAGCTTCTACGGCGGCAGCCTGGTGATGCAGGTGTTCGGCATCTCCATTCCCGGCCTGCGCATCGCCGGCGGGCTGATCGTCGCCTATATCGGCTTCACCATGCTGTTCCCCGCCACCACGCCGGACGAGACCGAAGTCCAGCACGACCTGCTGTCGGACGAGGAAAAGATCACCCCGCACTTCCGCGACCTGTCCTTCGTTCCGCTGGCCCTGCCGGGTACCGCGGGGCCGGGGACCATCGCCCTGGTGGTCAGCTCGGCGTCGACGCTGCAATCCACCTACGGAAGCATTCCGCTGTTCATCCACCTCGCGGCGATCACCGTCACCCTGCTCACCGCGCTGATCTTCTGGATCGCCCTGCAAAGCTCCGGGCGCATCATGAAGTTCCTCGGCGAATCCGGGATCGACGCCATCTCGCGAGTGGTCGGCTTCCTGCTGGTGGCGATGGGCGTGCAGTTCGTCATCAACGGCGGCTTCGAGCTGGTCGCCGGCCACGCCGCGCTTCAGTCGGCGGCGGGCGTCAGGCAGTAATGCTGGATCAGCCGGCGCAGCACGCCGACCATCGGTTCGATACGCGCCAGTTCGAGGTGCTCGTCGGGCTGGTGGGCACAGGCGATGTCGCCGGCACCGAGGACCAGGGTCTCGCTGCCCAGGCGCTGGAAGTACGGCGCCTCGGTACCGAACGCCACGGCCTCGGCGCGATGCCCGGTCAGGCGTTCGGCGACGCGTACCAGTTCGCTGTCCTGCGCCTGTTCGAACGGCGGCACGGCAGGGAACAGCGGCTGGTAGTCGATGCTCACCTTGTGCCGTTCGGCCAGCGGCCGCAGGCGCTGGCGGATCGCCTCGCGCAACTGCTCAGGCTGCATGCCGGGTAGCGGGCGCAGGTCGAATTCCAGCGAACACTGGCCGCAGATGCGGTTGGGATTGTCGCCGCCGTGAATGCAACCGAAGTTCAAGGTCGGCTGGGGCACGCTGAACTGCGGGTTGTTCCAGGCCTGCTGCCATTCCCCGCGCAGCGCCATCAGCTCGCCGATGGTCGCGTGCATCGCCTCCAGGGCGCTGCGCCCGAGGTTCGGATCGGACGAATGGCCGCTCTGCCCGAGAATCTCGATGCGCTCCATCATCACCCCCTTGTGCAGGCGGATCGGCCGCAGGTTGGTCGGCTCGCCGATCACCGTGGCGCGACCCAGCGGTCGCCCGCTTTCGGCGAGGGCACGGGCGCCGGCCATCGAGCTTTCCTCGTCGCAGGTGGCGAGGATCATCAGCGGCTGGCGGAACGGCTGGTCGAGCAGCGGCAGCAGGGCCTCGATGGCCAGCGGGAAGAAGCCCTTCATGTCGCAACTGCCGAGGCCGTACCAGCGGCCGTCGCGCTCGTCCAGGCGCAGCGGATCGCTGCTCCACAGCGCTTCGTCGTAGGGCACGGTATCGGTGTGGCCGGCCAGCACCAGCCCGCCGGGACCGCTGCCGTAGCTGGCCAGCAGGTTGAACTTGCCCGGCGAGACTTCCCGGATCTCGCAGCGGAAGCCTAGATCGCCCAGCCAGGAGGCCAGCAGGTCGACCACCGGGCGGTTGGTCTGGTCCAGCTCGGGCTGGGTGCAACTGACGGAAGACGCGGCGATCAGCGCGCCGAACTGGTCTTTCAGAGACGGCAACGGCATGGGACTCTCCACACGGATCGAGCCCCATCATGGCCTATCGCGGCAGTGGATAAAACCGTCCGTTCCGGTTCCGCCTGCGCCAGCCGACGAAGACCGCGCTCAGGCACCGAACAGCGCGCGCAGGACCAGGAAGAACAGGATCGCCAGCAACGCGCCGGCCGGCAGGGTCACTACCCAGGACAGGAAGATCGAGCCGATCACCCGCAGGTTGAGCGCGCCGATGCCGCGCGCCATGCCGATGCCGAGCACCGCGCCGACCAGGGTATGGGTAGTGGACACCGGCAGGCCGATGGCCGAGGCGCCAACCACCGTGGAGGCGGTCGCCAGCTCGGCGGCGAAGCCGCGGCTGGGGGTCAGCTCGGTGATCTCCCGGCCGATGGTGGCGATCACCCGGTAGCCATAGGTAGCCAGGCCGATGACGATGCCCACCGCGCCCAGCAGCAGTACCCAGGACGGCACCGGTGAGCGGGTCACCAGTTCCAGGTCGCCGCCGGCCTGGACCACTGCGACGACCGCCGCCACCGGGCCGATGGCGTTGGCCACGTCGTTGGCGCCATGGGCGAAAGCCATGGAGCAGGCGGTGAAGATCATCAGCACCGCGAAGACCCGCTCGACGCTGGCGAAGCCGCCACGCGGATCGGCTCCGCCAGTGGGTCGGATGCGCAACAGCAGGACGATGCCCAGGCCCATCACCAGGCCACCGGCGAGCAACGCCAGGCCCAGCGTCTGGATGCCGGAAAGCTCCAGGCCGACATGCTTCAGGCCCTTGCCGACGGTCATCAGCGCGACCATGAAGCCCGCCAGGAACATGTACAGCGGCACGTAGCGGCGTGCGCTGCGGAACGGGTCCTCGGCATGCAGTACCAGCCACTGCACGCTCCTGAACAGGGCGAAGGCGAGCAGCCCGGACAGCACCGGCGTCACCACCCAACTGGCGACGATCGGGCCGATCGCGCCCCAGTGCACCGCGTGCACCGAGACACCGACCGAGGCGAAGCCGATGATCGCGCCGACGATGGAGTGGGTGGTCGACACCGGCCAGCCCTTGATCGTCGCCAGCAACAGCCAGACCCCGGCGGCCAGCAAGGCCGAGAGCATGCCGAAGACCAGCAGGTCGGGGGTCATGTACTGCGGATCGACGATGCCGCTCCTGATCGTTTCGGTGACCTCGCCGCCGGCGAAGTAGGCACCGCAGAACTCGAAGACCATCGCCACCAGGATCGCCTGGCGGATGGTCAGCGCCCGTGAGCCCACCGAGGTGCCCATGGCGTTGGCGACGTCGTTGGCGCCGACGCCCCAGGCCATGAAGAAACCGAACAGGCAGGCGAGTACGAGGAAGGCGAAGCCGTGGTCGGCGATCAAGGACATGGGCGGGGATCCGTATGCGGGCAGAAGGCGGAAAGAAACCTGGCGCTCAACGCGCCAGCAATTGCTCCAGGCGGTTGCCGACCCGCTGGGCGCGGTCGGCGACATCGCCGATCCATTCGATGATCTGGTAGAGGAACATCACGTCCACCGGCGGCAGCTCGCTTTCCAGACGGAACAGCTCGCGGCGTACCTCGACCTGGATGCGGTCGGTATCGTTCTCGATCGCCTCGAGTTCCTCCACCATGCTCTCCACCAGACTGGTCTCGCGCCCGCCGAAGCCGGTCTCGAGCAGTTCGTTGAGTTCGTTGACCACCCGCAACGCCTGGGCGCTGGCGTCCACCGAGCGCTGCACGTAGGCGAGCATCTGGCCCTGCAGCGGCAGCGGGATGCGCATGCGCCGGCCGAGCATCAGCCCGGCGATGTCCTTGGCGCGATTGGCGACTTTGTCCTGTACACTGAGCAGCTCCAACAGATCGGAGCGCGGCACCGGAAGGAACAGGCTCTTGGGCAGGTGCATCCGGACGTTCTTCTTCAGCCGATCGGCTTCCTGCTCCAGTCGCACCATGTCCTGCTGAACCTGTTCGACCTGCGCCCAGTCCTCGGCGATCACCGCGCGGAAGAACGGCAACAGGCCGGCCGCGCATTCGTGGGCCTTGGCGATGTGCTGCTGCATCGGCCCGATCGGCGAACGGCCGAACAGGCTGATGAACGGATTGGTCGGCATGGAACGCCTCCCTGATGGAAATGCCGAAAAGTATAGGCCACCCACCCCGCGCGCCTTTGATCTGGAACACCTTCACCCGCGGACGCCTGGCGTCCCGAGCCGGACATCGCCCCATGCAGAAAGAAACCGAAATCAAACTCCGCGTCAGCCGCGCCACCCTGGAAGCCTTGCAGGAGCACCCGTTGCTGAAGAAGCGCAACAAATCGGGCTGGGAGCGCCGCGAACTGTACAACCAGTACTACGACACCCCCGGCCGCGAGCTGGCCCGGGCCAAGGTCGCGCTGCGCATGCGCCGCGACGGCGAGCAGTACATCCAGACGCTGAAGAGCCGCGGGCAGAGCGTGGCCGGGCTGTCCGAACGCAACGAGTGGGACTGGTACCTGGAAAAGAACAAGCTCGACCTGAAGAAACTCGACGACAAGTGCTGGCCGGCGGCCCTCAAGGACCTCGACAAGAAGCAGCTCAAGCCGATCTTCAGCACCGACTTCGTCCGCCAGCGCGCCGAGATCGCCTGGGGCCGCGGCAAGGCCAGGGTAGTCGTGGAGGCGGCGCTCGACCTGGGCAAGGTGGTCGCCGGCGACAACCAGGAGGAAATCTGCGAACTGGAGCTGGAACTGCGCCAGGGCGATGCCGCCGCGCTGCTCGAGCTGGCCGCGGAACTGGCCGCCGACCTGCCGCTGATGCCCTGCGACATCAGCAAGGCCGAGCGCGGCTACCGCTTGTTCGACCCGAACAGCTACGAGGTCGATCCCCCGGCGCAGAAACTGCTGGCGGAAACCCCGCTGGACGGTGCCTTCGCCGCCATCGCCTGGTACCTGCTCGGCAGCAGCCAGCGACTGGCCGAACAGTATCGCTTCAACGGCCACTGGCGCCTGCTGGAGGACTGGCTGCAACACCTGCAGGACCTGCGTACCCTGCTCGGCAGCCTCGGCCAGGCGGTGCCACGCGCCAGCAGTCGCGAGCTGCGCGAAGCGCTGGACGCTCTCCTCGCCGACTGGGCGCCGCGCATCGAGCGCGGCCGTGACGACGAGACGCTACGCCAGCAGGCGCCGCAACTGTTCCGCGGCGAACTCGACGAGACCCGCTGGGGCCTGTTCTCCCTGAATGCCTCGCGCTGGCTGCTGGCCAAGGCCTGGACCGAGTCGCGCAACGAGCGCGGCAACCGCCAGGGCGCCGCCGCGCTGGGCAAATGGCTGCTGCGCAGCCTTGCCGAAGAAGCCCAGGCCACGCCGCTGGCGCGCGCCCACCAGCATCCCGAGCTGCTTCCCGACCAAGCGCCGCGCCTGCAGCGCATGCTTACCTGGTTGCGCCTGGCGCGCGGCGTGCTCGACCTGCCGGAAGCCGACCGCCTCTACGGCGAACTGGCCAAGTTGCTGGAGCTGCTGCGGCAACCTGTCGATGCCGAGCGCCTGGCTGACCGCGCCACGCAGGCCCATACTGTGCTGACGCTCAAACCCTGGAAGGCGCTGATGAAATAAGCTTCGCCGCTACCGCCATCATCCGAAGGGAGTCTGCATGTCCGTGTTCGCCACCGCCGCCCAGGACCGCCTGCTGGACCTCGGCGACCTGCTCCGCGAGCTGGTCGCCCAGGGCCGGGTCGGGCAGGAGCAGGCCGAACAGTGCCTGGCGATCCGCCGCAGCGCGGTGCGCAACCAGCAGCATCCGCTGGAGTTCCTCGCCGCGCAGCAGGTCGAGGATCTCAAGCGCCCCGGACGCAAGCTCGACCTGGAGACCCTCACCCAGTGGCTGGCCGAGTACGCCGGCCAGCCCTACCTGCGCATCGACCCGCTGAAGATCGACGTCGCCGCGGTGACTCCGCTGATGTCCTACGCCTTCGCCCAGCGCCATGGCATCCTCGCCGTCGCGCTGAGTCCGGAGGAAGTCACCATCGCCAGCGCCCAGCCCTTCGTACAGGGCTGGGAAAGCAACCTGGTGCATGTGCTCAAGCGACCGATCAAGCGGGTGGTGGCGAACCCGGCGGACATCCAGCGCTACACCGTCGAGTTCTTCCGCCTGGCCCGCTCGGTCAGCGGCGCCACCTCGCCGGACCAGAAGATCAGCGGCGTCGGCAACTTCGAGCAGTTGCTCAACCTCGGCGCCGCCGACCAGGAGCCGGACGCCAACGACGCGCACATCGTCACCATCGTCGACTGGCTGTTCCAGTACGCCTTCCAGCAGCGCGCCAGCGACATCCACATCGAGCCGCGCCGCGAGCAGGGCACCGTGCGCTTCCGTATCGACGGCGTGCTGCACAACGTCTACCAGTTCCCGCCGCAGGTGACCATGGCGGTGGTCAGCCGCCTGAAGTCGCTGGGACGGATGAACGTGGCGGAGAAACGCAAGCCGCAGGACGGCCGGGTCAAGACCAAGACCCCGGACGGCGCCGAGGTGGAGCTGCGCCTGTCGACCCTGCCCACCGCCTTCGGCGAGAAGATGGTGATGCGCATCTTCGACCCCGAGGTGCTGCTCAAGAGCTTCGACCAGCTCGGCTTCTCCGCCGACGACCTGCGCCGCTGGCAGAGCATGACCAGCCAGCCCAACGGCATCATCCTGGTCACCGGCCCCACCGGCTCGGGCAAGACCACCACGCTCTACACCACGCTCAAGCAACTGGCCACCGACGAGGTGAACGTCTGCACCATCGAGGACCCGATCGAGATGATCGAGCCCTCGTTCAACCAGATGCAGGTCCAGCACAACATCGACCTGACCTTCGCCAGCGGCGTACGCGCCCTGCTGCGGCAGGACCCGGACATCATCATGGTCGGCGAGATCCGCGACCTGGAGACCGCCGAGATGGCGATCCAGGCGGCGCTCACCGGGCACCTGGTGCTCTCCACCCTGCACACCAACGACTCGCCCACGGCGATCACCCGCCTGCTCGAACTGGGCGTGCCCTACTACCTGATCCGCGCCACGGTGCTCGGGGTCATGGCCCAGCGCCTGGTGCGCACGCTCTGCCCGCACTGCAAGGCGCCGATGCAACTGGCGGACAGCGACTGGCACGAACTGACCCGCCCCTGGAGCGCCCCGCCGCCCAGCGGCGCGCATCAGGCCGTGGGTTGCCTGGAGTGCCGCGACACCGGCTATCGCGGGCGCGCCGGCGTCTATGAAATCATGCTGCTCAGCGATAGCCTGAAAGAACTGATCACCGCCGACACCGACCTGGTCGCCCTGCGCCGCCAGGCGTACAAGGAAGGCACCCGCAGCCTGCGCCTGTCCGGCGCGCAGAAGGTCGCCGCGGGTATCAGTACGCTGGAGGAAGTACTGCGGGTGACCCCGCAGAGCGAACAGAAGTAGCGGCACATCCCGTCGGCGGAGTTCCGACGGTTGCACGGCACAACGCCGGACGGGCCTGCCAGGCCCACAGACAAGGATGTAGACGATGACGAGCGCTCCACCCGCCGTCCCCGCGCCGACGCTCCCCAGCCCCGGCGCACCGCACCTGCGGCGAGCCGCGAGCGGCGTCCCTGGCTCGATGTGGCTCGGCCGGCCGCCGAGCCGGCGCTGAGGGCCGGCCGATGGAAATCCTGCTGCTACGCCTGGACTTCTGGGACTGGCTGGCCTTCGGTACAGTCCTCCTGCTCCTGGAAATCTTCGGTGCCGGCGGCTATCTGCTGCGGGTCGGTCTCACCGCCGCTTGTGTCGGTGCGCTCGGCGCGCTCCTGCCGGGACTGGCCTGGCCTTGGCAGGTAGGGCTGTTCGTCCTGCTCTCCGGGCTGGTCGCCGCCTTGCATCGACGCCGTCGCCGCAAGGCCGGTAGCGTCGAGGAAACGCCAGGGTTGCAGCGACGCGGCGACGACCTGTTCGGCCGCACCTTTCCCTTGCACCGGGCGATCGTCGGCGGGCTCGGCGAGCTGCGCGTCGAGGACGCGTTGTGGTTGGTCAGCGGTCCCGACCTGCCGCGCGGCGCCCTGGTCCGGGTCACCGGCCAGGACGGCGCCCTGCTGCACGTCGAGCCTGCCGTTCCCTGAATCGCTGTAGCTCCCGGCCGGCGGGGGCTGTACGGCAGCGGAAAAAGCGACCGGACGGTCATCCCCGCTGGAACTCCGGGACGCCAAACGCGATCTGATGTAACACGCAGCCCCCTATCAGGAGTTCCCCCATGCGTTCCGTCAAACTCGCCGCCACCACCCTGGTCATCGCCGCCCTGCCGCTGGGCTCGGCCATGGCCGATACCTTCTGGCGCAACATCATTTCCTCGGGTGCCACCACGGCCTCCACCTACCTGACCTTCCGCCACGACCACAAGCTGATCGTCGCCGCGCAGGACGACGCCGGCAGCTACATCGCCAGCGACGGCGCGATCCGCGGGCCGTACCTGGAAGCCGCCCTGCAGAAGCTGCGCAACGACAACCCGGACCTGCAGGCCAGCGACATGGAACTGGCCAGCGCGATCCTCGCCGGCGGCGAGCAGTCCGCCGTCCAGCAGTAGGCCCCGGCGACCTCGCCTCCGCCCGGAGGCGAGGTCACTCGCGGTAGTCGTCCAGCGGCACGCAGGCGCAGAACAGGTTGCGGTCGCCGTAGACGTTGTCCACCCGGTTAACCGCCGGCCAGTACTTGAACGCCCGCGCATGTTCGCTCGGGGTCACCGCCTCGGCGATCTCGTAGGGTCTCTGCCAGATCCCGGTAACGTCGGCCAGGGTATGCGGCGCCCGTTTCAGCGGGTTGTCCTCCGCCGGCCAGTCGCCGCTTTCCACCTTGCCGATCTCGGCCCTGATGCTCAGCATCGCCTCGACGAAGCGATCCAGCTCCGCCTTCGACTCGCTCTCGGTCGGCTCCACCATCAGCGTGCCCGGCACCGGGAAGGACATGGTCGGGGCGTGGAAGCCGTAGTCCATCAGGCGCTTGGCCACGTCTTCCTCGGTGATCCCGGTCTGCGCCTTGAGCGGTCGCAGGTCGAGGATGCATTCGTGGGCGACGCGCTCGTTGCGCCCGCGATAGAGCACCGGGAACGCCCCGTCCAGGCGGTTCGCCAGGTAGTTGGCGGAGAGGATCGCCACCTCGCTGGCGTCGGCCAACTGCGGGCCCATCATGGCGATGTACATCCAACTGATCGGCAGGATGCTGGCGCTGCCCCAGGGCGCCGCGCTGACCGCGTCGTTCAGCGGGTTCGGCCCTTCGACGCGGATCACCGGATGGTTGGCGACGAACGGCGCCAGGTGCCGCTTGACCCCGATCGGCCCCATGCCCGGTCCGCCACCACCATGGGGGATGCAGAAGGTCTTGTGCAGGTTCATGTGCGAGACGTCCGCGCCGATGTCCGCCGGTCGCGCCAGGCCGACCTGGGCGTTGAGGTTGGCGCCGTCCATGTAGACCTGGCCGCCGTGGCGGTGGACCACTTCGCAGATCTCGCCTATCCCCTCCTCGTAGACGCCGTGGGTCGAGGGATAGGTGATCATCAGGCAGGACAGCCGGTCGCCCGCCTCGGCCGCCTTGAGGCGCAGGTCGTCGAGGTCGACGTTGCCGCGGGGATCGCACTCGACGATCACCACCCGCATGCTGGCCATGATCGCCGAGGCCGGGTTGGTGCCATGCGCCGATGCGGGAATCAGGCAGATGTCGCGCTGGCTATCGCCGCGGCTCTGGTGGTAGCGGCGGATCGCCAGCAACCCGGCATATTCGCCCTGTGCTCCCGAGTTCGGCTGCATGCAGATGGCGTCGAAGCCGGTGATCGCCCGCAGCCAGGCTTCCAGTTCGTCGATCATCCGGCGATAGCCCTCGGCCTGCTCGCGCGGCACGAACGGATGCAGTTCGACGAATTCCGGCCAGGTGATGGGGATCATCTCGCTGCTGGCGTTGAGCTTCATGGTGCAGGAGCCGAGCGGGATCATCGCCTGGTTCAGCGCCAGGTCCTTGCCTTCCAGCTGGCGCAGGTAGCGAAGCATCTCGGTCTCGCTGTGGTGGGCGTTGAACACCGGATGCTGCAGGTAGGCCGAAGTGCGTTGCAGGACCGCCGGAATGCCGTCGTCCACCGCCCCGCCATCCAGGTGCGCGACATCCAGCCCGTGGCCGGCACCGAGGAAGATCTCGAACAGGGTCGCCAGGGTCGCCGCGTCACAGGTTTCGTCGAGGCTCAGGGCCAGCCGCCGGTCGTCGACCACGCGCAGGTTGACCCGCGCCGCCCGCGCCCGCTCGAGGATCGCCGCCTGACGCTCGCCGACCTCGTAGGTCAGGGTGTCGAAGAAGTGCCGGTTGAGCCGCCGTAGTCCCTTGCTTTCCAGGCCCGCCGCCAGCAGCGCGGTCAGGCGCTGGACGCGTTGGGCGATGCGTTTCAGCTCCTGCGGCCCATGGTAGACGGCATACAGCGAAGCAATGTTGGCCAGCAGCACCTGGGCGGTGCAGATGTTCGAGTTGGCCTTTTCCCGACGGATGTGCTGCTCGCGGGTTTGCAGGGCCATGCGCAACGCCGGGTTGCCGCGGGCGTCGCGGGAAACGCCGATGATCCGCCCCGGCATTGCCCGCTTGTACCCTTCGCGGGTGGCGAAGAACGCCGCGTGCGGCCCGCCGTAGCCCATCGGTACGCCAAAGCGCTGGGCGCTGCCGAGCACCACGTCGGCACCGAGTTCCCCCGGCGGGGTCAGCACCAACAGGGCGAGCAGGTCGCTGGCGACGCAGGCCAGCGCCTGTTGACCGTGCAACGCCTCGATAAGCGGGCGCAGGTCGCGGATCTCGCCACGACTGTCCGGGTATTGCAGCAAGGCGCCGAACACCGCGTGGGCGGCAAGATTGTCCGGCTCGTCGACGACCAGCTCGAAACCGAACGCCTCGGCGCGGGTACGCAACACCGAAACGGTCTGCGGATGGCAATGCGCATCGACGAAGAACCGGTTGCTCCTGGCCTTCGCCACCCGCCTGGCCAGGGCCATGGCCTCGGCGGAGGCGGTGGCTTCGTCGAGCAGCGAGGCGCTGGCCAGGTCGAGTCCGGTGAGGTCGATGGTCAGTTGCTGGAAATTCAGCAGCGCTTCCAGGCGGCCTTGGGCGATTTCCGGCTGGTAGGGCGTATAGGCGGTGTACCAGCCGGGATTCTCCAGCACGTTGCGGAGGATCACCGGCGGCGTCACGGTGCCGTAGTAGCCCATGCCGATCAGGCTGGTCCAGCGCTGGTTGAGCCCGGCGTAGCCGCGCAGGCGCGCCAGGGCGGCCTGTTCGTCGAGCGCGGCGGGCAGTTCCAGCGGCCGGTTGAGGCGGATCGCCGGCGGCACCGTCTGCACGATCAGTTCGGCGCGAGTGGAAACTCCGAGGAAATCCAGCATGGCCTGCTGTTCCGCCGGATCGGGGCCGAGGTGGCGGCGCAGGAAGGCATCGGCGGGCTGGAGCTGGGCGAGGGACGGCGTCTGCGACATGGCTTCGGTCTCGTTGGGGGCGGCATCGCCCTGCCAGCGATCGTCGCCGAACGGATATCGAATGAGAAAGCAACGACGGCGAAAACGCATTTCGCCGCTGCAAAAAGAACAAAGCCTCGAATGATCGAGGCCTTGTCCAAGGATAGCGGGTTTTGTCGCGACTACGCGGCGGCTCAGCCTTCCGCGTCGACGGCGGCCTGGTAGCCAGCGGCGTCGAGCAGCTTGTCCAGCTCGGCCGGATTGCTCGGCTTGAGCTTGAAGAACCAGGACGCGTACGGGTCGTTGTTGACGTCTTCCGGGGTGTCGGCCAGGGCTTCGTTGATAGCGATGACTTCGCCGCCGATCGGCGAATAGATGTCGGAGGCGGCCTTCACCGACTCGACCACGCCCGCTTCCTGACCGGCGGCGAGGGTCTTGCCCAGCTCCGGCAGCTCGATGAAGACCACATCGCCAAGGGCTTCCTGGGCATGGTCGGAAATGCCCACGGTAACGCTGCCGTCGGCTTCCAGACGCGCCCATTCGTGGCTCTGGGCGTAACGCAGTTCGGCGGGAATATTGCTCATCTTGTTTTCCTCGAAGTCGGGGGCGACGGCGGTCGCCATTGCCAGGTTAGATCAGGGGCTTGCCGTGACGCACGAAACTGGGCTGGACCACCCGTACCGGGTACCACTTGCCGCGGATTTCCACCTCGGCGCGGTCGCCGGTGGCGGCCGGCACGCGGGCCAGCGCGATGGACTTGTTCAGGGTAGGCGAAAAGCTGCCGCTGGTGATCTCCCCCTCACCAATGCCAGCTACCCGCACCACCTGGTGGGCGCGCAGCACGCCGCGCTCCTCCAGAACCAGGCCGACCAGCTTCGGCTGGTCGCCGGCGGCCTTCTGCGCTTCCAGCGCGCGGCGGCCGACGAAGTCCCGCGCAACCGGCTCCCAGGCTACGGTCCAGCCCATGTTGGCGGCAAGCGGGGAAACGCTTTCGTCCATGTCCTGGCCGTAGAGATTGAGCCCGGCCTCCAGGCGCAGCGTATCGCGCGCCCCCAGGCCCGCCGGGGAGATCCCGGCGCCAACCAGCTCGTTGAGGAAGCCTGGCGCCTCGGCGGCCGGCAGCATGATTTCCAGGCCGTCCTCGCCGGTGTAGCCGGTGCGGGCGATGAACCAGTCGCCCTCGGCACGGCCCTGGAACGGCTTGAGTTCGCGTATCAGCGCGGCGCGTGCCGGGGATACCAGTTCGGAGCTGTGCACGCGGGCGTTGGGGCCCTGGATGGCGAGCATCGCCAGGTCGCCGCGTTCCTGCAGGTCGACCTTGAAGCCGGCGGCCTGCGCCTGCATCCAGGCGATGTCCTTGTCGCGGGTGGAGGCGTTGACCACCACCCGGTAGCCGTTCTCGGTCAGGTAGACGATCAGGTCGTCGACCACCCCGCCCTCTTCGTTGAGCATCGCGCTGTAGAGCGCCTTGCCGGTCTCGCCGAGGCGCGCCACGTCGTTCGCCAGGAGATGCTGCAGATAGGCCGTGGCCTGCTCGCCGGAGACGTCGACCACGGTCATGTGGGACACGTCGAAGACGCCGCAGTCACGCCGAACCTGATGGTGCTCCTCGACCTGCGAACCGTAGTGCAGCGGCATGTCCCAACCGCCGAAATCGACCATCTTGGCGCCGAGCGCGACGTGCAGCTCGTAAAGCGGGGTGCGCAATCCCATGGGTATTCTCCTTCCGGGCGTAGCGGGTGCCGTCGGCAGGGACCGCCGGCACGAAATCGCGCGCATTGTAGCCGCAAGCCCCGGAGCAGGACACCATGGAAGCGTGCCGCGATCCGTGCATAGACCCTACGACCTGCATGGATACTGGGCTCAACGATCGGAATGATGGGCAGAACGACGAATCAACCCGACCACCGGTAGCAGGCCGACCAGCACCAGGGTCAGGGCCGGCAGCGAGGCGCGCGCCCATTCGCCCTCGCTGGTCATCTCGAAGATCCGTACGGCCAGGGTGTCCCAACCGAAAGGACGCATCAGCAGGGTCGCCGGCATCTCCTTGAGCACGTCGACGAAGACCAGCAGCGCGGCGCTCAGCGAGGCCGGCAGCAACAGCGGCAGGTAGACCCGCAGGAACAGCAGCGGGCCGCCCACGCCGAGGCTGCGCGAGGCTTCCGGCAGCGACGGGCGGATCCGCGCCAGCCCGCTTTCCAGCGGCCCGTAGGCCACCGCCATGAAACGGATCAGGTAGGCCAGCAGCAGGGCGAACAGACTGCCCAGCAGCAGCGGCTTGCCGGCGCCGCCGAGGGCGCTGGAAAGCGGGATCACCCAGTGATTGTCCAGCCAACTGAAGGCCAGCATGATCGAAACCGCCAGGACCGAGCCCGGCAGCGCATAACCGAGGTTGCCCAGGCCCACCGCGCCGCGGATAGCGCGGGTCGGCGCCAGGCGCACGGCGAAGGCCAGCAGCAGGGCCACGGCGACCGTCGCCAGTGCGGCGATGCCGCCCAGCGTCAGGGTATGGCCGATCAGGTCCCAGTAGCGCTCGTCGAGGTCGAAACGGCCCTGGCGCCAGAACCAGACAACCAGTTGCGCCACGGGAATCACGAAGGCGCAGAGGAACACCAGCCCGCACCAGGCGCTCGCCGCCAGCGCCCTGGCGCCGCGCAGGCGGTACAGCGGCGCGCCGCGCGGACGCTCGCTGGCGGCCTTGGCCCGGCCTCGCGTGTGGCGCTCGCCGAGCAGCACCAGGCATACCCCGAGCAACAACAGGCTGGCCAGCTGGGCGGCGCTGGAGAGGCTGTAGAAGCCGTACCAGGTCTTGTAGATAGCGGTGGTGAAGGTATCGAAGTTGAACACCGATACCGCGCCGAAGTCGGCCAGGGTTTCCATCACCGCCAGCGCCAGGCCGGCGCCGATCGCCGGCCGCGCCATCGGCAGGGCGACCCGCAGGAACGCCTGCCAGGGCGACAGGCCGAGGACCCGCGCGGCTTCCATCAGGCCCTTGCCCTGGGCGATGAAGGCGCTGCGCGCGAGCAGGTAGACATAGGGATAGAACACCAGCACCAGGACCAGGATCACCCCGCCGGTGGAGCGTACGCGCGGCAACCGCAGGCCGCTGCCGAACCACTCGCGCAGCAGGCTCTGCACCGGTCCGGCGAAATCCAGCAGGCCGACGAAGACGAACGCCAGGACGTAGGCCGGGATCGCGAACGGCAACATCAGCGCCCAGTCCAGCCAGCGCCGTCCGGGGAATTCGCAGAGGCTGGTGAGCCAGGCCAGGCTGACCCCGAGCAGAGTCACGCCGATGCCGACGCCGAGCACCAGGGTCAGGGTGTTGCCGAGCAGGCGCGGCAACTGGGTATCCCACAGGTGGCTCCAGATTTCCCGGTCGATCTCCAGCCAGCTCAGCAGCAGCACGCTGAGCGGCAGCAGCACCAGCGCGGCAACGGTGAAGGTGATGGGGTACCAGCGGCGGGGAGCGGGATGGGCCACGAAATCCTCGGTGCGGAACGAACGACGCCCCGCTCGGACGAGCCGGGGCGCCGAGTATAACCGGCGGTCAGTTCCAGCCGGCGCGGTCCATCAGGCGAATCGCCTCGGCCTGGCGCTTGCCGGCGACTTCCACCGGGATGCTGTCGGCCTTGAAGCTGCCCCAGCTGGCGACTTCGGCTGACGGCGCGACCTGCGGGTTGGCCGGGAATTCCTGGTTGATCCCGGCGAACAGCGCCTGGGCGTCGGGCCCGGTCATCCATTCCACCAGCGCCTTGGCTGCCTCGGGATGCGGTGCGTGGCGAGTCAGGCCGATGCCCGACAGGTTGACGTGGACGCCGCGGTCGGCCTGGTTCGGCCAGAACAGCTTGACCCGCAGGTTCGGGTTCTGCTTGTGCAGGCGTCCGTAGTAGTAGGTATTGACGATGCCGACGTCGCACTGGCCGGCGTCCACCGCCTGGATCACCGCGTTGTCGTCGGCGAATACGTCGGTGGCCAGGTTGTTCACCCAGCCCTGGAGGATTTCCTCGGTCTTCTGCGCCCCGTGGGTCTCGATCAGGGTCCCGGTCAGCGACTGGTTGTAGACCTTCTTCGCCGTGCGCAGGCACAGGCGGCCTTCCCATTGCTTGTCGGCCAGGGCTTCGTAGGTGCTCAGCTCTTCCGGCTTGACCCGCTCGGTGGAGTAGACGATGGTCCGCGCGCGCAGCGACAGTCCGGTCCAGCTATCGGTGCTGGAACGATACTGCGAGGGAATGTTCCGTTCGATGGTGGCCGACTTGAACGGTTGCAGCAGGCCCATCTGCTCGGCCTGCCAGAGGTTGCCGGCGTCCACGGTGAGCAGCAGGTCGGCCGGGGTGTTCGCGCCTTCGGCCTTGATCCGCGCCATCAGCGGCGCTTCCTTGTCGGTGATGAACTTGACCTTCACGCCGGTCTTGCTGGTGTAGGCATCGAACACCGGCTTGATCAGCTCGTCGATGCGCGAGGAATACACCACCACTTCGTCGGCGGCCTGGGCCAGGCCGGTGATGCCCAGAGCCAGGGCGGCGAGTAGAGCTTTGCTTGCCTGCATGAAGAACAGCCTCGTCAGCGGAACGTAGGCACGAATGATAAGAAATCTCGCTTGCGAACCCGCGCGACTAAATGTGTCGGGGTGTTTCGCCTGCGTCCAGGCCGCCGAGGATGGCGAGAAACGCCTCCACCGCGGCGCTGCGGCCATGGCGGCGGGTGAAGACGAGGAAATCGGCCAGCGCCTCGGGCTCGGCCAGCGGGCGATAGACGACTCCGGCCCGGGCCAGCGCGGTGCTGCAACGCGGCACCAGGGCAACGCCCTGGCCGGCCGCGACCAGGGCGATGATCGAGATGATCTGGCGTCCGGCCGGTCCCCTCGTCAGCGCCAGCCCGGCCTTCCGGTAGAGGCGCTCGATCAGTTCGTTGAGGCCGGAGCCGTAGTCCAGCGGAAACAGGATCAGCGGCCGATCACGCAGATCGTACAGGTCGATCCGCTCTTGCCGCGCCAGCGGATCGCCGTTGGGCACGGCCACCACCAGCGGCTCGCCGCCCAGGGCCAGCACCTCGATGCCGACCTGGCCTTCCGGCGGCGGCAGGCGCCCCAGCCCCACATCGATGCCGCCTTCGGCGATCTGCGCCCATTGCGCCGCCGAAGCGCCTTCGAGCAGCTCCAGTTGCACCTCCGGATGGCGCTCGCGGAACAGTCGGATCGCCTCGGTGAACAGGTTCGACAGGGCGATGGAGCTGGCGTAGCCGAGGGTCAGGTGGCCGGCCAACCCCTGCGCCAACTTGCGGGCGAAGCCGGCGGTGCGCTCCAGTTGGTCCAGCAGGCCGCGTGCGTAAGGCAGGAACAGGCTGCCCTCGGCGGTGAGGGTCACCGCCCGGCTGGAGCGGTCGAACAGGCGAAAGCCCAGCTCTTCCTCCAGCGCGGATATCTGCCGGGTCAAGGGCGGCTGCGCCATGTGCAGGCGCTGGGCGGCGCGGCCGAAATGCAGGGTTTCGGCAACGGCTGCGAAGCAGCGCAGGCGGCGTAGGTCGAGCATGCGGTTCCTCGGTATCGATCGGTCCTGAATCGGTATTGGCCAGCCCGTCGGGAGCGCCCCTATAACAGGGGGTTTCTCGTCCAGACAGAGCGTTCCATGAATTCGTCCCAGGGTTTCCCCCGCCTCGCGCTGTTTCTCTGCGGTTGCGCTGCGTTCCTCAATCTCTATACCACCCAGGGCATCTTCGACGAACTGGCGGCGAGCTTCCACATCAGCGCCCATCAATCGAACTGGAGCATCACCGCCACCACCCTGGCGGTGGCCCTCGCCGCGCCCTTCGTCGGCCGGCTCAGCGGCGGTCGCGAGCGCAGCCGGGTGATCGCCTTCGCCGCCAGCCTGCTCTGCGTGCCCATGCTGCTGGCCGCCCATGCCGGCAGCTTCGCCGCCTTCCTGCTCTGGCGCTTCGCCGAGGGGATGCTGATTCCCCTGCTGTTCGCCAGCAGCGTGGCCTACACCGGCGAACGCTGGAGCGGCGGCGCGGTCATCGAGCTGACCAGCCTCTATGTCGCCGGAACCATCCTCGGCGGCTTCGCCGGACGCTTCCTCACCGGCCTGCTGACCGAGGAGTGGGATTGGCGCGTCGCCTTCCGGATCCTCGCCGGACTGACCCTGCTCATCGCCGTCGCCATCCGCGCGCTGCTCCCTGCCAATTCTGGCAGGCACTCGCCCGCACCCGGGAAACGCCCCTTAGTATCCCGTGAACTGTTCCGGGCTCCGCTGCTGTCGTCCTACGCGGTGGGGTTCTGTGTCCTCTTTTCCCAGGTCGCCATGTTCACCTATATCGGCATCCATCTCAGCCGTCCGCCGTACAGCCTGGACACCGCTCAGCTCGGCTCGATCTACGCGGTGTTCCTCCTCGCCCTGCTGGTGATTCCCGCCAGCGGCCGCCTGGCCCGCGCCCGCCCGCACCGCCAGTTGCTGCTGGGCGCATCGCTGCTGGGCGTCTGCGGCTCGCTGCTGACCCTGGCGCCGGGCCTGCCGACGATTCTCGTCGGCCTGGCTCTCAGCGCCACCGGCGTGTTCCTCGCACAGTCCACGGTCAACGCTTTCACCGCCAGCAACGCCGGGACCGACAAGGCCGGCGCCGTCGGCCTCTACCTGACCTGCTACTACGCCGGCGGCAGCCTCGGCGCGGTGCTGCCGGCGCCATTCTGGGACCGCTGGGGCTGGCCGGGCTGCCTGGGCCTGATCCTCCTGGCCCAGTTGCTGCCGTTGCTGCTGACCCGCTACGGCTGGTCCGCACCACAGGCCGAACGCGCGGCCCTGCGCGCGTCGCAAGGAAGACCGTAACCATCGCAAGAACAACAAGAACCGACAGGAGGTTAGCCATGAACCATGTCATCACCCCCCACAGCAAGCTGCTCGGCGTCATCGAGCCAGTCCTCAACGACATGCCCGCCGGACCCCTGCGCCATGCGCTGTTCCGGGCCTTCTGGGACGAGACGGCGTCGTTGCTGGACATCGAGGACGCCTTCGCCCGGGTCACCGCCCGGCGCCAGGCGGTCGAGCCGCTGCGCAAGTTCTTCGCCAGCTGGTCGAAGACCAACAACTCGGCGGCCAGCGTTTCCGGGCTGGCCAATCGCCTGACCCTGCTGGCCCGTTCGGAACAGGGTTCGGCAGCGGCAGACCAGCTCTATCGAGCCTGCGGCAGCCTGCAACGGATCACCGACGAAGACCTCGGCGCCCTCGGCAACACCGTGCATGCCGATCTTTTCTACACCATGGCCACCACCCTTTGCGGCGACGACCGCTGGCTGCTGCGCGAGAACTGCCTGCCTTCGGCGCAGGCGTTCAAGGACTGGACCGACCGCCAGCGCCTGCGCGAGCGCGACCTGATGCAGGGACTGCTGACCACGCTGGTACACGAGGTCTATACCCACGGCGAGGTGGAGTACATCCACCCGCTGTACAAGGAATGGTTCAGCCGCGACATGGGCGTACCCGCCGAACGCGCCCGCGCCACCGTGGCCTGGGTAACGGTGCACACCGGCGGCACCGAGAGCAATCACTTCGCCCACGCCACGGCGGCGGTGAACGCCTTCGTCGAGGCGATGGAAATCGAGGTGAACGAAGAAGCCGCGCGCAACCTGTTCGGGCTCTACCTGCGCAACAAGGCGCAGGTCATGCGTGACTGCGCGGCGCTGTTCTGAGGACTGGCGGCCCTCCCGTCAGGGGAGCCGCCCCGCTCAGACTCGTGCCAGCGCCGGCAGGTCGCCGCTGAGGCCAAGCGCCTGGCGGACGAACAGCGCCTTGGCCTCGTGATGGCCGTCGACCAGGCGCAGGCCGGCGTTGCGCAGCCAGCGCAGCGGCAACCGGTCGGCCTGGAACAGGCGTTCGAAGCCTTCCATTGCCGTCATCATGCCCAGGTTGTGCGGCATCCGCCGCCGCTCGAAGCGACTCAGCACGCGTTCGTCGGCAAGCCGTTCGCCGCGCTCCAGGGCGTGCAACAGGACCTCGGACAGCACCGCCGCATCGAGGAAACCCAGGTTCACGCCCTGTCCGGCCAGCGGGTGGATGGTGTGCGCAGCGTCGCCGACCAGCGCCAGGCCCGGCTCGACGTAACGCTTGGCGTGCCGCTGGCGCAGCGGGATGCACAGGCGCCGGTCGGCATGCAGGATGGCGCCCAGGCGCTGTTCGAAAGCTTCGCCGAGGGCGGCGCGGAAGCCATCCTCGTCCAGCGCCATCAGCCGTTCTGCCTGTTCCGGGGTGGTCGACCAGACGATCGAGCACCAGTGTTCGTCGCCGCGGTCCGGCAGGGGCAGGAAGGCCAGCGGGCCGTCGTCGGTGAAGCGCTGCCAGGCGGTTGCGCGGTGCGCGTTCTCGCAGCGCACGCTGGTGACGATGGCGTGGTGCAGGTAATCCCATTCGCGGGTGGCGCAGCCGGCCAGGCGGCGTACCGCCGAGTTGGCGCCGTCGGCGGCGACCACCAGCGGCGCGCGCAGCTGACGGCCGTCGGCCAGGGTCAGCAGCCAGTCGTCACCGGAGTGGCGCATCTGTTCCAGGCGCGCGTTGGCCAGCAGGCCGGTGGTGGAATCGTGCAGGCGTTCCAGCAGGGCGTCCTGCACCACCCGGTTCTCGACGATATGGCCGAGCACCTCGGCGTGCACGCTGGCGGCGCTGAAGCCGATCCGCCCGGTGCCGGAGCCATCCCACACCTGCATCTCGCGATAGGGCTCGGCGCGGCGCGCGACGATGCCGTCCCAGGCGTGCAGGCGCTGGAGAATCCGCCGGCTGGCTTCGGACAGCGCACTGACCCGCGGCTCGTAGGGCGCCTCCGGCTTGAACGGCGCCACGTCGAGCGAGCCGCCGTCCACCAGCAGCACCTCCAGGCCGCTGCCCTCCAGGGCCAGGGCCAGGGCGCTACCGACCATGCCGGCGCCGACGATGACCAGATCCGCGTGCATATCCTCGTTCTCCACTCGTGGGCCCTCTTCAGGCCGCGTTCCGCAGGCGCGGCTTGAGCCGCACGTACAGGGTTTTCTGAACCCGCGCCACCAGGGTGCCGGCGTCGTCGCGCACTTCGGCGTGCAGCCGGGGCAGGTACTTCTCGCCGCCGGCGGTCCGCTCACGGACCTCGTCGAGCAGCTTCTGGTCGATGCTGAAATGCGCATGCACCGGGCCCTTGCCCGGGCTGACGAACTCGATGTTGGCCGCCTTGTCCCAGACCACGTAGTCGCGGCCCAGGTTCTCCATCAGCATCAGCATGAAGAACGGGTCGGTCATCGCGTAGAGGCTGCCGCCGAACTGGGTGCCTACATAGTTGCGATTGAGCCGGTTCAGGCCCATGCGCACCCGAACCTCGCGGAAATCGCCGGCGATGTGCCGCACACGGATGCCCGCCCCCAGGAAGGGCGGGTAGAGGTTCATGGCGAAGCGCAGCAGGCGGGCCTTGCGCGCCCTCGACCAGACCGGCATGGCGCTACAGCGGCCGCGCGCCGAGGCCCATGGCCTGACGGGCGAACCAGCGCTTGGCCGGCGGCAGCAGGTCGAGCCCGAGCAGGCCGAGGTTGCGCCCGGCGCCGAGCAGCGCGCGGTCGTTGGAGAACAGCCGGGTCACCCGGTCGGAGAAGCCGACGGTCATCTGCTGGTCCAGGCGCTGCCCATCGAGGTAGCGCTGCAGCACGGCGAACTCGCCCAGCGGCGCGTCGTCGTGGAGCAGGGCGTCGACCAGCGCCAGGGTGTCGCGCAACGACAGGTTGAAGCCCTGGCCGGCGATGGGGTGCAGACTGTGCGCAGCGTTGCCCAGCACCACCAGGTGCGGACGCACCTGCTCGCGGGCCTCGACCAGGTGCAAGGGGTAGCAGTGCCGTGCGCCGACCTGGCGGAAGGCGCCGAGGCGGTAGCCGAAGGCAGCCTGCAGCTCGCCGAGGAAGGCCGCGTCATCGAGGCCACGCAGACGTTCGGCGTCCTTGCCTGGGCGGGTCCAGATCAGCGCGCAACGGTTCTCCGGCAACGGCAGCAGGGCCATCGGACCGCTGGGGGTGAAGCGCTCGAAGGCCTGCCCGAGGTGCGCCTCGGAGGGCGATACGTTGGCGATCAGCGCAGTCTGCCGGTACGGCGTCTGCTCCACGGCGATGCCGAGTTGTTCGCGCAGCCCGGAACGACCGCCATCGGCGAGGATCGCCAGCTCGCAATCGAGTTGCGTCTCGTCGTCGAGGGTAAGCCGGTAACCGCCCTCCCGGGCTTCCAGGATCTTCACTTCGGCCGGGCAGTGCCAGCGCACCACCTCGGGGTCGAGCGCCTTCCACAGGCACTGGCCGAGCCAGGCGTTCTCCACCACGTAGCCCAGCGCCGGCACGCCTTCCTCGATGGCGGTCAGGCGGGTGGCGCCGAAGCGGCCGCGGTCGGAAACATGGATATGCAGGATCGGCTCGGCGCGCTCGGCGATCGCCGGCCACAGGCCGAGACGCTCGTAGATCTGCCGGCTGCCGTAAGACAGCGCCGAAGAGCGGGCGTCGTAGCTGGGCTGGTAGGCATTGCCGGGGGCGAAGGGTTCGATCAGCACGATCGACCAGCCGCGCTCCCGAGCGCCGGCCTGCAGGGCCAGCGCCAGCGAGGCGCCGACCAGGCCCCCGCCGATGATCGCCAGGTTGACCTTGCTCATCGTCACCTCAGGCTGCCTCGCTCTTGGCCGCGGCCATCAGCGCCTCGATCTCGGCGACGGTCTTCGGCACGCCGTTGGTCAGCACTTCGCAGCCATTGCGGGTGACCACCACGTCGTCCTCGATGCGTACGCCGATACCGCGCCACTTCTTCGCCACCGAGGTATTGTCCGGGGCGATGTAGATGCCCGGCTCGACGGTCATCGCCATGCCCGGTTCGAGCACCCGCCATTCGCCGCCGACGCGGTACTCGCCGACGTCGTGCACGTCCATCCCCAGCCAGTGGCCGGCGCGGTGCATGTAGAAAGCCTTGTAGGCCTCGTGGGCGATCAGCTCGTCGACGTCGCCCTCCAGCAGGCCCAGGCGCACCAGCCCGGCGGTGATGACCCGTACGGTGGCCTCATGGGCCTCGTTCCAGTGGCGACCGGGGGCGATGTAGTCGAACGCCGCCATGTTGGCTTCCAGCACCAGTTCGTAGATCGCCTTCTGCTCGGGGCTGAAGCGGCCATTGGCGGGGAAGGTACGGGTGATGTCGCTGGCGTAGCAGTCGATCTCGCAGCCGGCATCGATCAGGATCAGGTCGCCGTCCTTGATCGCCGCATCGTTCTCGCGGTAGTGCAGGATGCAGGCGTTGCGTCCGGCGGCGACGATCGAGCCGTAGGCCGGCATCTTCGCCCCGCCCTTGCGGAACTCGTATTCCAGCTCGGCTTCCAGGTGGTACTCGAACAGCCCCGGCCGGCACACCTCCATCGCCCGGATGTGCGCCCGGGCGGAGACCTCGGCGGCGTAGCGCATGACCTTCACTTCGTTGGCGCTCTTGTACAGCCGCTGGTCGTGCAGCAGGTGGTCGAGGGCAACGAACTCGTTCGGCGGCTGCGCGCCCTGGCGGGCCTTGGAGCGGATCACGTTGATCCAGTCCATCAGCCGGCGGTCGAAGTCGGGATTGGCGCCAAGGGCGTAGTAGACCCGGTCGCGGCCTTCGATCAGGCCGGGCAGGATGTCGTCGATATCGCCGATGGGAAAGGCGTCGTCGGCGCCGTACTGGCCGATCGCACCGTCCTGGCCGGCGCGCAGGCCGTCCCACAGTTCACGCTCCGGATCTCGCTCGCGGCAGAAAAGCACGTATTCGCCGTGGGCACGGCCGGGAATCAGCGCCATCACCGCCTCCGGCTCGGGGAAGCCGGTGAGGTACTGGAAGTCGCTGTCCTGGCGGTAGACATGCTCGACGTCGCGATTGCGGATGTACATCGGCGCCGCCGGCAGGATGGCGATGCTGTTGGGTTCCATCTGCGCCATCAGCGCCTTGCGCCGACGGGCGTACTCCGACTTGGGGATACGGATCATGCAGAAACCTCAGTGCAGTGAAGGCTTGGGAGCGGGCTCCAGCGGCTTGCCGCACTCGGCGAACAGCAGCAACGGAGCGACCCGCAGGTATTCCATGACTTCCATATAGTCCGTCTCGCCGTCCTCGCTGTCTTCCAGCTGGCCCTGGACCTGGGCGATGGCGGCCATGTCCTGCAGCACTTCCTCGGCCTCGCCGGTCAGGCTGCCTTCGCGGGCGGTGAGGCCGAAGCCGGCGAGGAAACCCTGGCACCATTGGCCGAGCGCCTCGGTGCGCTGGGCGAGCGGGGTTTCGTCGTCGGGCAGGAGCATGACGACGGCGACCTCGCCGGCGGAAAAGTCCTGCCGGACCATGCCGAGCAGGCCGGACAACGCGGCCTTGAGTCGTTCGCCCGGCGCGCCGCCGAGCAGTTCGGCGGCGGCGTGTTGCCAGGCGGCCTCGTCGAAGCCGGCGCCGGCGCAGACCCGACCCAGCAGATGGCCGTGCAGCTCGGCCGGCGAGACCGGCATGGCCGCCTCGGCGAGAAGGGAGGAAAAGGCGCTGTAGGCGGAATTCTGAGTGGACATCTCGGGACCCTGACGGCTGGGCGCCATTGGGGCGCTACACGTGAAATGAAGATGGTTATCCTAGCACCGCCCGCCCCGGCAAGACCATGCGACCGGTTGCCGGCGCGCCGGCCCGGCCGGGGCATTGGCCCCGACCGGGGACGATCCTATATAGTTGTCCAATCACCCCAATTCCCAAGCGAGAGCCCATGGAAGACGCCGATCTGCAATTGTTGACGGCCAAGTTCGACCAGCTGCTCCAGAAGCTGGAACAGCTCAAGGCGGAGAACCGGCTGCTGCGGGCGAACGAAAAGTCCTGGCGCGAAGAGCGCGCTCATCTGATCGAAAAGAACGAAATGGCGAGACACAAGGTCGAAGCGATGATTTTGCGTCTGAAAGCCTTGGAGCAGGACACATGAGCCAGTCGAATACCCTCACCGTGCAGATTCTCGACAAGGAATACTGCATCAATTGCCCGGACGACGAGCGCGCCAACCTGGAAAGCGCCGCCCGTTACCTGGACGGCAAGATGCGCGAGATCCGCTCCAGCGGCAAAGTCATCGGCGCCGACCGGGTTGCCGTGATGGCCGCCCTCAACATCACCCACGACCTGCTGCACCGCAAGGAGCGCCTGGACCAGGAAAGCAGCTCGACCCGCGAGCGCGTGCGCGAACTGCTCGATCGCGTCGACCGCGCCCTGGCGAATCCGGCCGATGCCGGCGAAGCCTGACCCGGGCGCGGCCAATTCGGGTATACTGGCCTCCGCTCCCTGGTGTGTTGGCCAGTCGGTGATGTCCCTGAGCCGATAACTGCAACAACGGAGGTTGCCAGTTGGACCGGTGTGCATGTCCGCACGACGGAAAGCCTTAAGGTCTACTGCAACCGCCACCTTGAACTTTCGGGTTCAAGGGCTAACCCGACAGCGGCACGACCGGGGAGCTACCTTTCCACATGATCGAATCGCAAGACCTCAGCCGCCCGGCCCTGCGCCGCAAGCTCCGCCAGGCGCGCCGCGCGCTCTCCCCCCTGCAGCAACGCCTCGCCGCCCGCGCCCTCTATCGACAACTGGCGCAGCATCCCCTTTTTCGCCGTGCCCGCCATATCGCCCTGTACCTGCCCAACGACGGCGAGATCGACCCGCGTCCGCTGCTGCGTGCGGCGCAGAAGCGCGGCAAGGCCACCTACCTGCCGGTGCTGGCGCCCTGGCCGCGGACGCGCATGGTGTTCCAGCGGGTCGGCAGCGGCGAACGCTGGACCCGCAACCGCTTCCGCATCAGCGAACCGCTGGCCGACGCCGGCCGCCAACGCAAGGCCTGGGCGCTGGACCTGGTACTGCTGCCGCTGGTGGGGTTCGACGAACAGGGCGGGCGCCTGGGCATGGGCGGCGGCTTCTACGACCGCAGCCTGGCCTACCTGGCGAGGCGCAAAAATGGTCACAAACCGACGCTGATCGGCCTGGCCCATGAATGTCAGAAGGTGGATCGACTGGCGCTGGCCAGCTGGGACATTCCCCTGGCGGGAACGGTGACCGATGCGGGCTGGTACGTGGCAGGGAAACGCTAGGAAGGAGGGAGAACCCTGGGTACCGCGTTCCATGCGATACCCGGCGAGTCTTACGGCTGTTGCGTCACCTGGGCGGGCGTACTGGCCTGTCGTTCCCAGAGGCTCTGGGTATAACCGGTGGTGACGACCCCAAGTCCGAAGATGATGACCAAAACCCACAGCAAGTCTGGCTTGCGCTTCATCGATTGCCTCCCCCTTCCAGGCAATTTTCGAGGCCGGTCCTTGCGATTATCTTATCGCCTGAGCACCCTGCCCCGCTGAAAAACGGCATTTTCCGATAAGCTGAAGTCATACGCAATTACACCGGCGACCGGTGGTCACGCGCAGACGTTTCCTACGTACATCTACGAAAGAGGAGCAAAGTTCATGCCTGCCTACTGGCTGATGAAATCCGAGCCGGACGAACTCTCGATCCGCGACCTGCAGCGCCTCGGAACCGCCCGCTGGGATGGCGTTCGCAACTACCAGGCGCGCAACTTCATCCGCAGCATGAACCCCGGCGACCTGTTCTTCTTCTACCACTCCAGTTGCCCGCAGCCCGGCATCGCCGGTATCGCCCGCATCGAGGGCGAAGCCTATCCCGATCCCACGGCCCTGGATCCCGCCAGCCCTTACCACGACCCCAAGGCCAGCGCCGAGAAGAATCCCTGGAGCGCCCGCGACGTCAGCTTCGTCGAAGCCTTCGCCGAGGTCGTTCCACTGGCCCGGCTGAAGGCGCAGGACGCCCTGGCCAACCTCGCCCTGGTGCAGAAGGGCAGCCGTCTCTCGGTGATGCCGGTCAGCGCCGAGGAATGGCAGGCGATCCTGCCGCTGGCGAAACGCTGAAGCCATCGCTCAGGCCATCTGCGAGATGGTCCGGCGGAAACGCCAGAGCGCGCCGAAGAAGAACGCCGAACCGATCGCCACGATGCCGGCGAACTGCGGCCAGACGATGTCGAAACCGGCGCCGCGGAACAGGATCGCCTGGGCCAGGCTGACGAAATGCGTGGTCGGCGCCGCCAGCATGATGTTCTGCACCAGTTCCGGCATGCTTTCCCGTGGCGTGCTGCCGCCCGAAAGGATGTTCAGCGGCAACAGCACGAGGATGGTCAGCAGCCCGAGCTGCGGCATCGAGCGCGCCACCGTGCCGAGGAATATGCCCATGGAGGTGGTGGCGAACAGATGCAATCCGGCGCCGAGCAGGAACAGCCCCACCGAGCCGCTGATCGGCACGTCCAGCCAGCCACGCACCACCCACTGCAACGAGAGCCCCGCCGCCACCAGCACCACCAGCCCCATCGACCAGACCTTGGCCATCATGATCTCGAAGGCCGACAGCGGCATCACCAGCAGGTGCTCGACGGTGCCGTGCTCGCGCTCGCGGATCAGCGCGGCGCCGGTGAGGATGATCGACAGCATGGTGATCTGGTTGATCACTTCCATCACCCCGCCGAACCAGGCCTGGGTCAGGTTCGGGTTGAACTCCATGCGCACCTCGATCTGCGCCGGCATGCTCGGCTCCGCGCGGTAGCGGCTGACGAACTCGCGCACCTCGGTGGCGACGATGTTCTGGATGTAGCCCGCGCCGGAGAACGCCTGCCCGGTCTGGGTCGCGTCGACGTTGACCTGGATCGAGGGCTTGCGCCCGGCCAGCACGTCGCGCTGGAAGTCCGGCGGGATATCGAGGGTGAAGGTATACAGGCCGACGTCCATGCCGCGATCCATCTCGGCATGCCCGATCATTTCCGGCGGCCGGAAGTACGGGGGCTGGAAGGCATTGACGATACGCGACGAGAGTTGCGAGCGGTCCTCGTCGACCACCGCGATCGGCGCGTGATGCAAGGTTTCCGGAATACCGGTAGCGGAACTGTAGACGCCCAGGGTGAAGGCCCAGACGATCAGTGCCAGCATCGCGTAGTCGCGGCCGAGGCTGCGGAACTCCTTGATGCCCAGGTTGAAGATGTTGGCCAGGCTGCGCATCGCTCAGTCCTCCTGCTTCTTCAGGCAGGCCACGCTGAGCAGGGTCAGCACCACGATGGAAGCGGCAAGCGGCAGGTAGTAGGCCCAGAGATCGGGCAGGCCCAGCGATTTGGAAAAGGCGCCGCGGCTGACCACCAGGAAATGCGAGGTCGGATAGAGCTTGCCGATCCAGGCCGCCGCACCTTCCAGCGAGGACACCGGGTGGATCAGCCCGGAGAACTGGATCGCCGGGATCATGGTGGCGATCGCCACGCCGAATACAGCGGCGATCTGGCTGCGCATGAACGTCGAGAGGAACAGCCCGAGGCCGGTGCTGGTGACCACATAGAGGAAAGCGCCGATGGTCAACGCCAGGAAGCTGCCCTTGAGCGGCACGCGAAATACCACGATGGCCAGGACCAGCATCAGCAGGAAGTTGATCATGCCCATGGCGACGTAGGGCAACTGCTTGCCGACCAGGAACTCCAGGCGCGTCACCGGGGTGACATAGAGGTTGGTGATCGAGCCCAGTTCCTTTTCGCGCACCACGCCGAGGGCGGTGAGCATGGCCGGGATCATGATCAGCAGCAGCGGGATCACCGCCGGCACCATCGCCTTCAGGCTTTCCACGTCGGGGTTGTAGCGATAGCGCACCTCGGTGCTGGCCGCCGCGCTGGCCTCGGCCCCACCCACCTGCCGCGAGAGGTCCGCCAGGTAGCTGGTGTGCAGGCCCTGCACGTAGCCGAGCACGGTGTTGGCACGGGTCGGCATCGCTCCGTCGATCCACACGCCGATGGCCGGATCGGAGCCACGCTTGAGATCGCGCCCGAAGTTCGGCGGGATCTCCACCGCCAGGCTCAGCTCGCCGCTGCGCAGGCGCCGGTCGAGGTCGTCCGGGTCGGTGATCGGCGCATGTTCGACGAAATAGCGCGAGCCGGCGATGTTCAGCGCGTAGGCCTGGCTGGTGGTGGTCTGGTCACGGTCGAGGACCGCCCAGGAGAGGTCCTCGACGTCCATGTTGATGCCGTAGCCGATGATGAACATCAGCAGCGCGGTGCCGAGCAGGGCCAGGGTCAGGCGGATCGGGTCGCGGCGCAGTTCCATGGCTTCGCGGCGCGCATAGCTGAACAGCCGCAGGGGGCTGAAGCGTTGGCGTTGCGCCTGGCGCCCCTGGCCATCGCCGGGCTGCTCCGCGACGGCCGGCGCCTCGGCCGGTTGCGCTGGCGCGGCGGCACCGGCGGCTTCTTCCAGGTACGCGATGAAGGTCGCTTCCAGGGTCGGCAGGCCACGCTGGCGCACCAGCTCATCGGGAGTATCGCTGGCCAGTACCTTGCCGGCATGCATCAGCGAGATGCGATCGCAGCGCTGGGCCTCGTTCATGAAGTGGGTGGAAATGAAGATGGTCACCCCGTCGCGGCGCGACAGCTCGACCATCAGTTCCCAGAAGCCGTCGCGAGCCACCGGATCGACCCCCGAAGTGGGCTCGTCGAGGATCAGGATCTCCGGCTTGTGGATCACCGCCACCGCCAGCGACAGACGCTGGCGAATGCCCAGCGGCAGGTCGTCGGGCAGCTCGTCGGCCACCTTCTCCAGGTCGAAGCGCCGGAGCATTTCGCCGACCCGTGCCGGGATACCATCCGCCGGCAGGTGGAACAGCCGGGCGTGCAGCACCAGGTTCTGCCGCACGCTCAGCTCGGCATACAGGGAAAAGGCCTGGGACATGTAGCCGACCCGGCGACGGGTCGCCATGTCGCTGGCGTCCACCGCCTGGCCGAACAGCGCGCACGTGCCTTCGCTGGCCGGCAGCAGGCCGGTGAGCATCTTCATGGTGGTGGACTTGCCGCAGCCGTTGGAGCCGAGGAAGCCGAAGATTTCCCCACGCTCGATACGGAAGCTGACGTGATCGACCGCGACGAAGTCGCCGAAACGACAGGTCAGGCCCTCGGCCTCGATGGCGATCCGCGGCGCGCCTTCGCTCTGCGGTCGCGGCGGGATCACCAATCGATGGTGGCCGGCGCGCTTGCTTTCCGGCAGCAGGGCGATGAACGCCGACTCGAGGCTCTGCGTCCCGGTACGCTCGCGCAACTCCTGCGGCGTACCGGTGGCCAGGACCTTTCCATCGTCCATCGCCACCAGCCAGTCGAAGCGCTCGGCTTCCTCCATGTAGGCGGTGGCGACCAGCACGCTCATGCCTTCGCGGCCCGCGCGGATACGGCCGATCAGCTCCCAGAACTGGTTGCGCGACAGCGGGTCGACGCCGGTGGTCGGCTCGTCGAGGATCAGCAGGTCGGGATCGTGGATCAGCGCGCAGCACAGCCCGAGCTTCTGCTTCATGCCGCCGGACAGCTTGCCCGCAGGACGCTCGGCGAACGGCGCCAACCCGGTGCTTTGCAGCAGATCGGCGATGCGCCGCTCGCGCTCGGCCTTGTCGTGGCCGAACAGCCGACCGAAGAAGTCGACGTTCTCGAACACCGAGAGCGTCGGGTAGAGGTTCTTGCCCAACCCCTGGGGCATGTAGGCGATGCGCGGGCAGACCGCCCGGCGGTGGCGGCGGTCGCGCATGTCGCCATCGAGCACGCGGATCTCGCCATCCTGCATCTTCCGTGCGCCGGCCAACAGCGCCAGCAGGCTGGACTTGCCGACCCCGTCCGGACCGATCAGGCCGACCATGCGGTTGGCCGGGATATCCAGGCTGACGTCGTCCACCGCGCGCGTCTCGCCGTAGCGCAGCGAAACGCCCCGGAGGCTCGCCACGCCGCTCCCGCCAGCGGTCATTGCGGAACCTTGATCTGCAGGTTGGCCGGCCACTCGACCTCAGGGTCCAGTCGCAGGTAGGCCATTCCGGGCACGCCGGTCTTGACGTAGGTGATGTATTTTTCCAGCAGCGCCGGATCGAGCCGCGCCTTGACCCGGAACATCAGCTTCTCCCGCTCGTTGGCGGTTTCCACCGTTTTCGGGGTGAACTGGGCGACGCTGGCGACATAGGACACCTTGGCCGGGATCACGTAGTCCGGCACCGCGTCGATCACCAAGCGCACTTCCTGGCCCAGTCCGACCCTGCCGGCCTGCATGGATGGCAGGAAGAAAGTCATGTAGACGTCGGCCAGGTCGACCATGTTGAGCAGCTTGCCACCGGCCGGCAGCACTTCCCCCGGCTGTGCCACGCGGTACTGCACGCGGCCGTTGCGCGGCGCCTTGAGAAGGCTATCGTCGATATCCGCCTGGAGCCGGGCGACGCTGGCCTTGGCCGCCTCGATGGCCGACTGCGCCTCGATTACCTGGGAACGCCCGGCCTCGATCGCCGCCTGCGCCGAAATCACTTGCGAGCGTGCCGCGGACAACGCCGCCTGGGCGCTCTGCAGGGTCGCCCGATCGTCGTCGAGTTGCTGTTGCGGCAGGGCATTGCGCTTGACCAGCGCCTCGGTACGGGTGAAGCGCTTCTGCGCCGCTGTCAGCTCGGCCTGGCGCTGCGCCACCACGGCCTGGGCGGTGCTCTTCTCGCTCTCGCGCTGGGCCACCAGCGAGGTCGCGGTGAGCTTGGCGTTCTCCGCCTGGCGCACCTGGGCCTGGGCCTGGGCCAACTGCGCCTCGAGCACCTGGGTATCCATCCGCGCGACGATTTCGCCGGCCTTGACGAAGTCGCCCTCGTCGACCTTGATCTCGGCGACCCGCCCGGGAAGCTTGGCCGCCACGTCCACCTCGGTGGCCTCGATGCGTCCGTTGCCGCTGGCGAATCCCTCGCCCAGGCCGGTCGGTCGCGATACCTGCCAGACCAGCACGCCTACGCCGAGCAGCGCCGCCACGATCAAGGCACGGCTCAGCCACCGTTTGCTTTCCTGTTTCATCCCTTCTCCTCGCACGTCCGGCCAGGCCGCGGCGATGGCGCTCACGCTGGAAAGCGCGGCCGCCGCGGACTTCACTGGCTCGATTGTCCCTCCAGGTCGGCGCGCGGGTGTTGATGCACGTCAGACGCGCCCGACCGAACCTCACAGGAAAGCAGAATCCCCGGTGCCTCGCATCCGGGAGCGCGGGACAGAACGGATAGTTGACCTCAGGGCTGGACGATGAGGTTGTTGAACAGCAGGTCGGTCACCAGCGGCTTGCCCTCTTCCTGCTCGAGGGTCTGCTGGACCTGCTTCAGCGCCTCCTGGCGCAGGCTTTCCTTGGCCTCGACCGTACCCAGGCTCTGGTCGGTCTGCTGGGCGAACAGCATGATCAACTGGTTGCGGATCAAGGGCTCGTGATGCTCGACCTTGGTCGCCGCGTCCTTGTCGGCCACCTGCAGGGCGATGTCGGCCTTGTAGTACTGCAGGCGCGGCCCGCTGCCGTAGTTGCCGACCAGCGCCGGGGTCAGGTCGACGTAGACCGGCTTGTTCGCGCCCTCGCCTTCCGGCGCGGCCTCCTCGGCCGAGGCGAACGACGGGAACAGACTCAGGCACAGGGCCAGCGACAGGGCAATGGGGGTTCTCACGGGCGCATCTCCTCGACGAATGCCGGCAAGCATAGCCAGACTCTCGGCCGGGCCCAAGCCCGGGGTTTATGGACAACCATCAGTTGCGGCGATGCTGATTGACCCCCAGCGTCTCCCTCCTACACTGGCCGGACCGCAAACTGGAGCGTCCCCGATGAAAGCCGTCCTCTGCAAAGCCTTCGGCCCGGCCAGCAGCCTGGTCCTGGAAGAAATCGCCAGCCCGAGCCCGGCGAAGAACGAAATCCTCCTCGATGTGCACGCCGCCGGGGTCAACTTCCCAGACACCCTGATCATCGAGGGCAAGTACCAGTTCAAGCCGCCCTTCCCCTTCTCCCCGGGCGGCGAGGCGGCCGGAGTGGTCGCCGCGGTCGGCGAAAAGGTCGCCCACGTCAGGCCCGGCGAACGGGTCATGGCCCTGACCGGCTGGGGCAGCTTCGCCGAGCAGGTCAAGGTGCCCGGCTATAACGTGATGCCGATACCCGAAGGCATGGACTTCGCCAGCGCCGCCGCCTTCGGCATGACCTACGGCACCTCGATGCACGCCCTGAAACAGCGCGCCAACCTGCAACCCGGCGAGACCCTGCTGGTACTCGGCGCTTCCGGCGGGGTCGGGCTGGCTGCCGTGGAGATCGGCAAGGCCATGGGCGCCCGGGTGATCGCTGCCGCCAGTACCCCCGACAAGCTCGCCGTGGCCAAGGCCGCCGGCGCCGACGAACTGATCAACTACAGCGAAGGTAGCCTGCGCGAGCAGCTCAAGGCCTTGACCGGCGGCCAGGGCGTCGATGTGATCTACGATCCGGTGGGCGGCGAACTGTTCGAGGAGGCCTTCCGCAGCATCGCCTGGAACGGACGGATGCTGGTGGTCGGCTTCGCCAGCGGCAGCATCCCTTCGCTGCCGGCCAACCTGACCCTGCTCAAGGGCGCCTCGCTGGTCGGCGTGTTCTGGGGATCGTTCGCCCAACGCCAGCCGCAGGACAACGCTGACAACTTCCGCCAGCTGTTCGCCTGGCACGCCGAAGGCAAGCTGAAACCGCTGGTGTCGCAGCGCTTCCCGCTGGAACGGGCCGGTGACGCCATCGACGCCCTCGGCCAGCGCAAGGCGGTCGGCAAGGTGGTGGTGGAGGTTCGCTGAGCCACGAAGGCGGCGAGTATTGCCTCCCGCCCCTGCGGAGAAAGGCATGGCGGGCCGGAGCGATACACCGGCCGAGGCCCACGCTGTCAGATGTTTTTCCCCTATGAAGGCCCCGGTTTCCGACCGGGGCTTTCTTATTTCCGACCAATGCACTCAACCTGTAACATTTCCGCTATTTTTTCATTTACGAAAAATGTAGTGTTCGCAACCGCGTAAAAAGGCGCGACACAACAACAAGCGGAGCTCGCGATGTTCGGAATCTTTCGTCCCGCGCCACACCAGGCGCCACTGCCCGATGCCGAGGTGGACAGCACCTACCGGCGCCTGCGCTGGCAGATCTTCGCCGGTATCTTCATCGGCTACGCGGGTTACTACCTGCTGCGCAAGAACTTCTCCCTGGCCATGCCCTACCTCATCGAGGACGGCTACAGTCGCGGCCAGCTGGGCGTCGCGATGTCGGCCATCGCCATCGCCTACGGCCTGTCGAAATTCATCATGGGCCTGGTCTCGGACCGTTCCAACCCACGGGTCTTCCTGCCGTTCGGCCTGTTGGTGTCGGCGGCGGTGATGTTCATTTTCGGATTCGCGCACTGGGCTACCTCCAGCGTCGCCATCATGTTCGTCCTGCTCTTCATCAACGGCTGGGCCCAAGGCATGGGCTGGCCGCCGAGCGGACGGACCATGGTCCACTGGTGGTCGCAGAAGGAGCGCGGCAGCGTGGTCTCGGTGTGGAACGTCGCCCACAATGTCGGCGGCGGCCTGATCGGCCCGCTGTTCCTGCTCGGCCTGGCGCTGTTCGGCGACTGGCGCTCGGCCTTCTACGTGCCGGCCATCGTCGCCGTGGGCGTAGCCGTGTTCGCCTATTTCGCCATGCGCGACACCCCGCAATCCTGCGGCCTGCCGCCGATCGAGAAGCACAAGGACGACTACCCCGAAGGCTACGACGAACACCACGAGCGCGAGCTGTCGACCAAGGAGATCTTCGTCACCTACGTGCTGCGCAACAAGCTGCTCTGGTACATCGCCCTGGCCAACGTGTTCGTCTACCTGCTGCGCTACGGTGTGCTCGACTGGGCGCCGACCTACCTCAAGGAGGCCAAGCACTTCAACGTCGACAAGTCGTCCTGGGCGTACTTCTTCTACGAATGGGCGGGGATTCCCGGCACCCTGCTCTGCGGCTGGCTGTCGGACAAGCTGTTCAAGGGCAATCGCGGCGCCACCGGCGTGGTGTTCATGATCCTGGTGACCGTCGGCACCCTGATCTACTGGCTGAACCCGGCCGGCAACCCGGCGATCGACATGGCCGCGCTGATCATGATCGGCTTCCTGATCTACGGCCCGGTGATGCTGATCGGCTTGCAGGCCCTGGAGCTGGCGCCGAAGAAAGCGGCCGGCACCGCCGCCGGCTTCACCGGTCTGTTCGGCTACCTCGGCGGCTCGGTGGCAGCCAACGCCCTGGTCGGCTACACGGTGGACCACTTCGGCTGGGACGGTGGCTTCAAGCTGCTGATCGGCGCCTGCCTGCTGGCCATCCTGTTCCTCTGCCTGACCCTGCGCAAACCCGCGGTCCAGGCCGCGCCGCAGCAAGCCGGCTGATGACGCGGCGGCTCCGGCGCCAGGCCGGAGCCGCGTTCAGTCCCGCGGCGCGTAGGCGAACACGTCGGCGCGCATCTGGTGCGCGTCCATCCCTGCTTCGACCAGGGCATCCAGGGTCGCGTAGACCATCGCCGGCGAGCCGCTGGCGTATACATGCAGGCTCGACAGGTCGGCGAAATCCTCGCGCACCGCCTCATGCAGCAAGCCGCAACGCCCCTCCCAGCCACAGAGGTCGCTGACCACCCGGTGCAGGAACAGGTTCGGCAGGCCTTCCCACTCCGTCCAGTGCGGCAGTCGGTAGAAATCCTCCGGACGCCGAACGCCCCAGTAGAGATGTACAGGATGGGCGAAGCCGGCGGCGCGGCAGTGCTCGATCAGGCTGTGCATCTGCGACATGCCGGTTCCCGCGGCGATCAGCACCAGCGGACCGTCGGGCAGTTCCGCCAGGTGCGCGTCGCCGAACGGCAGCTGGATCCGTGCCAGGCGCTCGCGCTGCAACTGCGCGATCAGCGCGACGGCACTGTCTTCCTTGGCCAGGATGTGCAACTCAAGGTCGCGTCCCGCATGCGGCGCGGAGGCCAGGGAAAACGCCGCGCTGTCGCCGCCGTCACGCTCCAGCAACAGGTACTGCCCGGCGTGATAGCGTGGCGGCTTGCCGGCCGGCGCGCGCAGGCCGACCCGGTAGACGTCGCCGCCGACCTCTTCGCAGAAGCTCAACTGGCAGGTCAGCTTGCGCAGAGGCAGTTCACCCGGCGCCAGCACCCCGTCCCAATGCAGCACGCAGTCTTCCAGCGGCTCGGCGAGGCAGGTGAAGAGTTCGCCATGATCGCGTACCTCGCCGTTCTGGCGTACCCGCCCCTCCACCAGCAGCGCCGCGCAGATATGGCAGTTGCCGTTGCGGCAGCTCTGCGGACAGTCGTAGCCAAGCCGCCGGGCGCCATCGAGGATGCGTTCCCCCGGCAGCAGCTCGAGGCAGGCGCCGGACGGTTGCAGGACGATACGCATCAGTCGATCCCGAGGCTCGACCAGAGCGCGTCGATGCGCCGTGTCACCGCTTCGTCCTTGACGATGGCGCGCCCCCATTCGCGGCTGGTCTCGCCCGGCCACTTGTGGGTGGCATCAAGCCCCATCTTCGAGCCGAGGCCGGAGACCGGCGAGGCGAAGTCGAGGTAGTCGATGGGCGTGTTGTCGATCATCACCGTGTCGCGCTTGGGGTCCATCCGCGTGGTGATGGCCCAGATCACATCGTTCCAGTCGCGCGCATCGATGTCATCGTCGGTGACGATGACGAACTTGGTGTACATGAACTGCCGCAGGAACGACCAGACCCCGAGCATCACGCGCTTGGCGTGCCCTGGGTACTGCTTCTTCATGGTCACCACCGCCATCCGGTAGGAACAACCTTCCGGCGGCAGGTAGAAATCGACGATTTCCGGGAACTGCTTCTGCAGGATCGGCACGAACACTTCGTTCAGTGCCACCCCGAGGATCGCCGGCTCGTCCGGCGGACGCCCGGTGTAGGTGCTGTGGTAGATCGGTTTCTGCCGGCGGGTGACGCGCTCGACGGTGAACACCGGGAAGCGATCGACCTCGTTGTAGTAGCCGGTGTGATCGCCATAGGGACCTTCGTCGGCCATCTCGCCGGGGTGGATCACCCCTTCGAGGACGATCTCGGCGCTGGCCGGCACCTGCAAGTCGCTACCGCGACACTTGACCAGCTCGGTACGATGCCCGCGCAACAGGCCGGCGAAAGCGTATTCGGAAAGGGTGTCCGGCACCGGCGTCACCGCACCGAGGATGGTCGCCGGATCGGCGCCCAGCGCCACGGCTACCGGATAGGGCTGGCCCGGATGCTTCTGGCACCACTCGCGGTAGTCCAGTGCGCCGCCGCGATGGCTGAGCCAGCGCATGATCACCTTGTTGCGGCCGATCACCTGCTGGCGGTAGATGCCCAGGTTCTGCCGTTCCTTGTTCGGCCCGCGGGTAACGGTCAGGCCCCAGGTGATCAGCGGCCCGACATCGCCCGGCCAGCAGGTCTGGACCGGTAGCCGGCCGAGGTCGACGTCCTCGCCCTCCTCGACCACTTCCTGGCAGGGGGCGTCCTTGAGCACCTTCGGCGCCATGGACAGGACCTTCCTGTACATCGGCAGCTTGGCCCAGGCGTCCTTGAGGCCCTTCGGCGGCTCGGGCTCCTTGAGTTGCGCCAGCAACTTGCCGATCTCGCGCAGCGCGCCGACGTCCTCGGCGCCCATGCCCAGCGCCACGCGCTCCGGCGTACCGAACAGGTTGCCGAGCACCGGCATGTCGAAGCCGGTCGGCTTTTCGAACAGCAATGCCGGGCCCTTGGCGCGCAACGTGCGGTCGCACACCTCGGTCATCTCGAGCACGGGGGAAATCGGCACCTGGATGCGCTTCAACGCACCGCGCTGCTCCAGCTGGGCGATGAAATCGCGGAGATCCTTGAACGTCATTGGCCTAACCATTCACTGCAAGACCCCACATCCTACCTGCTCCCGGCCCATCCGGCAGCAGGCAAACGCGGCATTCGGTCACTGCTGGCTGGCGATCCTCGAGTCGTCGAGGCTCTGTAGCATCGGCTCGAACAAAGGCCCGAGTTCATGGGCCCCCTGGGTCGAAAGGTGGTTGTTATCCATGTACAGCGACCAGCCATCACGTTCGGCGAAACAATCCAGGCCATCGCAGAGCACGCTGGAGGGGTCGAGCACGCTCACCCGCGGGTTGCCTTCGGCCAACGCATCGAACAGCGCATTCACGTAGGCGACGCGCGCAGCGTGCTCAGCGAAGGGAAAACGTGCGCGCCCGACATCCTCCCCGCTCAGACTCAGCCGCACCAGCCGCGCCGGTGCCTTGAATGGCAGCAGCGGTACGTCCTTGACCAGCCAGACATGTACGTCGGCCGCGTTCAGCCTTTCGATCATCCCGCTCAGGCGTTGCCGCAGCAGCGCCTCGGCGATCGAGCTGTCCGGCGTGTCGTCCGGCTCGCGGAGAATGTTGCGGGTGCCGTCCTGCGAGTCGCCGTAGACATACATGTCCCAGCGTCCGGCGAGGATCACCCCGCCCGGCCGCTGCTGTTCGACGAACTCGAGCATCTGCTGGTTGAAACGCAGGCAATTGTCCTTTTCCAGCATCCCCAGCAACGGCGGACAGCCCGCCAGCGAAGCCTGCCAGATCGGCACCCGGCGACTGGCAGCCAGTTCGCGCAGCAGCGGGCTCAACGCCGCGGAATGGCTGTCGCCCCAACTGACCAGCAGCGGTCGTTCGGCAGCCAGTTCCGCCGGGAAGCGGCAGATGCTTTCCTGACTGAGCGCCTTCTTGTCGAACATGCAGTCGGTCTGCCCATCGCGCCATTTGGACGCCTTGGCATAACGCAAGGCTTCCTCGGAAAGACGCGACGGCACGCCGTCGTAATGCCGCACCAACTGGCCGACGACTCCCAGCAGCAGCAAGCTGCACAGCGCCGCGCCAAGCATCTGCTGGCGCCCGGCGAACAGCTTGCGCTCGCGGAACGGTGCCTCGACGTAGTACAGCGACAGTGCCGCCAGGCCGATGCTCGCCGCCAGCAACCCCAGGCGTGCCGGCAGGCCCAGGGTTTCCAGTGCGTGGTACTGGACGAAGACGTACAGCGGCCAGTGCCAGAGGTACAGCGAATAGGAGATCAGACCGAACCAGACCAGCGGTTGCCAGCCCAGCAGGCGGCGAACCCAGGTGTCGCCGGCGCCGTTGGCCCAGATCAGCAGGGCGGTGCCAAGCACCGCCGGCAGCGCCGCGAGGCCGGGGAAAGGAGTGTCGCTGTCGTAGAAGAACACCGGCAGGAGAATCGCCGCTATGCCGAGGGTGGCCGCCAGTTGCAGGGACCATTGCGAATGACCGCGGCTAGCGCCCGGCAGCAACGCCAGCGCGGCACCCGCCAGGAGTTCCCAGGCGCGCATCGGCAGGAGGAAGAATGCACTGCCAGGTCGCTGGCTCACCGCCCAGACGCTGGCCGCCAGCGATAGCGCCAGGACCGCGAGGAGGATGGCGAGCCGCCAGCGCAGCAGTCGCCCGGAGATCGCGGCCAGCAGTAGCGGGAAGAGAATGTAGAACTGCTCTTCCACCGACAACGACCAGGTATGCAATAGCGGCTTGAATTCGGACGCGGCGTCGAAATAGCCATCCTGCTTCCAGAACAGGATGTTCGAGGCGAACATCGTCTGGTAGCGAACCGAACGCCCTAACTCTTCGTAGTCGCGCGGCGCCATGAGGAACCAGCCGATCACCAGGCTCGCCGCCATCATCACGAACAGCGCGGGGAGAATGCGGCGTGCCCGGCCCGCCCAGAAGTCGACGAAGCTGAAACGTCCGGCCTGCTGCTCGCGCCGGATGATCGAAGTGATCAGGTAGCCGGAAATGACCAGGAAAACATCGACGCCCACATAGCCGCCGGTGATGCCCCCCAAGCCAAGGTGGTAGAACACCACCGGCAGAATGGCCAACGCTCGCAAACCATCGATGTCCCTTCGATAGGCCAGGCTCGACATCCACGTCCCTCCAGATATGCAAAAGGCGCCCCGGTCAACCGGAGCGCCTTTGTTTGGTACTCTCGAAGACTACTTTCGTTTCATCGAATCGAAGAACTCATCGTTGGTCTTGGTCTGCTTGAGCTTGTCGATGAGGAATTCGATCGCGGAGATCTCGTCCATCGGGTGCAGGATCTTGCGCAGGATCCACATGCGCTGGAGCTCGTCCTCGCTGGTCAGCAGCTCTTCGCGGCGGGTACCCGAACGGTTGATGTTGATGGCCGGGAACACGCGCTTCTCGGCGATCTTGCGATCCAATGGGAGTTCCATGTTGCCGGTACCCTTGAATTCCTCGTAGATCACCTCGTCCATCTTCGAGCCGGTTTCCACCAACGCCGTGGCGAGAATCGTAAGAGAACCGCCCTCTTCGATGTTCCGCGCGGCGCCGAAGAAGCGCTTCGGCTTCTCCAGGGCATGGGCGTCGACACCGCCGGTGAGCACCTTGCCGGAGCTGGGGATCACGGTGTTGTAGGCCCGCGCCAGACGGGTGATGGAGTCGAGCAGGATGACCACGTCCTTCTTGTGCTCGACCAGGCGCTTGGCCTTCTCGATCACCATCTCGGCGACCTGTACGTGACGGGTCGGCGGTTCGTCAAAGGTCGAGGCGACCACTTCGCCGCGCACGGTGCGCTGCATTTCGGTCACTTCCTCAGGGCGCTCGTCGATCAGCAGGACGATCAGGTGGCATTCGGGGTTGTTGCGGGTGATGTTGCTGGCGATGTTCTGCAGCATGATGGTCTTGCCCGCCTTCGGCGGCGCCACGATCAGGCCGCGCTGGCCCTTGCCGATCGGCGCGCAGAGGTCGATGACGCGGCCGGTCAGGTCTTCGGTGGAGCCGTTGCCGGCTTCCATCTTCATCCGCTCGTTGGGGAACAGCGGCGTCAGGTTCTCGAAGAGAATCTTGTTCTTCGCATTCTCCGGACGATCGAAGTTGATCGAGTCGACCTTGAGCAGGGCGAAGTAGCGTTCGCCCTCTTTCGGCGGCCGGATCTTGCCGATGATGGTGTCGCCCGTGCGCAGGTTGAAGCGCCGGATCTGGCTCGGCGAGACATAGATGTCGTCGGGGCCGGCCAGGTAGGAAGAGTCGGCGGAGCGCAGGAAGCCGAAGCCGTCCTGAAGAATCTCCAGCACGCCATCGCCGGAGATCTCTTCACCACTTTTCGCGTGCTTCTTCAGCAGGGCGAAGATGATGTCCTGCTTGCGCGAACGGGCCATGTTTTCCAGGCCCATGGCATCGGACATTTCCAGCAGTTCGGCAATCGGCTTTTGCTTGAGTTCGGTCAGATTCATAGGAAAGAGATAGGTACGCAGAAAGAGGAATTGGAGAAAGCGTCGAGCTTGGGAAAGCCGTGTCGCAAGGGGGCGACAGGAGCGCTAGAAAGTTCGAGTAGGAAGTGCGTCCGGGACGGCATGCAGAAGGCGACGGAAAAAACGTCGCGAACCCGAATTTAACACCGTGGCCGCGTGGCGTCTATAGAAACGCAAAAAAAAGCCCCGCGAATCGCGGGGCTTTCCAGCGAGGCCTGGGCCCGGCTCAGATATTGGCGTCGAGGAAGGCCGCCAGCTGCGACTTGGACAGTGCGCCGACCTTGGTCGCCTCGACATTGCCGTCCTTGAACAGCATCAGGGTAGGGATGCCACGCACGCCGTACTTCGGCGGGGTGTCCTGGTTCTCGTCGATGTTCAGCTTGCAGACCTTCAGCTTGCCCTGATAGTCCCTGGCGACTTCGTCCAGCACCGGCGCGATCATCTTGCACGGACCGCACCACTCGGCCCAGTAGTCCACCAGCACAGGGCCGTCGGCCTTCAGCACGTCCTGCTCGAAGCTGGCATCAGTAACGTTGACGATATGTTCGCTCATGAAATCTCTCCGTAGTCGGACGCGAATTGAAACGCGAAAGTGCCGACCATCATATCCCGCCTTGACCCTCGCCGGAAGGCGCAGCCGATTGAGAGTCTCTATCGTTGGTCGGCTGATTCCCGATTGATCGGCTGCCGCATTGGCGACCCTCGCCCTATCGTGGCAGGATGGCGCAGTTTTCCAATGGACTTGCAAAGCATGCCGCAAAAACCTGCCGAGGCATTCCCGCTGATTGCCGCCCTGGACCTGGGTTCCAACAGTTTCCACCTCTGTCTGGCCAAGGCCAATATCCACGGCGAAGTCCGCATCCTCGAACGGCTGGGCGAGAAGGTCCAACTGGCCGCCGGCCTCGACGAGGAGCGCAATCTCAGCGAGGAGGCCACCCAGCGCGGCCTCGACTGCCTGCGCCGCTTCGCCCAGTTCATCAGCGGCATGCCCCAGGGTTCCGTACGCGTGGTCGCGACCAACGCCTTGCGCGAGGCGCGCAACCGCAGCGATTTCATCCGTCGTGCGGAAGAGGTTCTCGGCCATCCCGTGGAAGTCATCTCCGGCCGCGAGGAAGCCCGCCTGATCTACCTCGGCGTCGCCAACAGCATGCCCGACAGCGGCGGTCGCCGGCTGGTCAGCGACATCGGCGGCGGCAGCACCGAGTTCATCATCGGCCAGGGTTTCGAGTCCGAGCTGCGGGAAAGCCTGCAGATGGGTTGCGTCAGCTACACCCAACGCTACTTCCGCGACGGCAAGATCACCCCGGCCCGCTACGCCCAGGCGTACACCGCCGCACGCCTGGAACTGATGGGCATCGAGAACAGCCTGCGGCGCCTCGGCTGGCAACAGGCGGTCGGCGCCTCCGGCACCATCCGCGCAGTGGCGCTGGCGATCAAGGCCGGCGGCCACGGCAACGGCGAGATCAGCCCGGACGGACTGGCCTGGCTGAAGCGCAAGGTGCTCAAGCTCGGCGACGTGGAGAAGCTCGATCTGGAAGGGATCAAGCCGGACCGCCGGACCATCTTCCCGGCCGGACTGGCCATTCTCGAAGCGATCTTCGACGCGCTGGAACTGGAACAGATGGTTCACTCCGAGGGCGCCCTGCGCGAAGGCGTTCTCTACGACCTGGTCGGCCGTCACCAGCACGAGGACGTGCGCGAACGCACCATCAGTTCGCTGATGCAGCGCTACCACGTCGATCCGGAGCAGGCTTCGCGGGTGGAGGCCAAGGCCCTCAAGGTGCTTGCCGAAGTCGGCGACGCCTGGGAGCTGAACGACGAACTGCACCGCGACCTGCTGAGCTGGGGCGCACGGGTCCACGAGATCGGCCTGGACATCGCCCATTACCACTACCACAAGCACGGCGCCTACCTGATCGAGCACTCCGACCTGGCTGGCTTCTCGCGCCAGGACCAGCAGATGCTGTCGCTACTGGTACGCGGCCACCGCCGCAACATTCCGGCGGATAAGCTGGCGGAGTTCGCCGCGGAAGGCGACAAGTTGGTGCGCCTGTGCATCGTGCTGCGCTTCGCGATCCTCTTCCACCACATTCGCGGCACCCAGGAAATGCCCTCGGTGCGCCTGAAGGCAGAGCCCAAGAGCCTTTCGGTGACCTTCCCCGAGGGCTGGCTGGAAGCCAACCCGCTGACCCAGGCCGACTTCGCCCAGGAAGCCGAATGGCTCAAGCGGGTCGGCTACAGCCTCAACGTGCGGTAAGCACCGGCGCGGCCAGCTTCTCCAGCAGGGTCGCCTGGGTATTGCGGGGGTTCTGGTTACCGGTGGGGCTGAGCCGCTGGTAGCTACCGTCGGCCTGCAACACCCAGGCCTGGGTGTTGTCGGTCAGGTACGTTTCCAGTTCCTTCTTGACCCGCTGCACCAGCTTCTTGCCTTCCACCGGGAAGCAGGTCTCGACGCGCATGTCGAGGTTGCGCTCCATCCAGTCGGCGCTGGAGAGATAGAGCTTCTCGTCGCCGCCGTTGAGGAAGTAGTAGATGCGGCTGTGCTCGAGGAAGCGTCCGATGATCGAGCGCACGTGGATATTGTGCGAGACCCCCGGGATGCCTGGCCGCAGGCAGCACATGCCACGCACCACCAGGTCGATCCTGACCCCGGCCTGGCTGGCCTTGTACAGGGCGCGGATGACCTTCGGATCGGTCAGCGAGTTGACCTTGGCCATGATGTGCGCCGGCTGGCCGAGCGCCGCCTGGGCCGCCTCGCGGTTGATCATTTCCAGCAGGTTCTTCTTCAGGGTGAACGGCGCATGCAACAGCTTCTTCATGCGCAGCGTCTTGCCCATCCCGATCAGTTGGTTGAACAGCTTGTGCAGGTCCTCGCAGAGCGCCACGTCGGCGGTCAGCAGGCTGTAGTCGGTGTACAGGCGAGCGTTGCCGGCATGGTAGTTGCCGGTGCCCAGGTGCGCGTAGCGGCGCAGTTCGCCGTCCTCGCGACGGAGGATCAGCATCATCTTGGCGTGGGTCTTGAAGCCGACCACGCCGTAGATCACTACCGCGCCGGCCTGTTGCAGGCGGCTGGCCAGTTGCAGGTTGGACTCTTCGTCGAAGCGGGCGCGCAGCTCGATCACCGCGGTGACCTCCTTGCCGTTGCGTGCCGCCTCGACCAGGGCGTCGACGATCTCAGAGTTGGCACCGCTGCGGTACAGGGTCTGCTTGATCGCCAGCACGTTCGGATCCTTGGCGGCCTGGCGCAGCAGGTCGATCACCGGGGTGAAGGACTCGAACGGGTGCATCAGCAGCACGTCGAGCTTGCTGAGGACGTTGAAGAGGTTTTCCTTCTTCTGCAAAAGACGCGGGATCGCCGGGGTGAAGGGCGGGTACTGCAGCTCCGGATGGCTTTCCAGGCCGGTGACGCTGAACAGGCGGGTCAGGTTGACCGGGCCGCTGACCTTGTACAACTCGCTTTCGGACAGGCCGAACTGCTTGAGCAGGTAGTTGGTCAGGTTCTGCGGGCAGGTATCCACCACCTCCAGGCGTACCGCGTCCCCGTAGCGACGCGAGAACAGCTCGCCGCGCAGCGCGCGGGCCAGGTCCTCGACATCCTCGGTGTCCACCGACAGGTCGGCGTTGCGGGTCAGGCGGAACTGGTAGCAGCCCTTCACCTTCATGCCGGGGAACAGGTCGTCGGCGTGGGCGTGGATCATCGACGACAGGAACACGTAGTTGTCGCCCTCGCCGCCAACGTCTTCCGGCAGCTTGATGATCCGTGGCAGCAGGCGCGGCGCCGGGATGATCGCCAGGCCGGAGTCGCGGCCGAAGGCATCCATCCCCTCCAGCTCGACGATGAAGTTGAGGCTCTTGTTCACCAGCAGCGGGAACGGGTGGGTCGGGTCGAGGCCGATCGGGGTGATGATCGGCGCGATCTCGTCGCGGAAGAAGCGCCGCACCCAGGTCTTGATCTTCAGCGTCCAGTGACGCCGGCGGATGAAGCGGATCTGGTGCTTGGCCAGCTCCGGCAACAGGGTCTCGTTGAGGATCCGGTACTGCCGCGATACCTGCTCGTGGACCAGCTCGCTGATCCGCGCCAGGGCCTGGTGCGGCAGCAGGCCGTCGGCGCCGGCCTGCTCGCGGGCGAAGGTGATCTGCTTCTTCAGGCCGGCGATGCGGATCTCGAAGAACTCGTCGAGGTTGCTCGAGAAGATGAGGAGGAACTTCAGCCGCTCCAGGAGCGGGTAGGACTCGTCCAGCGCCTGTTCCAGCACGCGGATGTTGAACTGCAACTGGGAGAGCTCGCGATGAATGTACAGGCTGCTGTCATCCACGCTGGGAACCACCGCAGGTGGCGTTTCCACCGGGATCGTTTCGGCCATCTTCACTTCTGCTTCGCTTTCCACGTTCGCCACTACGGTTTCGTCGGCGGCGATACGTTCGATCTCATCAAGTCCTTGCTGCGTATTCATTCATCTTCCCGAGGGGGTCAACGCCCCCGTCTTAATTGTTCTGCGGCCTGCTTGGCGAAGTAGGTCAGAATGCCATCGGCGCCGGCACGTTTGAAGGCGGTAAGGGATTCGAGGATCACCGATTCGGCCAGCCAGCCGTTCTGGATGGCGCCCATGTGCATCGCATACTCGCCGCTGACCTGGTAGACAAAGGTCGGGGCGCGGAATTCATCCTTCACCCGACGCACGATGTCGAGGTAGGGCATGCCCGGCTTGACCATCACCATGTCGGCGCCTTCGGCCAGGTCGGCGGCCACTTCGTGAAGTGCCTCGTCGCTGTTCGCCGGATCCATCTGGTAGGTGGCCTTGTTGCCCTTGCCGAGGTTCGAAGCCGAGCCGACCGCATCGCGGAACGGACCGTAGTAGGCGCTGGCGTACTTGGCCGAGTAGGCCATGATCCGCACATTGGTGTGACCGGCAGACTCCAGGGCCTCGCGGATCGCACCGATGCGACCGTCCATCATGTCCGAGGGCGCTACCACCTGGGCGCCGGCCTCGGCGTGGGACAGCGCCTGCCGTACCAGCACGTCGATGCTGACGTCGTTGAGGACGTAACCATCGTCATCCAGGATGCCGTCCTGGCCATGGGTGGTGAACGGGTCGAGCGCCACGTCGGTGATGATGCCCAGCTCCGGAAAGCGCTCGCGCAGGGCGCGGGTGGCGCGCTGGGCGATGCCTTCCGGGTTGTATGCCTCGGCGGCGTCCAGGGACTTCTTCTCCACCGGGGTCACCGGGAACAGCGCCAGCGCCGGAATGCCCAGGGCCACCCACTCTTCCGCCTCGATCAGCAACTGGTCGATGGACAGGCGCTCGACGCCGGGCATCGACGGAATGCTTTCACGCTGGTTGACCCCATCGAGGACGAACACCGGCAGGATCAGGTCGTCGACGGTGAGGACATTCTCGCGGACCAGGCGGCGGGAGAAGTCATCGCGGCGATTGCGCCGCAGGCGGGTGTAGGGATAGGCGCGGTTGGCGGGAGTGAAGCTCACGGTTTACTCCAGGGCCCAGATAACGGGCACAGTGTGACAGTTATAGTCCCTGATTATGACGGATTGGCAACAAGCGACGACAGTGACTCAAGGTCGCGGCATCCTGCCGCACCGCCAATCATCGCAAAAAGCCAGCGGCAAAGGCCATTCATTGCACAATCAATGACCTGGGCCGTGACGATCGCGCTTTCCCCACGCCCTCAACCGAGTTAGGCTGCGCGTTCATTTCGCTTCGCTGCCCCGATGATGCTCCAACAATTCCTGCAGGACTTCGGCTATTTCGCCCTTTTTCTCGGTACTTTCTTCGAGGGCGAAACCATTCTCGTGCTGGCCGGGTTCCTTGCCTTCCGCGGCTACATGCAGCTGGATACCGTGATTCTCACCGCCTTCCTCGGCAGCTACGCCGGTGACCAACTCTGGTACTTCCTCGGACGCCGCCACGGCCGCCGGTTGCTGGCGCGCAAGCCGCGCTGGCAGAAGCTCGGCGACAAGGCGCTGGACCATGTGCGCCGCCATCCTGACCTGTGGGTGCTGAGTTTCCGCTTCGTCTACGGCCTGCGTACGGTGATGCCGGTGGCCATCGGCCTGTCCGGCTATCCACCGGCCCGCTATCTTCTTCTCAACGGCATCGGCGCCATCGTCTGGGCCGCCGCGCTGGGCTCCGCCGCCTACTATTTCGGCAGCGTACTGGAAGGCATGCTCGGCAACATCAAGAAATACGAACTCATGGTCCTCGGCGGCCTGATCGTGCTGGGCCTGCTGCTCTGGCTATGGCGGCGTTTCAAGACACCGCGCGGCAACGGCGCGGGCGGCAACGCCGACAAATCCGAGTGAACCCGCGCCGGCGCGACTGAACAGCCGGCCCCTTCGCACACTCCAACTCCTTGTACCCTCCGCTCCGGCTGGCCGCCGGGGCCGGCGGCTCGCTATGCTTGCGCGATACCGACCCCGGCCAGGCCCGTCCGGTCCGGATCCTGCGTTCCCAAGGAGTAAGCCTCATGCACAAGAAAGTTGCCGTCATCCTCTCCGGTTGTGGCGTCTACGATGGCGCGGAAATCCACGAAAGCGTGATCACCCTGCTCCGCCTCAGCCAGCGCGGCGCCGAGGCACAATGCTTCGCGCCGAACATCGCCCAGCACCATGTGGTCAACCACCTGACCGGCGAGGAAATGCCGGAAAGCCGCAATGTCCTGGTCGAGTCCGCGCGTATCGCCCGCGGCGAAGTCAAGGACCTGCGCGAAGCCCGCGCCGAGGACTACGACGCGCTGATCGTGCCCGGTGGCTTCGGCGCTGCGAAGAACCTCAGCGACTTTGCCATCAACGGCGCACAATGCCAGGTGCAGCCGGACGTGCTGGCGCTGGCCAAGGCTTTCGCCGAAGCCGGCAAGCCAGTCGGGCTGATCTGCATCGCTCCGGCGATGGCGGCGAAGATCTACGGCGCCGGCGTCCAATGCACCATCGGCAACGACGCCGACACCGCCGACTCGCTGAAGCAGATGGGTGCCGAGCACATCGACGCGCCGGTGGACGAGATCGTCGAAGACAGCGCGCGCAAGCTGGTGACCACCCCGGCCTACATGCTCGCCCAGTCGATCGCCGAAGCCGCTTCCGGGATCAACAAGCTGGTCGACCGGGTGCTCGAACTGGTGGACCAGGACAAGGCCTGATCGGCCAAGCACGAGGGCGGTCGCGCCGCCGCCCTTTTCAAATCCGTGCCGCTACGCCAGCGTGCGTCTCGAAACCATCGAATCGAGACGCCGCGATGAGCGAAACGCCCTCCCCCGCCCTGCCTGACGACGTCCACCAACTGGTGGCGGATTTCTTCCAGCGCATCCCCTTCAACCGCATGCTCGGGATCCGCGTGGCGAGCCTGGGCCGCGAGCGGGTAGTCCTCGACCTGCCGATGAAGGACGAACTGATCGGCAACTTCGTCCAGGGCATACTCCACGGCGGGGTGATCTCCAGCCTGCTCGACGTCACCGGCGGTGCGATGGCCCTGATCGGCGCCCTCGAACGGCATCGCGAACTGCCAGGCCACGAGCGCATGGCGCGGCTGTCGAAGCTCGGCACCATCGACTTGCGCGTCGACTACCTGCGCCCGGGACGCGGCCGGACGTTCACCGCCCATGCGGTGCCGCTTCGCTCGGGCAACAAGGTCGCAGTGGTGCGCTCGGAACTGCATAGCGACGACGGCACGCTGGTCGCCGTCGGTACCGGTACCTATCTGTGCGGCTGACTCGCGCGTAGATCGGCTTCCCGCTGCAGGCGGGTGAGCAGGCGGTCCAGAGCGTTGGCGAACGCCTGGCGGTCACGCTCAGCGTAGGGCGCCTGGCCGCCGCCCATCTGCCCCTGGTCACGCAGGTCGGCCATCAGGTTGCGCATGGCCAGCTTATCGCCCATGTTCCGCGCGTCGAACTCGCGGCCGCGAGGATCGAGGGCGGCAACCTGTTTCTTGATCAGCCGATCGGCCAGCGGTACGTCGCTGCAGATCGCCAGGTCGCCCGGCTCGGCCTGCTCCACCAGGTAATCGTCAGCCGCATCCATCCCGCTTTCCACCACCACCAGACGCACGCAGGCGAACGGCGGCTTGACCTGCGGCTGGCCGGCGACCATCCAGACTTCCAGCTTGCGCTTGAGGGCGAACTTGCAGACCAGTTCCTTGGCCGCCTTGGGGCAGGCGTCGGCATCGATCCAGATACGCATGAACGGACTTCCGTAGAAATGACGACGGCCAGTATCGCACTGGCCGTCGTGGTTGCGCGAACCCGCTCAGTCGGCCGCGTTGGCCGCCGCACGCCGGCGCTCGACGATCCGGCTACGTCCGTAGAGCAGCGCGATGGCCACCAGCGCCATGGCCTGGGCCGACAGCGAATAGGCGTCGGCCTTGATCCCCAGCCAGTCGAAGTCGAAGAACGGCACCGGACGGGTGCCGATCACCCCGGCTTCCTGCAAGGCGATGACGCCATGTCCGGCGAACACCGCCGAGAGCGCACAGAGCAACGCCGCGTTGATGCTGAAGAACAACCCCAGCGGCAGTTTCGCCGAGCCACGCAGGATCACCCAGGCCAGGCCGATCAGCAGGACCACGGCGGTCGCCGCACCGCCGATCACGGCATTGTGCCCGGCCGGTCCGGCCTGCAACCAGAGGGTTTCGTAGAACAGGATGACCTCGAACAACTCGCGGTAGACCGAGAAGAACGCCAGCACTGCGAAGCCGAAGCGTCCACCACCGCCCACCAGGCTGCTGCGGATGTAGTCCTGCCAGGCTGCCGCGTGGCGGCGGTCGTGCATCCAGACGCCGAGCCAGAGCACCATCACGCAGGCGAACAGCGAGGTGAAGCCCTCCATCAGCTCGCGCTGGGCACCGCCGATATCGATCACATAGGCGGCCAACGCCCAGGTGGCGAAGCCGGCGACGAAGGCCAGCCCCCAGCCGACGTGCACGCCACGCACGGCGCTTTCCTGCCCGGTATTGCGCAGGAAGGCGAGGATGGCGGCAAGCACCAGGATTGCCTCTACCCCTTCGCGCAACAGGATCAACAGGGCGGAAACGAAACTGATGGAGAAACTCAGCGAGTCGCCGCCAAGCTGCTTGGCGGCCTCTGCCAGCTTGCCCTTGGCCAGCTCCAGCTGTTGCGCCACCTGGGTTTCCGGGAGGCCATCGCGCAACGCCTGGCGGTAGGCCATCAGCTGCTTCTCGGTGGAGCGGCGCAAATCGGCGTCGACGTTGTCCAGCGAGCTTTCCACCAGCTCGAAGCCTTCCAGGTAGGCCGCCACCGACAGGTCGTAGGCCTGGTCGCGGTCGCCTTCGCGATAGACCGCGAAGCTCTTGTCCAGGGTGGCGGCGGTATAGTCGATCAATTGCCCAGGACCGCGCTGCTCCAGCGGCGGATGCGCACGCAAGGCGCGGAAGCTCTCCGCAGCGGCCTCGCCGTCGTGCTCGGCGACTTCGGCCGGAGTCTGCGTGGCCAGGGTCGCCAGCGGGTAGGCATGGGCCTTGTCCGGCTGCGCACTGCCGGCGCTCAGGCCGGCCACATAGCTGGCCAGGTCCCAGCGCTGGCGTTCGTCGAGCTGGTCGGCGAACGCCGTCATGTCGGTGCCGGCCACGCCCAGGCCAATGACGTTACGCAGGTCGTAGAGGCTCAGGTGGTCGAGGCGCTGGCGATCGGTGAGGTTCGCCGGCGGCGGTTCCAGGCCGATGCCGGCGGGGCCGTCGCCCTTGCCCGCATCGCCATGGCAGATCGCGCACTGCTGGGCATAGATCGGCGCTGCGCGGCTCGGGTCGGGGGTGATCGCGGGGGTCTGCACCACCTGGTAGATATCCGCCACCCGTGCCTCGAGGTTGCGCGCCTGGAGGGCCACGTCCCTTCCCGGCAAGCGCTGCTCGATGGCCTGGCGCAGGCTGGCGACCCCCCTCTCCAGCTCGGCGCGCTCGGGGCGCATCGGCAGGGTCAGGACCAATGCCTGCAGGTTGCCAACGAACTCCACCTGTTCCTGGTATTCGCTGGGGTCGACGATCTTGCCGTCAGCCACGGTCGGCGGATAGTCGGCCGCCAGGTAACTCAACAGATGCAAGGCTTGGGAGGGGTCGACGGCCGTGTCGGCAATAGCTCCAAGGCTGAACGCGCAGACCAGCGGCAGCAGCCACAGCAGGATTTTCGGAGGGTGCATGGCGAAGACGAAGTGAGAATGGAAGAGATTAAATTGTCCCTTCGCCTTCCCGCCCATGCAAGAAATACTCTGTAACAATCACGCCCGTCGGCGTGTCGGTCGGCTCAGAGCGGCGCTCGGCGCACCGTCGCCAGCAGCCCCGCGGCGCCGACGAACAGGCTGGCGAAGGTACGGTTCACCAGCTTCTGCTGGCGCGGCGAACGCAGTACGCGTAGCACGCGCGCAGCCAGTCCGGTGTAGCCGGCCATGACGATCAGGTCGACGACGATCATGGTGCCGCCCATGATCAGGTACTGCGCCAGCAGCGGCTGGTGCGGGTCGATGAACTGCGGCAGCACCGCGAGCATGAAGATCACCGCCTTGGGATTGCTGGCGTTGACCAGGAAACCACGCAGCACCAGGGTCAACGGTCGCCCCAGAGGCCGTTCGCCATCGGTGCTCAAGGCCTGTGGCGGCGCCTGCCACTGGCGCACCGCCAGGTACACCAGGTAGGCCACGCCGAACCACTTGATCAGGCTGAAAGCCAGTGCCGAGGTCGCCAGCAACGCACCGACGCCGGCGGCGACGATGGCGATCTGCAGGGCCAGGCCGATCTGCAGGCCCAGCGCGTTCCAGTAGCCTCGCGCAAAGCCGTACTGCAACCCGCAGGACATCGAGGCGATGGCTCCGGCGCCCGGCGACAGGCTGATGGCCCAGCAGGCGAGAAAGAAGGCGAACCAGGTACTGACGAGCATTGCACACCTCGGAAAGCGAACGCGGCTGGCGGCGGGAACGAAAAAGCCAGTGTGCACCAAGGCGGAGCAGCCGCACAGGTTTTCCGACCACGCGCCTCGCCCAACCTTTGCGGGCGCAACCTGGCCGACAGAAAAAACCCGGCAGATGCCGGGCTTTCCCGAGGATACGCGCTCAGCCATGTTGGGCGGACCACCGCGATGCGGCTATTCGCCCTGGCCCCGAACGCTCTCAGTCCGGCGAACCCTTGCGCAGCTTCACCGGCTCTTCGCCGCGCTTGCGCGCCATGGCCCCGCGCAAGCGGATGTTCAGCGCCTCCACCGCCAGGGAGAAGGCCATGGCGAAGTAGACGTAGCCTTTCGGCACGTGCACTTCGAAGGACTCGGCCACCAGCACGGTGCCGACCACGATGAGGAACGACAGGGCGAGCATCTTCAGCGATGGGTGTTTCTCGATGAAGTCGCTGATGGTGCCTGCCGCCAGCATCATCACGCCGACCGAGATGACGATCGCCGCGACCATCACCGGCACGTTCTGCACCAGACCGACGGCGGTGATCACCGAGTCCAGGGAGAAGATGATGTCGATGATCGCGATCTGGACGATGATGCCCATGAAGCCGTGGGCCTTGCCGCCGCTCTTCTGCTCTTCTTCCGCGCCTTCCAGGCTGTGGTAGATCTCCATGGTGCTCTTGAACAGCAGGAACAGGCCGCCGAAGAAGAGGATCAGGTCACGCCCGGAGATGCCCTGGCCGAACAGGTGGAACAGGTCGGTGGTCAGGCGCATGACCCAGGTGATCGAGAGCAACAGCAGGATCCGCGTGCCCATGGCCAGGGCCAGGCCGAAGAAGCGCGCCCTCGGTTGCTGGGCCGGCGGCAGGCGCCCGACCAGGATCGAGATGAAGATGATGTTGTCGATGCCGAGGACGATTTCCAGGGCGGTCAGGGTCAGGAACGCGACCCAGATTTCAGGACTGGCGAGCCATTCCATAGATGGTTATTTCCCGTTTTTTGTTGGAGTTGAAAAACCTGGCCCACGCCAGCGACGCACGGCTTTCTGGAAGAACAGGCTGTTGGGAACCTGCAGCAGCGGGCCCGGCGAGCCATCCTCGAGGGTTTCTTCCAGTGTCGTATACAAGAGATTGATGGCAACCACGCGTCCGGTGACGCCCGGTTTGTCGGCGCTATCGATCAGCTCCACGCGGTCGCCGATGCGGAACGGCCCGACGGTGAAGATCAGCAACGCACAGAACAGGTTGGAGAGCACGCTCCAGATGGCGAAGAAGGCTACCGCCGCCACCGCGGCGAAACCGGTCAGCGCGGTCCACAGCACTTCGGCGGACACGCCCAGGCGCTCCAGCACCATGATCAGTGCGCTGACCATGATCAGCCAGCGCAGGCCGCCACGCAGCGGCAGGAGCAGCTCCGGCGGCACCGGATAACGCTCGCCGATACGGGTCACCGTGCGTCGGACCAGGCGCTGGAGCAGCCAGGCGACCAGCAGGATGAGCAGGATCTGCAGCGCCACCACCAACGGCCCGCTCCAGGTCTGCGTCAACATCTGCAGGTTATCCATCACTCACTGGCCTCCAGTTCTTTCTGCAAGGCTTCGAGGGTTTCCAGGGCCTCCAGCCAACGTTCCTCCAGCTCGCCTTCGCGAACCTTCAGGCTCGATTGTTCGGACAGCAACTCGCGCAATTCGTCCTTTCGCGATACGTCGTACAGGGCGCTGTCGCCCAGCCGCGCCTCGATAGCGGCTAGCTTTTCGTGCAGGCCGCCGAGTTCGCGCTCCAGCTTGTCGGCCTCGCGCTTGTGCGGCGCCAGCTGCTGGCGCAGCGCGGCCGCTGCCTGGCGCTGGGCGCGCTTGTCGGTGCGTTCGGACGGCGCGCCCGGCGCAGTCTCGGCCTGCGGCGCCTTGCGCGCGCGATAGTCGACCAGCCAGCGGGCGTAATCGTCGAGATCGCCATCGAACGGCACCACGCGCCCATCGGCGACCAGGAGGAATTCGTCGGTGGTGCTTTTGAGCAGGTGCCGGTCGTGGGAAACCACCAGGACCGCCCCGGAAAACTCCTGTAGAGCCAAGGTCAGGGCCAGGCGCATTTCCAGGTCGAGGTGGTTGGTCGGCTCGTCGAGCAGCAGCAGGTTGGGCTTCTGCCAGGCGATCAGCGCCAGGGCCAGGCGCGCTTTCTCACCACCGGAGAAGTTCAATACCGGCTCGTCCACCCGAACGCCGCGGAAGTCGAAGCCGCCAAGGAAGTCCTTGAGGGTCTGTTCGCGCTCGCCGGGGGCGATACGCTGCAGATGCAGCAACGGGCTGGCCTGTGGGTCCAGCGAATCGAGCTGGTGCTGGGCGAAGTATCCGATGGCCAGGTTCTCGCCGCGCAGCAGGCGGCCGCCCAATTCGGGCAGGTCCCCGGCCAGGGTCTTGATCAGGGTCGACTTGCCGGCACCGTTGGGACCGAGCAGGCCGATCCGCGCACCGGGCACCAGTTGCAGCTTGACCTTCTCCAGCACCGCCTTGTCGCCATAGCCGAGACGGCCTTCGCCGAGATCCAGCAACGGCCGGGAGATCTTGTCCGACTCGCGGAAACTGAAATTGAACGGCGAATCGACATGTGCCGGCGCCAGTTCCTCGAGACGCTCCAGCGCCTTGATCCGGCTCTGCGCCTGGCGCGCCTTGGTGGCCTTGGCCTTGAAGCGGGCGATGAAGCTTTCCATGTGCGCACGCTGCGCCTGCTGTTTCTCGTAGGCCTGCTGTTGCTGAGCCAGCCGCTCGGCGCGGGTCCGCTCGAAAGCGGAATAGCCGCCGCGATAGAGGGTCAGCTTGCGGTTTTCCAGATGCACCACATGGTCCACCACCGCATCGAGGAAGTCGCGGTCGTGGGAGATCAGCACCAGAGTGCCGGGATAACCCTTGAGCCACTCTTCCAGCCAGAGGATGGCGTCCAGGTCGAGGTGGTTGGTCGGCTCGTCGAGCAACAGCAGGTCGGACGGGCACATCAGCGCCTGCGCCAGGTTCAGGCGCATCCTCCAACCGCCGGAGAAATCACCGACCCGGCGCTCCATCTGCTCGCTGCTGAAGCCGAGTCCGGCCAGCAGCTTGCGCGCCCGTGCATCGGCGGTGTAACCGTCGGCGTTGTCCAGTTCGGTATGCAGGCGCGCCAGGGCAGAACCGTCGTGCGCCGCTTCGGCGGCGGCCAGTGCCGCCTGGATCTCGCGCAGGCGACTGTCGCCGTCGAGCACGTAATCCACCGCCAGGCGATCCAGGGTATCGACCTCCTGGCGCATGTGCGCGATGCGCCAGTCGGCGGGCAACAGGCAGTCGCCAGCATCCTGGCCGAGCTGGCCGCGCAACAGCGCGAACAAGCTGGACTTGCCAGCGCCATTGGCCCCGATGAGACCGGCTTTCTGGCCGGCGTGCAGGGTCAGTTCAGCAGCTTCCAGGAGGCGCTGCGGCCCGCGCTGTAGCGTAAGATTGAGGAGTCGGATCATGGCGGCGGAGTTTATCAGTTTCGCCCTTGCGGAGCGTGAGGCTGTATGACTGGAAATGTCTGGAAATTCGCGGTGGACGTCTATGCCCGGCCGGGCGTGGAAACGGCTTGCCTCGCGCTTCAGGAGCAAGGTGCGGACGTCTGCCTGTTGCTGGTCGCCGCCTGGCTTGGCAGGCGCGGTGTGAGCTGCTCGAAAGAACGCGCCCAGATCCTGGAGAACGCCGCGCGCCCCTGGCGCGAAACGGTCATCGAACCCCTGCGCAGATTGCGTTGCGCCTGGCGCGAAGCGGCAACCCACGATGCCTGCCTGGCCGAACTCCGCGAGGAAATGAAGGCCCAGGAACTACGAGCGGAACGGGAACACCTGCAACGCCTGGCCGACCTGGCCACAGCCTGGCTGGAGGGCCAGGAGGCGAATCGTAATGCGGATGCCTGGCTGCAAGCCTGCAGCCGGGACATCTGCACGGAAGCAGAGCGCCGGGCTTTGCTGGTGCTTGGCTCGGCGGCTTTGCAGACAGCGCCTTAGGAGGCGCTGGTCGGGGCGGCGCCGTTGCTGCCCGCGGCAGGCGTTGCCGAAGCAGCGCTGGAGGCGGCTGCCGGGGCGCTGGGAGTCGCCGCAGGCTTCGCAGCAGGAGCGGTGGCGGGCTTGGCTGCGGCAGGTTTCGCGGCTACGGGTTTCGCCGCAGGCTTGGCCACCGGTTTCGCCGCAGGCTTCGCAGCCGGCTTGGCTGCAGGCTTCGCGGCCGCGGGTTTCGCCACAGGCTTGGCCGCCGGTTTCGCCACAGGCTTCGCCGCCGGCTTGGCTGCGGGCTTCGCGGCTGCGGTTTTCGCCGCGGGCTTGGCCGCCGGTTTCGCCACAGGCTTCACCGCCGGCTTGGCTGCGGGCTTCGCGGCTGCGGTTTTCGCCGCGGGCTTGGCCGCCGGTTTCGCCACAGGCTTCGCCGCCGGCTTGGCTGCGGGCTTCGCGGCTGCGGTTTTCGCCGTGGGCTTGGCCGCCGGTTTCGCAGCAGGCTTCGCCACCGGCTTGGCTGCGGGCTTCGCGGCTGCGGTTTTCGCCGCGGGCTTGGCCGCCGGTTTCGCAGCAGGCTTCGCCGCCGGCTTGGCTGCGGGCTTCGCTGCCGCGGTTTTCGCCACAGGCTTGGCCGCAGGCTTCGCCGCTACGGTTTTCACCGCAGGCTTGGCTGCCGCCTTCGCAGCAGGTTTGGTCGCGGGTTTCGCCTTGCGGCTCTCCAGAGCCTTGCCAGCAGCTTCCTTCACCTTGCCGACACCCTGCGCCAGCTTGAGGCTTTCCTGTACGTCACGCTTGAGGCCGACGATGTAGGTACGGGTGTCCGCCTGCCGGGCCTTCAGGGTATCCAACGCTTCTTCCAGGTCGCTGATGGTCTCGCGCGCCTTGGCCTGTGCCTTGGTCTTGCCGGCCTTGGCAGCATCCTGCAGCTTGGTGCGAGCCTTGTGCAGTTTTTCCTGGGCTTTGCCACGTTGCTTTTCAAGTTTGGCCAGGAGCTTTTCCGAATCGACCAGCGCTTGTTTGCACGCACCTTCCAGGTGCTCGACAAGGCTGTGGGAAAGTTGCTGCAACAGGTGCAAGGGGGTGGTGACGGGCTTCTTGTTGGCCGACATGACGTGCCTCCAGGCGGACGTGGTTGCGCCCATACTAGACCCGCACACCCCCTCTCGCCAACGGGTTCGATGTGCTACAAGCGACGTGCGCCAGGATTGCCCGCCGATTCGTCTGGAGAAACCGCATGCCGCGCCGCCTTTTCATCGGTCTTTTTCTACTGCCGCTGCCGCTTTTCGCCGCGCCCCCCAAGGACGAACTGGCCTATGCCGTAGGCGCCCGCCTGGGCACGCGCCTACAGCAGGAAATGCCCGACCTAGAGCTATCCGAACTACTTCTCGGACTGCGCCAGGCCTATCGCGGCGAGGCACTTGAAATCCCCCCCGAACGCATCGAACAACTTCTGCTGCAACACGAGAACGCCACGACGGAAACACCGCGGATCACACCCGCCGAGGCCCGCTTCCTGGCCAACGAAAAAGCCCGCTTCGGCGTCCGCGAATTGACCGGCGGCGTCCTCGTCAGCGAATTACGTCGTGGCCAAGGTAACGGCATCGGCGCGGCAACCCAGGTACACGTCCGTTACCGCGGCCTGCTCGCCGACGGTCAAGTGTTCGACCAGAGCGAAAGCGCCGAGTGGTTCGCCCTGGACAGTGTGATAGAGGGATGGCGCACAGCGTTGCGAGCGATGCCTGTCGGCGCGTGCTGGCGAGTGGTGATTCCTTCGGCGCAAGCCTATGGCCACGAAGGCGCTGGCGACCTGATCCCGCCCGACGCTCCGCTGGTCTTCGAGATCGACCTGCTGGGCGTCCGCTAAAATGCAAAAACGGCGCTCTCCCGCATGGAGACGCGCCGTTTCGTAACGACTCGCCGGTGAATCAGACCGGTACTGCCGAACCCTCTGCGCCGCTCTGGCTGTGGGCGTTGTGCAGGACTTCGATGAGGCAGTCCTCCAGCTCGAAGCGTTCGTGCAACTGTTGCCGCAGGACCTTCAGCTCCGCGATGAGGCAGGCTCCTTCACGGCAATCGCCGTTGTCGCAGCGATCGTTGAAGTTCAGCGCGGATTCGGTGATGGCTTCCAGCCGGGGGAAGATCTGCTTGGCCAGCTCCAGGCCGCGCTGATCGCCGAAGGCCTTGCCTTCCGCCGTCAGTTGCTCGTAGACCTCGAAGTGTCCGGCAGATACGTAGTCCAGCAGCAATTGGCAAAAATGCTGGAGTTCTTCGGCGTTGGGCGCCGGTGCCTGAATACCGCTCAGGGCATCGAAGGCCTGCACCAGTTGCTGGCGCTCATGCAGCCAGCGATCGATCAGTTGGTGCACGCCCCCCCACCGCTCTTGGGCATTACGGCAGCTTTCGAGCATGTTGTCCTCGCTTCCCTCTTCGGACGTCCCGGAGAATCATCGTCCGCTCCGAGACGCATTGCTGACGCACTCTCTGCGCTCTGTGGGAGAACGCCTGTGCAAGGGGCGGACTCCGGCGCTACGGAAAGCCAGATTATGCCCCCGGGATGACCCCATCAAGACGCCCGTACAGAAAAATTCATACGGATGTTTGATCGGTATCCCGCATCCGCTCTGGTTTTCGCCAAATCGATACGGCCGACGCTCGAGAGCTGACGAAAGGCCACGGGACAGCCCGCGTCAGGCACGTCGGAGGAACTGCACGATGGAGAAACCGAGATAGGCAACGAACGCCAGCAGGCTCCATTCCGGAATGCTCAGGGTGAACAGCGTCCAGCTCACCTGGGCACAATCCGCGGTGCCATGCAGGACCAGGCGGATCACTTCCTGGAAGGGAAGCGCCTGCATCATGTAGTCGAGGCTGGGCAGGCAGGCCGGCAGTTGGTCCAGCGGAACGGTCTGCAACCATACCTGGCGGGCGGCCGTGGCCCCGCCGCCGAGAGCGAGCAGGAACACCAGCACGGAGTAGATACGCCGCCCACGCAGGCCGGGCCCCTGGATCGCGCCAGCGAGGCAGGTCAGGCCGATCAGGATGAAGAAGATCCGCTGCACGACGCACAGCGGGCAGGCCTCCAGGCCAACCACATGTTCCAGGTACAGCGCCCCGCCCATGATGGCGACGCAGGCCAGGAACGCGAGAAGGAAAAGCTGACGGGGGCTGGCCAGGGGCATGGCGGATCCACAGGTACACAGGGGAAAGGCCGCCTACGGTAGTGGAAAGCCTCCGGCCGTTTCAAGCCGCAAGGCAGCTCTGCGGCAAGACATCCCGAATCATGCCGGGCGCCCGCGACAAGCCGCCACAGTCCTGCCGATGGAGCCGAACGGGGAACGCCGGGTGGCGTTCCCCATGCTCAAATGCCCGCCACCACCACGGGCAGCCCCGGAGTACGCCGATCGAGCAGGACCAGGCCCTCCTGGAACAACTGGTTGCTGCGCTCGACCTCGCCGAGCTGCGCCAGCAGGCGTCCCAGCTCGGCGCAGGTCTCGGCACTGCGCTGGAAGCTCAGGCTGGCCTCCAGGTATTCCCGGGCCTTGCCCCAGAGCTTGTTGATCAGGCACAGGCGCCCCAGGGTCAGCAGCAGGCCGGGATCGTTCGGATGTTCCTTGAGCCAACCTTCCGCGGCCTGCAATTGCTTGCCCGGATCGCGCCCGCGCACCTGCCCGTAGAGTTGCACCAGGGTCGCGTCGAAGCCTTGCTTGAGCGCATGGCGGAGGACTTCCTCAGCCTCTTCCTCGGCGCCCAGGCGAAGCAGTTGGGCGGCATAGCCCGCGACGATCGCCGGGTCTGCACGCAGCGCCGAAGGCACGTTCTGCCAGCGCTGGGTCAGCGGCTGCAACGCCGTCTCGCCCTCGTTCAGTCCACGCTCGCCGGCTTCCTGCAAGGAAGCCACCCAGGCACGGCGTTCGAGGTCGCGCAGTTCGGAATCCTTCAGCACACGCTCCTTGCGCAGCTCCGGCAGCAGGACGCAAATGGCCTGCCAGTCGTGCTGGGTGACGTACAGCTGCTGCATCAGCCGCAATACCGTGCGGTGCTGCGGCTGGAGCCCGTGCAGCTCTTCGAGGGTATTGCGTGCCTGCGGGTAGTCGCCGCGATTGATCAGCAGTTGCGCACGGGTCAGGCCGACCAGCAATTGGGCGTCCGGCTCGCGCTCGCGAGCCCGGTTCAGCAGGTCGTCGGCCTCGTCGTAACGTTCGAGTTCGTTGGCGGCCCGCGCCGCGCCGAGGTAATGCATCAGCGGCCGCTCGCCCATCTCCGCCGCCCGCCGCAAGTGACGCAGTGCCTGCGGCCAGTTGCCTTCGCCGAGATCGCGCAGGCCGCTGTGCTCGGCCATCTGCACCCGACGCCGGCGGTTGTAGCGCGACCAGGGGTTTACCACCCGCCCCGAGCTGCCGAGCAGGCGCAGGACCAGGCGCACCAGCACCACCAGCAGCCAGACCACCGCCAGCAGGGCGAGGAACGACCACAGGCTGGATTCGTAACGGAAGCTCTTGTAGGCGATCAGCACATAGCCGGCCTGCTCGGAGATCGCCAGCCCAACCAGCGTGGCGACCAGCACCACCGCCAGAACCAGGAGGTAGATGCGTCTCATGGACGGCCCTCCGTGGCCGGAGCCGCCTGCGCCTCGGGCACCAGGTTGCCAGCGGCCTCGCGGCGCGACACGTAGGCCTGCAAGGCGCTCAGGGCCGGTGCGAGGTCAGGGACCTGCACGGTGACCGGCTGCTTCGCCAACTCATCGATACGCAACTTCAACGCGCGGCTGTCGGCCAGCTCTACGTTGAAATAGCCGTCCAGCACGTCCTGGGCCTGCTTCAGCGCCTGCTCGTAGACTTCCTGCTTGCCATTCAGCGCCGCCCACTGGGCTTGCTCCAGGGCCAGGCCGATGGTCAGGCGCACCTGCGCCAATTGCTCGCCGGCCAGCAGCGGACGAATGTCCTGGCCGGCATTGAAATCGATGCGGATGTAGCGCGAGATCTTCTCCCACCACAGCTCCCAGGTGCTGTTGCCGTCGCCCCAGGCGACATTGCTGGCACCGCTTTCGCCTTCCTTGAAGGTCGGCGTGAGCGGTTGCAACTGGTTGACCTGCTCGCGCAACGCCGCCAGTTGCACGAACAGCCCGGTACGGTCCGGCTCCGGCAACGCGCGCAGGGCCTCGAGGCTGGCCGCCAGCTTGGCGCGGGCGGCATAGGCGCCGGGATCGTTCTGCGCGCGCAGGATGTCATCGGCGCCCTGCACCAGTTCGGTGGCGCTGCCCACGTCCTGCAAGGCGGACAGGCGCAGGCTGGCCAGGCGCAGCAGGTGTTCGGCCTCGGCCAGTCGCCATTGCTGGCGGCTCTGGCCGAGGACCTTCTTCAGTTGCTCGCTGAGATGCTGCTGGTCGCCCTGCAACTCCACCACAAGGCGTCGCCGGGCCTCCAGTTCGTCCGCGGTGGGCAAAGCGTCCAGGCGGGCAACCAGTTGCTGGTTGCGCTGGGCCAGGGATTCAGTCTTGCCACGGGCATCTTCCAGCTGCGCCAGCTGGTCGCGCTCGGTGCCCTGCAACTGCTGGACCTGCCAGAAGCTCCAGCCACCCGCGCCGAGTCCCGCCACGCCAACCAGCAGGGCGAGCAACGCCAGGCCGGTGGCGGTACCGGAACGCCTGGATGCATCGGGTGCAACGGGAGAAGGGGTGGAAGTGGAAGTTCTTGCGTCGTCTTGGGGAGTGACTGCTTCGCTCACAGGTCCATCCTTTGGTCAAGAAAGTTCTAGGCGGCGCTCGTCAGGGCCGCCAGCAAGGCCGGCGCGCTCGCGCCCCGGCAATCAATCACCCGTTGCGCACCCAGTTCGCGCGCCATCTCGGCGACCCGCGGGCTGGGTACGAACAGCGGCAACCGGCCTATCTCGGGCCAATCGGCTGCCGCCAACTGATACAGATTTTGCAAACCCTGTCCACTGCTGACCACCAGGCCGTTCAGGCGTTCCGCCCGCACCCTTGCCAGCAGCTCTCCGGCCGGATAGTCCGGAGCCCGGCGCCGGTAGAGTGGCAGGTAGTCCACCTGCACGCCTTGGCCGCGCAGGCGCTCGGCGAGGAATTCTCGGCCACCTTCGCCGCGCATGATCAGCACTTTCGGATCGTGCACGCGCAGGGAATCCTGGAACGCCGGCAGCGCCAGCAACGCTTCGCTGTCGTCGCCCTGTTCAGGGTAGGTTACGTCGAGGCCGTAGGCCTCGAGGATCGCCGCGGTCGCCGCGCCGACGCTGCACCAGGTCTGCTGCGGCGGCTGCGGCCAGTAGCGGTCGAGCCGCTCCAGCCCCAGGCGCGCCGCCGGCTTGCTGACCACCACCACCGCGCAGTAGCGGTCCAGGTCGAGCATCAGCGTACGCTGCTCCGGGGTTTCTTCCAGCGGATCGATCGCCAACAGCGGCAAGCTGCTGCTATGGACGCCCGCCTCGCCGAGGCTGGCGGCCAGGGCCGCGCACTCCTCGTCGGGACGCGTCAGCAGGAGCCGCCAGCCGCTCACGGATGTCCGGCCTCGCCGTAGACGGCTTCGAGAATCGCTTCGGCGCCCTGCTCCAGCAGGTCCTCGGCCACCCGCACGCCCAGCGCCTCGGCTTCCGCCAGTGGCGCCCGCCCCTCGGCGCGCAGCAACTGGGTGCCATCAGGCTGGCCGACCAGGCCGCGCAGCCACAGCTGGTCGCCCTCGCGGATGGCGTAGCAGGCGATCGGCACCTGGCAACCGCCGTTGAGCCGCTTGTTCAGCGCGCGCTCGGCAGTGACCCGCAGAGCCGTGTCGGTATGGTGCAAGGGTTCCAGCAAGGCATGCAGGGCGCTGTCGGCCGTACGGCATTCGATGCCGACGGCGCCTTGTCCGCCGGCGGGCAGGCTGTCGTCGACACTGATCGAGGAGCGGATGCGCGACTCGAAGCCGAGGCGGATCAGGCCGGCGGCGGCGAGGATGATCGCGTCGTATTCGCCGGCATCCAGCTTGGCCAGGCGGGTATTGACGTTGCCCCGCAGGAAACGGATCTGCAGGTCCGGCCGGCGCGCCAGCAGCTGCGCCTGGCGGCGCAGGCTGGAGGTGCCGACCACGCTGCCGGCTGGCAGTTGCTCGAGGCTGGCGTAGGTGTTCGAGACGAAAGCGTCACGCGGGTCTTCGCGCTCGCAGATGGTGTAGAGGCCGAGCCCCTCGGGAAAGTCCATCGGCACGTCCTTCATCGAATGCACCGCGATGTCGGCGGCGCCTTCGAGCAGGGCGGTTTCCAGTTCCTTGACGAACAGGCCCTTGCCGCCGATCTTCGCCAGCGGTGCGTCGAGCAGCTTGTCGCCGCGACTGGTCATCGGCAGCAGGGTGACGGTCAAGCCGGGATGCGCCTGTTCCAGGCGCGCCTTGACGTATTCGGCCTGCCACAAGGCGAGGGCGCTCTGGCGAGTGGCGATGCAGATTTCGCGGGACGACATGGGATATTCCGTGCACAGGGATGCGCCCATGATAACAGTTCGAACCCGAGTGCGCGGACGCTGGGCCCGATAGCCGCACCCGGGTCGCTGGCGAACCGCCGACCGCCGTCAGAGCTGATGCATCAGACGCCTGACCCCGGCCACGTGCCGCCGGCTGACGGTCAGCGCATCGCCGTCGAGGCCTTTCAGGTAGAGCTGGAAATGCCCCAGCGGCGTACGCTGCAGGCGTTCGATCCGTTCGCGGGCGACCAGCGCGTTGCGGTGGATGCGCACGAAGCGCTCGCCGAATTCGTCTTCCAGCGCCTTCAACGGCTCGTCCAGCAGCACCTCGCCCTGCGCATGGCGCAAGGTCACGTACTTGTGGTCGGCAATGAAGAAGATCACCTCTTCCAGCGGGATCAGCTCGATCCCCTTGCGGGTCCGCGCACTGATGTGGCTGCGCGGACCGCTGCCGCCGGAGGCCGGGGGCTTGGTCAGCGCGGCCAGTTGCACGCGGTTCGGTCGCGAGGCTTTCTTCAACGCCTCGGCCAGGTCTTCGCTGCGCACCGGCTTGACCAGGTAGCCCACGGCGCTGACCTGGAAGGCTTCCAGGGCGAATTCGTCATGGGCCGTGCAGAAGATCACAGCCGGCGGCGCTTCCCGCTCGCAGAGTCTGGCCGCGACCTGGAGGCCGTCCAGACCGGGCATGCGGATATCCAGCAGGACGATATCGGGCTTGAGGCTGTCGATCAGCGTCAGCGCTTCTTCGCCATTGCTGGCCGAGGGCTCGAGGACGCGATAGCCGTCCAGTTGCCCTACCAATCGGGCCAGGCGCTCTCGCGCCAGAGGTTCGTCATCGACAATCAGGACATTCATAAGCTCAGGCTTCCTGCATGAGTCGCGCACATGGATAGCGTAGACAGGTGTAGTGCCGTCCGTCACGGCGCTCGACGCTGAGACTCGCTTTAGGCCCGAAAAGTGCCCCAAGTCGTGCATCGATATTGTGTAACGCCTGTCGCGTGCCTTTCGACGGGGGCGACTCGAGCGCCTCGTCGTAGGGGTTGCTCACACATAGCTGGAACACTCCTTCACGATAAACCGCCTCGACCTGCACCAGGCCACCTTCGACCCGCGGCTGGATGCCATAGATAAGCGCATTTTCCAGCAGCGGCTGCAAGGTCAGTTGGGGGATCGGCAGGTTGGCCGGCACCCCGTGCACCTGCCAGTCCAGTTGCAGGCGATCGCCAAGACGATACTGCTCAATGGAAAGATAGCGCCTTGCCAGCGCCAGTTCCTCCTCCCAGGAAACTAAAGTGCCGGGCTTCGCCAGGCTGGCCCGGAACAGGTCGGACAGGTCCAGCACCGCATGCTCGGCCTTCAGCGGGTCCAGCTCGATCAGGCTGGCGATGCTGTTCAGGCTGTTGAACAGGAAGTGCGGGCGAATCCGCGCCTGCAGCGATTCCAGGCGCGCCTGCAACTCGGCCTGCTGCTGCCGGCGCCACTGGCTCTGCAGGTAAAAGTAGCGCAGCACCAGGGCGGACATGATCAGCGCGATCAGCGCGTGCCGCAGATACAGATTGACCTCGCCGGCACGCGTCAGTTCTCCGCCCAGTTGATAGTGCTCGGCGACCGCCGTGCAGCCCAGGGTGAGGGCCACCACCAACAGGCAGCAGGCACTCCCCGCCAGCGCCACCGGCAGGCGCGCGAGCAATGGCCGCAGGCGGCAGAACAGCGCCGCCGAGAGCAGTACGATCCACTGCACGAACAGCGACGCCAGGGCCAGGCGCACCCAGTTGAAGCTCGGCGTCATCGGCTCCGCCAGCACCAGCACCAGCACCAGCAGCTCCGCCAGCAGCACCAGGGTGAACAGGGCTTCGGCTTCGCAGAGCTCGGGAATGAAGAAGTCGTCTTGGACGGCCGGCCGGGTCGAGCGGCCGGGCTTGAATCGGATAGGCATCGACAGAGTTTCCGCAAGGCCCGGGGCGCCCGCAAGACAGCCGCGGGCGTACGGGCGAAATAAAGCACCGAAATGCCATCTGCCGCAAAAAACCGCGAAACAGCGCTCGTTCCGGCTTCGTCGACGAGCCGCCGGTTTTTCCTCCCGGCCTGCTATCATCGTCGCACTTTGCCCGTCACGCAGGCCGCGCGGCCTGTCCGTTTCTTGTTGCAGCGAGAGATACCATGAGCGTAGAGAAGACCAACCAGTCCTGGGGCGGCCGCTTCAGCGAGCCCGTCGACGCCTTCGTCGCCCGTTTCACCGCCTCCGTCGACTTCGACAAGCGTCTCTACCGCCACGACATCATGGGTTCCATCGCCCACGCCACGATGCTGGCCAAGGTCGGCGTGCTGAGCGACGCCGAGCGCGATGCGATCGTCGACGGCCTGCAACAGATCCAGGCGGAAATCGAAGCCGGCAGCTTCGACTGGCGCGTCGACCTGGAAGACGTGCACATGAACATCGAGGCGCGCCTGACCGACCGCATCGGCGTCACCGGCAAGAAGCTCCACACCGGCCGCTCGCGCAACGACCAGGTGGCCACCGACATCCGCCTCTGGCTACGCGACGAGATCGACACCATCCTCGCCGAGATCACCCGCCTGCAGGAGGGCCTGCTGGGCCTGGCCGAAGCGGAAGCCGACACCATCATGCCCGGTTTCACCCACCTGCAGACCGCCCAGCCGGTGACCTTCGGCCACCACCTGCTGGCCTGGTTCGAGATGCTCGGCCGCGACTACGAGCGCCTGGTCGACTGCCGCAAGCGGGTCAACCGCATGCCGCTCGGCTCGGCGGCCCTGGCCGGCACCACCTACCCGATCCAGCGCGAGATCACCTGCCAGTTGCTGGGCTTCGACGCGGTTGGCGGCAACTCCCTGGACGGCGTCTCCGACCGCGACTTCGCCATCGAATTCTGCGCCGCCGCCAGCCTGGCGATGATGCACCTGTCGCGCTTCTCGGAAGAGCTGGTGCTGTGGACCAGCGCGCAGTTCCAGTTCATCGACCTGCCCGACCGCTTCTGCACCGGCTCCTCGATCATGCCGCAGAAGAAGAACCCCGACGTGCCGGAGCTGGTACGCGGCAAGTCCGGCCGGGTGTTCGGCGCCCTCACCGGCTTGCTGACCCTGATGAAGGGCCAACCGCTGGCCTACAACAAGGACAACCAGGAAGACAAGGAACCGCTGTTCGACGCCGCCGACACCCTGCGCGACAGCCTGCGCGCCTTCGCCGACATGGTCCCGGCGATCCGGCCCCGGCGCGAGATCATGCGCGAGGCGGCACGCCGCGGTTTCTCCACCGCCACCGACCTGGCCGACTACCTGGTGCGCAAGGGCCTGCCGTTCCGCGACTGCCACGAGATCGTCGGCCACGCAGTGAAGTACGGCGTGGACAGCGGCAAGGACCTCGCCGAGATGAGCCTCGACGAACTGCGCCGCTTCAGCGAGCAGATCGACGCCGACGTCTTCGACGTGCTGACCCTGGAAGGCTCGGTCAACGCCCGCGACCATATCGGCGGCACCGCGCCGAACCAGGTCCGTGCCGCCGTCGCCCGCGGCAGAAAACTGCTGGCACAGCGCTGAAGTCGCGCCCAGTGCCCGGCAGACCTCCCTGTCCTACCCGAGACTTGATCGCACGGCGGGACAGGAACGCCCTTGTAGGTCGACAGCCACTCTAGTGAAAGTCCTTCTTCGCTAACCGGTCGCAATGGCGGAATAACTCAGCATCAGTGCTCATCATTGAAATCATCGGCCCTGGGCGTGGCAAAAATGCCCTTGGCTTCCTGGCGCCGGTAATAGGCTTCGATGCTTAGCCCGGGATCGATGCGCGCCCTGACGATGCAGGGCTGCTGTTGCCAGGGATACCCATGCAGGCGTCGGTCCAGCTCCTTGCGCTCCTTGGCTGGCCAGCCCTGGTAGGTGCGCTTGCGCCAGTAATGGGGATCGCGTCCGGTATGCCGATCATGCTCGGCGGTGACCGGATCTAAGGGGCGGCTCGGCTCCAGGACCGGCAGGTCGGGCAACGGCTGGGTCACGTCCATGTAGCGTTGCAGGCAGTCCCAGAAGGCCAGGGCATTGGCCTTGTCGAGACCGAGGGAGTGGACGCGGGTGGCCAGACAGACCTTGTTGTCGGTATAGCGGTGATGCAGCCAGAGCGCATAGTCGTGGCTGCCGTAGCCACTGGGGAGCAATTGCAGCACCGGATCGAACTCGTCGAAGGGAGCGACGAACAGGCGGCGAAAGCGACGCTTGAAGCGGAGCATGCCGTCCAGGCGATTGAATTCACTGCCATCGTGCTTGAAGACTTTGCTGTAGAGCCAAAGGATGGCGTTGAAGCCGACTGCACCCATAAAATAAGTAGTTACGCCTATCCAAATTGCTATTTGCAAACCATTGGTTCCAAATATTGTTCCATACTGGTACAAAGCCAATGGGATTGAGAATAAAAAACCCGAAATCTGAATAACGTGAAGATATTTTTTATTCGAAAGAAAGGCGACCATGGATATTACTGAAACAGCCACCGCAAAGAATGAGCAAACCAAGGTGTAGAGTTGCTGCATGTCCCTCCTCCACTCTCCGGTGGCTTCTCCCATTATGCCAATCCCCAAAGCAATCCATACAAAAAAATAGCACAGCATCCTAAGCGTGAATATTATATAAGAAATTCTGCTGGAGTTCTGAAACTGCCAACGCATAGAGTTGCAATATGCCTCAACACCTCCAACCTCTGACTTATCCTCAGCCCCGATCGAAAGCTGCCCTACAATCTCCATTTCCGGATCTAGATTGGCATAGTTCCCAAAGGCAAGATGGGTGTCAAAAATACCATTACGGTTAGACTCCTCCTTCCACCTTGGCGGCGGTAAAGAGTCGTTGACTTCACTGCGATAAGCACTGGCTGAGTACGTGGCATCCATGTGTACGGTCATACGTTGAACTCACTGTTCTCTATCAACCAATAAGGTGGCGCAGCATGTGGGCCCAAGTCATCCGGGGGAAGGTACCGATTGGCGGATGTGAATGCACTCCAACTCTTCGGGCTGGGTTGAGGCAGGACAAGCCGCTCCTCAGGCTGGTCGGCATTGAGTTCGAACTGTGCGCTGATCTTCAAACCCTGGGTCATGCGCACGCTATAGCGGGCCCGAGGAGACAACTGCGGAATCGGTAGGCTGGCCGGCAGCACGTAGAGCACGCTGGCAGCATCCAACGGCAAGGCTTCGAGCTTGGCGGGGCCCGCGGGGACCCGATGGTAGCGCTTGACGCCGAACAGGGTGCCCGGATCGATCGGCAAGCTGCTGAGAAACTCCTGGGCCACCAGGCGGAACGCCTGCTGGCCATTCTCGAACATGGCCAGGAGCGGGGAACTCAGCACCACGGCCCAATCGTTTGCCTCCAGCGCCTGCAACTTGGGGTCGATGCAGGATAGCGCAGTGCGGCTGACCGCTTGGCGACCCCGTTCCGCTTCCTGCAAGACAGATCGATGCGCCGCCGGCGCCAATTTGCGCCAGTCTTCCAGGCGATGGACAAAGACCCGCGGATGGCCGAGGACTCCCAGCAATTGGCGATAGGCCGTTTGCGGGTCTTTCAGATGGACGAAGCGCTGGTCCTGGCCCATCAGCGAATCGAGCAGGCCAGCCTCGGCGAATTGCCGGCCGAAGGGGCCTTTCTTGACGATGGTTTCCGCATCGCTGTCAGTCAGTAGATTAGCGACCACAGTGCCTCCGATCGCCAAAAACGCACCAGCCAGCAAAGCATAAGGGTTTACTATCCATCCTAGGACGTAGGCACCCCACAGGCCCCCACCCACTGCGGCCACACCGTAGGCTGCAGCCGCATCGCTATCTCCCTGCCTCAAAGCTCGGTAGCCATCCCATACACTGATGCCTGCACCAAATAGTGTGGCTGCGCCACCAAGCCCACGTAGCAACCCTAACTTAGGGCTGCCGGTTTGAACTTCTAGATTCCTGGCCCACCGAGGGGATATTTGGGCTACCGATATACGTGGGGTTTCTAGATACTTTGCAGTAGATGGTCCGAAAAGCAGCTTTGCATGGCTTCCTCCAGCGGCTGTTAAATCGATTACTGCACCGACAGCCCCGATCGTTCCTCTGTGCTTTTCTCCACTGTCTATAAAGCCACTGTGTGCCTGTACCTGCACATTCAAGTTATAAATCGCAAACCCCAGCATCATCGTCGGCACGATGCGAGTGTTCTCCATCACCTGGGTCAACGTGCCTAACTGCGTACGGAATTTCGTGTAGGCAAGCAGGTCCGGGTGATCCTTGGGTACCGCCACCACCATGACGTTGCGCAGGTTGGCGCGACTCATGCCGGTGCCGCGGGGACTGGTGCCGGCCAGGGGATTGCCGGCACCGTCCTGGACGATGGCGCGCCGATAGCTCTTGCGCCTCAGTTCCTGGCGCTCGACCTCGGTCAGACCGTTGCGCAGGCCGGCTCCGCGCACGCCGACGACAACCATGTCGAGCGGTACCTGACCGTCGGGCAGCAGGCGGATACCTTTCATCTTCACCGAGAGGGCGCTGAGAGTATTGAAGGTCGGTGCGAACAAGCGGTCGAGCTGGATCTGGGTGGCGCCCTGGGACAGCCGGCCGAGTTGCTCGACTACGCTGGCGCCGAACACGTCCAGCAGGTCGCCGAGGAAGTAGGCGAGGCTCTTGCCGGCGCTGGGCTGGTCGACCTCGCCCAGCAGACTGGCTCCCAGCATCAGCGTGCTGAGGCCCATCGCGTCGGGGTCCGGTGTCCGTGGGCTATCGCGCAACGCCTGCAGGCGCCGAACCGGCTCGGGAAGTTGTCCTTCGTCCTTGGCCAGGAGCATGGCACCAAGCGGGTGGCTGGCCTGCAGAACCGTGCTGACCACCCGCTCGACATGGGCCGCCAGCGCCCGGTAGGCGGTACCGCTGTACAGTGCGTCGCAGCGGTCGGGAAGCTGGTTCAGCGCAGCCAGTGCCTCGCTCATCAGGCTGTAGGGCTCCAGCAGGGCTTCGTCGCACTGGTGGGTCCAGTCCTGCAACACCGGGTGCAAGGGGCCTTCAAGCAGGGCGACCAGATGCTCGACCTGATGCGTCAGGTGGATCCGGCAAGACTGTCGCTCCTCGGCGAAGATCGCCTCGTCCAGTTCGGCCTGATCGACCTCGCCCCTGAGCTTGGCGAGCGGGCCGTCGAGCATGTTGCTCAGCACCTGTGCATAGCGTCCGTTGGGACGGTGCGGCAGCAGTGCATTGAGGCTGCGCAAGTAGGCAGCGCAGTGGCGCGCCTGCGCCGCAGCGTGGCGCAAGGCGAACAGCGAGTCGTCGAGCATCAGCCCGATGAGGTTGGGATGGCCACGCAGCTTGAGGGTTTCCAGTACGTCCTCTCCGGCCTCCAGAGTAGGTAGCGCAGAGGGCGGAGCCTGCTTCAGCAGGAGCGCCAATTCCTGCTGGCGTCGCTGCAACTGGCACACCAGCGACTCTTCGCGAAAGGCGGCGAACGCAGGTGTGAATTCCGCCGGGTCTTCCAGCGCGCTCTCGACGTTGAAGTCGCGAGGTCGCAAACCCTGGGCGTGATGATCAATGACCAGCGCGGGATGATGGATGGAGGCTTTCCAGTGCTGGTTGGCCACCGAGGCGTTCCAAGCGGACGCCATCTGCTGGCAGCGCCGGTTGACCCGCTGCGGGTCCTCCTCCAGCCAGTCGATGTACGACCAAGGCCAGGGAGTTTCGCTATAGGCCATGGTGTAGCGTGGGATCACGAACTGCCCCTTGACCAGCACCGGCACCAGGATCAGCGCTTGTGTCTTGCCTACGGCCGGACGCTTGTCCGCACGCTGGCTGCGCCCCTGCAGGAGGTCGACTTCAAACAGGTTGCCCTTGCCATCACACTCCAGTTCGCGCCACAGCTTGCCGTCCTGGAACAGGTAGATCCGTCCCGCCCGCGGTAGCGCGCCGGCGGGCAGCTGGTCGCCATAACCGGCCTTGCCCAGCGTTGGCAGGCGGACCAGCGGCATCACGGCCAGGAAGGTGTTCTGCTGGATACGCTCGTGCTCCTCATGGCCGAGCATATCGCTGGCCACCGGAATCTGCAGGATACCGCCGTCCTGTCGCTCGACGTTCAATGCCAGTCGTGCACGCCGATCGTTCTGGTAGGCGGTGCGCTTGCGCACGCCTTCGTCGATACTCTGGTCCTGGAATCCGCTCATGCCTCGCTCTCCGGTGGCAACAGTACGACCTGGCTTCCTTGCGCCGGGTCTCCCCAGACATCGACGATCAGTTGTTCCGGCCCCTTCCGCTCGGAACGGCTACGCGCCGGGTTGTCCAGTACCTGGCCCACTGTCGCCGCATCCGCGTCGAGCGGCGGCCCCGGCAACAGCGGCGCCGCGCCGCTGCCGCTGCCCGGGCTGCCGCCGGAGTTGACCCGGACGTTGGCCCCGGAGAGGGTCACGCCGCTGGCGTCGAGCTTGAGGAAGCTGCCGCCGCCCTTGAGGGTCAGTTCGGCGCCGGCCTCCAGCACCACCTTCAGGCCGCTGCTCAGGTGGATCTCCTGGCCGGCCTCGACGAACTGGCCGCTGGCGATCTTCAGGTGCTGGTCGTTGGCTACGGTGAGGTGGTCGCTGGCGCGGACCTCCACCTTGCGCTCGGCGTGGGTGGTGCGGTGTTCCTCGGCCTTGAACTCGCTGTAGCTGTTCGCCTCCACGGTGTCGTGGCGTTGGTGACCGACGCGGATCTTCTGGTCGTGCTCGATGTTTTCGTCCCAGTCGCGCTGGGCATGGACGAAGATCTGCTCCTGGCCCTTGCGGTCCTCGATGCGCAGCTCGTTGTAGCCACCGCCGCCAGGGCTGCTGAGGCTCTTGAAGACGCTGCGGGTCTTGTGCGCCGGCAGTTCGTAAGGCACCGGATGTTCCCTGTGGAACAGGCAGCCGGTGACCAGCGGCTGGTCGGGATCGCCTTCGAGGAAGGTCACCAGCACCTCCATGCCGACCCGCGGGATGGCGATGGCGCCGTAGTTCCTTCCCGCCCAGCCGGAGGCAACGCGTAACCAGCAACTGCTGCTGTCGTCGGCCTGGCCCTCGCGATCCCAGTGGAATTGCACCTTCACCCGACCGTAGCGGTCGCAGTGGATTTCCTCGCCCTTCGGGCCGGTCACCACCGCGCTCTGCGTGCCGAGGATGCGCGGCTTCGGCGGCGTCGGCGGGGGACGAAAGAACGCCTCCCAGGGCGTGGCCTGGAAGCGGTTGCGGTAACCCTGCCGGAAGTCGTCCGGGCTCGCCGAGGTGTCGGAGACGATGCTTTCTTCCAGCACCTGCGGCTGCCGCCCCTCGTGAATCACCTCGGTGAGCAGCCAGAGGTCGTTCCAGCCCGCCTGGGGATGGGCGGCCAGCGGCAGGAAGTGGCCGCTGAGCAGCAACGATTGGTCGCTGCGGCCCTCGGCCAGGCGGTAGTCGCTGCGCTGCCGTTCGAGGGCACGCCTGGCCAGGTGCTTGCCGCGCTCGCGGTCGACGAAGCGACCGGGATAGTCGTAGTCCTCGAGGTCCGGCCGGGCTTCGCCGCGGGCGGCGCTTTCCAGCGTCAGGCGCGGTTTCTCGAAGTCGTAGTCGCGGCGGGTGACGCGGCTGGTGCGGGTTTCCAGGCGTACGCCGAAGCGCTTGACCGCCGGCCGGTCGGCGACCAGGCCGGAGTCCTGCTGGTAGGCCACCGGCGCGAGCCGCGGGAACACCGTCTGGTCGTCGCCGAATACCAGCAGGTGCGCCGTGGCGCTGTGCTGGAAATGAAAGTGGATGCCCTCCTCGCAGCACAGGCGCTGGACGAACTGCAGGTCGCTCTCGTCGTACTGCACGCAGTATTCGCGCTCGGGGTAGCGGGTGCCGAGCTGGAAGCGGTAGGCGTCGGCGAGGATGCCGTGCTCCTCGAGGATCAGGGCGACGATCTGCGGCACCGTGAGGTGCTGGAAGATGCGCTGGTTGGTGCGCTGGGCGAGGTAGGCCAGTTGCGGGACGAGGGTGATGCGGTAGCGGGTCAGGCGCTTGCCCGAGTCGCCCTGTCCGGCGCTGCGCACCAGGCCGTGGATACCGTTGCCGGCGGGCCCGAGGGTAAGGAAGGCGGGTTTGTGCAGCAGGCTTTCGAGGTCCGGCACGGGGCGTTCGCCGACCAGCTCCAGGTCGAAGGCGAACGGCTGGCTGATGGCTTCGCGGCCGCTGAAGGAGAGCACCTGCAGGTCGAGGGCGAGGCCGTCGATGGCGAGGCTGAAATGGGTCTGGTTGGCTGCTGCGAACATCCGTTGTCCCTCACTGGCGCAGGCGACCGATTCGATTGTCCTGCCTGGCGCGGGCGAGACAAGGGCGCGCAGGCTCGATCGGAAGCTGCCTACAACAAACAAAGCGGCATCGACCCGGCGCGGGCTTTCCTGGCCACGGCGCTGTGGGTCATCGAGGGCACGACGGCCAGCGAGGCTGGCCGCGTGCGGCGGTCGCGGCTCAGCCGGCGACCGGGGAGCGCCAGTCGTCGGAGCCGGAGGTGCCGGAGACTTCGTGGGTCCAGGTGATCTTGCGGTAGGTGAAGTGCACGTCTTCCAGGTGGGTGAAGTGGGCGTTGCCCGGGTCCTGGCAGTTGTGCATGTAGTCCTTGATGTCGACGATGATCGCGTCTTCCAGGACGGTGGTGTAGTAGTGCTCCTGGGTGCCGGCGGCGGAGGTGCGGTACCACTGGATCTCGACCTTGGTCAGGCGCTCGCCGGAGGTCAGGGCGGCCAGCAGCAGCGGCGAGGCCTTGTCGAAGACCTTGGTGATGACCACCGGCTTGTGCACGCGCTGGCCGGTCGGCTGGCCGGACTGCGGGTCGCGCGGGATGATCACTTCGTGGTTGAAGCCCTGGACCATCACCTGGTCCTCATGGCCTTCTTGGTAGGTGTTGCCGACCGAATCCTCGGTGAAGGCGCCGGCGGTGATCAGGCCCTGCTTGGTGCCGGTGATGGACATATAGGCGGGTGTTGCCATGGATGCATTCCTTGTCAGTGGTAGCCGGGACGACATGTCCTGGTGCGGCAGCTACCCAACAAGCTTCGTGCCAATAAAATATTTACCTTTTAAATCAATTTGTTGAAGACTTTCCCGGCCCGCACGAACGTTTTTCCCCGGGTTTATCCCGAAAAAGTGAGCAAGTTGTTGCACAGTGCTATGCAAGAACTTGCTCACTTCATCGAAGACCCCGCCAGACCTTGGCCCCGGCGTTGTATCCACAGCTTTTCCCGAAGTTATCCAGCAAAAAGTTGCACACCTGCCGAGTGCCTCAGAGCCAGTTCTTGAACTTGAACCAGAGGTACGGAAGGATCGCCGATACCACCATCATCCCCAGCGCCATCGGATAGCCGATGGACCAGTCCAGCTCGGGCATGTCCTTGAAGTTCATGCCGTAGACGGTGCCCACCAGGGTCGGCGGCAGGAACAGTACGGCAGCGATGGAGAACACCTTGATGATGCTGTTCTGCTCGATGTTGATCAGGCCAAGGGTCGCGTCGAGGAGGAAGTTGATCTCGGTGGACATCTTCGCCAGGTACTCGTCCAGCGAGCGCACGTCGCGCTCCACGGTCTTCGCCAGCACCTTGGCCGGCTCGGAAAGCCAGCCGTTGCAACCCTGGCGGAAATAGCTGTTCATCCGATTGATGCTGAGCAGGCTGTCGTTGAGCTTGGACAGCAGCGAGCTGCTGCGCCCGAGGTGCTTGATGATCTGCTGCAGGTCGGTCTTCGGCTTGCGGGTCTGGGCGGTGGACTCGGCGAAGATCTCCCGCGACATGCTGCTCAGTTGCCCCTGTACGGCCTCCAACACGTCGGCGATGCGGTCCACCAGGCTGTCCATCATCAGGGCGAACAACTGGGTGCTGCTGCGGTTGGCGTCGAGCTGGCGGATGCAACGGTTCTCGAACTCGCGGAACGAACGCAGGTCGGCGTAGCGCACGGTAATCAGCCATTTCTCGCTGAGTACGAAGGTCACTTCCTCTGTGCTCGGCCGGTGCTCGGTGATCCCGCCGACCACCGAAGTGGTCATGTAGAGGACGTTGCCGTCCTCGTAGAAGCGCGACGAATCCTCGATCTCGGCCATCTCCTCGCGGGTCGGGATGTTCACCTGCAGGTGGGATTCGAGCAGGCGCTCCTCTTCGGGGGTCGGGTGATGCAGGTCGATCCACAGGGTGCCCGGCGGCAACCCCCGCTGGGCATCGTCGTGCTGGCGTCGCTCCAGGCGGTCGCCGGAAAGGATGTAATAGGTGATCATGTCGGGTATCGCTACCTTCGCGGCCATCCGTTGGCCAAGCAGGGTGGACAACTTCCCGCCGCCGCACAAGCGGTACTTTGCGCCAGAACGAGGAACGCCCGATGAGCGAACAGGACGACAACCAGGAAGACGGCTTCGCCGAGGAAAAACTGATCCAGGCCATCGAGAACCAGATCGAAAGCGAGAATCCGCCGGCGGCGCGCGCCGTGTTCAACAAGCTGACCCTGGTCGGCTACGAGCGCGACGAGGCACTGGGCATGATGGCCTACGTGCTGGCCCACGAGATCAACGCCATGCTCGCCGCCGACCGCGCTTTCGACAGCGCCGGCTACGAGCATGCGCTGCGTGCCCTGCCGACGTTGCCGGACGACGAATGAGCGGAGCCGGGCCGACTGGTGCCGGCGAATGCCCCTCGTATCCATACGGTTTTGTTTCGCCAAACGCCTGCCGCTCTGGTAGAAAGGTGGCGCCCACTCTCCGTGCCACCTGCTTTCGCGGAGCGATACCGGATGCGATCCTGGTTCCACTTCCTGCCCATCTGCCTGCTGCTGGCCCTTTCCGGCCCGGCAGCGGCCGTCCCGACAGAACCCCTGGTGCTCGGCGCCGAAGACGACTGGTATCCCTATACCGCCTACAAGGACGGCCGCATCCAGGGCATGAGCGCGGACATCGTGCGGGCCGCCTTCAGGGCTGCGGACACGCCGGTCCAGCTCAATCCCTACCCCTACTCCCGCTGCATGAAGCTGGCCCTGAAAGGCTTGATCGCCGGCTGCTTCAACACCTCGCCGAACCCGCACATCCTCGCCGACTACCGTCTGCCCCGGCATCCGTTGTTCCGCGCGGAGATCCAGCTCTGGGCGCGACGCGACGAAGCGCGGCCGGTGAATGCGGAGCAGGCGCTGAGCGGACGGAAAGTCGCGGTGACCCTCGGCTATGAATACGGCGACGGCTTCGATCGCCGCCACGACCTGGTGCGCATCCCGGTGCGCAAGGACTACTACGGTTTCCTCATGCTCCAGCGCGGCCGCGTCGACTACGCCCTGGCCTACCGCAATACGGCTCGCCAGTTGTTCAGCGAACATCCCGAACTGGAAGGCCAGTTCCAGCCGGTGGCCACGGTCCACCGCCCGGAGCTGTACCTGTCGTTCTCGCGCCGCCACCCGCAGGCCGAGCATCTGCTCGAACGCTTCGACCTCGGCATGCAGCGCATCCTCGCCAGCGGCGAGTACCAGAAGATCCTCGACGGCTGGAGCCAGGCCGCCGACGCTACGCCCTAGTCCAACTACACTCACCGGTGCTCAACACCGCAAGGAGCCGACATGGCCTTCACTCCCGAGCTGATCGACGAACTGGAACTGCTGGCGCTCTTCAACCTGAACAACACCCAGGAAGGACTCAAGGTCCATCACACCGCCGACGGCAAGGCCGTCGCCGCCGCCCGACGCCTGCACGACAAGGGGCTGATCGACCAGCCCGACGGCGGCTACCTGACCAGTCTCGGGCTGGACGCCGCGGAGCAGGCACAGGGCCTGCTGACCATCCTCAAGGGTTGACGGAAGCGGCCATCGCGACCTGCTCCCGACAGGCCGCGACGGTTGCCCGGTTCGCGGTGCGGCGCTCAAGCCGCCGCGCTTCCGGGCGATACAATGGCATGACCGGAGCCAGGCACGGCGCCTGGCCTTGCCTGTGCCCGGACGCCCATGAACCGACACCCCGCACTCAGCCTCGATCTCGACGATGGCATCGACCGCAAGGTCCTCGGCCAGTTGCGCCAACGCTTCCTGGCGGTCAACTCCGGTCGCCTGCAACGCGCCCGACAGGCGTTGTCCAGCCGCCAGGAGCGGGTCCTGCGCCTGCTACCGCTGCTGTTCCACATCAACCATCCGCTGCTGCCGGGCTACCTGTCGGCCAGCACGCCGGCGGGCCTGAGCGGTTTCGAGGCGGACGACGAAGTACTCGCCGAAGCCCAGCGCCTGGCCCGCTCGTTTGTCTACAAGCCACGCAGGCAGGAACCCGCACAACAGCCGATCCACGGCCTGTTCCTGATGGGCAGCCTGGGGAGCCTGGCCCAGGAGGAACAGAGCGATCTCGACCTCTGGGTCTGCCATGCCCCAGAACTGGAGCCCGGCGCGCGCCAGGAGCTGCGCCGCAAGTGCGCGTTGATCGAGGACTGGGCGCGCAGCCAGGGCAGCGAGGTGCACTGTTTCCTGATCGACGTCGCCCGCTTCGGCCAGGACGAACGCGAAGACCGGAAGGAGCCCGGCGGCGACGGCAATACCCAGCACTTCCTGCTGCTCGACGAGTTCTACCGCAGCGCGATCTGGCTCGGCGGACGCACCCCTCTGTGGTGGCTGGTGCCGCCGGCCCATGAACGGCGCTACGACGAATACTGCCGGACCCTGCTCGGCAAACGCTTCATCCGCGCCGAAGAGGTGCTCGACCTCGGCCATCTGGCCCTCATCCCCGCCCGGGAGTTCATCGGCGCCGGCCTCTGGCAGTTGTCCAAGGCCATCGATTCGCCCTACAAGTCGCTGCTCAAGCTGCTGCTCACCGAGGCCTACGCCAGCGAGCACCCGCGGGTCCGCTGCGTCGCCCTGCGCTTCAAGGAGCAGGTATTCGCCGGCCAGCTCGATCTCGACGAACTGGACCCCTACGTCCTGGTCTATCGCCATCTCGAACGCTACCTGCGGGAACAGCAGGCGCCGGAACGCCTGGAACTCGTGCGGCGCTGCCTGTACCTCAAGGTCGGGCGCAAGCTCGGCGGTCGCCAGCGCCAGGCGCAGAAGGGCTGGCAGCACCTGTCGATGGAGCGGCTCGTCGCGGAATGGCAATGGGAGCCTCGCCGCTTGGCCCTGCTCGACAGCCGCAGCCAGTGGAAGATGCGCCAGGTGATGGAAGAGCGTCGCACGGTGGTCAACGAACTGACCTACAGCTACCGCCTGCTGTTCCAGATCGCCCGCCAGCAAGGCGCTGACAGCGGCATCGACAGCCGCGACCTGGGCCTGCTCGGCCGCCGCCTGTATGCCGCCTTCGAGCGCAAGGCAGGCAAGGTGGAGAACATCAACCCGGGGATCGCCCCGGATCTCGGCGAAGACGTCCTGACCCTGGTCCAGCTGCCCGCCGACGACGACCGCGAGCAGGCGCAGTGGGCGATCTTCCCCGGTGCCCTGGGCGCTCACCAGTGGCCTGACTACGCGCCGCTGAAACGCAGCCTCAGGCTGGTCGAGCTGCTCGCCTGGTGCCATCGCAACGGCGTCATCGACAGCGCCACCCGGCTGTCCCTGCATCCCGGCCAGAGCGACCTCGGCGATGCCGAACTGGACAATCTCCTGGGCAGCCTGCGGCAGTTCCTGCCGGTCCCCCTGGCGACCGTGGACGACGCCGACCTGCTGCAACCGCGTCGGCTCAAGAGCGTCCTGCTGCTGGTCAACGTCGGTGTCGACCCGCTGCGCCACCACAGCCAGATGAACCTGCACATGGCTACCGGGCGTACCGACGTGCTCGGTTATGCCGGGGTGCGCGACAACCTGGTGCTGACCCTCGACCAGCTCAGCCTCAACAGCTGGAACGAACTGACGGTGCGCCATTACGCAGGCCCCCAGGCGCTGCCCGAGTGCCTTGCCGAGTTCCTCGACGCCGTCCGCGAAAAGCCCGGAAGCCTGCCGCAGCCGCCCGAACTGATGGTGCGCTGCTTCTGTCGCAACCGGGCCGCCGCCATCGCCGTGCGGGTCGAAGAGCTGTTCCGCGAAACCTACGGGCAACTGCTTGGCGGCCAGCCGAGCCGCTACCTGCTGCAGATCCGCCAGCAGTACCACCTGCTGGAAATGTCGCCGGAAGCGGTCAGCCACGAGAGCCTGCCCGACCTGCCGAGCCTGCTCCAGCACCTGGGCCGCGAGCGCGATGGCTACAGCGCCCTGAAGCTGGATCGCCACGCCCTGGAAGGCGAGGACCTCGGGCTGATCCTGTCCATGGGGCGGCCGGACTGCATCCAGGTGTTCTACCGGCGCGACTTCGACAGCGCCGAGATCAGCCTGCTCGACGAACGCAACGCGCTCTGGCGCCAGCGCCAGGCGTTGCGTGACGAACGCAGCCTGCTCGCACCGCTGCAGCGCTTCCTGCAATCGCTGCTGTACCGGCGCAACGCCCTGTCGCTGGCGGAACAGGTGCCGGCCTCGCTGGATATCCGCTACTACGAGTTGCTCTCCAACGACGGCAGATTGCACGTCGAGCCTCGCGAAGCGCCGGAGGCCCTGGCCGGACCCGCGTTGTACGAGCTACAGGCGCTACTCGAACGCGGCGAACGCAAGCGCTTGCAGGTCACCCTGTACTGCGACCACCAGGAGTTTTCCGAACTGGAGTACGGCGCCGGCCTGTTCAAGGCGGTCGCCCGGCATATCCTGGCGCATCGCGCGGAAAGCGAACCCTACCCCTGCTACCTGACCGACCTCGACCTGTCGCGGCTGTTCGCCGACGAACAGCCGCAAACGCTGCACTATCTGCGTTATAAAAGCGTCCTGGAAACGGCGCTGAACCAGGCGCTGCTGGAACAATGACCCAGCGCCGCACCGCGCGGGGTTCGACAAGGACGTACGGATGGCACTCCTCGGTATTACCCTGCTCGCTGGCGCCGCATTCGTGGGCGGCTATCTCTACCGCCGCGGCCTGGATCGCCGGCGCTACCGCTTCATCCAGCAATTCCGCCTGCCGCCGCGGGTCGCCCAGGCGGTCCGCGAGCGCTATCCGCAGCTCAGCGAGGAACAGGTCCAACGGGTGCTCGGCGGCCTGCGCGAATACCTGCTGCTATGCCGCGCCGCCGGCAAGCGGATGGTCGCGATGCCGTCCCAGGTGGTGGATGTCGCCTGGCACGAGTTGATCCTGCATACCCGGCTCTACCAGCACGTCTGCCGCAAGGGACTCGGGCGCTTCCTCCACCATACGCCGGCGCAGGCGATGCGCAGCCCCCGACAGGCCCAGGAAGGCATTCGGCGCGCCTGGAAGCTGGCTTGTCGCCGCGAAGGCATCGACCCCCAGAACCCCACGCGCCTACCGCTGCTGTTCGCTCTCGACACGGAACTGGCGATCGCCGACGGCTTCCGCTACACCCTGAACTGCGCGCAGCGGCAAGACGGCGGCGCAGCGGTGTATTGCGCCAGCCATATCGGTTGCAGCAGCGGCTGCGCCAGCGATAGCGGCAGTACCTTCGGTTCGGACGGACAGGATTCGCGCCACGGCTGCGGCGGCGATAGCGGTGGGGACGGCGGCAGCGGTTGCGGGGGCGGTGGGGGCGACTGAGGGTCGCGAAGCCCGTCGCCGGGAGGCGACGGGCGAAAACCGATCAGCGCGCGTAGTCGCCGGCGGCTTCCGGCTGGTATTCGATTTCCAGCAGGGTCAGCTTCAGCGTCTTGCCGCTCGGCGCCGGCCAGTCGATGGTCTGGCCGATGGTCAGACCCAGCAGCGCGGTGCCCACCGGCGCGAGGATCGAGACCTTGCCTTCGCCGGCCACGTCTTCGGGATAGACCAGGGTCAGGGTGTACTCCTTGCCGCTGCTTTCCTCGCGGCAACGCACGGTGGAGTTCATGGTCACGACGCCCGGCGGAATCTCGTCATGCCCCACCACCTGGGCGCGCGACAGTTCGGCCTCCAGCGCCTCGGCGGCGGGTCCGAATTCGTCCAGGCCATCCAGCAGGCGCTCCAGGCGCTGCAGGTCCAGACGAGTGATGGTGATCGGCGGCGTGCTCATGATCGCAGGCGTGCTCCTTGGTCCGGTTCGGTTGATCGATGAAAAGCAGGAATCGCAAAAAAGCAAAAACCCCGCCCGAAGGCGGGGTTTTCCCGGACACTAACACAGTCGCAGGAATTAGCAACATCCCCCCTATCAGGAGAGACGGCCCGCCAGCGACTGGCGTCGAGCGGCCTGTGACCTGATCTGCAAGCGGCGGGAATCGTCGGCCTTGCCCCACTCGCGGATTTCCGCCAGGGAACGTCCGCAGCCGACGCAAACGTCCGCATCGTCGAGGCAGCACAGGCGCCGGCAAGGCGAGGCCACCACCGGCGGCGAAGCCTCAGAGACCGGGGAACTCGACATCCTCGCCCCCCTGCTCCAGGGTCGCCCGGTTGAGCAGCGCGCCCAGCGGTTCCTGGCTGCCATCGTGGCGCCAGAGACCGCTGGCCTCGTCGTAATCGAAGTGGAAGCCGCCCGACTTCGCCGCCACCCACAGCTGGCGCAACGGCGCCTGGCGGCTGAGGATCAGCTGCGAGCCGTTCTCGAAGCGTACGGTGAGCACGCCGCCGGCGTTCTCCAGGTCGAGATCCAGGTCGCTGTCATCGAAGGCGTCTTCCACCTGCTGCTGGAGCGCATCGACCAGGTCGTGGAAACGCGCTTCATTCATCGTACTCATGCATTGCCTCGGCATTCGCTAACGGGAAAAAAGGCGGGCGACTACCTTCGTCTTGCCCTATTCCGACAATTCTACGCTGGTATTGCCGTAGTCCGCGCTGTTTTGCCGCGACGCTCGCGGAAAACGCCGGCGCCCCCTCTGCCTCAGGCCATTCCCCTGCAAGCCCCGGCACACCTGATCCGGCTCGCATAGGCAAGGCGCCGGGGGGTCGGTATACTCCGGAACAATTCACGTTTTCTACAAGGATTCCGTCATGAAGCGGCTGTTCCTGTCCTTCGTCGCGCTCGCCCTCCTCGCCGGCTCCATCGCCGCCTGCGGCCAGAAAGGCCCGCTGTACCTGCCGGACGACGAAAAAGCCAAGAAAGAACACAGCAAAGACCGCTACGGTTTCTGAGAGAGCGCCCATGGACACATTCAGTTACCGCGACGGTGAGCTGTTCGCGGAAGGGGTGGCGCTTTCCCGCATCGCCGAGCGTTTCGGCACGCCCACCTACGTCTACTCCCGCGCGCACATCGAGGCCCAGTACCGCGCCTATGCCGACGCCCTCGCCGGCATGCCGCACCTGGTCTGCTTCGCGGTCAAGGCCAACTCCAACCTCGGGGTGCTGAATGTGCTGGCGCGCCTCGGCGCCGGTTTCGACATCGTTTCCCGCGGTGAGCTGGAGCGTGTCCTGGCCGCCGGCGGCGATCCGGCCAAGGTGGTGTTCTCCGGCGTCGGCAAGACCCGCGACGACATGCGCCGCGCCCTGGAAGTCGGTGTGCACTGCTTCAACGTCGAGTCCGGCGAAGAGCTGGAGCGCCTGCAACGGGTGGCCGCGGAACTCGGCGTGAAAGCGCCGGTGTCGCTGCGGGTCAACCCGGACGTGGATGCCCAGACCCACCCCTATATCTCCACCGGCCTGAAAGAGAACAAGTTCGGCATCGCCATCGACGAGGCCGAGGCGGTCTACGCCCGCGCCGCCGAGCTTGACCACCTGGAGGTGATCGGCGTCGACTGCCACATCGGCTCGCAATTGACCCAGCTGGAGCCCTTCCTCGACGCCCTCGAGCGCCTGCTCGGGCTGGTCGACCGCCTGGCCGGCAAAGGCATCGGCATTCGCCACCTGGACCTCGGCGGCGGCCTCGGGGTGCGCTACCGCGACGAACAGCCGCCGCTGGCCGGCGACTACATCCGCGCCATCCGCGAGCGCCTGCATGGCCGCGACCTGACCCTGGTGTTCGAGCCGGGCCGGTCCATCGTCGCCAACGCCGGCGTGCTGCTGACCCGCGTCGAGTACCTCAAGCACACCGAGCACAAGGATTTCGCCATCGTCGACGCGGCGATGAACGACCTGATCCGCCCGGCTCTCTACCAGGCCTGGATGGACGTGCAGGCGGTACGCCCGCGCGATGCCGTGCCGCGCCGCTACGACCTGGTCGGGCCGATCTGCGAGACCGGCGACTTCCTCGCCAAGGATCGCGACCTGGCGCTCGCCGAAGGCGACCTCCTGGCGGTGCGCTCGGCCGGCGCCTACGGCTTCGTCATGAGCTCGAACTACAACACCCGCGGTCGCGCCGCCGAGGTGCTGGTGGATGGCGAGCAGACCCACGAGGTCCGTCGCCGCGAGACCGTCCAAGAGCTCTACGCCGGCGAAAGCCTGCTGCCGCAGTGAGGCCCAGACCATGCTTTTGCGCTTCACCAAGATGCATGGCCTGGGCAACGACTTCATGGTCCTCGACCTGGTCAGCCAGCACGCCCATGTGCAGCCCAAGCACGTCAAGCTCTGGGGCGACCGCAACACCGGGGTCGGCTTCGACCAGTTGCTGATCGTCGAAGCCCCTAGCAGCCCCGACGTCGACTTCCGCTACCGGATCTTCAACGCCGACGGCTCCGAGGTCGAGCAGTGCGGCAACGGCGCCCGCTGCTTCGCCCGCTTCGTTCAGGACAAGCGCCTGACGGTGAAGAAGAGCATCCGCGTAGAAACCAAGGGCGGCATCATCGAGCTGAATATCCGCCCGGACGGCCAGGTCACGGTGGACATGGGTCCGCCGCGCCTGGCCCCGGCCGAGATACCGTTCCAGGCCGAGCGCGAAGCCTTGTCCTATGAGATAGAGGTGAATGGCCAGCGCGTCGAACTGGCCGCGGTATCCATGGGCAATCCCCATGGCGTGCTGCGCGTCGAGAACGTCGACAGCGCACCGGTACACAGCCTCGGTCCGCAACTGGAAGTCCATCCGCGCTTCCCGAAGAAGGCCAACATCGGCTTCCTCCAGGTGCTCGATCCGCACCATGCGCGCCTGCGCGTCTGGGAGCGCGGCGTCGGCGAGACCCAGGCCTGCGGCACCGGCGCCTGCGCCGCGGCGGTTGCCGGGATTCGCCAGGGCTGGCTGCAATCGCCGGTGCAGATCGACCTCCCCGGCGGCCGCCTGCACATCGAGTGGGCAGGTCCCGGCCAGCCCGTTATGATGACCGGGCCTGCCGTCCGCGTGTATGAAGGCCAGGTCCGCCTGTAAGGGCCGTCGCCCGCGAGAACCGAGACGCTTATGACCGAGAAAAGCCAGGAACCGACAGCAGCGCTGGACGCCGAGCAGGTGGCCGCCTATCTGAGCCAGCACCCGGAGTTCTTCGTCGAGCACGACGAGCTGATCCCCGAGTTGCGCATCCCGCACCAGCCCGGCGACGCCGTGTCGCTGGTAGAGCGCCAGGTACGCCTGCTGCGCGAGCGCAACATCGAGATGCGCCACCGGCTCTCGCAACTGATGGACGTGGCCCGCGAGAACGACCGCCTGTTCGACAAGACCCGCCGCCTGGTCCTCGACCTGCTCGACGCCACCAGCCTGGAAGACGTGGTCAGTACCGTCGAGGACAGCCTGCGCCACGAGTTCCAGGTGCCCTACGTGAGCCTGATCCTGTTCAGCGACAGTAGCGTCTCGGTGGGCCGCTCGGTGAGCAGCGCGGAGGCGCACCAGGCCATCGGCGGCCTGCTCTCCGGCGGCAAGACCGTCTGCGGCGTGCTGCGTCCACACGAACTGGCGTTCCTCTTCGGCGAGAGCGACCGCGACGAGATCGGCTCCGCAGCGGTGGTCTCCCTGAGTTTCCAGGGCCTGCACGGCGTGCTCGCCATCGGCAGTCCCGATCCGCAGCATTACAAGAGTTCCCTCGGCACCCTGTTCCTCGGCTACGTCGCCGAGGTCCTGGCCCGCGTGCTGCCGCGCTTCTCCTCGCCGCTGCGCTCGGTCCGCTGAGCGCGGCGGGCGGTCCGAGATGCGCGCCGACCTGGATGCCTTCCTCGAACATCTGCGCAGCGAGCGCCAGGTCTCCGCGCACACCCTCGACGGCTACCGCCGCGACCTGCTGAAGATCCTCGCCCTCGCCGAAAAGGCCGGGCTCTCCGACTGGAACGCCCTCGACACCCGCAGCCTGCGCACCTTCGTCGCCCGCCTGCACCAGCAGGGCCAATCCAGCCGCAGCCTGGCACGGCTGCTCTCGGCGACGCGCGGCCTCTACCAGTACCTGCTACGCGAAGGGCGCTGCCGGCACGACCCTGCCAACGGCCTGAGCGCGCCGAAGAGTCCGCGCAAGCTGCCCAGGACCCTCGACGCCGACCGCGCCCTGCAATTGCTCGACGGTGCCGTGGAGGATGACTTCATCGCCCGCCGCGACCAGGCCCTGCTGGAGCTGTTCTATTCCTCCGGGCTGCGCCTCTCGGAACTGGTCGGCCTCGATCTCGAATGGCTGGACCTCAAGGAAGGCCTGGTGCGAGTGCGCGGCAAGGGCAACAAGGTCCGCGAGCTGCCGGTCGGCAAGGCCGCGCGCCAGGCGCTCGAAGCCTGGCTGCCGCTGCGCGCCCAGGCCGCTCCGGAAGACGGAGCGGTGTTCATCGGCCGCGGCGGCAAGCGCCTGACGCCACGGGCGATCCAACTGCGAGTGCGCCAGGCCGGCGTCCGCGAGCTGGGCCAGCACCTGCACCCGCACATGCTGCGGCACTCCTTCGCCAGCCATCTGCTGGAGTCGTCCGGCGACCTGCGCGCCGTGCAGGAACTGCTCGGCCACGCCGACATCGCCACGACCCAGATCTATACCCACCTGGACTTCCAGCACCTGGCCTCGGTCTACGACCGCGCCCATCCCCGCGCCAAGCGCAAGGGCAACGCCGATGGAGGCAACGACCCATGAGCAGCCTGCGACTGATCACCTTCGACCTCGACGACACCCTGTGGGACGTCGCCCCGGTGATGAACAACGCCGAGGCCCTGCTCCGCGAATGGCTGGCGAGCAACGCGGCGCGCCTGGGCCCGGTGCCCATCGAGCACCTGTGGGCGATCCGCACCCGCCTGCTGGATCGCGAACCGATGCTGCGCCACCGTCTCAGCGAGCTGCGCCGGCGCATCCTGTTCCATGCCCTGCTCGACGCCAGTTATCCACAGGCGGAGGCGGAAAGCCTGGCCGAGGCCGGTTTCCAGGTATTCCTCGAAGCGCGCCACCGGGTCACCCTGTTTCCCGAAGTCCACCCGACCCTGGAGATCCTCGCCGACCGCTTCACCCTCGGCGTGCTCACCAACGGTAACGCCGACGTGCGCCGCCTGGGCCTGGCCGACTACTTTCGGTTCGCCCTCTGCGCCGAGGAACTGGGCGTCGGCAAGCCCGACCCGACGCCATTCCGCGAAGCCCTGAAGCGCGCCGGCGTCGAGGCCTCGGCAGCGGTACACATCGGCGACCACCCCAACGACGACATCGCCGGAGCGCGCCGCGCCGGCATGCGTGCCATCTGGTTCAACCCAAACGGCAAGCCCTGGGCCGGGGAGGAAGAGCCGAGCGCGGAGATCCGCAGCCTCGCCGAGCTTCCGGCCCTGCTCGCCCGCCTGCAATGACGAACCGGGCCCCCGGTCGCGGGTAGCGCCCTAGGCACGCGAAGCGCTGGCCTTGAAGCGCCCGACCCCGCGCAAGATGGAAAACGCCACCGCAACGGCAGCCAACGTCAGCGACACGCCGAAAAGCAGCAACGCCGTCGACGCACCGAAGCGATCCGCGATCAGTCCGGTGAAGATCACCGGCAGGCTGAAGCCGAGGTAGGCCAACAGGAAGTAGCCCGCGCTGGCCCGCGGCTTTTCCGCACCGGCCAGGACATTCACCGCCGACAGCCCGCCCAGGTAGGTAAAGCCGTAGCAGGAACTGCTCGCGCCCAGCGCGCCGAACAGCACCGCAGCCAGCGAGCCGTGGATCGCGCCCCAGGCCAGCAGGGCATAGCTCGGCGGCAGGATCACCAGCCCCAGGCAGGTCGCCGAGGCCGGCGCCATCCGCCGCGCCAGCGGCTGGAACAGCAGGCCGCAGCTGATCACGGTGAAGGTCGAGAAGCCCGACCAGCGCGCCAGCCCGTGGGCTGCCAGCAGCGAAGGCAGGACCGCGATGACCAGGCCCACAGTGGCCCATGCCAGCAGGATCGAGAAGCCGTACGGCAGGCTGCCGGCGGGAAAGAACGGCAGCCGCAGCATCGGCGTATCGCGCCCGCGCGGCGCCTCGTCCGGCAGGCCCGCCACCGCCGCCAGGGCCACGCAGGCCAGTCCCAGCTGGACCCAGAAGCTGCCGGGCACCAGGCTCTCCCGGAACAGCAGGAACAGACTGGTCAGTGCCGCGCCGAGGCCGAAGCCGAGCGAGGTGCTGGCGGTCACCCAGTTGGCCGAGGTGCGGGAATCCCCGCCCGCCATCAGTTCGCTCATGTAGGCCGTCCCGGTGGCCGATGCCAGGGCCGTGCCGACGCCGAGCAACAGGCGCGCCACGCCGAGCGCCTCCAGGCGCGGCCAGAGCGCCATCACCAGGGTGGCCACCATCGACAGCAGCAACGCGACGACGATCGGCGGCTTGCGCCCGATCCGATCGGACAACCCGCCGAGTACCAGCAGCACCGGCAGTACGCCGAGCACATAGCCGGAGAAAGCGCTGGCGGTGGCCGCCGCGCCGTAGCCGGAAAGCTCCGCGTAGGCGGTGTACAGCGGCGCCTGGAGGTTCACCGCCAAGGTGATCAGGCACAGGCCGAAAGCCAGGCATGCGGCGTGGCGACGGGTATTGCTCATGCGTTTCTCCGTTCAAGGGCCTGCCGCGGCAGAGCGGTGGGCATTGGCTAGCCCGCGAGAAGAGGCGTCGACTATCCGGCGCGGCGGCGCTACGGAACAAGTAACAGCTGTTCGGATTTGTGCTTAACTGTTCGCCTGAAAAGACCGAACAGTGAGTCAGGCATGCACCTCCGGATCGACCGCAATGCCAGCGAGCCGCTGGTGCAGCAGGTCGTCGCAGGGGTCAGCGGCTGGATCCGCGGCAATCGCGTCCGCGCCGGCACGCGGATTCCGTCGATACGCCAGTTGGCCAGGGAAAACCAGCTCAGCCAGTCCAGCGTGATCGAGGCCTACGACCGCCTGGTCGCCCTGGGGATGCTGGAATCGCGGCACGGCTCGGGGTTCTTCGTCGCCGAGGCGCCCGCCGCCACTACCGACCTCGACAGCGAATGGCACGAAGGCGCGGAAAGCGCATGGGGCCAGTTCAGCGGCAGCTCGACGAAACTCAAGCTCGGCTGCGGCTGGATTCCGGACAGCTGGCGGGAAGTCGAGGAACTCAGCTACGCGATCCGCCAGGTCGCCCGCAGCGAACTCGCCGGGCTGTTCGACTACAGCACTCCACTGGGCCTGCCGGCGCTGCGCCAGCACATCCAGAAACGCCTGCGGCTGATCGATATCCATGTCGACCCGGAGCAGATCCTCACCACCACCGGCGCCAGCCATGCCCTCGACCTGTTGGTGCGCACGCTGCTCAAGCCGGGCGACGTGGTGGTGGTGGAAAACCCCGGCTACTACAACCTGTTCAACCTGCTGAAATTCCACGGGGTGAAGATGCTCGGCGTGCCGCGCACCCGCCACGGCCCGGACACCGCCGCGCTGGAGGCGATCCTCCGCGCACACAAGCCGAAGTTCCTTTTCACCAACAGCATGTACCACAACCCCACCGGCACCAGCCTCAGCCCCTCGGTGGCCCACCGCGTGCTGCAACTGGCCGAGCAGCATGATTTCCACATCGTCGAGGATGACATCTACGCCGACTTCCAGAACGGCCCCAGCACCCGCCTGGCGACCCTCGATTCGCTGCGCCGGGTGATCTACCTGGCGAGCTTTTCGAAGACCCTCAGTTGCTCGCTACGGGTCGGCTACCTGATCGCCGGCCCCGAGCTGATCCGGCGCCTGGCGGATGTGAAGATGTACACCAGCATCGGCAGCCAGCGCTTCGCCGAATGCGTGGTCTCGACCATGCTCGCCAACGGCAGTTACCGCAAGCTGGTGCAACGCCTGCGCCAGCGCCTGACCCGGCAGATGGCGGCGACCCTGCGGGTGCTTGGGGACAACGGCTGGGAGGTGTTCGCCGAACCGGTCGGCGGGATGTTCGTCTGGGCCCGTATCGGCGACTACCCGTTCGCCGAAGTGCAGGCCGTGGCGACACGCCTGGACGTGCTGCTGTCGCCGGGCAGCGGCTTCAGCCCGGAAGGCGAGGAGAGCGACTGGCTGCGTATCAACATCGCCTATGCCAGCGACCCGCGGGCCCTGGCGTTCTTCGAGGCGTTCGGGTGAGGCGCGCTCTTGCCCTCCCCTGCCTCACTGGTAGTCGAGCAGGATCACCATCGCGGCCAGGACCGAGCCGGGCGTGATTTTCTCGGCGGTCTGCACATAGGACGTTTTCATCGGGATCCAGTACGCCCCGCCGGTGTTCTTGTCGTACGCGGTCACCGGCAACGAGAGTCCCATCCGTAGCGGCACGCCGGCCTCGTCGGTGACCCGGATCGATACGCCGGTCGCGGTGCTGCCCGCCAGGCGCGGCAGCACACCCGAGCCTTCGGCCACCGCCCCCCCCACCGCTTGAAGGCTGTAGCCGACGCGGTTGTACCCGCGAGGACAGCCGGCCACTACGAGATTGAACGGGGTAACGGCCGCGTAGGTGCCGACGCCGTTCAGCCGGGCGGCAGCGATCGACTGCAGCTTCACGGTCTGGTCGGCGACCTGGCAGGTCGCATTGATCGTGGTGACGCTCCCGGTCAACCTGACGGAAGAGGTGCCAGACGCGACAAGCCCGTCCTTGTAGGTAATGAGGAAGTACGAGTTGAACGCTCCGCTCGCGAATTGGCCGTCGGAGAGCGGCGTCGAGTTGCGGAACAACTGGACCTCCGCGATTTGCGAGAAAGTGCCCTTGAAACGGCTGCTCGCCGGTATGCCATCCAGCAGCAGGCGCACCGAAAGGCCCGGCACGTTGGTATTCAGGTCCGGACCATCGACCGGGTCCCAGACACTTCCCTTGTTGTACAGAGCGACGCCGATGAGATCGCAGCTGGGCTTGCCGCACAGTTGCATGGGAGTGAACGTGTAGCGCGACGTGACGTTTCCCTCGGGAAGGATCGAGGGGACGGCGATATCGCGGCCGCCGAAAGCGTACAGATTGGCAGCCATGCTGGTGCCGGCGGGAACGAACAGGACTGCCGCGATCAGCAGGGTTCGACGGAACGTCTTGAACTCCATGGGATGACAACCGATGTGTCCGGCATGTCCGGGAAAATCCGGCGGAACCGGCGCGAACTTGATGGGTGGCGAATCTTTTCAGAACGCCTGGAAAAGAGCCATAAGACAGGACCTACACGGCTCCGCGAATCCACCTAAGAATCGCTAGGAAAATTCTTAAGCAAGCTCTACAGCTCGCTCTCCGGCAAGTGCAGGATCGACCCCGGACGCCGCTTGGAGCGCCTGGATGGCAAGCAGCTTCGGTTGACGATGTGGAACGGTAGCGCTGCCACCGGAAAGGAAAAGGCCTTGGCCCGTCGCCAGCCGTGCCTGAACAGGCGAAAGATCGGCTCGCCAACCGGGACGCGGCGGGGCGAGATGCCCGCCAAGATAGCAGGCGCCATAGCACAAGGCCCGCCACTCCCTCACGGGTGGCGGGCCTTGGGATGACGCGAAATCAGATGGGGCGGCTGCCGTACTTGCTGTCCGGCTTCTTCGGCGGATCGGCCACCACGTTGGGTTCGATCTCCTGCACCTTTCCACCGCGGGAAAGGAATTCCTCCATCGCCTTGGCGAGGGCGTCACGCTCTTTCTGCTTGGCTTCGACCGAGGGCAGTTCCTCTTCCACCACGGCGGCTTTCGCCTTCTTGCCGGGGGCGGGGGCCTCGTCGCCGTCACTGCTGTCCGCTTCGCCGTCGTCGGCCGCGGCCAGCTCTTCGCCGTCGTCCTCGTCAGCGCCGTCCAGCTCGTCCTGTTCCAGTTCTTCTTCGCTCATGGTCAACCTCTCGGTGCTGCAAAAGCAGGTTAGTTATAGCCCAGCCGCGCGTTTTGATGAGCGCCGCCGGAAAAAATTCATACTGACTCGCCCTGCCAGGTGGCGAGCACGCGCCGTGCCCCGCCCCTGTCCCGGTGTTCACCGAGATAGATCCCCTGCCAGGTGCCCAGTGCCAACCCTCCCGACTGTATCGGCAGGGTCAGTTGGCAGCCCAGCAGGCTGGCCTTGAAATGCGCCGGAAGGTCGTCCGGACCTTCGTCGTTGTGTTCATAGCCGACTTCGCCGCGTGGCGCCAGCCGCTCGAAAAAACGCTCGAAATCCCGGCGTACGGCAGGATCGGCATTTTCATTCAGGGTCAGTGAAGCCGACGTATGTTGCAAAAGCAGGTGCAGCAGGCCGACCCGGCACCGCCGAAGCTCCGGCAAGGCGTCGAGTATCTCCTCGGTGACGAGGTGAAAGCCCCGCGGACGCGGGCGCAAGGTGATCAGGGTCTGCTGCCACATGCTGCTGTTCCAAATCGGCTCCGATCCGTCGCGCCGCGCATTCTAGCGCGGCATTTGAAAAAGCAAAGAGCGTAAGAGACAGACCTGTGAAAGCTGAGGGTTGCGCAGTCCGCCGGCAGTCGCTGAAAGACCGGTTGCGGAGAGGTCGTGGCGGTCGCGGGAAGTGCCCAGGACTTTCGACGCACAAGGGCATGGCGTTCGGCGAAGGCGAGCGCGGGAGGCAAGCCGACGCCCGGCGGAAAGCCGGGCGCCGGCAGGTATTACAGGTTGTAGCCGCGCTCGTTGTGCAGCGCCAGGTCGAGGCCGACCGCTTCCTCTTCCTCGGTGACCCGCAGGCCCATGACCAGGTCCAGCACCTTGAGGATCACGAAGGTCACCACGGCGGTGTAGACCACGGTGAAGGCCACGCCCTTGAACTGCACGAAGAACTGCGCGCCGATGTCCTCCACGCTGCCGAAGCCGCCCAGCGACGGCGCCGCGAAGATCCCGGTGAGCAGCGCGCCGACGATACCGCCGACCGCATGTACGCCGAAGGCGTCGAGGGAATCGTCGTATTTCAGCGCGCGCTTGAGACTGGTGGCGGCGAAGAAGCAGATCACCCCGGAGGCCAGGCCAATCACCAGCGCGCCCATCGGACCGGCGGTGCCGGCGGCCGGGGTGATCGCCACCAGACCGGCGACCACGCCGGACGCGATGCCCAGGGCGCTCGGCTTGCCGTGGGTGATCCACTCGGCGAACATCCAGGCCAGGGCCGCGGCGGCGGTAGCGATCTGGGTCACCAGCATGGCCATCCCGGCGGTGCCGTTGGCGGCGGCGGCGGAACCGGCGTTGAAACCGAACCAGCCGATCCACAGCATGGCCGCCCCGACCAGGGTGTAGCCGAGGTTGTGCGGCGCCATCGGCGTGGTCGGGTAGCCCTTGCGCTTGCCCAGCACCAGGCAGGCGACCAGGCCGGCGATACCGGCGTTGATGTGCACCACGGTGCCGCCGGCGAAGTCCAGCACGCCCCAGTCCCACATCAGGGCGCCGTCGCCACTCCAGACCATGTGCGCGATCGGCGCGTAGACCACGGTGAACCAGACCGCCATGAAGATCAGCATCGCCGAGAACTTCATGCGCTCGGCGAAGGCGCCGACGATCAGCGCCGGAGTGATGATCGCGAAGGTCATCTGGAAGGTGATGAACACGCTTTCCGGGAACAGCGCGGTGGCGGAAGTCAGGCCGTCGGCGGTGAGACCGCTGAGGAAGGCCTTGTCCAGCCCGCCGACGAAGGAATTGAAGTTGAGGACGCCCTTCTCCATCCCGGCGGTATCGAACGCCAGGCTGTAGCCATAGACCACCCAAAGAATGGTGATCAGGCCGGTGATGGCGAAGCACTGCATCATGATCGACAGCACGTTCTTCGCTCGCACCATGCCGCCGTAGAACAGCGCCAGGCCGGGGATGGTCATGAGCAGGACGAGCGCAGTGGAGATCAGCATCCAGGCGGTGTCGCCGCTGTTCAGGACGGGCTCCTCGGCGGCCAGGGCGACGCCCGGCAAAGCGAGGGACAATAGGGCTCCTAGCCCTGCGATCTTACGCAGAGTCATGTTGGTATTCTCCTGGGGCTTTTGGGGGTTCGGTTGGGCTTAGATCGCGTCGGTATCGGTTTCGCCGGTACGGATGCGGATGGCCTGTTCCAGGTTCACCACGAAGATCTTGCCGTCACCGATCTTGCCGGTATTGGCCGCCTTGGTGATCGCCTCGATGACGCGGTCCAGCTGGTCGTCGGCGATCGCCACGTCGATCTTCACCTTGGGCAGGAAGTCGACGACGTACTCGGCGCCGCGATACAGCTCGGTGTGGCCCTTTTGCCGGCCGAAACCCTTGACCTCGGTCACCGTGATGCCCTGCACACCGATCTCGGACAACGACTCGCGGACGTCGTCCAACTTGAACGGCTTGATGATGGCAGTGACTAGCTTCATGAAACTCTCTCCCGTGTTTGGTGGACTCGCCCCAGGAAAACGAACCCGAGGACAGTCTAAGCGCAGTGTCTGGCTTTGTAACGCGCCGGTCCCTCTGGGAAGCATGATCGGGACCCTCCGCCCCGACCTGGCCCTGCTGCGGCCGTTCGATGCCGCAACCTGCCGGCCTCCCGCAACCGCCTCATCTGCCGCACCGGTACTGCTTCAGTGCACGCCTCACCCCGGCCAAAGCAGAAAGCTTGCCAGCTCCGGCAAATCCGCCGGATTTCAAGCCCTTAGCCGCCAACCCGGGGATAGTGCGGAACGCCGGCCTCCGGGCGGCGCACCAAATAGGCGCAGACGCGCTCCGACAGTTGCGCAAAAAGTGTGCAATGGCCCTCCCGCGAGCGCCGCCGACATCGTGCTAGACTGCCGCCCACTCGTTACCGGAACCCTCGCCATGCTGCCGCCCAAAGCCGTCTTCGAAGCCCTCAGCCAACAAGCCAGCCGCCTGTTCGCCGGCGAATCGCCGTTGCCCAAGGCCGAGCTGGAGTCGCAGTTCCGCGCCCTGATGCAGAGCGCTTTCAGCAAGCTCGACCTGGTCAGCCGCGAGGAATTCGACAGCCAGATGCTGGTCCTCGCCCGCACCCGCGCACGGCTGGAAGCCCTGGAGGCCAAGGTGGCGGAACTCGAAAGCAAGCTGACGCCGCCCGCCGACTGATCCTTCCCCCTGCGAGCGACGTGAGATCAAGGAGCGATCCATGTCCCTGGCGATTGTCCACAGCCGAGCCCAGGTCGGCGTCGAAGCCCCCTGCGTCAGCGTCGAGGCGCACCTGGCCAACGGCCTGCCTTCGCTGACCCTGGTCGGCCTGCCGGAAACCGCGGTGCGCGAGAGCAAGGACCGCGTGCGCAGCGCCCTGCTCAATGCCGGTTTCGACTTCCCCGCGCGGCGCATCACCCTCAACCTCGCCCCCGCCGACCTGCCCAAGGACGGCGGTCGCTTCGACCTGGCCATCGCACTCGGCATCCTCGCCGCCAGCGGCCAGTTGCCCGGCACCGCCCTCGACGGCCTGGAGTGCCTTGGCGAACTGGCCCTGTCCGGGGCGATCCGGCCAGTGCGAGGCGTATTGCCGGCCGCGCTGGCGGCGCGCGACGCAAGGCGCGTTCTGGTGGTACCGAAGGAAAATGCCGAAGAGGCCAGCCTGGCCAGCGGGCTGACGGTGTTCGCCGTGGACCACCTGCTGGAGATCGCCGGACACCTCTCCGGCCAGGCCCCGCTGCTGCCCTACCAGGCCCGCGGCCTGCTCCGCGCGCCCTTCCCTTATCCAGACCTGGCCGAGGTCCAGGGCCAGGCCGCCGCCAAGCGCGCCCTGCTGGTGGCCGCCGCCGGCGCGCACAACCTGTTGCTCAGCGGCCCGCCGGGCACCGGCAAGACCCTCCTGGCCAGCCGCCTGCCCGGCCTGCTGCCGGCGCTCGACGAGGACGAGGCCCTGGAGGTCGCAGCGATCCATTCGGTGGCCAGCCACGTCCCCCTCAGGCACTGGCCGCAGCGACCGTTCCGCCAGCCGCACCACTCCGCCTCCGCGCCGGCCCTGGTCGGCGGCGGCAGCCGCCCGCAGCCGGGCGAGATCACCCTGGCGCACCAGGGCGTGCTGTTCCTCGACGAACTGCCGGAGTTCGAGCGCAAGGTCCTGGAGGTCCTGCGCGAGCCTCTGGAAAGCGGCGAGATCGTCATTGCCCGGGCCAACGGCCGGGTACGTTTCCCGGCGCGCTTCCAACTGGTGGCGGCGATGAATCCCTGTCCCTGTGGCTACCTAGGCGATCCCAGCGGCCGCTGCCGCTGCACCCCGGAACAGGTCCAGCGCTACCGGGGCAAGCTGTCCGGACCGCTGCTCGATCGCATCGACCTGCACGTCAGCGTGCTCCGCGAAAGCACCAGCCTGCAGCCAGGACACGGCGAAACCGCTACCGCCGAGATCAGCGAACGGGTTGGCGCAGCACGGCAACGGCAACTGGCCCGCCAGGGCTGCGCCAATGCCCATCTCGACCTCCAGGCGATGCACCGCAATTGTGCACTCGCCGAAGCGGACCGCCGCTGGCTGGAGGCTGCCGGAGAGCGCCTGGAACTTTCCTTGCGCGCCTTGCATCGCATACTCAAGGTGGCCCGGACGCTGGCCGACCTGGAGCGCATCGATGCCATCGAACGCCGGCACCTGGCGGAAGCCCTGCAGTATCGGGCACCGACCTCCACGTGAAGCGTAATAATTCAGCAAAGCTATCGATTAAGGCTTTCCGAATCAAATTAGCTATCACGATGTGTTAGGCTGTTTCGTCTTCCGCCTTCGGCGGGCAATCCGATCACAAGGAGAGCTAGCTTACATGGAGACACCCACTACCCCCCGGAGCACCCTGAATCCTCCGGTCTTCTATACCTCCGCCGCCCTGATCCTGGCCCTGGTGCTGTTCACCGTGCTCCTCCAGGAAGAAGCGCAATCGCTGTTCAACCACGTCCAGCAATGGATCATCACCAACGCCAGCTGGTTCTACGTACTGGCCGTGGCGCTGATCCTGATCAGCGTGGTGTTCCTCGCCGTCAGCCGCTACGGCGACATCAAGCTCGGCCCCGACCACAGTCGTCCCGACTACCGCAACACCACCTGGTTCGCCATGCTGTTCTCCGCCGGCATGGGCATCGGTCTGATGTTCTTCGGCGTTGCCGAACCGGTGATGCACTTCACCACCCCACCGGTAGGCGAGCCGAACACCGTGCAGGCGGCGAAGGAAGCGATGAAGCTGACCTTCTTCCACTGGGGCCTGCATGCCTGGGCGATCTACGCCATCGTCGCGCTGATCCTGGCCTTCTTCAGCTATCGCCACGGCCTGCCGCTGACCCTGCGCTCGGCGCTGTATCCGCTGATCGGCGAACGTATCTACGGCCCCATCGGCCACGCGGTGGATATCTTCGCGATCATCGGCACCGTGTTCGGCGTGGCGACTTCGCTCGGCTACGGCGTGCTGCAGATCAACAGCGGCCTGCACCACCTGTTCGGCTGGCCGGTGAACCAGACCGTGCAGATCGCCCTGATCGCCGCCACCTGCGGCCTCGCCACGCTCTCGGTGGCCAGCGGACTGGACCGCGGCATCCGCATCCTGTCCGAGCTGAACCTGAGCCTGGCGGTGATCCTGCTGCTCTTCGTGCTGGTCCTCGGGCCGACCGTGTTCCTCCTGCAGACCTACGTGCAGAACACCGGGGCCTACCTGTCCGACATCGTCAACAAGACCTTCAACCTGTACGCCTACGAGCCCACCGACTGGATCGGCGGCTGGACCCTGCTGTACTGGGGCTGGTGGCTGTCCTGGTCGCCCTTCGTCGGCCTGTTCATCGCCCGTATCTCGCGCGGCCGCACGATCCGCGAGTTCGTCTGCGGCGTGCTGTTCGTCCCGGCCGGCTTCACCCTGCTGTGGATGACGGTGTTCGGCGATACCGCCATCCACATGGTCCTGCAGGAGGGCTTCACCCAGTTGGCCGAAGTGGTCAACCAAGACAGTTCGGTGGCGCTGTTCGCCTTCCTCGAGCACTTCCCGCTGGGCAGCGTGATTTCGCTGGTGGCGGTGCTGATGGTGGTGGTGTTCTTCGTCACCTCGGCCGACTCCGGCGCGCTGGTGGTGGACATGCTGGCCTCCAGCGGCAAGGACCACTCGCCGCTCTGGCAGCGGATATTTTGGTCGGTGCTGATGGGCGTGGTGGCCATCGCCCTGCTCCTCGCCGATGGCCTCAAGGCGCTGCAAACCGCGACCATCGCCAGCGCGCTGCCGTTCTCCATCGTGCTCCTGGCGTCGATCTGGGGCCTGTTCAAGGCGCTGCACCTGGATGCCACCAAGCGCGGCATCCGCTACCAGGCGCTGACCTTCTCCCGCCCCACCACGCGCAGCGGCGCAAGCGAGGGCGACGGTTGGCAGCGCCGCCTGCGCAACATCGCCATGTTCCCGAGGCGCAGCCACGTCAACCGCTTCATCACCGATGTGGCGCGACCGGCCTGCGAGGACGTCGCCGCCGAACTGCGCAAGCAGGGCTACGAAGTCCAGGTGCAGGACGGCGAGGACGGCCGGGTTCGGCTGGAAGTCAGCCACGGCGGCGAGGTCGATTTCATCTACGAGGTGCGTCCGCGCGCCTTCACCACGCCGAGCTTCGTGATGCGCGACACCGAGGACAGCAGCGAGTCGCGCAAGTATTTCCGCGCCGAGGTCCATCTCCAGGAAGGCGGCCAGGACTACGACATCATGGGCTGGAGCCGCGACGGCGTGATCGGCGACATCCTCGATCAGTACGAGCGGCACATGCACTTCCTGCACGTGGTGCGCTGAGGGATGCGGGGGCCGGCCAATGCCGGCCCTCGCCGTTTCGCCTACTGGATCTGCTCCGGGGTGACGATCACCCAGTTCCTGTCCGCCGTCACCGGCAGGCCGACCTTGGCCTGGGCGGCGGAATGCTGCTTGATCATGCCGTTGATCTGCTCCATGTACTTGGCCTTGCGGTTGACCCACAGGTGCACGCCGTTTTCCGCGGTGCCGTTGAACAGCATGTAACCGTCGCTGTCCGGGGTATCGCCGGCGACCAGGATCGGCCGCTTCCAACGGTCGATGTAGGTGAGGATCGCAGCCTGCTTGCCGGCCATCCAGGTCGCCGGGGTCCACAGGTAGGGGGTCACCTCCAGGTCGAGGTTGGCCTTGGGATCGTACTTGCCCTCGGCGATCTGCTTGCGCGCGGTGGTCAACTCGCCGGTCTTGCGGTTCTTCAGCAGGGTGGTGACGCCGATGACGTTCTCCGGCTTGGCGTTGTAGCCATACCTGGGGTCCGCCGCGACCATCCGCACCAGTTCCTCGTGGGCCGCGCTGATCACGTAGACCTCGATGCCGTTTTCCATCAGCTTGTTGTACAGCTCGCGCTGGCCGCTGAACACGCGCGGCGGCTCGACGTCGAGCGTGGCGAGCTTGTCGCCGTCGTAATAGGTGGCGGGGATCGGCTTGCCGTAGGCCATCAGTTCGTCGACATAGCCCTTCAATTCCCTGAGGGTGAAGCCTGAGAACACCTGGGCGACCCAGGGATAGCAGACCATGTCGTCGATCTCGCAAAGCCGGTAGTAGTAGCTGAACAGGCTCTCCTTGTGCCCGGCCTGGTCCTTGAACGGGATCAGTTTCAGCGAAGGGTCGAGCCTGTCGCGGGTCAGCACGCCCTTCATTTCCAGATAGGGCAGCAGCGATTCTTCCAGGTCGTAGCGATAGCTGGTGTTGTCCATGTCGAACACGGCGTAGGCGCCCTTGTTCGCGTTGGCCTCGATCAGTGCATTCAGTTGCCTGGCGGCGGGGGCCGGCCAGTGCTCGAGTTCGGTGGCGCTGGCCTGGCCGACTGCGGCGGCGAGCGCCAGCGCGGCGAGTATTCCTTTGGCGAAGGTCATGGCGGGTTCCTTTGGGCGGTTGGAAGGAAGCTCCGTCCCCTGCCGCTCCCGACAGGCAACGACCAACGACCCTAGCGCAAACCCTGCGCCCGGCCCAGCGACGGCAGCGACCTGTAACGTCGCGTCAGCGCCAGGAGTTGTCCGGCGGCGTCACGCCAGCCGCTCGACGACGGGCAGACGCATCGCCGCCACCTCCGCGAGGAGGAAGTCGCGCAATCGCTGGAAGCGTTCCTGTCCCCTGCGGGCGCGAGGCCAGACCAGGTGATAGCTTTCGCCGCTGGCCACCGCCACCGGCCAGGGCAGGCCGATGCGGCCCTGGGCGACATCCTCGGCGACCATCACCAGGTCGCCGATGGACACGCCATAGCCTCGTGCGGCGGCGACGATACCCAGTTCCAGCGTGTCGAACACCTGGCCGCCCTTGAGCGACACCTCGTCCCCCAGCCCAGTCCGCTGCAGCCAGCGTCGCCAGTCGCGACGATCCGGCGTGGGGTGCAGCAACTCGCTGTCACGCAGGCGTTGGAGGGTCCAGGGCTCCACGGCCTCGTCGGGATCGCAGACCGGCACCAGCCATTCGGCGAACAGCGCTGCCGTTTCCCATTCCGGGCTGAACTGGCCGCTGCCCAGCAACACCGCGCAGTCGAAAGGCTCGCGCTGGAAATCCACCGAGTCCACATCCATCCAGGCACTGGTGAGCTGCACCTCGATATCCGGGTTCAGGTGGCGGAAGCGGCTCAGGCGCGGTAGCAGCCAGCGCAGGGTAAGGGTGGAAGGCGCCTTCAGGCGCAGGGTGGCGTCGTCCACGCGCAGGGCGGTGCAGGCCCGTTCCAGCGCATCGAAGCCGTCGCGCAGCCCGGGCAGTAGCAGGCGTGCCGGCTCGGTCAGCTGCAACTGGCGGCCATGGCGCTCGAACAGACGGCAATCGAAGTGCTCCTCCAGGGTACGGATGTGCCGGCTCACCGCGCTCTGGGTTATCGCCAGTTCCTCGCCGGCGCGGGTGAAAGAGGCGTGCCGGGCGGCAGCCTCGAAGGCGCGCAGGGCATACAGCGGGGGCAGGCGACGGGTCATTGGGGAATTACCTCTTTCATGACTTTTACTCATGCCTGGCATCTTGTTTTTCCTTTTGTGGAGCCATGCCAGTCGCACCGAGAATAGCCGCATTCTCAACGCCGACAGGCCATTGCGGCAACCATCTCCTCCTGAGCCATACTCATCCATGTCCTCGCCATCCCTCGTCGAACTCAAAGCCATCCTGCGCCTGGCGGGCCCGTTGATCGCCGCCCAGCTGGCCTATGTCGCCATGGTCTTCACCGACACCGTGATGATGGGCAAGCTCGGCCCCGACGCGCTGGCCGCCGGCGGCCTGGGCGCGGTCAGCTACGCCTTCGTCTCGACGTTCTGTGTCGGCGTGGTGGCAGCGGTCGGCAACCTGGTGGCGATCCGTCACGGCTGCGACGACGCCGCTGGCGCCGCCGCGGCCGCTCGCTCCGGACTCTGGGTCGGCGCCGCGCTGGCCCTGGCCGCCGGCCTGCTGCTATGGAACCTGCGGCCGCTGCTCCAGCTCTTCGGCCAGGCGCCGCAGACGGTGGACGGCGCCATGCAGTTCCTCCACAGCCTGACATTCGCCCTGCCCGGCTACATGGCCTTCATGGTCCTGCGCGGCTTCACCAGCGCCATCGACCGCGCCGGCCCGGTGATGGCGATCAGCGTGCTCGGCGCGCTGGCCAACCTGGCTCTCAACTATTCCTTCATAGAAGGCCTGTTCGGCCTGCCGCGCCTGGGCCTGGCCGGTATCGGCCTGGTCACCGCCCTCGTCATGAACTGCATGCCGCTGCTGCTGGCCCTGTATATCCGCCGGCAGCCGGCCTATGCCGCGTACTCGCTGCTGCGCGGACTGGGACGGCCGCAGCGGGCGATGGTCGAGGAGATCCTGCGCCTGGGGCTGCCCATCGGCGGCACCTACGCGGTGGAGTCGGGGATGTTCACGGTCGCCACCCTGTGCATGGGCATCATCGGCGATCACGCCCTGGCCGCGCACCAGATCGCCATCCAGGCGGTATACGTGGCGTTCATGGTGCCGGTGGGGTTGTCGTACGCCACCACCTACCGCATCGGCCAGCATTTCGGCGCCGGCCGCCTGCTCGAAGCACGCCGCGCCGGGCGCGTCGGCATCGGCTTCGGCGCGCTGTGCATGCTGCTCTTCGCCGGGCTCTTCTGGTGGATGCCGGAGGCCATCATCGGCCTGTTCCTCGACCGCGACGCCCCGGCCAACCGGGAGGTGGCCGCGATGGCCGTCTCGCTGCTGGCGATCGCCGCCTGGTTCGAGCTGTTCGACGGCACCCAGAACGTCGCCATGGGCGCGATCCGCGGTCTCAAGGACGCCCGCACCACCTTCCTGGTCGGCCTGGCCTGCTACTGGCTGGTCGGCGTGCCGCTGGCCTGCCTGCTGGCGTTCGCGGCCGGCTGGGGCGCCGCGGGCGTCTGGTGGGGGCTGGCCGGCGGCCTGGCCTGCGCAGCCATCGGCCTGACCCTGGCCTTCGAGTGGAAGACCGCGCGGTTGCTGCCGAAAGCCACGGCCAGCGAGACGTCGGCGCTCAATTGCCGAGCGGCTGGCCGCGGTGCGCCGAGCGCTCGCCGATGCCCAGGAAACGCGCCAGTTCCGCCAGCGGCAGCGGCGGACTGATCCAGTAGCCCTGCACCTGGTCGCAACCGAAATCGCGCAACTGCTCCTGCTGGCGCAGGGTCTCCACGCCTTCGGCAACCACTTCCAGGTTGAGGTTGTGCGCCAGGTTGATCATCGCCCGCACCAGTTGGAAGTTTTCCGCCCGCTGGTCCATGCCGCCGACGAAGCTGCGGTCGATCTTCAACAGGGTGATCGGCAGGCTATTGAGGTGGACGAAGGACGAGAAACCGGTGCCGAAGTCGTCCAGCGAAAAGCGCACGCCCAGTTGGCCGAGCGCCTGCATGGTCTGCAGCACCTGGTCGCTGCGCCGCATCACGGCGGTCTCGGTCAGTTCGAACTCGAGCCAGCGCGCGTCGACGCCGTGCTCTTCGATCAACCGTTGCAGGGTCGGCAGCAACTGGCTGTCCTGGAACTGGCGGAACGACAGGTTCACCGCCATGTGCAACGGCTCCAGGCCGCGCCCGTTGAGCCACTGCATGTCGCGCAGGGCGCGGGCGATGACCCAGTAGCCGAGCGGCACGATCAGCCCGCTTTCCTCGGCCAGCGGGACGAACTCGCTGGGCGTGAGCAGGCCCCGCTCGCCGTGGCGCCAGCGCACCAGCGCCTCCAGGCCGACGATACGCCCGCTGTCCAGGCACAGTCGCGGCTGGTAGTGCAGCTCCAGCTCGTCGCGACGCAGCGCCCGGCGCAGTTCGGCTTCGAGGTCGGCGAGGCTGCGCACGCCACGGTTGATGCGTTCGTCGAAGACATGGAAGGTGCAACCCTGGCGGCTCTTGGCCTGCTGCATGGCGATGTGCGCATGCCACATCAGCGGGTCGGCGCCTTCGTCGGCACGGGCGTGGGCGAGGCCCAGGCTGCAACCCAGCAACAGGCTCTCGCCATCGATCCAGTAGGGCTCGCCGAGGCATTCGACGATGCGTTCGGCGACCCGCTCGGCGCGTTGCGGATCGCGACGGGTGTCCAGCAGCAGGGCGAACTCGTCGCTGCCCAGGCGCGCCAGGCTGTCACCGTTCTCCATGAAGCCGCGCAGGCGGTTGACCACCTGCAGGATCAGGCGGTCGCCGCCCTGGTGGCCGAGGGAATCGTTGACGTGACGGAAGTTGTCCAGGTCGAGGTGGCCGAGCACCAGGCCACGCCCGTCGAATTCGCTGAGGCGCGCCGCGAGCAGGGTCTGGAAGCCCTGGCGGTTGGCGATGCCGGTCAGCGGATCCTGCTCGGCGAGCAGTTGCAGGGTCGCCTGCAAGCCCAGGCGCTCGCGCGCGTAGCGCAGGCAGCGGCGCAGGCTGTCCTCGGAGAGCTGTTCGGCGGCCAGCCAGTCGACCACCCCAACCGGCGCCTGCGCCGGCTCCTGCTGCAACAGCAGGATCACCGGCCAGGGGCAGGGAGTCCCCAGCGGCAGGCAGGCCGGCGTGGCCAGGAGCAGCCCGCGGGGCTCGGCGGCGAACAGGGTGGCCGCGCCCTCCCAGGTGGTGACGATGCTCAGCGAAAAGGCAGGCCCCAGCGCTCTCAGGCGTTCACCTAGCAGTGGCGCCCAGTCCGGCGTATCCGCCAGAAGGAGCAGGCGCAAGGGTTCTGCGGGCGCTGACAAGCAACCTCCAAAGTTTTAAGAATCTTCGTAAAGAACGAACGGCATCATCCTAATGCGGTAGGGAATCTACAGCAAAATGGCGTGAACGATCTCGGGATCGGTCACAGCTTGCACGCTAATTCTCGCGGATGCCAGCCAGCCTGTTAGAATACGCCCCCGCTTCAACCCTCTCTTCCGGCCTGTTCCTATGTCCCGACTCAATCCCCGGCAGCAAGAAGCCGTGAACTACGTCGGCGGTCCCCTGCTGGTCCTGGCTGGCGCCGGCTCCGGCAAGACCAGCGTGATCACCCGCAAGATCGCCTATCTCGTCCAGCAGTGCGGTATCCGCGCCCAGTACATCGTCGCCGTGACCTTCACCAACAAGGCCGCGCGGGAGATGAAGGAGCGCGTCGGCACCCTGCTGCGCGGCGGCGAGGGCAAGGGCCTGACCGTCTCGACCTTCCACAACCTCGGCCTGAACATCATCCGCAAGGAACACGAGCGGCTCGGCTACAAGCCCGGCTTCTCGATCTTCGACGAGTCGGACATCAAGGCGCTGCTGACCGACATCATGCAGAAGGAGTATTCCGGGGACGACGGCGTCGACGAGATCAAGAACTACATCGGCGCCTGGAAGAACGACCTGATCCTTCCGGAGGAGGCGCTGGAAAAGGCCCGCAACCCCAAGGAGCAGACCGCCGCGATCGTCTACCTGCATTACCAGCGCACCCTGCGTGCCTACAACGCGGTGGACTTCGACGACCTGATCCTGCAACCGGTGAAGCTGTTCCAGGAACATCCGGACGTCCTCCAGAAGTGGCAGAACAAGGTGCGCTACATGCTGGTGGACGAGTACCAGGACACCAACGCCAGCCAGTACCTGCTGGTCAAGCTGCTGGTGAAGGACCGCGCCCAGTTCACCGTGGTCGGCGACGACGACCAGTCGATCTACGCCTGGCGCGGCGCGCGCCCGGAAAACCTGATGCAGCTGAAGGAAGACTTCCCTTCGCTGAAGGTGGTGATGCTGGAGCAGAACTACCGCTCCACCAGCCGCATCCTCAAGTGCGCGAACGTCCTCATCGCCAACAACCCGCACGTATTCGAGAAGCAGTTGTGGAGCGAGATGGGCCACGGCGATCCGATCCGGGTGATCCGCTGCCGCAACGAGGACGCCGAGGCCGAGCGCATCGCCATGGAAATCCTCACCCTGCACCTGCGCACCGAGCGGCCGTACAGCGAGTTCGCCATCCTCTACCGTGGCAACCACCAGGCCAAGCTGATGGAGCTGAAGCTCCAGCACCACCAGATTCCCTATCGGCTCTCTGGCGGCACCAGCTTCTTCGGGCGCCAGGAAGTGAAGGACCTGATGTCCTACTTCCGCCTGCTGGTGAACCCCGACGACGACAACGCCTTCCTCAGGGTGATCAACGTGCCGCGCCGGGAAATCGGTTCGGCGACCCTGGAGAAGCTCGGCAACTACGCCACCCAGCGCAAGATCTCGATGTACGCCGCCTGCGACGAGATGGGCCTGGCCGAGCACCTCGACAGCCGTTTCCACGAACGCCTGCAACGCTTCAAGCGCTGGATGGACGGTATCCGCCGACAGTGCGCGGAGAACGAGCCGATCGCCGTGCTGCGCAGCATGGTGATGGACATCGACTACGAGAACTGGCTGCGGCAGAACGCCTCCAGCGACAAGGTCGCCGAATTCCGCATGAGCAACGTCTGGTTCCTCATCGAGGCACTGAAGAACACCCTCGAGCGCGACGAGGAAGGCGACATGACCATCGAGCAGGCCATCGCCAAGCTGGTCCTGCGCGACATGCTGGAGCGCCAGCAGGAAGAAGAGGAAGGCGCCGAAGGCGTGCAGATGATGACCCTGCACGCGTCGAAGGGGCTGGAGTTCCCCTACGTGTTCATCATGGGCATGGAGGAAGAGATCCTGCCCCACCGTTCCAGCATCGAGGCCGACACGGTGGAAGAGGAGCGCCGCCTGGCCTACGTCGGCATCACCCGCGCGCGGCAGAACCTGGCGATGACCTTCGCCGCCAAGCGCAAGCAATACGGCGAGATCATCGACTGCTCGCCGAGCCGCTTCCTCGACGAACTGCCCCCCGAAGACCTCGAATGGGAAGGCATGGAAGACGCCCCGCAAGAGGTCAAGGCGGCCAAGGGCAACGCCGCCCTCGCCGACATCCGCGCCATGCTCAAGCGCTGAGCCCGCCGCGCCTCGACTGTCTCGATTTTCACAAAAGTGTCTTGCCCGATGCCTAGCCTCGGGCGAGGAACTTTTGCCGCTCCACGCGCGACCAAAATTAGCTAGCTAACGAATTCCATTCGAGGACAGCTTCATGTCGAGCAAGAAAGTCGCCGAGATCGTCGTGGAAACCCTGGAAGCCGCCGGCGTCCGCCATTGCTATGGCATCGTCGGCGACACCCTCAACCATGTCACCGACGCCATCCATCGCAGCCAGATCCAGTGGGTCCACGTGCGCCACGAAGAGGCGGCGGCCTTCGCCGCGGGCGCCGAGTCCTACATCAGCGGACGCCTGACCGCCTGCGCCGGCTCCTGCGGACCGGGCAGCCTGCACTTCATCAACGGCGTCTACGAGGCCCAGCGCAACCGCGCGCCGATGGTGCTGATCGCCAGCCAGATCGTCACCCCGCAACTGGGCATGGAGTTTCCCCAGGAGGTCGACTTCAAGGCGGTCTACGCCAGTTGCTCGGTGTTCTGCGAGCAGGTGCACAGCCCGGAACAGGCGCGCCGGGTGGTGGCCCTGGCCTGCCAGGCGGCGCTCAACCGGCGCGGCGTGGCGGTGGTGATCCTGCCGGCCGACATCAGCCAGGCCACGGTGAAGGACGACCTGCCGTTCTCGGTGCATTTCCCGCAACCGGTGCTGCGCCCCAGCGACGCCGAACTGCAGGACATCGCCCGCCTGCTGGCCCACGGCAAGAAGATCGGCATCTACGCCGGCTCCGGCTGCCAGGGCGCCCACGACCTGCTGGTGGCCCTCGCCGACCGCCTCAAGGCGCCCATCGCGCACACGTCGCGGGCCAAGGACTTCGTCGAGTACGACAACCCCTTCAACATGGGCATGACCGGTATGCTCGGGATCGAGTCCGGCTTCCACATGATGACCGAGTGCGACACCCTCCTGCTGCTCGGCGCCGACTTCGCCTGGGCGCAGTTCTATCCGCAGAAGGCCACCCTGATCCAGGTCGACCGCGACGGCAGCCACCTGGGTCGCCGCCACCCCGTCGATCTCGGCGTGGTCGGCGACGTGATCCCCACCCTCGAGGCGCTCCTGCCGCTGCTCGAAGTCCGCGAGGAACGCAGCTTCCTCGACGAATGCCTGGAGCACCGCGAGCGCTCGCTGCGGACGCTGGAAAAAGAGGAGCAAGCCGGCAAGGGCGAGCTGATCCACCCCCAGCACCTGGTCAGCCTGCTCGACCAGCACGCCAGCGAGGACGCCCTGTTCACCGCCGACGGCGGCTCGGCGATGGTCTGGCTGTTGCGTCACATCCACAGCAACGGCAAGCGCCGCACCCTCACCAGCCTGGTCCACGGCACCATGGCCAACGCCATGCCCCAGGCGCTGGGACTGAAGAAGGCCTACCCCGAGCGCCAGGTGATCTCGATCTCCGGCGACGGCGGTCTGGCCATGCTGCTCGGCGACCTGCTGACGGCCATCCAGGAAAAACTGCCGATCAAGGTAGTGGTGCTGAACAATGCCTCGCTGAACTTCGTCGAGCTGGAACAGAAGGTCGAGGGCCTGCTGGACAACTACACCGACCTGCTCAACCCGGACTTCGCCCGGCTCGCCGAGGTGATCGGCTTCCACGGACGCAAGGTGACGCGCTCCGAGGATCTCGAGGCGGCGGTGCAGGAGTTCCTCGCCCAGCCCGGTCCGGCGCTGCTGGACGTGCATACCAACCCTGCGGAGCTGGTGATGCCGCCGAAGATCGAGTTCGGCCAGGTCGCCGACACCGCGCTCTACGCCGCCAAGGCCGTGCTCAGCGGGCGCTTCAAGGACGTCGAGACGCTACTGGTGAACAACCTGCTGAAATGAGCCGGCAGCGGCGCGGCCCGCCTGCCACGGGGCCGCGCCGGGCAGGCGCGGATTCCTGACCGCTCGATCATGTTCGCTCGTCCGAGAGAACGTCGCGCGCGGCGCCGGCTGGCGGTACAATGCCGCGCTTCATCAGCGACAGCCGCTTCGCAGGAAGCCACCCGTGGACATTCTCAAAGACAAAATCCGCTCGGAAGGCATCGTCCTTTCCGAGCACGTACTCAAGGTCGACGCCTTTCTCAACCACCAGATCGACCCGCAGCTGATGCAGCAGGTCGGTCACGCGTTCGCCATGCGCTTCCGCGACCAGGGCATCACCAAGATCGTCACCATCGAGGCTTCCGGCATCGCCCCGGCGGTCATGGCCGGCCTGGAGCTGGGCGTCCCGGTGATCTTCGCCCGCAAGTACCAGTCGCTGACCCTGAAGGACAACCTGTACATCTCCAAGGTGTTCTCCTTCACCAAGCAGACCGAGAGCACCATCGCCATCTCGGCCAAGCACCTGAACGCCCACGACCACGTGCTGGTGATCGACGACTTCCTCGCCAACGGCCATGCCGCCAAGGCGCTGATCGACCTGATCGGCCAGGCCGGCGCGAGCATCGCCGGGCTCGGCATCGTCATCGAGAAATCCTTCCAGGATGGCCGCGCCCTGCTGGAAAGCGAAGGCTACCGGGTCGAGTCCCTGGCCCGGGTGAAATCGCTGGCCGGCGGCCAGGTCGAGTTCCTCGACTGAGCGCCACTCAGCCCCGCTCTTCCTGGCTGGCCCGCAGGCCGGCCAGCAGCAAGCGCTGGTAGAGTTCCTCGCGAAGCCCCTGCGGATCGTCCAGGTCCATGCGCCGCAGATGCGCCGGGTAGGCTTCTGGCTCCGGCGCGTCCAGGGTCGCCTTGCCCAGTTCGAGAATCTCGCTCAGCTTCAGCTTGCGCTTGAGCCAACCCAGCGCCCGCAGCAGGTCCTGCTCGACCTCGTCGAAATCGCTGCCCAGGGGAAACTCCGGCAGCGCCGCTGCGTGGGCCTGGTGCAAGGCCTGCAGGCGCTCCGGGGTATTGTTGCGATAGCGTTCGGGCAGGACGAAATCCTTCGGCAGCTTGCCGGCCGACTGGGCCTGCTCGGCCAGCGCCTGCTGGAAGCGCGAGTCGGCGATGGCCAGCAGCGCGGCGATCACTTCCGCGTCATTCTTGCCGCGCAGGTCGGCGATCCCATACTCGGTCACCACCATGTCACGCAAGTGCCGAGGAATGGTGGTGTGGGCGTACTGCCAGACGATGTTCGAACTGACTTCCCCGCCGGATTCGCGCCAGCTACGCAGCATCAGGATCGAACGTGCGCCCTCCAGCTCGTGAGCCTGGGCTACGAAGTTGTACTGCCCGCCGACGCCACTGAGCACCCGGCCGTCCTCCAACTGGTCGGCGACCCCGGCGCCGAGCAGGGTCACGGTGAAGGCGCTGTTGATGAAGCGCGCGTCGCGCCGCTGCAGGCGCTTCAGCTCTTCCTGGCGGTACAGGTTGTTGACGAAGCCGATGCCGGTCATGCCGATCCCGGCGCGCTCTTCCAGCGACATCTCGCGCAGGCGCCGGTAGAACGCCAACGGACCGAGGAAGAAGCCGCCGTGCAGCCACACCCCGCCCTCCTCCGGCGCCTCGCCGCGCTCGGCAGCACGCTGTCGCGCTTCGTCGGGGTAGACCCGGCGGCTCAGCACGCCGGCCTCGGCCAGCGCCAGCAGACCCGGCACGAACATCTCGCTGCAACCGTAGAGCCCCCGGCGGAACGGCTCCAGGCCGCCGTCGCGCTCGACCGTCTCGGCCCAGCGCGCACGCACCCCCAGCTCGTCGATCAACGCCCGGTAGGTGGCGTTGTCGCGCTGGCGCAGCAGCAAGGCGGCGGTCAGCGCGTCGCCCATCGAGCCGATGCCGATCTGCAGGGTCCCGCCGTCGCGGACCAGCGCGCTGGCGTGGAGGCCGATGCAGTGATCCTGCAGGTTGACCGGCATGTTCGGCGTGGAGAACAGCCGGCTGCTTTCCGCCGGCGCGTCGATCAGCAGGTCGAATACCGACTCCTCGACCTCGGCGTCACCCGGCAGGTAGGGCAGGTCATCGTGGACCACGCCGATGGCGACGATGGTCTCGCCGGCGGCGCGACGCTTCTCCAGCATCGGCAGGAGGTCCAGGGTGATATCCGGGTTGCAGGCCAGGCTCAGCTTGCCCGGCCGCTCGGGATGCCGCGCCACCAGCTGGGCCACCGCGTTGACGCCCTTGGCATTGATGTCGCGGGCGACGTGGCTGTAGTTGCAACTGATGTAGTGCTGCTGCGCCGGCGCGCTGTCCAGCAGGCTGCCGGGCTGCAGGTAGAACTCCTCGACGCGGATGTTCGCCGGCAGTTCGTCGCGGCGCAGGGCGTGCAGGTAATCCAGCTCCGGGTAGTCGGCGAAGACCCGTTCGGCGAAAGGCTCGAGGAAACGCCGTTGCAGGTCGCCGCCAGCGGCGGGACGCCCCAGGGAAAGCGCGGTATACAGCGTCAGCTGGCGCTCCGGCAGGGTCCGCAGCCGCTGGTACAACGCATTGACCAGTCGGTTGGGCTTACCCAGCCCGAGGGGCAGGCCCATGCGGATCGGGCCCTCGATGGTCTGCAGCAAGTGATCGACTGCGGCGTCGATGGAACAGGTTCGGCTCAAGACGATGCCCTCCGGCGAATGGGTAGCCGGAAGTTTGGACCCTGTTTGCCGGCGGGACGATCCGCCAGCGGGAAAAACCCGCACCGCGGATACGAAAAAGCCGCCAGGAGGCGGCTTTTCGCGACACTGTCCCGGCGTTGTTACAGACCGGACATATGCTTGATCGCGGCTTTCAGCTCGTCGTCCGAGCAATCGGCGCAGGTGCCTTTCGGCGGCATGGCGTTGATACCGGAAATCGCCTTGGCCAGCAGGCCATCGAGGCCGCCCTGCTCCTTGGCGCGCTTGCCCCACTCGGCCTTGTCGCCAACCTTCGGCGCGCCCAGCAGGCCAGTGCCGTGGCAGGTGTTGCAGGTCTTGCCGACGATGTCTTCGCCGGAACGCGCACCGCCGCCACCGGCGGCTGCCGCGACGGCGCCGACGCCTTCGCATTCCTTGCCTTGTACGCAGACCTTGCCTACCGGCTCGAGGCGCTTGGCGATCGCATCGTCAGTGGTCGTAGCCTGAGCGCTTACAGCCCACAGGGCCAACACGGCAGCTTGGGCCGCCAGCATTTTTTTAATCAGGTTCACCCTTACACCCTCATCGTGGCTTATCACACCCGGGCACGATACCGATCACTGCGGGCCGCGCGGGCGGGCGCAAGTATAACGGCAAAGAAAGCCCGGCAGAAACAATTGCACACCCTCGCAAAGCCTTGCGGCATTAGGTCGCAGCCCCGCATGCCCCTTGTCGGCCGGCGCCCTTCGGGCCCGGCGGGGTCTTGTGCTTCAGGTCAGAAATTTGCGGGCGTGGTGGCGCTGATCAAGCGTGCCGGCACATCGTAGGGATTGCGAAAACGGTGCGGCTTGTTGCTCTCGAAATAGTAGCTGTCGCCGCGCTCGAGCACATAGGTCTCGCTGCCGACGGTCAGTTCCAGGCGCCCGTCGACCAGCACGCCGGCCTCCTCGCCTTCGTGGTTGAGCATTTCCTCGCCGGTGTCGGAGCCCGGCGGGTAGGTTTCGTCGAGGAAGGCGATCGCCCGGCTCGGGTGCGCCTTGCCCACCAGGCGCATGGACACCGCGCCGCTGGAAATGTCGATCAGTTCGTCTGCCTTGTAGACAACCTGGGTATGGCTGTCCTGCTCCAGGTCCAGGGAGAAGAACTCCACCAGGGACATGGGGATACCGCCCAGCACCTTCTTCAGCGAACTGATGGAAGGGCTCACGCTGTTTTTCTCGATCATCGAGATAGTGCTGTTGGTGACACCCGCCCGTTTGGCGAGTTCGCGCTGGGAAAGACCTTTGAGCTTTCGGATGGTTTGCAGACGAGCACCGACGTCCAAGGGTGGAGTCCTCCTTATTCTTCTGGCAGGCAAGGCAAAACGAGGCCGCACACGGCTGGCGACCTCAAGTCGGCCGTATCATGGCAACACTGTTCAGTATTTACAACAGATCGGTCGACATGCCTGCGCAAAGAATTCGGAAAGTTTTTCTCAAGCCCCGGAATAGACGCGCGGCACCCTTTTCAGGTTGCACAGCAGTTGGTAGGGAATGCTGCCGAACTGCGCCGCCAGGGCGCCGACCGGCACGTTCGGGCCCCATAGTTCGACCCGGCTGCCCAGCCCGGCCTGGGGATGGTCGGTAAGGTCGACGGTGAGCATGTCCATCGATACCCGGCCAACCAGGCGCCCCGGCTTGCCGTCGATGAACACCAGGGTGCCGTCGGCGGCGTGCCGCGGATAGCCATCGGCGTAGCCCATGGCGACCACGCCGATGCGCTGGCTACGCTCGGTGCTGTAGCGCGCGCCGTAGCCGACCGGTTCGCCGGCCGGCAGGTCGCGGACGCTGATCACCTTCGATTCCAGGGTCATCACCGGGCGCAAGCGGTCGGCCAGCGGGTGTTCGCGCTCGAACGGCGTGGCTCCGTAGAGCAGGATGCCCGGACGTACCCAATCGCTGGGCACCTTCGGCCAGCCGAGCACGGCTGGCGAATTGCGCAGGCTGATCTCGCCTTCCAGGCCCTGGCTCGCGGCCGCGAAGGCGGCGAGCTGTTCCTCGGTGCGCGGGCAATCCAGTTCGTCGGCGCGGGAGAAGTGACTCATCATCACGATCTTCGCCACCTTGCCGCTGGCCCGCAGGCGCTCGTGGGCGGCGCGGAAGTCCTCGGGGAAGAAGCCGACGCGGTGCATGCCCGAATCCATCTTCAGCCAGACGTTCAGCGGGCGGTCCAGGCTGGCGCGTTCGATCGCCTCCAATTGCCAGGCGCAATGCACCACGCACCAGAAGTCGTGGGCGACGATCAGCTCCAGCTCGGACGCCTCGAAGAAGCCCTCCAGCAGCAGGATCGGCTGGCGGATACCGGCCTCGCGCAGCTCCAGGCCCTCCTCGATGCAGGCCACGGCGAAGCCATCGGCCTCGGCCGCCAGCGCTTCGGCACAGCGCACCGCGCCGTGGCCGTATGCGTCCGCCTTGATCACCGCGAGCGCACGGGCGCCGGTGGCCTCGCGGGCCAGCCGATAGTTGTGACGAAGGGCTTGCAGGTCGATCAGGGCACGGGCGGGGCGCATGGCGACGGGTCTCTCTTCAGCGAGGTGCGGCATCGCGCACCTTTCATCAGGCGAAAAAAAGCCCGGCTCTCCGGCCGGGCCAGACAAAACTCAGGGCAGCGCAGCGACCACCGACATCTCTACCAGGATCTCCGGCTCGCAGAGCTTGGCTTCGACGGTGGCGCGCGCCGGCGCGACGCCGCGCGGCAGCCACTGGTCCCAGACGCGGTTCATGCCTTCGAAGTCGGCGTCGATGTCCTTCAGGTAGATGGTCACCGAGAGGATCCGGGTCTTGTCGGTGCCGGCCTCTTCCAGCAGACGCTCGATGGCCGCCAGGGTCTCGCGGGTCTGCTGCTCGACGCCCGCGGACATGTCCTCGCCCACCTGGCCCGCCAGGTAGACGGTGCCGTTGTGGACGACGATCTGGCTCATACGTTCGTTAGTGTGCTGGCGCTGGATGGGCATTCTTGGCGTTCTCCGGGGAATTGCTGTAGCGGGAAATATCCAGGCCTTCGGTGCTGATCTGCGGGCGCTTCTTCGCCATCAGGTCGGCCAGGTAGCGACCCGACCCGCAGGCCATGGTCCAACCCAGGGTGCCGTGGCCGGTATTGAGGAACAGGTTGCGGTAGCGGGTGGCGCCGACGATCGGGGTGCCATCCGGGGTCGCCGGGCGCAGGCCGGTCCAGAAGGTCGCCTGGCTGATGTCGCCGCCCTCGGGATAGAGGTCGGTGGTGATCATTTCCAGGGTTTCGCGGCGGCGCGGGTTCAGCGACAGGTCGAAGCCGGCGATTTCCGCCATGCCGCCGACGCGGATGCGCTGGTCGAAGCGGGTGATCGCCACCTTGTAGGTCTCGTCGAGGATGGTCGAGGTCGGCGCCATCTCCGGGTTGGTGATCGGCACGGTCAGCGAGTAGCCCTTCAGCGGATAGACCGGAGCCTTGATACCCAGCGGCTTGAGCAGTTGCGGCGAGTAGCTGCCCAGGGCCAGCACGTAGTGGTCGGCGGTGAGCAATTCGCCGTTGACCAGCACGCCGTTGATGCGGTCGCCGGCGAAGTCCAGGCGTTCGATGTTCTGGCCGAAGCGGAACTCCACGCCCAGGCCCTTGGCCATTTCCGCCAGGCGGGTGGTGAACAGCTGGCAGTCGCCAGTCTGGTCGTTGGGCAGGCGCAGGGCGCCGACCAGCTTGTCGGCGACCTTGGCCAGGGCCGGCTCGACGCGGGCGATGCCGTCGCGGTCGAGAACCTCGTAGGGCACGCCGGAGCGCTCGAGCACGGCGATGTCCTTGCCGGCGGCGTCCAGCTGCGCCTGGGTGCGGAACAGTTGGGTGGTGCCGAGGGTGCGGCCCTCGTAGGCGATGCCGGTCTCGGCGCGCAGTTCGTCGAGGCAATCGCGGCTGTACTCGGACAGGCGGACCATGCGCTCCTTGTTCACCGCGTAGCGCTCGGCGGTGCAGTTGCGCAGCATCTGCAGCATCCAGGCGTACTGGCTGGGATCGGAGGTGAGCTTGATGGCCAGCGGCGCGTGCTTTTCCAGCAGCCACTTCATGGCCTTCAGAGGAATGCCCGGGGCTGCCCAGGGCGAAGCGTAGCCGGGAGACACCTGGCCGGCGTTGGCGAAGCTGGTTTCCAGCGCGGGACCGTCCTGACGGTCGACCACCACCACCTCGAACCCGGCACGGGCCAGGTAATACGCACTGGCGGTACCGATGACACCGCTGCCAAGGACCAGAACTCGCATTGTCGCCTCCCACGTCGCGGAGGAACCGCGGACGTTTGTTATTTTGAGCGTGTAGATGCGCGCAGTATAGGAAGAGGCAGGCAGAAATAATCACCAATTTTAGGCGGTTACTCAGGTAAAAAACCGGACAAGTAGGGGTTTTACCGAGGCGCATCCACCATAAAACTGGAAAAATACCGCATATTTAAATGATCGAACTCAGGCCGGGAGCCGCTTTTTCGGGAAAGCCTGTCGCAGAACCCATGGAAAACGGCAGGAGTCCCTGAAGGAACCGCTCACGACAGGAAAAATTCCGCGGACACTGCCCGGCCCTTGCGACCGGAGCAGCGTCCCAGAGCGCTCGCGGAGCCTTCGCGCTATTTCTTCACCCACTTGCCGCCGACCTGGACGTACTGCCCGGCAGGGGTTTTCTCCATCGCCTTCTTGCCGGCCATGGCCTCCACGTCGGCCAGCGAAGCGCCGCTGCTGTTGGCCACCTTCTGGTATTCGGCGCGGCGCGCGGCATTGATCTGCGCGGCGATGTCCGCCGCCTGGCCGCTGTTGCTGACCACGCCAAGGTAACCGTCCGCCTGCTCGCCGACCAGGCCCTGGGCCTTGGCGCCGCCAAGGGCCGACATGGCCTGGCCGAGGTCCATCGCCATGGCGGAAAGGCTGATGCCGAGGGCCAGCAGGGCGATACCGAGTTTGCTACGGGTTGTCATGGATCCGCTCCTTTAGAACAGGCCGCTGTTCTCGTTGATGATGCCGTCCAGAGCCTTGTCGACCTTGATGTAGATCTCGTGCTCGATTTTCACGTTGAGATTGATGTTGATCGGCTCGCTGGGAGCCGCCAGTTGCACGGTGGGCGTGCAGGCCATCGTCAGGCTGCCCAGCAGCAGGACAGCGAATAGAGCGCAGAGGCGCATCGGGGGTTCTCCTGTATGGCTCATGGCGCCGAAGCCTTGCGTTTCTGCATGCGCTCCTGCACACGTTGGCGAATGGTTTCGCTGACCCGGTCGCTCAGTTGCAGGCTGGTCAGCAGTGCCGGGATATCCTCCTCCAGGTTGACGTTGAGGTTGACCGGGCGCCCCTTCTCCAGGTCCGGGTTGCTGCCCTGCAAGCGCAGGCCGAGCAACAGCTTGCCGTTCTCATGATAATCGACGCTGCTTTGCAGGACGTCGTAGTGGAAATCGTCGAGGGCATCGGCGACCAGCTTCATCCCCGGGTTACTGCGCCCCAGCGCCTCGATTTTCGCCGAGCGGAAGCGCAGGTAGCCGGGCTCGCGGGCCTTGACCTGGCCGCCGGAGACGCTGGGCTTCCAGCGGTTCAGCATCAGCGGCAGTTCGCCGTCCAGGGTGCCTTCGCCGGCCAGGCCCTCCGCCGGATAGACCCGGAAAATCTCGCCGAGTTGTATGCCCTGGATACGCAAGGCGAACTTCTGCTCGGCCTGACCCAGGCGGATGCTCCCCGCGGGGACCGAGGCCTGCCCGCCGAACAGGCCGCTCTGCAACGTCTGCCAGCTCAAACGGCCGCTGCCCGGCGCGGAAAGCGGGGCCTCGTAGCGCCCGCGGAAACTCACCGGCCCCAGCGGCAGGCCGGGATTGGCCTCGGCCAGGCTCAGGCCGGGGCTGTCCAGGCTCAACTGACCGCCGCGCAGGCGCAAGGCCAGGCTGCCGCCCAGCCCCTTCAGCTCGCTGCGGTCGTAGATACCGTCGAGGCCTTTCAGGGTCAGGTCCAGGTCGAGGGACGAGCCACCCGCCGCGTCGAGCTTCCAGCCGGCCGCGGCGGTCGCGCGCCCATTGCCCAGTTCGAGCAGCCCCGGCCAGTCGGCGAGGGTCGCGGCCAGCGGATTGCCGGTACGGAAGAACACCTCGGCCAGCTTGGCGGAGAGTGCCAGGGGCGTCTTCGCATCGCGCTGCAGCTGGAAGTCCGCCGCCAGCCCCGCACCGTTGCTCAGCCGTCCCTTCAGGCTGGTGCGCTCGAGGGTGGTGTCGAGCGGCCCCTCGAAGGTCCAGGCCAACGGCTTGAGGTTGGCCTGGCGGAGTTGTCCGACCTGCGCCTGCAGCGGCCCGGCGAAATGCAGCGCCAGCGGCTGGTAGGCCAGTTCGAGAGCGGTCCCGGCGAGATTGAGGCGGGGCTGGCCAAGGTGCAGCGTCGACGGCTCGGCCAGGGACGCCGCCTGCAACCGCGCGCCCCTGCCGAAGGAGAGGTTGGCGCGCTGCCCGTCCAGCCGGCCCTCCAGGGGAATCTCCGCGACCAGTCGCTCGGCTTTCCAGCCCAGGTATTGCAGGCGCGGCGCGTCCACCTGCAAGCGACCCTCCACCAGCCTGGCGGCCCACGGCGAGATGCCCAGCAGGTCGAGCCGAGTCTCCAGCTTCAGCGTACTCGCGCCCTCGCTGGTGAACGCCAGGCGCAACGCGGTGACGCTATCGGCATCGCGCTCCAGCGGCTCGCTGCGCAAGCCCAGCGCGCTCGGCCGCAACTCGGCCGGCAGCGCCTGCAACCACTCGCCGTGCAACTGGCTCAGGCGCAAGTCGCTGCGCAGCTGGCGTGGCAACCAGGCGCCCTCGTCTCCATCCAGTTGGACTTGCAGTTCGCCCTGTACATTACCCAGACCGGGCAGCGGCCAGGCTTGCGGAGCCTGCACCAGCAGCGCCGCCGAGCCACCGCCGTCGAGCACCCGGCGCGGCTCCAGCCAGTCGCTGCCAGGCGCCAGGCGGATCGTCCAGTCCGCTTGCAGACGCAGGGCTTGCGGTGCGTCGGGCAGGCGCTGCGCTTCCGGCAGCCAGCGATTGAGCCAGACCACCAGGCCACGGGTGTCGGGCAGGCCGGGCGCCTCCAGGTGCCCCTGCCAGAGGCCGTCGCCATCGGACGGCGCGAGCTGGCTGTCCAGCGTCAGCAGCGCCAGCCGGTCGAGTTGCGCGCGCGCACGCAGGCGCCAGCCGGTAGGCTCCTCGAAGAGCTGGGCGTCGAGCTGGGCCTGCTGCGCCTCCTGTTGCAGGCGCAGTTGCGCAGCCAGCGGAAACAGCGCTCCCGACGGGCGGCCGATGTCCAGTCCGCCTTCCTGCTCGCAGCGGCCGGCGGGACAAGGCAGGTCGAGATGGAAGCGTTCGAGGTGGATCTGTTCCGGCAGCCAGGCGAGGGTCTCGCGCAGGGACGTCCAGTCCAGCGCAGCGGAGTCGTCGTCGGAACTCGCGGCAGCCGGTTGCCAGGCGAGCGCCACTTGCTCCACGCGCAGGCCGGGTAGACGCGGACGCCAACCCGACAGCCCGGGCCAGCGCAGCAGCGCGTGTTCCACGTCCAGTCGCAGGCTGGCGCCATCCGCGCCGCGCCGCTCCAGCGCCAGCCGTCGCAGCCCGATGCCTTCGGCGGACAGGCCCAGGCCTTGCCACTCCAGGCGCTCGACACCCTGCTCGCGCAACAGGCTGCGCCAGGCATGCCAGCCGTAGCCGAACGCCAGCAGCAACAGCACTGCAAATACCAGCAGCAACGTCGTCCTTCTGCGCAAACGCATGTCCTACCTCTGTCCGTTGCCGACCCGGCCAAGGGTGGCGGGGCCCTCGTGCAAGATCAAGGCGTTTTCCCCGGCCAGTGTTTTTCCCTGCTTTCGACGTTATATTGGCGGAAAATTTCCGGATTTTCCGAGCCAGACGGGGAGCCTCCATCCATGCGTACCCAGCATCAGAGCAAGCGCGAGCTGGACAAGATCGACCGCAACATCCTCCGCATCCTGCAGGAGGAAGGTCGCATTTCCTTCACCGAGCTGGGCGAACGCGTCGGCCTCTCGACCACACCCTGCACCGAACGCGTGCGCCGCCTGGAGCGCGAAGGCCTGATCATGGGCTACCACGCCCGGCTCAATCCGCAGCATCTGAAGGCCAGCCTGCTGGTGTTCGTAGAGATCAGCCTGGACTACAAGTCCGGCGATACCTTCGAAGAGTTTCGCCGGGCGGTGCTCAAGCTGCCCCATGTGCTGGAATGCCACCTGGTGTCCGGCCACTTCGACTACCTGGTGAAGGCTCGCATCTCGGAAATGGCGTCCTACCGCAAGCTGCTCGGCGACATCCTGCTGAAACTGCCGCACGTTCGCGAGTCGAAGAGCTATATCGTCATGGAAGAGGTCAAGGAGTCGCTCGACCTACCGGTTCCGGATTGACATGACACGCTCCGGGAGTCCGCCAGGACTCCCGGCATAGACGGGAAACACCGTCGTTTCCGCACACGATCCCCGCAACACCTCGCAGTTTTTTTCCTTTTTCGCCCTTGGCGAGCGCCTCGACTGACGTTTATGCTCCGTCAAATTTTCCACACATAATAATCAGGATTTCACACATGAACGCCCGCGTTCGCCAGCCGGTGCATACCGCCCAACACGCCCCCTCCTACTACGCCGCCACGCTCAACCGACGCATCGAGTGCCCGCCCCTGGCCGGCGAAGAACAGGCCGACGTGTGCGTCGTCGGCGGCGGCTTCTCGGGGGTGAACACGGCGTTGGAACTGGCCCAGCGCGGCTTCTCCGTGGTCCTGCTGGAAGCGCACCGGATCGGCTGGGGCGCCAGTGGGCGCAATGGCGGCCAGTTGATCCGCGGCGTCGGCCATGACGTCGAGCAGTTCCTCCCGGTGATCGGCGCCGACGGCGTGAAGGCACTCAAGCTGATGGGCCTGGAGGCGGTGGAGATCGTCCGTCGCCGGGTCGAGCAGTACGCCATCGACTGCGATCTGCGCTGGGGCTACTGCGACCTGGCGAACAAGCCCGGCGACTACCAGGGCTTCCGCGAGGACATGGAGGAACTCCAGGCCCTCGGCTATCGCCACGAGATGCGCCTGGTGCCGGCCGCGGAGATGCGCAGCGTGGTCGGCTCCGATCGCTACGTCGGCGGCCTGGTGGACATGGGCTCCGGCCACCTGCACCCGCTCAACCTGGTCCTCGGCGAAGCCGCCGCTGCCCAGTCGCTGGGCGTCCGCCTGTTCGAGCGCTCGCCGGTGACGCGCATCGACTACGGCACGGAAGTCCAGGTGCATACCGCCGCCGGCAAGGTGCGGGCGAAGACCCTGGTGCTGGGCTGCAACGCCTACATGAACGACCTCAACCCGCTGCTCGGCGGCAAGGTACTGCCGGCCGGCAGCTACGTGATCGCCACCGAACCGCTGGACGAGCAACTGGCCCGCCAACTGCTGCCGCAGAACATGGCGGTGTGCGACCAGCGCGTGGCCCTCGACTACTACCGGCTCTCCGCCGACAACCGCCTGCTGTTCGGTGGCGCCTGCCATTATTCCGGCCGCGACCCCAGCGACATCGCCGCCTACATGCGGCCGAAGATGCTGGAGGTATTCCCGCAACTGGCGAACGTCCGCATCGACTACCAATGGGGCGGCATGATCGGCATCGGTGCCAATCGCCTGCCACAGATCGGCCGCCTGCCGGGGCAGCCCAACGTGTACTTCGCCCAGGCCTATTCCGGACACGGGGTGAACGCCACGCACCTCGCCGGGCAGTTGCTCGCCGAAGCCATCGGCGGCCAGCAGAGCGACGGCTTCGACCTGTTCGCCAAGGTGCCGCACATCACCTTCCCCGGCGGCAAGCTGCTGCGCTCGCCACTGCTGGCGCTGGGCATGGCCTGGTACCGGCTGAAGGAAAAACTCGGTAGCTGAGCCCATCCGAGGCTCGGCGGATTCTGAAAAAATCAGGCGGGGCATCGCTCTTCCGAGGAAAACTCCTAGAATTCGCACGACCGGGATGAGCCGGTCGTTCGAGTTTCCACGGGAGATGTCCTTGCTTCGCCGATTCCTCCTGCTGGCCCTCCTGGCCCTCTCCGGCTGCGCCAGCACTCCTCCGCCGCAACCGTCGTCGGCACTGCCCGCCGAGGGTACCTGGCTGGCCAGGCAGGCCGAAATCCAGGGACGCGACCACCCCGGCCAGTCCGGCTTCCACCTCCTGGGCGCCAGCGAGGATGCCTTCGTCGCCCGCGCGGCGCTGATTCGCGCAGCCCAGCGCAGCCTCGACATCCAGTACTACATCGTCCACGACGGACTGACCACGCGCGCCCTCGCCTACGAGTTGCTCAAGGCAGCCGACCGTGGCGTGCGGGTACGCATCCTCATCGACGACACCGCCAGCGATGGCTGGGACTACGAGATCGGTGTGCTCTCCGCCCATCCGAACATCCAGGTGCGCCTGTTCAACCCGTTGCACCTGGGCCGCGCCACCGGCATCACGCGAGGCGTCGGCCGCCTGTTCAACCTGTCCCAGCAGCACCGGCGCATGCACAACAAGCTGTGGCTGGCCGACGGCACGGCGGCCATCGTCGGCGGACGCAACCTCGGCGACGAGTATTTCAACGCCAAGCCGGAGATGAACTTCACCGACCTCGACCTGCTCGGCGTCGGCCCCATCGCCAACCAGCTCTCGCACAGCTTCGACCAGTACTGGAACAGCGCCATCAGCCGGCCGATCGAGGATTTCCTCTGGCGCGCGCCCTATCCCGGCGAACTGGAGTCGGCCCGACGCAAGTTGCAGCGCTACCTGCGCAAGGAGTCGGTGAAGGAGTCCGGCTACATCCGCCACCTGTTCGACCGCGGCGACCAGCCACGCCTGGGCAACTGGCTGGAGAATCTCACCTGGGCCCGCGCCGAGGCGATCTGGGATGCCCCGCTGAAGGTATTGAGCCGCGGCGAGCCCGACCCGCACCTATTGCTCAGTCCGCACCTGGCGGGCCTGTTCAAGGGCGTGCAGAAGGAACTGATCCTGGTCTCGGCGTATTTCGTTCCGGCCAAGGACGGTCTCAACTACCTCACCGGCAAGGCCAACAGCGGCGTCCGCGTGCGCCTGCTGACCAACTCCCTGGAAGCCACCGACGTGCCCGCCGTGCATGCCGGCTACGCGCCCTATCGGATGGCACTGCTTGAGCATGGCGTTAAGCTCTACGAGCTGCGCGCCAATCCCGACCAGCCGCTGAGCGGCGCGCCCTGGCGCCTGCACGGATCGAGCAGCGCCAGCCTGCACAGCAAGGCGATGGTCTTCGACCGGCGCAAGGTATTCATCGGTTCCTTCAACTTCGATCCGCGCTCGATCCTGTGGAACACCGAAGTCGGGGTCATCGTCGACAGTCCGCTGCTGGCCGAGCAGGTCCGCCAACTGGCGCTGGAGGGCATGGCCCCGAGCGTCAGCTACCAGGTTCGCATCGACCGTAGCGGTAGCCGGCCGAAGCTGGTCTGGATCGACGAACGCGACGGCCGGACCCAGGTCTTGCGCCACGAGCCGGGCAGCCTGTGGCGACGCCTGAACGCCTGGGTCGCGGGAATGATCGGACTGGAAAAGATGCTCTGAGGGTCACTCGGAGGCCTCCAGGCCGGTCGCCTCCTCGTCCGCCGGAATCGCCCCGCGCAGCCGCACCAGCACCACGAAGCCCGCCGCGCCGAGCGCCATCATCAACGGCAGGGCGTGACCGCTGATCCACTGGCTGGCGGCGCCGGTGGCCAGCGGGCCGAGCAGGCAGCCGATCCCCCATAGCTGCGCGACATGGGCATTGGCCCGGACCAGGGCATCGTCTCGGTAGCGCTCGCCGATCAGGATCAGCGCCAGGGTGAACAACCCGCCGGCGCTGGCCCCGAACAGCACCAGCAGCGGCCAGATCAACGGCGTCTGCAGCAGTAGGGGAATCGCCAGGCTGCTCAGCAGCAGCACCAGGCCGCAGCCGCCGAACAAGCCGCTGCGCGAGACCCGGTCGGCGAGCCAGCCGATCGGCAGCTGCAACAATGCATCGCCCACCACCACGGTACTGACCATGGCCAGCGCCACCGCTTGCGGAAAGCCCTGGCGCAACCCGTAGACCGGCAGCAGGGTGAGGATCATCGCCTCGAAGGCAGCGAACAACACCACCGCCCAGGCGATCGCCGGCAGGCCCTGGCAGAAGGCCCACAAACCGCGCCCGGAGGCGCTGTGCGGATCGACCCTGGGCGCACCGCCGCGGCCCAGCAGCAGCAACGAGCCAGCAATCAGCAGGCAGACGCCGAACCAGAAGCCACGGTCGTCGGCGGTACCGATGAAGGTCAGCAGTACCGGCCCGGACAGTTGGCTGAGGGCGTAGCCGGTGCCGTACAGCGCGACCAGCCGGCCACGCCACTTCTCCACCGCCAACTGGTTGATCCAGCTTTCCCCGAGGATGAACACCACGGTGAGCTGTACGCCGATCAGCAGGCGCAGCAACAGCCATACCGGGTAGCTCTGCAGCAGTGCCAGCAGGCCGATGGAGGCTGCCCCGGTGAGCAGGCACAACTGCATCAGCCGCGGCGTACCGACGCGCGCGGCGAGGCGCCCGGCGATCATCGCGCCGAGCAGCACGCCCACTGCCGGCGTGCTGGCCATCACGCCGATGGCGAAACTGCCGTAGCCCCAGCTCTCCAGGCGCAACGAGACCAGCGGCATGGTCAGGCCAAGGGCGAGGCCGATGCTGATGACTGCGGAACAGACGGCGAAATAGCTTCCCCAACGCATTGCGATTCTCCCGTTGGCACCCCGGAAGCCTTGCCGGGGCGAGCGGATATATCCGGCGCACGAAGCACAGCGGCCGGGCTTCCAGAAGGAAACCCGGCCGCGGGTGTGGCTCGAGAGAGCCGGCCCGGAAGGGCCGACCTAGGCGATCAGAGCTTGATCCAGGTCGCCTTCAGCTCGGTGTACTTGTCGAAGGCGTGCAGCGACTTGTCGCGACCGTTGCCCGACTGCTTGAAGCCGCCGAACGGAGCGGTCATGTCGCCGCCGTCGTACTGGTTGACCCAGACGCTGCCGGCGCGCAGGGCCTTGGCAGTCAGGTGCGCCTTGGACAGGTTGCTGGTCCAGACCGCCGCCGCCAGCCCATAGGGCGTGTCGTTGGCGATGCGCACGGCCTCCTCGGCATCCTCGAACTCGATCACCGAGAGCACCGGGCCGAAGATTTCCTCACGGGCGATCTTCATTGCATTGGTCACGCCGTCGAAGATGGTCGGCTCGACGTAGGTGCCGCCGGTTTCTTCCAGGGTCCGCTTGCCGCCGGCAACCAGCTTGGCACCGTCGTTGTGACCGGCCTCGATGTAGGACAGCACGGTGTTCATCTGCTGGGTGTCCACCAGCGCGCCGACGTTGGTTTCCGGATCCAGCGGGTTACCCGGCTTCCAGCCCTTGAGGGCCTCGATCACCAGGGGCAGGAACTTGTCCTTGATGGAGCGCTCCACCAGCAGGCGCGAACCGGCGGTGCAGACTTCGCCCTGGTTGAAGGCGATGGCGCCGGCAGCGGCTTCGGCGGCGGCCTTCAGGTCCGGGGCGTCGGCGAAGACGATGTTCGGGCTCTTGCCGCCGGCCTCCAGCCAGACGCGTTTCATGTTCGACTCGCCGGCATAGACCATCAGTTGCTTGGCGATCTTGGTCGAACCGGTGAACACCAGGGTGTCGACATCCATGTGCAGTGCCAACGCCTTGCCTACCGTGTGGCCGTAGCCCGGCAGCACGTTGAACACGCCTTTCGGAATGCCGGCCTCGACGGCCAGCTGGGCGATGCGGATGGCGGTCAGCGGCGACTTCTCGGAGGGCTTGAGGATCACCGAGTTGCCGGTGGCCAGGGCCGGACCGAGTTTCCAGCAGGACATCAGCAGCGGGAAGTTCCACGGCACGATGGCGGCGACCACGCCGACCGGCTCGCGGGTCACCAGGCCCAGCTCGGCATGGGGAGTGGCGGCGACTTCGTCATAGATCTTGTCGATCGCCTCGGCGCTCCAGCGCAGGCTGTTGGCGGCGCTGGCGACGTCGATGTGCAGCGAGTCGCTGATCGGCTTGCCCATGTCCAGGGTTTCCAGCAGGGCCAGCTCCTCGGCGTTCTCCAGCAGCAGATCGGCGAAGCGGATCATCGTCTGCTTGCGCTTGGCCGGCGCCAGGCGCGACCAGGCGCCGGAATCGAAGGCATTGCGAGCGACCTTGACCGCCTGCTCGGCATCGGCCAGGTCGCAACTGGCGACCTTGGCCAGGAAGCGGCCATCCACCGGGCTCAGGCAATCGAAGGTCTCGCCGGAGGCGGCGTTGCTGTATTCGCCGTTGACGAAGGCGCGGCCTTCGATCTTCAGGTCTTTGGCGCGGGCTTCCCAGTCGGCGCGGGTCAGGGTGGTCATGACAACGTGTCCTCTTATTGGTGTTCTGGGCGCCTGGGAGACAGGCGCGCTGTCAGATTCTGCAAGGCGGGCGCGCGGCCCGTGGTGTCCGCCACCCTAAACCAGAGCAGCGCCTGTTTTCAATATATTTGACAGGAACCCCTCTAACTCCCTTGTCACGTTCATTATTTTAAACATAGACTCGCCCGGACTAGCGTCTTCATCCCTCGCGTGCAACCTGGGTGGCCCTATGACAATGAATAACGAGCCGCAGTCGAGCAGACTCGACAACTTCTGGATGCCCTTCACCGCCAACCGCCAGTTCAAGGCGCGGCCGCGCCTGCTGGAAAGCGCCGAAGGCATCCACTATATCGCCCAGGGCGGGCGCCGCATCCTCGACGGCACCGCCGGCCTCTGGTGCTGCAATGCCGGCCACGGCCGGCGCGAGATCAGCGAAGCGGTGGCCCGGCAGATCGCCACCCTCGACTACGCCCCGCCGTTCCAGATGGGTCACCCGCTGCCGTTCGAACTCGCCGCGCGGCTGGCGGAAATCGCCCCGCCGGGCCTGAACAAAGTGTTCTTCACCAACTCCGGCTCGGAATCGGCGGACACCGCGCTGAAGATCGCCCTTGCCTACCAGCGCGCCATCGGCCAGGGCACCCGCACCCGCCTGATCGGCCGCGAACTGGGCTACCACGGGGTCGGCTTCGGCGGCCTGTCGGTAGGCGGCATGGTCAACAACCGCAAGGCCTTCTCCGCCAACCTGCTGCCGGGGGTCGACCACCTGCCGCACACCCTGGACGTCGCCCGCAACGCCTTCACCGTCGGCCTGCCCGAGCATGGCGCGGAAAAGGCCGAGGAGCTGGAACGCCTGGTGACCCTGCACGGCGCCGAGAATATCGCCGCGGTGATCGTCGAGCCGATGTCCGGCTCGGCCGGCGTGGTGCTGCCGCCCAAAGGCTACCTTCAGCGGCTGCGCGAGATCACCCGCAAGCATGGCATCCTGCTGATCTTCGACGAAGTGATCACCGGTTTCGGCCGCGTCGGCGAAGCCTTCGCCGCGCAGCGCTGGGGCGTCGTCCCGGACCTGTTGACCTGCGCCAAGGGGCTGACCAACGGCAGCATCCCGATGGGCGCCGTATTCGTCGACGAGAAGATCCACGCCGCCTTCATGCAAGGCCCGCAGGGCGCCATCGAGTTCTTCCACGGCTATACCTATTCCGGCCACCCGGTAGCCTGCGCCGCCGCCCTGGCGACCCTGGACATCTACCGTCGCGACGACCTGTTCCAGCGGGCCGTCGAACTGGAAGGCTACTGGCAGGACGCGCTGTTCAGCCTGCGCGACCTGCCCAACGTGGTCGACATCCGCGCCGTCGGCCTGGTCGGCGGCGTGCAACTGGCGCCGCACGCGGACGGCCCCGGCAAGCGCGGCTACGACGTCTTCGAGCGCTGCTTCTGGGAGCACGACCTGATGGTCCGGGTGACCGGCGACATCATCGCCATGTCGCCGCCGCTGATCATCGACAAGCCCCACATCGACCAGATCGTCGAGCGCCTGGCCCAGGCCATCCGCGCCAGCGTCTGATCCAGGCGGGCGGCTGGCGCCGCCCTGCCTCCAACTGGCCAGAACCACAAGAACCGAGAGTCAGCATGAACATCGAACAGATCGTCGACTTCGCCCAGGCCAACAGCGCTCCGGAGCACTACAGCCCGGCGCCGGAGAAAATCCTCAAGGGCGACCCGAAACAGAGCGTGCGCAACCACTACGGCAGCCCCTGCGGGCAGTTCAACGCCGGTATCTGGGAAGGCGCCGTGGGCCAGTGGACGGTGAACTACACCGAACACGAGTACTGCGAGATCATCCAGGGCGTCTCGGTGCTGCGCGACCGGCACGGCAACGCCAAGACCGTGCGCGCCGGCGACCGCTTCGTGATCCCCGCCGGCTTCCAGGGCACCTGGGAAGTGCTCGAAGCCTGTCGCAAGGTCTATGTGATCTTCGAAGCCAAGGCCTGAGCCCCGGCTTCATCCCGAATGCTTGTTACCCTTGCCCGCCACCTGGCGGGCTTTTTTGTGCGCCAGCCCGGGAGTTCGTACGCCGGAAATGAAAAAGCCCGCCGGATGGCGGGCTTTTCGCAAGGTGCCGGATCAATTACTTGATCTTGGCTTCCTTGTAGATCACGTGCTGACGAACGACCGGATCGTACTTCTTGATCTCGATCTTCTCAGGCTTGGTACGCTTGTTCTTGTCGGTGGTGTAGAAGTGGCCGGTACCGGCGCTGGACACCAGACGAATCAATTCACGCATGATTCAGCTCCTTAGAATTTTTCGCCGCGGGCACGCAGGTCAGCCAGGACGGCCTCGATGCCACGCTTGTCGATGATACGCATGCCCTTGGCGGAAACGCGCAGACGTACGAAGCGCTTCTCGGACTCGACCCAGAAACGGTGGTGCTGCAGGTTCGGCAGGAAACGGCGGCGGGTTTTGTTGTGTGCGTGGGAAATGTTATTCCCGGTAACCGGACCCTTACCGGTTACTTGACAGACTCTAGACATGCCTCAGCCCTCTATAACCTCATGCCCAACCCGGCATGGGTTGGCTGCTTTAACTCAAGTTCGATACTCAGTTTCACCGGGGTCTTACCCGCTGCATCCCGACGAAGGAGAGCGTGGCCCCAGAAAAGAGCGCAGCTTTATATCAGAAAGGCGCCCCGCGCCGCAAGGGCGAAGGCCCATGGCGCAGCCGCGGCCCGCCTCGCTGCGGGCTTCGCACCGTGGCCGTTCGTCGCCTTGCCTCGTTGTCGCTGCCCGCCGCATGGTCTAGGGTAGCGATTCAAGGTCGCCAACGGCCTTGCATGACTGCGCCCAACCGCTGCGGATGGGCATGTTAACCGTTCGAATGGAGCCCGTCATGCGCCTCGCCGCTTTCTCCCTGTTCCTCGCCCCTCTGCTGCTCGCCCAGCCCGCCGCCGCTGCCACCTTGAGTGTGTGTACCGAGGCCAGCCCCGAGGGCTTCGACGTGGTCCAGTACAACTCGCTGACCACCACCAACGCCTCGGCCGATGTGCTGATGAATCGCCTGGTCGAGTTCGACGCCGGCAAGGGGACGGTGGTGCCCTCGCTGGCCGAGCGCTGGTCGGTGTCCGACGACGGCCTGAGCTATCGCTTCGACCTGCGCCAGGGCGTGCACTTCCACAGCACCGCCTACTTCAAGCCGAGCCGTACGCTCGACGCCGACGACGTGGTGTTCAGCTTCCAGCGCATGCTCGATCCGGCCAATCCCTGGCACAAGGTGGCGCAGAACGGCTTCCCGCACGCCCAGTCGATGCAACTGCCGGAGCTGATCAAGCGGGTGGAGAAAAGCGGCGACCACCAGGTGCTGATCGTTCTCGACCACCCCGACGCGACCTTCCTGCCGATGCTGAGCATGGGCTTCGCCTCCATCTATTCGGCGGAGTACGCCGACCAGTTGATGAAGGCCGGAACCCCGGAAAAGCTCAACACCGCGCCGATCGGCAGCGGGCCGTTCGTGTTCAAGCGCTTCCAGAAGGACGCGGTGGTGCGCTACGCCGCCAACCCCGAGTACTTCGCCGGCAAGCCGGCGGTCGACGCGCTGATCTTCGCCATTACCCCGGACGCCAACGTGCGCCTGCAGAAGTTGCGCCGCGGCGAATGCCAGATCGCCCTGTCGCCGAAGCCGCTGGACGTGGAGAGCGCGCGCAAGGACGCCAGCCTGAAGGTCGAGCAGACGCCGGCCTTCATGACCGCCTTCGTCGCCCTCAATACCCAGCATCCGCCGCTGGACGATCCCAAGGTGCGCCAGGCGATCAACCTGGCCTTCGACCGCACCAGCTACCTGCAGGCGGTATTCGAAGGCAGCGCCAGTGCCGCCACCGGCATCTATCCGCCAAACACCTGGAGCTATGCCAGGGATATTCCCGCCTACCCGCACGACCCCGAACAGGCGCGCAAGCTGCTGGCCGGCAAGCAGCTTCCCGAGCTGAACATCTGGACCCGCCCGTCCGGCAGCCTGCTCAACCCCAACCCGAGCCTCGGCGCCCAACTGCTCCAGGCCGACCTGGCGGAGGCCGGGATCAAGGCCAACATCCGCGTCATCGAATGGGGCGAGTTGATCCGTCGCGCCAAGAACGGCGAACACGACCTGCTGTTCATGGGTTGGGCCGGCGACAACGGCGATCCGGACAACTTCCTCACTCCGCAATTCAGCTGCGCCAGCGTCAAGTCGGGGCTCAACTTCGCGCGCTATTGCGACCCCGGCCTGGACAAGCTGATTGCCGACGGCAAGGCCGCCAGCAGCCAGGAACAACGCACCGGCCTGTACCACCAGGCGCAGAAACTGATCCACGAACAGGCGCTCTGGCTGCCCCTGGCCCACCCGACCGCCTTCGCCCTGACCCGCCAGGAGGTGCAGGGCTACCAGGTCAATCCGTTCGGTCGCCAGGATTTCTCGCGGGTCGCCGTGAAACGCTGAAGGCCACGCCCGGGAGAACCCAGCGATGGATCTCGACCGTCTCTACCTGCCGCATTGGCAGTTCAGCGAGCGCCATCAGCGGCTGATCGACGCGCCGGCGCTACCCTGCTGCACACGGAAACCCGGGTGTTCTGCCCCGATCGCGCCAGCCGCCTGCGCTTCACCCCCTACTGGTTGGCGATCCGCCCGGTCAGCGGACTGATCCGCCCGCGCCTGCTGGCGGGCATCGAGCGGCGCCTGGGCTGAGCCCTTCGTCGAACGCTCACAGCCAACCGTATTCGGCCAGCGACAGCGGCTCGCCGTCGCCGATGATGAAGTGGTCGAGCACCCGCACGTCGATGAGCGCCAGGGCTTCCTTGAGGCGCGCAGTGAGCTGGCGGTCGGCGAGACTCGGACGGGCGTCGCCGGAAGGGTGGTTATGGGTCAGGATCAGCGCCGCCGCGTTGTGCGCCAGGGTGCGCTTGACCACCTGGCGCGGGTAGACGCTGGCGCCATCGATGCTGCCCTGGAACAGCACCTCGAACGCCAGGACCCGGTGCCTCGTGTCGAGGAACAGGCAGGCGAACACCTCGTGCTGCTCGTGGCGCAGGCGCGCCTTGAGATAGTCGCGCACCGCCTGCGGGCTCTCCAGTATCGAATCGCGACGCAGGCGCTCGGCCAGGTGGCGCCGGCCCATCTCCAGCACGGCCTGCAATTGCGCATACTTGGCCACGCCGAGCCCGAGATGGCCGCAGAACGAGGCGAGGTCCGCCTCGAGCAGGGCACGCAGCCCGCCGAACTCGCTCAACAGCCGCCGCGACAGCTCGACCGCACTGCAACCGGTCACTCCCGTGCGCAGGAAGATCGCCAACAGCTCGGCATCGGAAAGGGCCGCCGCGCCCTGCTCCAGAAGCTTCTCCCGAGGCCGTTCGGCTTCGGGCCAATCGCGGATGCTCATTCGCTTTCCCCATCGAGCCCGCCCGCTGTTCCCGTGCGGACGCTGTGCTATCTTAGCCCATCCTTTTTGCGCGGCAGACGACCTGGGGAGGCGCGTTTGCCGAAGCGCATGTCATCCATTTCCTTATTAAGGCAAGCCTATGCAGCGGCTCTATCGGAAACGCATCGTCCTCGGCGTGGGCGGCGGCATTGCCGCCTACAAGAGCGCCGAACTGGTCCGCCGCCTGCGCGACCAGGGCGCTGAAGTCCGAGTGGTGATGACCCAGGGCGGCCGCGAGTTCATCACGCCCCTGACCCTCCAGGCGTTGTCCGGCCATCCGGTGCACACCGATCTGCTGGACCCGGCGGCGGAAGCCGCGATGGGCCACATCGAACTAGCCCGCTGGGCCGATCTGGTGCTGATCGCACCGGCCACCGCCGACCTCATGGCGCGCCTGGTCCAGGGCGTGGCCAACGACCTGCTGACCACCCTGGTGCTGGCCACCGACGCGCAAATCGCCCTGGCACCGGCGATGAACCAGGCCATGTGGCGCGACACCGCGACCCAGGCCAACGCCGAGCTGCTGCGCCAGCGCGGCTTCCACCTGTTCGGTCCGGCAGCGGGCAGCCAGGCCTGCGGCGACGTCGGCCTCGGGCGCATGCTCGAAGCCGAGGAACTGGCGCAGCGCGCCGCCGACTGCTTCCAGCGCCAGGCGCTGACCGGCGTGCATGTGCTGATCACCGCCGGCCCGACCCAGGAAAACATCGATCCGGTGCGCTACATCACCAACCACAGTTCCGGAAAGATGGGTTTCGCCCTCGCCGAGGCGGCGGTGGAAGCCGGCGCACGGGTGACCCTGGTCACCGGCCCGGTGCACCTGCCGACGCCCGACCGGGTGCAGCGCGTCGACGTGGTCAGCGCCCGCGACATGCTGGCCGCCTGCGAGGCGGCAATGCCCTGCGACCTGCTGATCGCCTCCGCGGCGGTCGCCGACTACCGCCCGGAAGTGGTCGCCGCGCACAAACTGAAGAAAGACCCTACCAGCGGCGAGGGCTTGCTCTTGCAGCTGGTGCGCAATCCCGACATTCTCGCCACCCTCGCACAGCGCGAGGATCGTCCCTTCAGCGTGGGCTTCGCCGCAGAAACCGAAAACCTGCTGGACTATGCTGCACGCAAGCTGAAGGACAAGAACCTCGACCTGATCGTCGCCAACGACGTGGCCAACCCCTCGATCGGCTTCAACAGCGACGAGAACGCGATCACGGTGATCGACCGCGACCTGCATCCGAGCACCTTCGCCCAGACCAGCAAGGGCAAGATCGCTCGCCAGCTGATCGCCTTCATCGCCGACCGCCTCAACCAGCAATGAGTTACTGATGCACTCTCTCCAAGCCAAGATCCTCGACCCCCGCCTGGGCTCCGACTTCCCGCTCCCGCAGTACGCCACGCCGGGCTCGGCCGGCCTCGACCTGCGCGCCATGCTCAAGGAAGACACCGTCCTCGGCCCGGGCCAGACCCTGCTGATTCCCACCGGCCTGTCCATCTACATCGCCGATCCCGGCCTCGCCGCCCTGGTCCTGCCGCGCTCCGGTCTGGGCCACAAGCACGGCATCGTGCTGGGCAACCTGGTCGGCCTGATCGACTCGGACTACCAGGGCGAGCTGATGGTGTCCTGCTGGAACCGCGGCGAGTCGCCGTTCACCATCGCCGTCGGCGAGCGCATCGCGCAGTTGGTACTGGTGCCGGTGGTGCAGGCGCATTTCGAGCTGGTCGAGCAGTTCGACGAAAGCCAGCGCGGCGCCGGCGGCTTCGGCCATTCCGGCAGCCACTGACCCCGAACACAGGACGAGACGCCGAGGAGACGCGGCATGAAGCTTTTCCAGCGCACCGCCAAGGATGGGAACGAGTTGGGCGACCTGCTCGAACCGGAAAAGAAGCCGCGCAAGGCAGCGTCCGAACGCGCTGACGGCAAGGACCTGCTGCCCGGCATAGGCGCCAGCCTGCTGGGCGTGGCGGCCGCCGGCGCCCTGCTCTGGTTCGGCGTCTTCGGCGGCGCCGGTGAGGCGCAGCAGCGCCAGTTGGACTCGGCCTGGGCCGAAGGCCAGGCCGGCGCCTTGCGCCAGGCCTTGCAGCAACTCGCCGCCGACACCCGCGCCGCCGCGGCCAGCCCCCTCGCCCTCGAAGCCCTGCAAAGCGGCGACGCCGCCCGCATCGAGGCCGCCCAGCGCAGCCTGCTGGCCTGGGACGGCGTGGTCGATGCCCACCTGAACGCGCCCGGCCAGGCCACCCAGGACAACGACAGCCCCGGCCCGGTCAGCTTCGCCGCCCTGGATATCCTGCACCGGGTGGAAAGTGGCCAGAACGTCGCCGCCGAAGCCTACAAGGTCGGCCAGCGCTGGCTGCTGTACAGCGCCGCGCCGGTGCGCGGCGCCGACCAGAGCCTGCAAGGCACGCTGCTGCTGGCGGTCGACCTGCAACGGCTGCTGCGCGCCCTGCCGCCCTTGCCGGGCGATGCCGGCCAGGTGCAACTGGTCCAGCAGTTCTCCGGCGCACCGGCCCAGGTGCTGCTGCAACGCGGTACGCCGGCGCCGGGCAAGGGTGCGCAAGCGCTGGACAGCGGCAATCCGAACTGGAAACTGAACTACACGCCCGGCAGCGTCGCCTCGACCCAGGCCTCGCCGCTGCTGCTGGCACTCGCGGCGCTGCTGGCCCTGCTCGGCGGCATCCTCGGCGCCTACCTCACCCGTTCGTCGCTGTTGCGCCGCCTGCACCAGGATGTCCTGACCCTCGGTCAGTATCTTCAGGAACTCGGCGGGCAACGCACTGCCAAACCCCCTGTGCCTAGCCTGCCGGGCTTCGCCCCGCTGATCCAGGCATTGGCCCGCCAGCCGCGGCGCAAGCCGGAGCCGACCAGCGCGCCCAGCCCTGCCAAGGCAGCGCCGGTGGCGCCGGTGGCGGTGGCGGTGGCGAAAGCGCCTCCTCGCGAGGAGCCGGCATTGGCAGATCCGTTGTTCCAGAACACCGACATTCTGGATATCGACATTCTCGATGAAGACCAGGACCTCCTGGGATTGGAGCAAACCCCCATCATGAGCACTGCAAAAGCACCGACGCTGCCCGCCAGCATCTTCCGCGCCTACGACATCCGCGGCGTGGTAGGCGATACCCTCACCGCCGAGACCGCCTACTGGATCGGTCGCGCCATCGGCTCGGAAAGTCTCGCCCGCGGCGAACCGTGCGTCGCTGTCGGCCGCGATGGCCGCCTGTCCGGTCCCGAACTGGTCAAGCAGCTGATCCAGGGCCTGGTGGACTGCGGTTGCCAGGTCAGCGACGTGGGCATGGTGCCTACCCCGGTGCTGTACTACGCGGCCAACGTGCTCGAGGGCAAGTCCGGGGTGATGCTGACCGGCAGCCACAACCCGCCGGACTACAACGGCTTCAAGATCGTGGTCGCCGGCGAGACCCTGGCCAACGAGCAGATCCAGGCCCTGCGCGAGCGCATCGAGAAAAACGACCTGGCATCCGGCGTCGGCAGCGTAGAGCAGGTCGACATCCTGCCGCGCTACTTCAAGCAGATCCGCGACGACATCGCCATGGCCAAGCCGATGAAGGTGGTGGTCGACTGCGGCAACGGCGTGGCCGGGGTGATCGCCCCGCAGCTGATCGAGGCCCTGGGCTGCAGCGTGATCCCGCTGTACTGCGAGGTCGACGGCAACTTCCCGAACCACCATCCGGACCCGGGCAAGCCGGAGAACCTGAAGGATCTGATCGCCAAGGTCAAGGCCGAGAACGCCGACCTGGGCCTGGCCTTCGACGGCGACGGCGATCGCGTCGGCGTGGTCACCAATACCGGTACCATCATCTATCCGGACCGTCTGCTGATGCTGTTCGCCAAGGACGTGGTCTCGCGCAACCCGGGGGCCGACATCATCTTCGACGTCAAGTGCACCCGCCGCCTGATCGCCCTGATCAGCGGCTACGGCGGCCGTCCGGTGATGTGGAAGACCGGCCACTCGCTGATCAAGAGGAAGATGAAGGAAACCGGCGCCCTGCTGGCCGGCGAGATGAGCGGCCACGTGTTCTTCAAGGAGCGCTGGTTCGGCTTCGACGATGGCATCTACAGCGCCGCCCGCCTGCTGGAAATCCTCAGCCAGGACCAGCGTGACAGCGAGCACGTGTTCTCGGCCTTCCCGAGTGACATTTCCACCCCGGAAATCAACATCACCGTCACCGAGGACAGCAAGTTCGCCATCATCGAGGCGCTGCAACGCGACGCCCAATGGGGCGAAGGCAACATCACCACCCTCGACGGCGTGCGGGTCGACTACCCCAAAGGCTGGGGCCTGGTACGCGCCTCCAACACCACTCCCGTGCTGGTCCTGCGCTTCGAAGCGGACACCGAGGAAGAGCTGGAGCGCATCAAGACCGTCTTCCGTAACCAACTGAAGGCAGTGGATTCCTCGCTGCCCGTGCCCTTCTGACATGTCGGAGCTCCCCATGACCCTGAGTCGCGATGACGCCGCCCAGGTTGCCAAGGTCCTTTCCGAGGCCCTGCCCTACATCCGCCGCTTCGTCGGCAAGACGCTGGTGATCAAGTACGGCGGCAACGCCATGGAGAGCGAGGAGCTGAAGGCCGGCTTCGCCCGCGACGTGGTGCTGATGAAAGCGGTCGGCATCAACCCGGTGGTGGTGCATGGCGGCGGCCCGCAGATCGGCGACCTGCTCAAGCGCCTGTCGATCGAGAGCCACTTCATCGACGGCATGCGCGTCACCGACGCGGCGACCATGGACGTGGTGGAGATGGTCCTCGGCGGCCAGGTGAACAAGGACATCGTCAACCTGATCAACCGCCACGGCGGCAGCGCCATCGGCCTGACCGGCAAGGACGCCGAGCTGATCCGTGCGAAGAAGCTCACCGTGACCCGCCAGACCCCGGAGATGACCAAGCCGGAGATCATCGACATCGGCCATGTGGGCGAAGTCACCGGGGTCAACGTCGGGCTGCTGAACATGCTGGTCAAGGGCGACTTCATTCCGGTGATCGCGCCGATCGGCGTGGGCAGCAACGGCGAGTCCTACAACATCAACGCCGACCTGGTGGCCGGCAAGGTGGCGGAAGCGCTGAAGGCCGAGAAACTGATGCTGCTGACCAACATCGCCGGCCTGATGGACAAGCAGGGCCAGGTGCTGACCGGGCTGTCCACCGAACAGGTCAACGAGCTGATCGCCGACGGCACCATCTACGGCGGCATGCTGCCGAAGATCCGCTGCGCCCTGGAAGCGGTACAGGGCGGCGTGACCAGCGCGCACATCATCGATGGCCGGGTGCCGAATGCCGTGCTGCTGGAAATCTTCACCGACAGCGGCGTCGGCACCCTGATCAGCAACCGCAAGCGTCACTGATCGTCCGGCCATGGCGCGCTCCGGCGCGCCATGGCGGTTCTCCCTTAGCGTCGCGCGGCCAGCGCGAAGGCCTGCTCCAGCGGGCTCGCACCCTCGCTGCGGAAGGTCGCCGGGCTCACTCCCGTCCAGCGCTTGAACGCGCGCCTGAAACTGCGGATGTCACGGTATCCCACTTCCTCGGTGATGCGTTCGATGGACATCCCGGGGTTGCCCAGCAGGCTCATCGCCCGCCCTCGTCGCACCTGTTCCAGCAACGCCTCGAAGGTCAGCCCGTGTTCGGCCAGCCGGCGCCGCAGGGTGCGGCTGCTCATGTTCAGTTCGGCGGAAATCCTTTCGATCTGGCTGCCCAGGCTGAGGTCGCGGGCGATGGCCCGTTCCACCGCCTGGACCAGGTCGAGTTTCCGGTGCACCTGGGTGCTTTCCTGCTCCAGCAGGGCCAGCGCCTGGCGTAACGCCGGCAGGTTGTGGTTGGGCAGGCGCATGTCCAGCCAGTGGCTGGCGATCGCCATGCGGTTGTGCAGGCAGCCGAAGCGTACCTGGGGGCCCAGCAGGCGCAGGTACTCGCCCGCGTAGGGCGGAGCGGCATGGATGAGTTCGATGCCCAGCGGTTCGAACGCCGGGCTGACCAGGGCACGCCCATACACCAGCAGGCTGGCGAAGAACTCCTCGATGGCAAACACCTGCACCTCACTGCTGGGCAGGTGGCATTCGACCTCGACGAAGAAGGTTTCGCCCTGCTGGTAGACGCTGGAGGTGACGATCCCGCCCGAGCTGTGCTGGTAGCGCACGCCGATGTCGAACGCGTCGCGCAGGGTCCGGCACAGCGACAGCACATGGCCCAGCAGGCCAAGGGTGCCGAGCACGTTCTGGTGTCCGACCCACAGCCCCAGCCCCCGCTCCGGCAGGGCCTGGAGGGCACGCTGGATCATGCTCACGGCCTGGCGGTAGGAGATGCGCTGGGTAGGGTCCTGCAGGTCTTCGACGGTGAAGCCCAGGCCCCGGCACAGCCGCGCGGGATCGACGCCATGGCCTTCGACCACCTCGGCCAGCGTCTGCAGCAGGAAGGTGGATACCTGGGCGAGTTCGTAGCGCGCATCGGCGGCATTGTTGTGCATGGGCGAAATCCTGAGCCGGTCTCGGCTTCGTTCTTGTTCTGGCGGTGGATCGCGACATGGGATGAGCGTCCCATCATATAGCGTTCCGCACAGATGTAACAAAGCATTGCACGGTGTCCGCAAATCCCCCCCTCGCTGACCGTCAATGCCCTGCCTCGGCCTGTCGATAGGGCTTATTCCTATGCCGTACCCCGAGCCACGCCAAACAATAATAAGAGCCCGCCCATGAATCCGACCCACCCCCGCAGGCCCCTGCGCCTGGCCGCCTGCGTCACCCTCGCCTTCAGCTGCTGCACCCACGCCAGCGAAGGCGGCGTGGACAACATTGGTCCAGGAACCGACGGTTTCTTCACCCTGCCACTGGACGTCGACAACCTCCCCGACCACATGTTCGCCTTCAACGTCTACTACAACCACTACGAAGCCAGGAAGCTGAACATCAGCTCCTTCGGCGGCAAGGTGTCCGACGTGAAGATCAGCTCGGATGCGATCATCCCTCGCCTGGACTACCTGAGCCCGCTGCGGATCTTCGGCGGGCGCCTGGGCGGTTACATCGCCCAGCCCTATATCCGCCAACGGGTGGCCGCGTTCGGCCTGAGCGACGAACGGGAAAGCATGGGTGACACCACCTTCGCGCCGATCATCCTCTGGGACATGGGCAAGGACCTGACCCTGGCCGCCGCCGTGGAGGTCACCGTGCCCACCGGCAAGTACGATGCCGAGCGGCTGGCCAACACCAGCAACAACTTCTACACCTACAAGCCGCTGTTCTCCTTCACCTGGCTGCCCACCAAACGCACCGAGCTGTCGCTGAAGGCCACCTACAGCTTCAACATGGAAAACCACGACACCGACTATCGCTCGGGGCAGATCTTCCATTTCGACTATTCCGCCAGCTATCGGGTGACCGACAACCTGCGCCTCGGCCTGAACGGCTACTACCTCAAGCAGACCACCGACGACAAACAGAACGGCGAGACCGTACGGGTGTTCGGTTTCGGCGAGGAAGTCGACGACGGCGTACGCGGCCAGGTCTTCGCCATCGGCCCGGCCGTGCACCTGACCTTCCTCAAGTACGCCAGCGCGGAGATCCGCTGGGCCAAGGAATTCGACGTGGAGAACCGCCCCGAAGGCGACATGCTCTGGGCCAAGCTGACCATTCCGTTCGAACTCTGAGGCATCGGAACGAAGCGGCAGCCCGCTATCCGCGGGCTGCCGCCATCGACTAGGAAAAGCGCCAGGCGTCCTAGGCGTAAACCGGCCAGCGCTCGACGATCCGCCCGCCGCGCAGCGCCAGCAGGTCGCCGAATTGCAGCAGCACCGACTCGCTCTGGGTCGGCCGCAGGAAGACCTGGTCGTCCACCTCCAGGCCCACCGAAGGCGAGCCGTTGACCATTTCCTGGTTCGAGCTGCGCCCGTAGATGCCGTTGCTGCGCAGTCCCTCGGGCGAGGCGAAGTCGGCCATCCAGTTGCCGCCGTAGATGAAGAAGGTGCCGCGCTGGTTGGGGTCCCACCAGGAAAACAGCCGGGACTTGCCGTCCAGCGCCGGGATCTGCACCACGCCGGTGCTCTTGAGTACCGGCGTGGCGATGTAGACGGCCGGCACATGCTCGGCCAGGGACGCCAGGTCGTAGTGGCTCGGCTTGAGCATCGCGGTGCCCACCGAGACCTCGCTGCTCAGCGTTTCCTTCTCGTGCATGCGATAGCTGGGGCTGCCGGCGGTATTCAGGGTCAGCTGTGGCGTCCACAGCGCGGCGAAGCGCTGGCGGGCGAAGTCGACATGTCCCTGGTAGAGCGCCATGACCTTGGCGAACAGCTCCTCGGGCGAACCGAGGATGCCCGGCACGCCCATTCCGACGAAGGGGTCGTAGCCCATGAAGCCGGCGAACTCCAGGTGCTGCGGATGCGCCGCGATCAGCGCCAGCAATTCACCCAGCGCGGCCTGGTCGGCCACCCCGCCGCGATGCAGGCCGACGTCCAGTTCGATGTTGACGCGCATCCGGGTCCCCAGCCCCTGGGCCAGCGCCAGGTACTGACGCAAGCGCTGCGGCGTATCGATCAGCCATTGCAACTGCCGCGCCGGGTCGAACGCGCCCTTGTGCTCGCGGTAGAACAGTTCCGCCGAACGCACCGGCAACGGCTTGCCAAGGAGGATGTCGGCATCCGGAAAAGCGACCGCGTCGTGGTTGAGGAACGGTTGGTGGAAGGACATCAGCCGCCGGGTGCCGGCGCGCCTGGCGATGTACGCCAGCAGGCCGGGCGAGGGCAGCGACTTCTCCACCAGCCGCAGATGCTTGCCGCCGCGGCGGACCGAACGCATCACCACATCGATGTTGTGGTCCAGGCGATCGAGGTCGATGAGCAGCACCGGGCACATCGGGCCATTGGCCTTGAGTTCGCGGTTCAGCGCGCGGAAATAGTCGTCGTACGGCCCGCCACGGTCGGCGGGACGCATCCAGGCGGCAGTTCCCGCCAGCAGCGCGCCGGCCCCGAGGCCGGCGAACATGAACTTGCGTCGATTCACGGCGTCGCTCCTTTCAGGTCACGCCCAGGATGGAAGAGAGGTGCGCATTGAGGAACCGCCCGCGGGGATCCAGCGCCTGGCGCACCTCGGCGAACGCCTTCCAGCGCGGATAGAGCCCCTGCAACTGGTGCGCGTTGAGGCCATGCAGCTTGCCCCAGTGCGGACGCCCGGCGTATTTCCAGAAGATCGGTTCCACCGCGGCGAAGAAGTTGTGGTGGTCCATGCTGTAGTGCTGATGCACGGAAATGGAACAACTGTCGCGGCCCTCGAACATGCTCAGGGGAATGTCGTCGGCCTTCACGTAGCGGTACTCGATGGGAAACCAGGTGCGCAGGTCCTTGTCGCGGATCAGCGCAAGAATCTCCCGCAGGCAGGCGGGACCATGCTCGGCGGGGACCGAATACTCCATCTCGTTGAAGCGCACGTTGCGCACGTTGGCGTAGACCGCATAGGAATCGTCGACCCGCTCGTCGAAGCGGGCGAAATGGCGCAGGCTGTTGAGCAGGGTGCGGCGGGTCTCCGGGAAGTCGCTGAGGTACTTGTCGAGACCTTCGATCAGGCCGACGAACTCGTTGCCGCCTTCCTTCGCCGGGTCCAGGGGCGGGGTCTTCGGCTCGTCGGTCTCGTTGAGGGCGATCGACAGGGCGTAGTCGGAGTGGGTCACCACCAGCATCTCCCAGTGCTGGTTCTCGCGCGTGTTCTTCTCCACGTCCTCCAGCAATTCCTCGGTCCGGGCGATCCACTGCCGTTCACGCAGGCGGTAGGCCGCGCGGTTCTGCAGGCGCACCCGGGTCACGACGCCCAGCGCCCCCAGCGAGACCCGCGCGGCATCGAACACCTCCACGTTGCGCTTGGCGTCGCACTCGAGCACCTCGCCGCTCGCGGTGACCAGTTGCAGACCGCGAACCTGGGCGGAATAGGAACCGAAGCCGACCCCGGTGCCATGGGTGGAAGTAGCGATGGCGCCAGCCAGGGTCTGGTAATCGATGTCGGCCATGTTCACCAGCGCCTGGCCGATCTCCCTGAGCGGAGCGCCCATCTGCGACATCGGCGTACCGCCGCCGAACTCGGCCTGGAGGGTCGCGCTGTCGTGGCTGAGCAAGCCGCTGAAGTAGGCGAGTGAGAGCAGGGTGCCGTCGGTCGGGACCAACGCGCTGAACGAATGGCCGGAGCCCACCGGGCGGATCCTGCCGGACGCCTGGCGGATGACCCGGACCAGTTCGTCGAGGTCTTTCGGTGCCTCCCGCGCCAGGGGCAGGCAGCTTTGCGCGCCGGACCAGTTGCGCCAGGGAATCAGGCGCGGTGCGCGGAGCAACTCCGCCAGCGCGGGGTTTCCCACCATGGCGGCGAACGCACCGAGCGCTCCCGCCCGTTGCAGGAGCTGGCGTCGCGACAGATGACTTGGCATGCCGGTATCCCCTATCGGTCCTGCGCTGCGGACATGAAATCGATCAAAGCCCGGAACTGCTCTTCCGAGCACTGCATGCACATGCCCATGGGCGGCATGCCCTTGTAGCCGTTGATGCTGTGGTCCAGCAGGGTGTCGATGCCCTGCGCCAGGCGTGGCGCCCAGGCAGCGGCATCGCCGGTCAGCGGCGCGCCGGAGGCGGGATTGGCGTGACAGAGCTTGCAACTGGCGGAATACACCTGCGCCAACGCAGGGTCCGCAGGGACACGCTGGGAATCGGCGGCCCGCGCCGGTGGCTCCGTGGATTCTCCGCAGGCCACCAGCATCAGGCCCAGGGCAAGCAGCAACCCCGGGCGGCAAAGGCGCGAGTTGTCCGGTCCGGGGCGGAACGTGGACGACATGGTGTTCCTCTCTCGTTGCGCACGGCGTGCGTTCTCGTCGAACAACACTAAGGCCGCGACGCCCCGAGGATGAGGGCAATGCGGGCCAGCGACGGGGGGTTCTGCGGCCAGCCCTTTCGCACCGCGCGATGGCGGTCTAGAGTCGATGTCTGCAGCAGCGTCGAGGAGCCGGCATGAGCAGCGCAGCACAGCGCCAGAACTACACCTTCTTCCATTCCCTGCGGGTTCGCTGGGCGGAGGTCGATCCGCAGGGCATCGTCTTCAACGGCAACTACCTGACCTATCTAGACGTCGCCACCACCGAGTACTACCGCCAGCTCGGCATGTCCTACCCGGCCGACCTGCTGCGCGGCGGAGGCGACCTGTTCGCGGTGAAGAGCACCCTGGAATACCGCGCCCCGGCGCATTTCGACGACTGGCTGGACATCGGCACCCGCGTGGCGCGGCTGGGGCGCAGCAGCCTGGTTTTCGAGCTGGGCATCTGGCGCGACGAGCAGCTGCTCACCGTCGGCGAGCTGGTCTACGTCTATGCGGATGCGAACGAGCGACAGAGCCAGCCCGTACCGGACTGGCTGCGCGAGAAGATCAGGGCGTTCGAGCGACAGTCGCCAGTGGAGTCAGGGACTCACGCCGAGTAGCTGGGAGAGCCGCGCGCGGTCGGCGGCATAGGTTCTTTCCGCCTCTTCGCGGGCCTTCTGGAAGCGCCCGATCTCACCCTGCAGGCGCTTTTCCTCCTGCTTGAGATCGTCCAGCTGGTCCACCAGCGCCTGCGCCACCGGACGTCCGGCACGCTCCTGGTTGGCCGCCTGGCCTTGCAGGTTGGCCTGTTGCAGCTTGAGCGACTGCAGGTTGCCGCGCGCCACGCTGCTCAGCCCGTCCAGTTCCGCCAGGCGCCGTTCGCGAGCGCGGTCGACGTCCTCGAGGCTGGAATACAGGCGCAGCAACTGCGCATCGGAACTGGCCTGGGCCTGGGCCGCCTTGCGCTGCCGCAGCTCCTCGGCGGTCGGCGCCGGCGGTACGGTGCGGATCACCCGGCCCTGGTCGTTGAGGACCTGGTAGCCCTTGCCGATGTACTGCGGCGGCACACCCTGGCGGTCGAGCACCACCACGCCCTTGTCGTTGACGTAGCGGTAAAGCTCCACCGCTCCGCCCGGCGCCGCCTGGGCGCCGAAGGAAAGCCCCTGGAGCACCAGCCCCAGGGCCATCAGGCAACGCATTACATCCTGTCCGACCATGCCAGTCCCTTGTGAAAGGTTCAGATACCGTATTGGGCGCGATAGGCCTCTACCGCCGGCAGATGCTTCTTCAGTTCAGCATCTTCGGCAAGATATTCCAGCACCTGCTCCAGGGAAACGATGCTCACCACCGGCATGCCGAAGTCGCGCTCGACCTCCTGGATCGCCGACAGCTCGCCCTTGCCGCGCTCCTGGCGGTTCAGCGCGATCAGCACGCCCGCGGCCCTGGCGCCCTGGGCGTCGATGATCTGCATCACTTCGCGGATCGCGGTGCCGGCGGTGATCACGTCGTCGATGATCAGCACCCGGCCGCTCAGCGGCGCGCCGACCAGCGTGCCGCCTTCGCCGTGGTCCTTGGCTTCCTTGCGGTTGAAGCACCAGGGCAGGTCGCGCTGGTGCTGCTCGGCGAGGGCCACCGCGGTGGTGGCGGCCAGGGGAATGCCCTTGTAGGCCGGGCCGAACAGGACGTCGAAGTCGATTCCGCTGTCGATCACCGCCTCGGCGTAGAAGCGTCCCAGGCGGGCCAGCGCCAGGCCGCTGTCGAACAGGCCGGCATTGAAGAAATAGGGGCTGGTGCGCCCGGACTTGAGGGTGAACTCACCGAAGCGCAGAACCCCGCGCTCGATGGCGAAACGAATGAAATCGCGCTGATACGCCTGCATGAATGACACCAAGCCGCATGAATTTAGCTAAACCGTTTGAGCTCGGGTATCATACACGCACGTGATTTTGGGGGCCATTTATGCGGATCATCAGTGTGAACGTGAATGGTATTCAGGCTGCGGCCGAGCGCGGTTTGCTCAGTTGGCTGCAAGCACAGAATGCCGACGTGATCTGCTTGCAGGACACCCGAGCCTCCGCCTTCGATCTGGATGACCCGTCCTTCCAACTGGACGGCTACTTCCTTTATGCCTGCGATGCCGAGCTACCCGAACAGGGCGGTGTCGCACTCTACAGCCGTTTGCAGCCCAAAGCTGTGATCAGCGGCTTAGGTTTCGAAACGGCCGATCGTTACGGGCGCTACCTGCAAGCCGACTTCGACAAGGTGAGTATCGCCACCCTGCTGCTGCCTTCCGGGCAGAGCGGAGACGAGAGCTTGAACCAGAAATTCAAGTTCATGGACGACTTCACCCATTACTTGAGCAAGCAGCGTCGCAAGCGCCGCGAATACATCTATTGCGGCTCGCTATACGTCGCCCATCAGAAGATGGACGTGAAGAACTGGCGCGAATGCCAGCAGATGCCGGGCTTCCTCGCGCCCGAACGGGCCTGGCTGGACGAAGTGTTCGGCAACCTCGGCTATGCCGACGCCCTGCGCGAAGTCAGCCGCGAAGGCGACCAGTTCAGCTGGTGGCCGGACAGCGAACAGGCCGAGATGCTCAACCTCGGCTGGCGCTTCGACTACCAGGTGCTGACCCCCGGCCTGCGCCGCTTCGTGCGCAACGCCAAGCTGCCGCGCCAGCCGCGCTTCTCCCAGCATGCGCCGCTGATCGTCGACTACGACTGGCAACTGAGCATCTGAGCCCCGTCAGACACGAAAAAGCCGGCGCATGCGCCGGCTTTTCTATTCCACGTGCGGCCTACTTGATCAGCCGCAGGCAGAACGGATAGCGATAGGCCTTGCCTTCGTTGGCCTTGATGCCGGCGATGATGGTCAACACCAGCGCCGCCAGACAGACCAGGCCGAGCAGGAAGAAGCCGATCACCACCAGCATCAGCAGGAAGCTGACGAACATCGCCAGCGCCACGGTGATCTGGAAGTTCAGCGCTTCCTTGCCCTGGGCGTCGACGAACGGATCGCTCTCGCGCTTGAGTTGCCAGACGATCAGCGGCCCGAGCAGGCTGCCGAAGGGAAACACCAGGCCGATGAATGCCGCGAAATGGCAGAACATCGCCCATTGCCGGGCTTCCTGGCCGGGGGTCGCGGCGACCTCTTCGGATACATCGTTCATGTAGTGCTCCTTCTCCGGGGCCCGGCAGGCAGTGCCGGGCGTCTGCTCATTCGGCCAGCGCGGCGCGCTGAAGTTCGAACAGCTCCTGCATGCCCTGCTGGGCCAGTTCGAGCATGGCGTTCAGCTCGGCGGGACGGAACGGCGCGCCTTCGGCGGTTCCCTGCACCTCGATGAAGCCGCCGGCATCGGTCATCACTACGTTCAGGTCGGTTTCCGCGGCGGAATCCTCCAGGTAGTCCAGGTCGAGGACCGGCACGCCCTGGTAGATGCCCACGGAAACGGCGGCGACCATCTGCTTCAGCGGATTGCCCTTGAGCGCGCCACGCTTCTTCAGCACCGCCAGGGCGTCGATCAGCGCCACGGTGGCGCCGGTGATCGAGGCGGTGCGGGTGCCGCCGTCGGCCTGGATCACGTCGCAGTCGATGTACAGGGTGTTCTCGCCGAGCTTGCTGAGGTCCAGCGCCGCTCGCAGGGAACGGCCGATCAGGCGCTGGATCTCCAGGGTACGACCGCCCTGCTTGCCGCGGCTGGCCTCGCGCTGGTTACGCTCGCCGGTGGAGCGCGGCAGCATGCCGTACTCGGCGGTCAGCCAACCCTGGCCCTGGCCCTTGAGGAAGCGCGGCACCCCGGACTCGGCGCTGACGGTGCAGATCACCTTGGTATCGCCGAACTCGACCAGCACCGAACCTTCTGCGTGCTTGGTGTAATGGCGGGTGATGCGGATCGGGCGCAGCTGGTCGGCGGCACGGCCACTGGGACGATTCATCGTGGATATCCTGTACTGAGAAAGCGGAATTGGCCGCCATTATAGAGGCCAGCCCGGGCTCTCAACCACCGTCGGCGTGCGGGCCCCGCCGGACGTGGGTTACAATGCCCGGCTCGAATCACGGCAGCCGCGCGCGTCCGGCGCCGAACGCACTCCCCACACGACTATCGAGGTAGACCCATGGTGCACAGCATGACCGCCTTCGCCCGCGTCGAGCAGGCCGGTACCCACGGCACCCTGAGCTGGGAGCTGCGCTCGGTCAACCACCGTTACCTGGAGCCTCACCTGCGCCTGCCCGACGCCTTCCGCGACCTCGAAGGCGCGGTGCGCGAGGCGCTGCGCCAGGGCCTGTCGCGTGGCAAGGTGGAATGCACCCTGCGCTTCGCCGAGGAAACCGCCGGCAAGAGCCTGCAGGTCGACCAGGAGCGCGCCCGCCAACTGGTCGCCGCCGCCGAAGGCGTAGCCGCCCTGATCCGCCAGCCGGCGCCTCTCGATCCGCTCGCCGTGCTGGCCTGGCCCGGCGTACTGGTGGCCGACTCGGCCGATCCGCAGGCGCTCAACGCCGCCGCCCTGGAAGCCTTCGGCCAGGCCCTGGAGCAACTCAAGGCCGGCCGCTCGCGCGAAGGCCAGGAGCTGGCGAAGCTGCTCAACGATCGGCTCGACGCGATGCTGGTGGAAGTCGGCAACCTGCGCGAACTGGTGCCGACCATGCTGGCCAACCAGCGGCAGAAGATCCTCGACCGCTTCGCCGAACTCAAGGCCGAACTCGATCCGCAGCGCCTGGAGCAGGAACTGGTCCTGCTGGCGCAGAAGAGCGATGTCGCCGAGGAGCTGGACCGCCTCGCCACCCACGTCGGCGAGGTCCGCCGGGTCCTCAAGGCCGGCGGCGCCGCCGGTCGGCGCCTGGACTTCCTGATGCAGGAACTCAACCGGGAAGCCAACACTCTAGGCTCCAAGGCGTTCGACCCGCGCTCGACCCAGGCGGCGGTCAACCTCAAGGTCCTGATCGAGCAGATGCGCGAGCAGGTCCAGAACATCGAATGACCGGCGGGCGCCTCCGCCCGATCTCTTTCCAACCCGTACGAAGCACCAGGAACACCTCATGTCCGGCACCCTGTACATCGTTTCCGCTCCCTCCGGCGCCGGCAAGACCAGCCTGGTGAAGGCCCTGCTCGACGCCGCCCCCGAGGTCCGCGTGTCCGTCTCCCATACCACCCGCGGCATGCGTCCGGGCGAGGTGGACGGGGTCAACTACCACTTCACCAGCCGCGAGGAATTCCTCGCCATGCTCGAACGCAACGAGTTCCTCGAGCACGCCGAAGTCTTCGGCAACCTCTACGGCACCTCGCAGCGCTGGGTCGAGAAAACCCTCGCCGAAGGCCTCGACCTGATCCTCGAGATCGACTGGCAGGGCGCCCAGCAGGTGCGCCGGCTGATGCCCGAGGCCCAATCGATCTTCATCCTCCCGCCGAGCCAGGAAGCCCTGCGCCAGCGCCTGACCAACCGCGGCCAGGACAGCGACGAGGTGATCGAGCGGCGCATGCGCGAAGCCGTCAGCGAAATGAGCCACTACGTGGAGTACGATCACCTGGTGATCAACGACGATTTCGCCCACGCCCTGGACGACCTCAAGGCGATCTTCCGCGCCCGCCAGTTGCGCCAGGACGCCCAGCAGCAACGCCACGCCGAACTGCTCGGTCGTCTGCTCGCCTAAATCGGCTCTTCCATAAAGATTGGCGATTTTTTAGACTATTCAGTCCGCCCGGCAAACGTCGGGCTCACTTTTCGTTACGAGGAACACCATGGCCCGCGTCACCGTTGAAGACTGCCTGGACAACGTCGATAACCGTTTCGAGCTGGTCATGCTCGCCACCAAGCGCGCCCGTCAGCTGGCTACCGGCGGCAAGGAGCCGAAAGTGGCCTGGGAAAACGACAAGCCGACCGTCGTCGCCCTGCGCGAGATCGCTTCCGGCCTGGTCGATGAGAACGTCGTCCAGCAGGAAGACATCGTCGAGGACGAACCGCTGTTCGCAGCGTTCGACGACGAGGCCAACACCGAGGCCCTGTAAGCCATGGCCTCGGCTCGACGTCGCCTGCGAGCGCCGCAACCCGCCTACGGGCAGGGGGTGAACCCTTGCCGGGCATAGACGCCTTCGCCGACAGACTGTCGAGCTACCTCGGGCCGGACCAGGTCAACCTGGTCCGCCGCGCCTACTACTACGCCGAGCAGGCCCACGACGGGCAACGCCGCCGCAGCGGCGAGCCGTACGTGACCCACCCGCTGGCGGTCTCCAACATCCTCGCCGACATGCACATGGACCATCAGAGCCTGATGGCCGCGATGCTGCACGACGTGATCGAGGACACCGGCATCGCCAAGGAAGCGCTCACCGCGCAGTTCGGCGAGACGGTTTCGGAACTGGTCGACGGGGTCAGCAAGCTGACCCAGATGAACTTCGAGACCAAGGCCGAGGCCCAGGCCGAGAACTTCCAGAAGATGGCCATGGCCATGGCCCGCGATATCCGCGTGATCCTGGTCAAGCTGGCCGACCGCCTGCACAACATGCGCACCCTCGAGGTGCTGTCCGGCGAGAAGCGCCGGCGCATCGCCAAGGAAACCCTGGAAATCTACGCGCCCATCGCCAACCGCCTGGGCATGCACACCATGCGCGTGGAGTTCGAGGACCTCGGTTTCAAGGCCATGCACCCGATGCGCGCCGAGCGCATCCGCCAGGCGGTGAAGAAGGCCCGCGGCAACCGCCGCGAGATCGTCGGCAAGATCCAGGAGTCGCTGGTCAACTGCCTCGCCCGCGAAGGCATGGAAGGCCAGGTGATCGGCCGCGAGAAGCACCTCTACAGCATCTACCAGAAGATGCGCGGCAAGCGTAAGGCGTTCAACGAGATCATGGACGTCTACGCCTTCCGCATCATCGTCGACAAGGTCGATACCTGCTATCGCGTACTGGGCGCCGTGCACAGCCTGTACAAGCCGTTCCCCGGACGCTTCAAGGACTACATCGCGATTCCCAAGGCCAACGGCTACCAGTCGCTGCATACCACCCTGTTCGGCATGCACGGGGTGCCCATCGAGATCCAGATCCGTACCCGCGAGATGGAGGAGATGGCCAACCACGGGATCGCCGCGCACTGGCTGTACAAGTCCAACGACGAGACGCCCAAGGGCACCCATGCCCGCGCCCGCCAATGGGTGAAGGGCGTGCTGGAACTGCAGCAGCGCGCCGGCAACTCGCTGGAATTCATCGAGAACGTGAAGATCGACCTGTTCCCGGACGAGGTCTACGTGTTCACGCCCAAGGGCCGCATCATGGAACTGCCCAAGGGTTCCACCGCGGTCGACTTCGCCTACGCGGTGCACACCGACGTCGGCAACAGTTGCATCGCCTGCCGCATCAACCGCCGCCTGGCGCCGCTCTCCGAGCCGTTGCAGAGCGGCCAGACGGTGGAAATCGTCACCGCCCCAGGCGCCCGGCCGAACCCGGCCTGGCTGAGCTTCGTGGTCACCGGCAAGGCGCGCACCCATATCCGCCATGCGCTCAAGCTGCAACGCCGCTCCGAGTCGATCAACCTCGGCGAGCGCCTGCTGAACAAGACCCTCACCGGCTTCGACAGCCACCTCGAGAAGATTCCCCAGGAACGCATCCAGGCCGTGCTCGCCGAGTACCGCATGGAAGTCTTCGAGGACCTGCTGGAAGAGATCGGCCTGGGCAACCGCATGGCCTACGTGGTCGCCCGCCGCCTGCTGTCCAGCGAGGGCGAGGAAGCGCCGAGCGCCGAGGGTCCGCTGGCGATCCGCGGCACCGAAGGCCTGGTCCTGAGCTACGCCAAGTGCTGCACGCCGATTCCCGGCGACCCGATCGTCGGCCACCTGTCCGCCGGCAAGGGCATGGTGGTGCACCTGGAAAGCTGCAAGAACATCAGCGAAGTACGCCACAACCCGGAAAAATGCATCCAGCTCAGCTGGGCCAAGGATGTCACCGGCGAATTCAATGTCGAACTGCGCGTCGAGCTGGAGCACCAGCGTGGCCTGATCGCCCTGCTCGCCACCAGCGTCAACGCGGCCGACGGCAACATCGAGAAGATCAGCATGGACGAGCGCGACGGTCGCATCAGCGTGGTCCAGCTGGTCGTCAGCGTGCACGATCGCGTCCACCTGGCCCGCGTCATCAAGAAGCTGCGCGCCCTCAAGGGAGTGATCCGGATCACCCGCCTGCGCAGCTGACCCGCTTTTTCCTGTGTCATCCGGCGCCCCCGCGCCCACCCGATTTCAGCAAGGAGTTCCCATGACCAAGACCGTTATCCACACCGACAACGCCCCGGCCGCCATCGGCACCTACTCCCAGGCCATCAAGGCCGGCAATACCGTCTACGTGTCCGGGCAGATCCCGCTGGACCCGAAGACCATGGAACTGGTGGAGGGCTTCGAGGAGCAGACCGTCCAGGTGTTCGAGAACCTCAAGGCGGTGATCGAGGCTTCCGGCGGCTACCTGCACGACGTCGCCAAGCTGAACATCTTCCTCACCGACCTGTCGCACTTCGCCAAGGTCAACGAGATCATGGGCCGCTACTTCACCCAGCCCTACCCGGCGCGCGCCGCCATCGGCGTAGCCGCCCTGCCGAAGGGCGCACAGGTGGAAATGGACGCCATCGTCGTCCTCGAATAAGCCGGATGTTCGCGACGGGGCCCAAGGCCCCGTCGCTCTGCATGGAGTAGCACGATGCGCCGCGTGATTTTCCTCGCCGCAGCCGCCACCCTGCTGGCCGGCTGCGCCGGCACGGCCGATCCGTCCGGCACCTGGATCAACCAGGCCGCCATCGACGCCGCGAGCAAGGACGGCAAGCTGCGCGAGGCCCTGCTCGCCTATGGCCCGAACCTGGAGTGGAAGCTCGACAGCAAGGCAGGCGAAGCCACCTTCAGCAACGGCTTCGAACTGGGCGAAGGGACCCTGAGCAAGAGCGATGACGAGCACTGGAAGGTCGCCTTCTATGGCGACGACAACCAGGAGAGCCTCGAACTGGACGGCAAGGAGCTGATCCAGCAGGCCAGCGCCAACGGCCCGGAACAGCGTTTCCGCCGTCTCGACCCGCAACCCGCGGCCAACAGCCCTGCCGGCAGCGGTTTCGAGCGGGCCTTGTACGGCAGCTATCTGAAGGGCAGCTGGAAGATCCGCGAAGGCCAGGGCCAGGGCGGCAAGGTCGAGTTCCAGGCCAATGGCCTGGTCAGCGGTCTGCCCGGCGCCGAACGCTACGCGCTGTGCCTGGCCGGCGATTGCGCGGCGATGAGCGGCGACAACGACAGCATCTGGCTGCAACAAGGCAACCGCGGCCGCGAACTGCTGTTCAGCCTCGACGACGACGAGCTGCAACTGTTCGAAGCGGTCAATACCGCCGGCGCCAACGAGATGCCCAGCTACGTGCCCGGCAAGCGCGTCTGGCTGCTGGAGCGCTGACGCCTCTCAGAGGGCGGCCAGCACCAGCCAGCCGCCCAGCGCCAGCAGCAGGACGCCGCACAGCCGGTCCAGCGCACCTACCCGCCGTTGCAACCAGCCGCGCCAGCGCGGCCTGTCCAGCAGGCGCACCAGCGCCATGTCCCAGCACAGCACCGCCAGGCTCATCCACGCCAGGCACAGGGCCAGTGCCCAGCCCGGCAGGCTGAAGCGCGCCAGCACGCCGAACAGCCCCGCATAGAAGATCGGCAGCTTGGGATTCAGGCTGCTCGCCAGCAGGCCGTCGCGCAGCCCGCGCAGATAGCCGCCGCGGGACGGGACGTCGCGCTGCGCCGGCATTTCCAGTCGCCTCTGCGCAAGCAGCGCTTGGCCCGCCAGCCAGAGGAAGTACAGTCCGCCGAGCGCCTGCAGCCAGCGCAAGGCGCTGTGCGCCGAGTCCGGCACGCTGGCCAGCAGGCCGAGCACCAGCAGCATGCTCAGGAGGTTGGCCAGGGCGATGCCGGCGGCCACCCCGTCGGCCTGGCGCCGGCCGCGCAGCAGGGCGGCGCGTACCAACAGGAAGAAGTCCGGCCCCGGCGACAGCAGGGCGGCGAAATGGGTACTGGCGACAAGGACGAACGCGGCGAACATGAAGGCCCCTCGAAACGCGAAGGCCTCCAGTCTGTGCAGCGCGGCGGGCGCCGTATTGGAAAAAACTCAGGTCTTGGCGCTGCGCCGGAACTGCCCCGGAGTGACCCCGGTGAAACGCCGGAAGGTCGTGGAGAAGTGCGCCTGGTCGTAGAAGCCGAGGTGCTGGGCGAGTTCCGCCAGCGGCCGTTCTTCCAGCAACAGGCGCTTGGCCTGGCGCACCCGGCATTGCAGTTGGTAGGTATGCGGCGGCACGCCGTAGGCACGCCGGAAAGCCTCGATCAGGTGGCGCGGATGGCGCTGCAGCAACTGCGCCAGTTGGTCCAGACCGAGCGCCTCGGTGGCATGCGCTTCCAGGTAATCGCGCAGGCGTGCGGTGGTTCCGCCGTCGCGGGGCGCCGCGGCCGCCGGGCGCAAGCCGCCGTGGCGCACGAAGACCTGTTCGAGCAAGGCCAGCAGGCGGCTTTCCAACCCCAATGCGTCGCTGCGCTGGAAGTCCTCGGCCAGTCGCGCCAGGCCAACCGCCACGCTGCCGTCGTCGGCCGGGTTCAGTTCGCCGAAGCCGCGCGGCAACTGTTTGCGGCCGAGCAGGCCGAGCAGGCGCGTTTCCTCGACATAGAGCATCCGGTAGACCAGCCGCTCGGATTCGGCGTGCCCGGTATGCGGCTCTTCCGGGTTCATCAGCGACAGGGTGCCGGCCGGCAGCGCATGGCGCCGCCCGCGGCACTGGTAGCCGCCGACGCCGTGGAGGATCGAGCCGATGGCGAAGGCCGAATGGCTGTGGCGGCCGAACGCCTGGCCGGAGAAGTCCGCATGGAACAGCTCCACGCCAGGCAGCCAGGGACGCGCCAACAACCGGTTGGCAGCCATCAGGCGTCCCCGAGCACCGCCGCATAGCCCTCGCGGTAGCTGGGATAGCGCGGCACCCAGCCGAGCGCCCGGGCGCGGCGGTTGCTGCAACGCTTGCTGCCGGCGCGGCGTACCGAATGTTCGTCGGCCCATTGGCTGACGCCCAGGCGCTGGCGCAGGTAGTCGACCACCTCGTGCATCGCCACGGGCGCGTCGTCGACACCGATGTAGCAGTCCTCCAGCGCCTGGCCGCCGGCATCGGCGCGCAACAGGAAGGCCAGCAGCCCGGCCGCATCGTCGGCGTGGATCCGGTTGGCATACAGCGGCGGCTCGCTGACCACCCGGTAACCCTGGCGCACCTGGTTGAGCAGCCATTCCCGCCCCGGACCGTAGATGCCGGCCAGGCGCACGCGGGTAGCCGGTATCCCGCTGTCCAGCGCGACCTGCTCGGCGTCGAGCATGATCCGTCCGGAATAGGCCTGGGAAAGCGCCGGCGACTCCTCGTCGATCCAGCCGCCATCGGTCTGCGCGTAGACCCCGGTGCTGGAGACGAACAGCAGGCGCCTGGGCCGCTGGCCGTGGGCCTGCAACCAGCCCAGCACATGGCGCAGGCCGTCGACGTAGGCGGCACGGTAGCCAGCCTCGTCGTGCTGACTGGCGGCGGCGCTGTACACCAGGTAGTCGAGCGGCTCGCTCGGCCACTGCGCGGGACACTCCGGAGCCTGCAGATCGCCAGCCACCGGCAGGATCCCCTGCGGCAAGGCGTCCACCGAGCGACGCAGGCCATGGACCCGCCAGCCATCGGCCAGCAGCGCCTCGCCGAGGCGCCCGCCGACATCGCCGCAGCCGGCGATCATCACTGTTTGCGACATGAAGCCGTCTCCTTCCTACAACAAGGCGGGCAGTGTAGGCGTCGAATCGTCTGCAATGCACGCCCGATCATGCCCCCGGAGGTTGGTTCGCGGCGGTGCAGCCGCTATGCTTGGCCGATCTTAACGGATGAGCAGCCATGACCCTCACCGAACTGCGCTACATCGTCACCCTCGCCCAGGAACAACACTTCGGCCGCGCCGCCGAGCGTTGCCACGTCAGCCAACCGACCCTCTCGGTCGGCGTGAAGAAGCTCGAGGACGAGCTGGGGGTGCTGATCTTCGAGCGCAGCAAGAGCGCCGTGCGCCTGACGCCAGTGGGCGAAGGCATCGTCGCCCAGGCGCAGAAGGTCCTCGAACAGGCCCAGGGCATCCGCGAGCTGGCCCAGGCCGGCAAGAACCAGCTGGCCGCGCCGCTGAAGGTCGGCGCCATCTACACCATCGGACCGTACCTGTTCCCGCACCTGATTCCCCAGCTGCACCGGGTCGCGCCGCAGATGCCGCTGTACATCGAGGAGAACTTCACCCATATCCTCCGCGACAAGCTGCGCACCGGCGAACTCGACGCGATCATCATCGCCCTGCCGTTCCAGGAAGCCGACGTCCTGACCAAGCCGCTGTTCGACGAGCCTTTCTATGTGCTGATGCCGGCCGACCACCCCTGGACCGCCAAGGCCAGCATCGATTCCGAGCTGCTCAACGACAAGAGCCTGCTCCTGCTCGGCGAAGGCCACTGCTTCCGCGACCAGGTGCTGGAAGCCTGCCCGACCGTGCGCAAGGGCGACGAGAACAAGCACACCACGGTGGAGTCCTCGTCGCTGGAGACCATCCGCCACATGGTCGCCTCCGGACTGGGCGTCTCGGTGCTGCCGTTCTCCGCGGTGGACAGCCACCACTACGCCCCGGGCGTCATCGAAGTGCGCCCGTTCAGCGCGCCGGTGCCGTTCCGTACCGTTGCCATCGCCTGGCGCGCCAGCTTCCCGCGTCCACGCGCCATCGAAGTGCTGGCCGACTCGATCCGCCTGTGCTCGGTGGCCCGCCCGCAAACCCAGGAACAACCGCAAATCGCATGACCGAGCTGTCCAGGGTCCCGGTCACCGCGCTAAAGGGCGTAGGCGCCGCACTGGCGGAGAAGCTCGCTCGGGTAGGCCTGGAAACCCTGCAGGACATCCTGTTCCACCTGCCCCTGCGCTACCAGGACCGTACCCGCGTCACCGCCATCGGCGCCCTGCGGCCAGGGGCCGACGCGGTGGTCGAGGGCGTGGTGGCCGGCGCCGACGTGGTGATGGGGCGCCGCCGCAGCCTGCTGGTGCGCCTGCAGGACGGCAGCGGCACCCTGAGCCTGCGCTTCTACCATTTCAGCCAGGCGCAGAAGGACGGTCTCAAGCGCGGCACCCACCTGCGCTGCTACGGCGAAGTCCGGCCGGGCGCCTCGGGCCTGGAGATCTACCATCCGGAATACCGCGCGCTGAACGGCGACGAGCCGATTCCGGTGGAGCAGACCCTGACGCCGATCTACCCGACTACCGAAGGACTCACCCAGCAGCGCCTGCGCCAGTTGAGCCAACAGGCCCTGGCCATGCTCGGTCCCAGCAGCCTGCCCGACTGGCTGCCGGCGGAACTGGCCCGCGATTACCAACTTGGCCCGCTCGACCAGGCGATCCGCTACCTGCACCGGCCGCCGCCGGATGCCGACATCGAGGAACTGGCCGAAGGCCGGCACTGGGCGCAGTTGCGCCTGGCCTTCGAAGAACTGCTGACCCACCAGTTATCCCTGCAGCGCCTGCGCGAAGCCGTGCGTTCGCAGGCAGCGCCGCGCTTGCCGGCGGCCAGCCGCTTGCCGAAACGCTTCCTTGCCAACCTCGGCTTCCAGCCGACCGGCGCGCAACGCCGGGTCGGCGCGGAGATCGCCTACGACCTGGCCCAGGACGAACCGATGCTGCGCCTGGTGCAAGGCGACGTCGGCGCCGGCAAGACCGTGGTCGCCGCCCTCGCCGCCCTGCAAGCCATAGAGGCCGGCTACCAGGTGGCGCTGATGGCGCCGACCGAGATCCTCGCCGAGCAGCATTTCCTCAACTTCAGCAAGTGGCTCCAGCCGCTGGACATCGAAGTCGCCTGGCTGGCCGGCAAGCTCAAGGGCAAGGCCCGCGCGGCGGCACTGGAACGCATCGGCGACGGCGCGCCGATGGTGGTCGGCACCCACGCGCTGTTCCAGGATGAAGTGAAATTCAAGCGCCTTGCACTGGCGATCATCGACGAACAGCACCGCTTCGGCGTGCAGCAGCGCCTGGCCCTGCGCCAGAAGGGCGTGGACGGCAGGCTCTGCCCGCACCAGTTGATCATGACCGCCACGCCGATCCCGCGGACCCTGGCGATGAGCGCCTATGCCGACCTCGACACCTCGATCCTCGACGAGCTGCCGCCCGGGCGTACCCCGGTGAATACCGTGCTGGTGGCCGACAGCCGCCGTATCGAGGTGATCGAGCGAGTCCGCGCGGCTTGCCGCGAAGGGCGCCAGGCCTACTGGGTGTGCACCCTGATCGAAGAGTCCGAGGAACTTACCTGCCAGGCCGCCGAGACCACCTACGAAGAGCTTTCCTCGGCGCTGGGCGAACTGCGCGTCGGCCTGATCCACGGGCGCATGAAGCCGGCGGACAAGGCCGTGGTGATGGAGGCCTTCAAGGAAGGCATGTTGCAACTGCTGGTGGCGACCACGGTGATCGAGGTCGGCGTCGACGTGCCCAACGCCAGCCTGATGATCATCGAGAACCCTGAGCGCCTTGGCCTGGCCCAACTGCACCAGTTGCGCGGCCGGGTTGGCCGGGGCAGCGCCGCCAGCCACTGCGTGCTGCTCTACCACCCACCGCTGTCGCAGATCGGCCGCGAGCGGCTGGGCATCATGCGCGAAACCAGCGACGGCTTCGTCATCGCCGAGAAGGACCTGGAATTGCGCGGCCCCGGCGAAATGCTCGGCACCCGCCAGACCGGCCTGCTGCAATTCAAGGTCGCCGACCTGATGCGCGACGCAGACCTGCTGCCGGCGGTCCGCGATGCCGCCCAATCCCTCCTGGCGCACTGGCCGCAGCATGTCAGCCCGCTGCTCGAACGGTGGTTGCGCCACGGCCAGCAATACGGTCAAGTGTGATCTATTTCGCTCTCGCTGACCGGCGTAGGTCTCAGTCTTGAAGCAGCTCTGGTTATACTGAGGGAAAATCCAGCTCGCATGGTCTCGTCATGACAGAAGCCGCCCTGGCCTCCGCCGATGCTCCTCACGCCCCCCAGGTCATCCTCCAGCTGCTCGCCAAGCTAGGCATCGCCTGCCGCGAGGTCAGCGACAGCGCGGAGCTGCCTGCCGCCCGCCGGGTCCAGGCGGTGCTGCTGGACGACGCCGTCGGCACCCTGCTGGTGCTGTTCCCGCAGAGCCAGTTGCTGGACCTCGCCCGGCTCACCGAACTGACCGGCCGCAAGCTGCTGGCGATCGAGCCCGAGCGCCTGGAACGAATGCTCGGCAAGCACGAGTTGCACCGCCTGCCGGCGTTGCCGCCCCTGACCAGTTCGCCCTGCCTGTACGACGAGCGCCTGTTGCAGGAACCGCGCCTGCTGATCGAGTCCGGCCAGCCCGGCATCCTCCTGGAGATCGCCAGCAACGACTTCCGCGGCCTGCTGGGCAAGGCCAGCGCCGCGCGCTTCGGCGAACCGCTGGAAAACATCAACCTGAACCTTGACCGCCCGGACGACGACCGCGCGGAAATCAGCCAGGCCGTGCAGGCCTTCACCGCCCGGCGCATCCAGCAGCGCCTGGAGCAGACCATCGAGATTCCACCGCTGCCGCAGACGGCGCAGAAGATCATCAAGCTGCGGGTCGACCCCAACGCCAGCGTCGACGACATCACCGGCCTGGTGGAAACCGATCCGGCGCTCGCCGCCCAGGTGGTCAGTTGGGCGGCCTCGCCCTACTACGCCGCGCCGGGCAAGATCCGCTCGGTGGAAGACGCGATCGTCCGCGTCCTCGGTTTCGACCTGGTGATCAACCTGGCCCTCGGCCTCGCCCTGGGCAAGAGCCTGAGCCTGCCCAAGGACCAGCCGCAGCAGGCCACGCCCTACTGGCAGCAGGCGATCTACACCGCCGCGGTGATCGAGGGCCTGACCCGCGCCATGCCACGCGAACTGCGCCCGGAGTCCGGCCTGAGCTACCTGGGCGGCCTGCTGCACAATTTCGGCTACCTGGTCCTGGCGCATGTCTTCCCGCCGCATTTCTCGCTGATCTGCCGGCACCTGGAGGTCAACCCGCACCTCGGCCATGCCTACATCGAACAGCACCTGCTGGGGATCACCCGCGAGCAGATCGGCGCCTGGCTGATGCGCGTCTGGGACATGCCTGACGACCTCTATTGCGCCCTGCGCTTCCAGCAGGACCCCAGCTACACCGGGCCGAACGCGGTCTACGCCAACCTGATCTGCCTGACCAACCGGTTGCTGCGCAACAGCGGCATCGGCGATGGCCCGCAGCAAGCGATTCCGGCGGCATTGTACGAGCGCCTGGGGATCACCCCGGAGAAGGCCGGGGACGCCGTGAAAAAGGTGCTGGAAGCGGAAGCGGCCCTGCGCGAACTGGCGGCCCAGTTCAATCGCTTGCCGGGATGACCGGGTAGTCCGCCGCGAAACGCACTACCGAAAGGCTGCGGCCGCAGCCCGGATGAGATCGAAAGCCGCCCTCAGGCGGCTTTCTTCTCCGGAGCCTTCTTCTTCGGCTTGAGGTACTTCACCAGACCCTGGAACCAGATCACCAGCGCCGGATTGCCCTGTATCTGGATGTCCTTGTTCTGGATGCCCTGCATGAAGGCCAACTGCGGGTTCTTCGAAGTCATCGCGGCGAAACCGTAGGCTCCGTCCTTGAACCCCAGGGAAAATGCCGGTTGCGGATGGGTACCGCGCTTGCTGCTGACGCGCAGGTCCCTGACCAGGTAGTGGCGCGTCACCTTGCCATCGAGGGTATGCAACTGGAACACCAGGTCCTTGCCCTCGAGCTGCTTCTGGAAAGCGGGATTGTCGCGGCTGGCCTTGGCCATCAGGCGACCAAGCATCCACAGGAGAAGACGAAATTTCATGCACGCGCCTCGATATCCGGGGAGATGAGCGGCGCATTGTAGCTGTTCGCGAGGAGGACTACAGCTGTCCTTTCGATGAGCGCGGAAGCGTCTTCGACGAAGCCCGGAGCCGCTCTGACTCCGGGCTCTCGGCGGTCAGTTGACCGCGTCGCGCAGGGCCTTGCCCGGCTTGAAGGCGACGGTGTTGCTGGCCTTGATCTTCACCGGCTGGCCGGTCTGCGGGTTCTTCCCCGTGCGGGCTCCGCGATGGCGTTGCAGGAAGGTGCCGAAACCGACCAGGGTCACGCTGTCCTTGCGGTTCAGCGCGCCGGTGATTTCATCCAACAGGGCGTTGAGAACGCGATTGGCCTGTTCCTTGGTGAGATCGGCCTTTTCGGCGATAGCGGCGGCTAGTTCTGGTTTACGCATAGTTGCCTCTTTGACGGTTTGTTGTTTTTGTGTCCGTGCTGTCTTCCCAGCAGCGCTCAAAGGCACCGCAGTCCACCGGAACCATAGGCTCTAGACTGCGGTAGACGCGATGGAGGATGGCATGCTCCCGAGGACTGCGCCAGTATCGTCCGACAATTTTGCCGCAAGTCTCGACGGCATAACGGCCGGAACCAATGGCATTCAAGCCATGAGGCCGGGTAACTCTTTGTTCAGGGCCAATTTTTCGTTCACCGCCGCTCCGGTCAGGGCATAACCGATCACTCGACCAGCGGTATCCCGGCACAGGACCTTGAGGTCCGTTCCAGAGCCTTCCACTAGCCATTGGCCATCCATTCCGCGCGGCGGCGGCGACACCACCAGCGGGCAGGCCGGGGTCTTCACCGTCACCGGCATGGGACCGTAGGCCACCTGGCTGGGGTTGCCAGCGAGGGTCTGCGCCAGCGCGCGTGCGCAGGCCATCAGCGGCATCACATAGAGCAGGTTGAGGCCGTCCACTTCGGCGCAGTCACCCAGCGCGTAGATGTTGGCGTGGGAGGTGCGCAGCGAGCGATCGACGACGATCCCGCGGTTGACCGCCAGCCCGGCGGCGAAGGCCAGTTCGGTGCGCGGACGCAGGCCGACGGCGGAGACCACCAGGTCGCAGGGAATCACTTCGCCATCCGAAAGATGCGCTTCCAGCCCCTCGCCGGCCTTCTTCAGGCTGGCCAGCACCGGCCCCAGGTGGAAGCGCACGCCAAGGCCTTCCAGGCCGGCCTGCACGGCCTTTGCCGCGGCCGGGTGAAGCAGGCCCGGCATGACCTGCTCGCAAGGCGCCACCACGTCGAGCTGGTAGCCGCCGCTGGAGAGGTCGTTGGCGAATTCGCAACCGATCAGCCCCGCACCGAGCAGCAGTACCCGGCGCTTGCCGGCAGCCGCCTGGCGGAAGCGCGCGTAGTCTTCCAGGTCGTTGATCGGGTAGAGCGCGTCCTGGGCATCGCCCTCGACCGGCACCCGGATCGGCTCCGCGCCCCAGGCCAGGACCAGGTCGCGATAACGCACCTCTTCCTCGCCGATCCAGATCCGCTGATGGCCCGGATCGATACCGGTGACCCGGGTATGGGTCAGGATGCGCGCGTTCAGTTGCTCGGCCATGGCGCCCGGTTCGGCCATGGCCAGGCCGTCGGCGTCCTTGTTCTTCGAGAAGCCGGTGGAGAGCATCGGCTTGGAATAGGAACGGCCGTCGTCGGCGGTGATCATCAGCAGCGGCGTCTCGCCGTCCAGCTTGCGCCACTCGCGGGCCAGGTTGTAGCCCGCCAGGCCGGTTCCGATGATTACCAGGGGCGCACGCTCGCTCATTTCCGTTCCTCTGTGATTGCCGGCGCCGGGCGCCGCTTCTGTGGATTTCGCTCAGGCGATCTCGATCATCTCGAAATCGATCTTGCCGACACCGCAGTCCGGGCAGACCCAGTCCGCCGGGATGTCCTCCCAACGGGTTCCCGCCGGAATGCCTTCTTCGGGCAGGCCCAGGGCTTCGTCGTAGATGAAGCCGCAGACCACGCATTGCCACTTGCGCATAGCCACCCTCCTCGTTCGTCGAACCTAGCTCAGCGTCGGTGGCCGGCCAACGGCAAGGCTGCCGGGCGTTCCCGGCAGGACAGTCAATGACCGGACCCAAGCCCCAAGGATAACCCCTGGACGGCCGCTGGCCAGGCATGAAAAAAGGCGGCCAGGGCCGCCTTCTTCGCCGGCGAGCGGGGCTCAGCCGATTTCGATCATCTCGAAGTCCAGCTTGCCGACGCCGCAGTCGGGGCACAGCCAGTCTTCAGGCACGTCTTCCCAGCGCGTTCCCGCCTCGATGCCTTCTTCCGGCCAGCCTTTGGCCTCGTCATAGATCAGTCCACACACCACGCATTGCCACTTCTTCATTGTTTACCTCGGGCGGGTTACCACGGTTCAGCGCCGGCAACCTATAACAAATCCACCCTGTCCGCCAACCTGCCCGAAAGGCAAGGTGGTGCCGAACGGGCCAACCAAAGATGGGTGGTGCCCACCGGTCGCCTCACAGCCCCTCGGCTCCGATCCGCGCCACCTGGGCGTCCTCTTCGGCGCGTACGCCGGAAACCCCGACCGCGCCGACCACCTGTCCGTCCACCAGGATCGGCACGCCGCCCTCCAGGGTGGCCTGCAGCAGCGGCACCGAGAGGAAGGCACTGCGTCCGCCGTTGATCATATCCTCGTAGCGCTTCGTTTCCCGGCGTCCGAGGGCGGCGCTGCGGGCCTTTTCCGTCGCGATGTAGGCACCGATCGGCGCGCAGCCGTCGAGGCGCTCCAGCGCCAGCGGGTGGCCGCCGTCGTCGACCACCGCGATGCTCACCGCCCAGCCTTGGCGCTGTGCCTCCTCGCGGGCCGCGCCAAGGACGCGGGCGACCTCCTCGCGGCCGAGTACCGGCTTGCTGTGCATGGTTTCACTCTCCTCCGGGCAAGGCCTGGTCTAGCAGCTCGATCCAGTGGCGTACCGAGGTCCGTCCGGCCCCGTCGAGATGGGCCTGGCAACCGACGTTGGCCGTGGCGATGACATCCGGCGCGCCGCTTTCCAGGGCGTCCAGGCGGTTGTCGCGCAGACGCCGGGACAGCGCCGGCTGGGTCAGCGAGTAGGTGCCGGCGGACCCGCAGCAGAGATGACCGTCGGCCACCTCGGTGAGATGGAAGCCCAGTCGCCGCAGCACCGCCTCCACGGCCCCGCCCAGTCGTTGCGCGTGCTGCAGTGTGCATGGGCAGTGGAACGCCAGGCGCTGGTCGCAGCGCAGGCCGAGGGACTCCAGCGGCTCGTCGCGAAGCACTTCCACCAGGTCGCGGGCAGCGGCGGCGACCTCGCGCGCCTTGTCCGCGTACCGTGGGTCGTCGCGCAGCAGGTAGGCGTAGTCCTTGACGAAGGCGCCGCAGCCGCTGGCGGTCTGCACGATGGCCTCGGCACCCTCGCGCAGCAACGGCCACCAGGCGTCGATATTGCGCCGCGCGCGCTGGCGGCCGCGCTCCTGCGCATCCAAGTGGAAATCCAGCGCGCCACAGCAGCCGGCCGCGGCCGCCGGCGTCACGCTGATTCCCAGGCGGTCCAGAACCCGCGCGGCGGCGGCGTTGGTGTTCGGCGACAGCGCCGGCTGCACGCAACCTTCGAGCAGCAGCACGCGCCGCGCATGCCGGGGCTGCGGCCGCCTGCCCGGCGCCGCGACCCGACGTGGCAGCTTGCCCTGCATCGCCTCAGGCAGCAGAGGCCTCAGCCGCCCGGCAGCGCCGGCCAGCGCGCCGAACAACCCCGGGCGCGGGGCCAGCAGGCGCAGCCCGTCGCGCAGCAGGCGTTGCCGGAAGCCGCGCGGCAGGCGTTCGGCGAGGAGGTCGCGGCCGATATCCAGCAGCTTGTGGTACTCGACTCCGGACGGGCAGGTGGTTTCGCAGTTGCGGCAGCTCAGGCAGCGATCGAGGTGCAGGCGGGTGCGCTCGCTGGCCTCGTCGCGCTCGAGGAACTGCTTGATCAGGTAGATCCGTCCGCGCGGGCCGTCGAGTTCGTCGCCCAGCTCCTGGTAGGTCGGGCAGGTGGCGTTGCAGAAACCGCAGTGCACGCAGCTGCGCAGGATGCGCTCGGCTTCGGCGGCCTCGGCGCGTTGCCGGGCGGAATCGCAGAGGTTGGTTTGCATCGCGCCTCCTCAGAGTTCGGCGTACATCCGCCCGGGATTGAAGATGCCCTGCGGGTCGAGCTGGCGTTTGAGTGCCCGGTGCAGGCCGAGCAGTCCAGGCGGTAGCGGCTGGAACGGCGCATCGAGATGGCCGGCGCGGTAGCAGGTGGCGTGGCCGCCATGGGCGGCGGTCCACGCGCGGATGTCCGCGGCCGGCGCGTCGCTCTTCAGCCAGCGCAGCGCCCCGCCCCAGTCCAGCAACTGACGACCGGGCAACGGCGTCTCCGGCGCCAGCGCCGGCAGCGACAGGCGCCAGAGCGGTCGCGGGTCGTCGAAGAACGGCAGGCGCTGCTCGCGCAGGTCGGCCCAGAAGCCGTCCTCGAGCGCTTCGCCACCGAGGCGGTCGCGCGCCGAGCGTACCGAGCCCTCACCGCCCTCCAGGCGCAGGCGCAGGGCTTCGCCGTCGTGGCAGGCCGCACTGATCGGCAATGGCTGGCCTCCCCACTCGGCCAGCTTGCGCAACGCCGTCGCCACCGGCAGGTCCAGGCTCAGGCCGGCCTGGCAGCGCGGCATGGGCAGCACCTTGAAGGACACTTCGGTGACCACCCCGAGGCAACCGAAGCTGCCCGCCAGCAACCGCGACAGGTCGTAGCCGGCGACGTTCTTCATCACCTCGCCGCCGAAGCGCAGGTGGGTGCCCAGGCCACTGATCAGCCGCGTGCCGAGGACGAAATCGCGTACCGCTCCCGCCCAGGGCCGGCGCGGTCCGGACAGACCGCTGGCGAGCACCCCGCCGACCGTCGCCCGGCCGCCGAAACCCGGCGCCTCGCAGGCAAGCATCTGCCCGCCGCGCGCCAGCACGGCCTGTAGCTCGTCCAGCGGCGTACCGGCACGGGCGGTGATCACCAGTTCGCAGGGATCGTAGGCGACGATCCCGCGGTGTTCGGCGAGCGCCAGCGGTTCGCCCGCGACCGGCCTGCCGAGGAACGCCTTGCTATCGCCGCCGACGATGCGCAGCGGGACGCGCCGCGCCAGGGCGTCGCGGACCCGCTCGAGCAGCGCGCCGGCATGGTCGGCGCCAGCGTCCGGATCGAAATACGGCTGGCTCATCAGAAACGCTCCAGTTCGGGGAACGGCAGTCGACCGTGGTGGACGTGCATGGCGCCGAACTCGGCGCAGCGATGCAGGGTGGGCACGTTCTTGCCGGGATTGAGCAGCCCGGCCGGGTCGAACGCCGCCTTCACGGCGTGGAACAGGGTCAGCTCGTCGGCATTGAACTGAGCGCACATCTGGTTGATCTTCTCGCGGCCGACGCCATGTTCGCCGGTGATGCTGCCGCCTACCGCCACGCACAACTCGAGGATCCTGCCGCCCAGCGCTTCGGCGCGCTCCAGCTCGCCCGGCAGGTTGGCGTCGAAGAGGATCAGCGGGTGCATGTTGCCGTCGCCGGCGTGGAATACGTTGGCCACCCGCAGGCCATATTCGCGCGAAAGCTCGGCGATGCCATGCAGCACCCGCGGCAGCTCGCGGCGCGGGATGCTGCCGTCCATGCAGTAGTAATCGGGGGAAATCCGCCCGACCGCCGGAAACGCATTCTTGCGCCCGGCCCAGAAGCGCTGGCGCTCGGCCTCGTCTTGGGCCTGTCGCACCGAGGTGGAGCCAGCCGCCTCGAACAGCTCGCGGACCCGCTCGCAATCCTCGTGCACGTCGGCTTCCACGCCATCCAGTTCGCAGAGCAGGATCGCCGCCGCGTCGACCGGATAGCCGGCATGGATGAAGTCCTCGGCGGCGCGGATCGACAGGTTGTCCATCATTTCCAGCCCGGCCGGGACGATGCCGGCACCGATCAGGTCGGCCACCGCCCGCCCGGCGCTTTCCACATCGTCGAAGCTGGCCAGCAGGACCTTCGCCACCGGCGGGCGCGGCAACAGCCTGACGGTGACCTCCACCACCACGCCGAGCAGCCCTTCGGAGCCGGTGAACAGCGCCAGCAGGTCGAAGCCGGCGCTGTCCAGGGCGCTGGACCCCAGGCTCAGGCGCTCGCCTTCCAGGGTCACGATGTCCACCTGCAACAGGTTGTGCACGGTCAGGCCGTACTTCAGGCAATGCACGCCGCCGGCGTTCTCCGCGACGTTGCCGCCGATGGAGCAGGCGATCTGCGAGGACGGGTCCGGTGCGTAGTACAGACCATGAGGGGCAGCGGCCTGGGAGATCGCCAGGTTGCGCACGCCAGGCTGGACCCGGGCGAAACGACCCAGCGGATCGATCTCGAGGATCCGCCGGAAACGCGCCATCACCAGCAGCACGCCGTTCTCCAGCGGCAGCGCGCCGCCGGACAGGCCGGTGCCGGCACCGCGCGCCACGACCGGCACCTTCAGCCGATGGCAGAGGGCGAGCAGGCCCTGAACCTGTTCGATGCGTTCCGGCAATGCCACCAGCAACGGCGTGCAGCGATACGCCGAGAGTCCGTCGCACTCGTAGGGACGCAGGTCTTCCGCGGCGTGCAGCAGTTCGAGGTCGGGCAGGCGGAGGCGCAACTCGGCCAGCAGGCCATCCTTGTCCACCTGCGGCAGCGGACCGTCCAGACGCTCGTCGTAGAGGATGTTCATGGCGGCTGTCCTTGTTGTGGTTGTCGGCGGGATCAGCAAGCGTCCACAGCCTGTACCGCGCGGACGCCGGGGTCCAGCAGGCGTCTAACTGGTCCTACCAGTATCACCAGGAGCCATGGGCATGAGGCGCATGCTAGAAAGTCCCTGAGCTTCTATAGTGAGTAACGACAGCCAACTGGTCCTACCAGTGCAACGGGAGCTTCCATGCAGAAACAGCGGGTGGCCGACCAGGTCGCAGAGCGTATCGAGCGGCTGATCGTCGACGGCGTGCTCAAGGTCGGCCAGGCACTGCCGTCCGAGCGGCGCCTGGTGGCCAAGCTCGGCTGCTCGCGCTCGGCCCTGCGCGAGGGCCTGCGGGCGCTGCGCGGGCGCGGCATCATCGATACCGAGCATGGCCGTGGGTCGTTCGTCGCCGATCTCGACCGCAACGCCGACGCCAGCCCGCTGATGCACCTGTTCGGCTCCCAGCCGCGCACCCTCTACGACCTGCTCGAAGTCCGCGCCCTGCTGGAGGGCGAGGCGGCCCGCCTGGCAGCGCTACGCGGCACCGAGGCAGACTTCGTCCTGCTCGCCCGGCGCTACGAAGAGATGCTCGCCAGCCACGAGGAAACCCAGCCGATCGATCCCCGCGAGCACGCCCGCCGCGACCACGCGTTCCACCGGGCGATCAGCGAGGCATCGCACAATCCGGTGCTGGTGCATACCCTGCAATCGCTCAACGAACTGCTGCTGAGCACGGTATTCGCCTCGGTGAACAACCTCTATCACCGGCCGCCGCAGAAACGCCAGATCGACCGCCAGCACGCGCGCCTCTACGCGGCCCTCCGCGAGCGCCAGCCGGACCAGGCGCAACGGGCGGCGCGCGAACATATCCACAGCATCCGCGACAACCTGCGGGAGATCGAGCAGGAAGAACAGCGCCTGGTCCGCGCCACCCTGCGCCTGAACGGCTGGGGGTGACGCGCCACCGCGTCGCAGACCGGCCGCCGACCGAACGTGCTACCCTCGCCGCCTTCTGCCGCCGTCTCGTAGTCCCGTCATGCCCAGCAATGCGCTCTGGCTTCGCGCCGACCAACTGTCCAGCGTCTCCCCCGCCGTCCTCGACTGGCTGTTCGACGAAGGGTCGCTGACCCGGCGCCTGACCGCCCTGGCCGACGGCGCGTTCCGCGTCGAACCCCTGCTGGAAGGCTGGCAGACCCTGCGCGACGACGAATGCCAGGGGCTCGACGTCCCTCCCGGCAGTAGCGGCTGGGTCCGCGAGGTCTACCTGCATGGCCACGACCGTCCCTGGGTGTTCGCCCGCAGCGTGGCGGCGCGCAGCGCCCTGGAAGGCTCGGGCTTCGACCTGGCGCTGCTCGGCACCCGCTCGCTGGGCGAGTTGCTGTTCAGCGACAGCGCCTTCGAGCGCGGGCCCATCGAAGTCTGCCGCTATCCGGCGGCCGGTCTGCCCGCCGAGGTCCGCGCCGAGGGTCTCTGGGGCCGTCGCTCACGGTTTTCCCGCGGCGCGCTCGGGGTGCTGGTGGCGGAGGTATTCCTACCGAGCCTGTGGGACCAGGCGGGAATCGCCGACGTATAATCCCCCGGTCGACTCCGGAGGTCCCCATGTTCGTCACCCTGATCAAGCCGCTGGCCCGCCTGCACCCCCGCGCCTGGGACTTCGTCCAACTGGTGCGGCTGGACCGGCCGATCGGCATCTACCTGCTGCTCTGGCCGACCCTCTGGTCGCTGTGGATCGCCGCGGACGGCGTGCCGGAGCTGAAGAACCTGCTGATCTTCGTCCTCGGCGTCATCCTGATGCGCGCCGCCGGCTGCGTGATCAACGATTTCGCCGACCGCAATTTCGACGGGCACGTCGCACGCACCAAGGCGCGCCCGCTGGCCACCGGCAAGATCAGCGTGCGCGAGGCCTGGATCACCTTCGCCGTCCTGGTCGCGCTGAGCTTCGGCCTGGTCCTGCTGACCAACGCAACGACCGTCTGGCTATCGTTCGGCGCGGTAGCCGTGGCCTCGCTCTACCCCTTCATGAAGCGCTACACCTACTATCCGCAGGTGGTGCTGGGCGCCGCCTATTCCTGGGGCATCCTGATGGCCTTCACCGCCGAGCGCGGTGAACTGCCGGCCAGCGCCTGGCTGCTGTTCCTGGCCAACGTGCTGTGGACGGTCGCCTACGACTCCTACTACGCGATGACCGACCGCGAGGACGACCTGAAGATCGGTATCAAGTCCACCGCGATCCTCTTCGGCGATGCCGACCGCCTGATCATCGGCAGCCTGCAGGGCCTGACCCTGCTCCTGCTGGCGCTGGCCGGCAGCCGCTTCGAACTGGGCCTGTGCTTCTACCTCGGCCTGGCGGTGGCGGCGGCCTGCTTCGTCTGGGAAGCCTGGTCGACCCGCGACCGCGACCCGCAGGCCTGCTTCCGCGCCTTCCTGCACAACCACTGGGCTGGCCTGGCGATCTTCCTCGGCACGGTCGCCGACTACGCGCTGCGTTGAGCGGCGCGCAGGCCGGCGACCGTCTAGTCCATGTCCGGCTGGGCGACGTGCCAGGCGCCCATCTTGCCGTCACCGTTCTTGTCACCAGGCTTCTTGTCCTGGATGAAGGTATAAAGGGGCTTGCCGTAGTAGGCCCACTGCTGGGTGCCGTCCTCGCGAGCGACCAGGCTCCAGTCGCCGCTGGCCTGCGCTCCCTGGGCCGCTGCCAGCGGCGGCCAGTTCTTCGCGCACTGCCCGGAACAGGCGGATTGCCCTTCACTGTCCTTGTCGTAGGTATAGAGCGTCATGCCCTTGCCATCGACCAGCACGCCGTCCTTCTCGGTGGCCGGCGCCACCGTTTCCTGGGCCAGCGCGGCGAACGCCGGCAGGGCCAGCGCCAGACCCAGCGCCAGGTGGATTCTGTTCATCGCGTCTCTCTCCTGTGTCTTCAGGTGGAGCGTTCGCCGCCCGCAGGGACGGCACCGGAACCTGTTGAGCATAGCCCCGCCGCGGGCAGTCGGCGGAAACTACGCCGTTGTGTCACATACCTGACACAATTTCGTTATCTAATGCGGCGCAAGACAGATCGACCCGAGGCAAGACCATGGTTGGCAAGACAATCCTCATCGTTGATGACGAAGCACCGATTCGCGAGATGATCGCCGTGACCCTGGAGATGGCCGGCTACGAGTGCCTGGAGGCGGAAAATACCCAGCAGGCGCACGCGGTGATCGTCGACCGCAAGCCGGACCTGATCCTGCTCGACTGGATGCTCCCCGGCACTTCCGGCATCGAACTGGCGCGACGCCTGAAGCGTGACGAACTGACCGTCGACATCCCGATCATCATGCTCACCGCCAAGGGCGAGGAGGACAACAAGATCCAGGGCCTGGAGGTCGGCGCCGACGACTACATCACCAAGCCGTTCTCGCCCCGCGAGCTGGTCGCCCGCCTGAAGGCCGTGCTGCGCCGCACCGGGCCTGGCGACAGCGAGGCGCCGATCGAGGTTGGCGGCCTGCTGCTGGACCCGATCAGCCACCGCGTGACCATCGACGGCAAGCCGGCCGAGATGGGCCCCACCGAGTACCGCCTGCTGCAGTTCTTCATGACTCACCAGGAACGCGCCTATACCCGCGGCCAACTGCTGGACCAGGTCTGGGGCGGCAACGTCTATGTCGAGGAGCGCACCGTCGACGTGCATATCCGCCGCCTGCGCAAGGCGCTCGGCGAGGTCTACGAAAATCTGGTTCAGACTGTCCGCGGGACCGGCTATCGTTTCTCCACCAAGAGCTGACCCCGCGCCCGGCCGCCCGGCGGCCGGAGTCGTTTCCCCTGGACGGTCCGTGACGGACCGCCACTGGACAGGATGCAATCCGTCGTGAACCAAGACTGGCGTGGAGCGCTGATCCGCCACCTGCTTCTCATGCTGGCCGCCAGCCTCGTGCTCGGCGTGGTCAGCGGCCATTACGGCTGGGCCCTGGCCCTCGGCCTGGCTCTCTACCTCGGCTGGACCCTCTGGCAGCTACTGCGCCTGCACCAGTGGCTGCGCAACCACCAGCCAGACGAGCCACCGCCGGACAGCTACGGCCTCTGGGGCGAAGTCTTCGACAATATCTACCACCTGCAACGCCGCAACCAGCGCGCCCGTGGCCGCCTGCAGGCGGTGATCGACCGGATCCAGGAGTCCACCGCGGCGCTGCGTGACGCGGTGATCATGCTCGACAGCGACGGCAATCTGGAATGGTGGAACCTCGCCGCGGAAAACCTGCTCGGCCTGAAGACCCCGCAGGACGGCGGCCAGCCGGTGAGCAACCTGATCCGCCATCCGCGCTTCAAGGAATACTTCGACCAGGAGGATTACCGCGAGCCGCTGGAAATCCCCTCGCCGATCAACGAGCGCCTGCGCCTGCAATTCCACATCACCCTCTACGGCAACCGCGAGCACCTGATGCTGGTCCGCGACGTCACCCGCGTCCACCAGCTGGAGCAGATGCGCAAGGACTTCGTGGCCAACGTCTCCCACGAGCTGCGCACGCCGCTGACGGTGATCGCCGGCTACCTGGAGACCCTCCTCGACAACGTCGAGGATGTGAACCCGCGCTGGCTGCGCGCCCTGCAACAGATGCAGCAGCAGGCCGGACGCATGCAGAACCTGCTCAACGACCTGCTCCTGCTGGCCAAGCTGGAGGCCACCGAATACCCCGGCGACAACAAGCCGGTGGCGGTGGACGCTCTCCTCGCCAGCATCCGCAACGACGCCCAGGCCCTGTCCGCCGGGCGCAACCACCGCATCAGCCTGGACGCCACACCCGCGGTGCAGCTCAAGGGGAGCGAGGCGGAACTGCGCAGCGCCTTCTCCAACCTGGTATTCAACGCGGTGAAGTACACCCCCGACGAGGGCGAGATCCGCATCCGCTGGTGGGCCGACGAACAGGGCGCGCACCTGTCGGTGCAGGACACCGGTATCGGCGTCGATCCCAAGCACCTGCCGCGCCTGACCGAGCGCTTCTACCGGGTGGACTCCAGCCGCGCCTCCAACACCGGCGGCACCGGCCTCGGCCTGGCCATCGTCAAGCACGTGCTGATCCGCCACCGCGCGCGCCTGGAAATCAGCAGCGTGCCCGGCAAGGGCAGCACCTTCACCTGCCATTTCGCCCCGGCACAGGTCGCCGAGGCCGAGCGCAAGGCGTCGAAGTGAGCCTCGTCGCGGTGCCGCGCCGCCGGCGTCGGCACGGCCAAGGCTTGCAAGCGACGACACAGCCCCTCATTCTTAAGGGCCTTTTGGCTACCGCACACCCCCATGGACCCTTCTCCTAGTACCAGCATCGCCACCTATTTCGCCGATGCCGGCCTGATCCTCTTTGCGCTTTTCCTCGTCCTGCTCAACGGCTTCTTCGTCGCCGCCGAGTTCGCCATGGTCAAGCTCCGCGCCACCCGCGTGGAAACCATCGCCAAGCAGCACGGCTGGCGCGGCGCCATCCTGCGCAAGGTACACAACCAGCTGGACGCCTACCTGTCCGCCTGCCAGCTGGGCATCACCCTGGCCTCCCTGGGCCTGGGCTGGGTCGGCGAGCCGGCCTTCGCCGAACTCCTGGAACCGCTGCTGGCGATGATCGGCGTGCATTCCGACGAACTGATCCGCGGTATCTCCTTCTTCACCGCGTTCTTCATCATTTCCTACCTGCACATCGTGGTCGGCGAGCTGGCGCCCAAGTCCTGGGCGATCCGCAAGCCGGAACTGCTGTCGCTGTGGACGGCGGTGCCGCTGTACCTCTTCTACTGGCTGATGTACCCGGCGATCTGGCTGCTCAACGCCAGCGCCAACGCCATCCTCAAGATCGCCGGCCAGGGCGAGCCCGGCCCGCACCACGAGCATCACTACAGCCGCGACGAACTGAAGCTGATTCTCCACTCCAGCCGCGCCCAGGACCCCAGCGACCAGGGCATGCGCGTGCTGGCCTCGGCGGTGGAGCTGGGCGAGCTGGAGGTGGTCGACTGGGCCAACTCCCGCGAAGACCTGGTCTACCTCGAGCACGACGCGCCGCTGGCGGACATCCTCGCGGTGATCCGCCGCCACAAGTACAGCCGCTACCCGGTCTGGGACAGCCACAAGGGCGAGTTCATCGGCCTGCTGCACATCAAGGACCTGCTGCTGGCACTGTCCGCCCTGGACAGCCTGCCGGAGACCTTCGACCTCGACGAACTGGTGCGCCCGCTGGAGATCGTCACCAAGCACACCCCGCTGTCGCGCCTGCTGGAGCAGTTCCGCAAGGGCGGCGCGCACTTCGCCGTGGTGGAAGAGGCCGATCACAAGGTGGTCGGCTTCCTGACCATGGAGGACGTGCTGGAAGTGCTGGTCGGCGACATCCAGGACGAACACCGCAAGACCGAGCGCGGCATCCTCGCCTACCAGCCGGGCAAGCTGCTGGTGCGCGGCGACACACCGCTGTTCAAGCTCGAGCGCCTGCTCGGCATCGACCTCGATCATGTCGAGGCGGACACTCTCGCCGGGCTGGTCTACGACACCCTGAAGCGGGTGCCGGAGGAAGAGGAAGTCCTCGACACCGAGGGCCTGCGGATCATCGTGAAGAAGATGCGCGGTCCGAAGATCGTCCTGGCCAAGGTGGTCAAGCTCGACTGAGACGAGCCGGCGCCGCCACGGCGCCGGTGACTTTTCAAGGCTCGCGGACGATAGCGAAGTTCGGCAGGCTGTCGACCGGCTGGGCGAAGTCGTAGGGAATCGACTCCAGCGCCAGGCCGACGTTGCGCTGGATCACGAAGTGCAGGTGCGGCCCGCTGCTGTTGCCGGTGTTGCCGGAGCGCGCCAGCGGCGTGCCGACCTGGACCCGCTGGCCCTCGGCGACCAGCACCGAGTGGCGCATCAGGTGCAGGTAGACGCCCATGGTGCCGTCGTCGTGCAGGATGCGGACGAAGTTGCCCGAGGGATTGTTGCCGCGCCCGCTCTGGTTGTTCTCGATCTTCACCACGGTGCCGCCGCGGGCGGCGATGATCGGCGTGCCCTCGGGCATGGCGATGTCCATCGCGTAGCGGCCCTTGGGGGTGAAGTGGCTGTACTTGCCATTGGCGCCCTGGGACAGGCGGAACGGCCCGCCGCGCCAGGGCAGCGGATAGCGATAGAGCAGCGGCTGCTGGCGCGGGTCGCCGAGCGCGTAGCGCAGCTTCGGCGTGTAGCTCATCGGCTTGCCGGCCTTGCGCGGCGCCAGGGTCGCCAGGCGCACCTGGCTGCGCGCCGGGACCACCCAGCGAATCGGCCCGTCGGGCACCCCAACGGCATTGCGCGGGTTGCGGATCCGCAACTCGACCTCGACCGGCGCGTAGAGGTCGTTGCGCACCTGCAGGGTCTCGCCACCCGCGTGCTTCTTCGTCTCCAGCTTCACTTCCCGTTCCAGGTGCTCGACCATCCGGTCGCGGAAGACGAACACCTGCGCCCCGGCCACGGCGCGGTCGGAGTAGGTCACCACGCCATTGGCGTCGGTGTACTTGTAGATGGTCAGGGCCGCAGCCGGAGCTGCCGCGGCGAACAGGCCACAGAGAAGGAGGAGGCGCCCTAGCATGACTGCACGGATCGTGTCGTTCTGGTTATCCCGAATCGGCAAGACTAGCAGCGCTTTATTGCCAGGGCGAGACGACAGCGAGCGGGCTGTGAACGGATCGTCGGGAAAAAAACCGCTCAGGCGCCGGGAACGTAGTGCTTCTGGGTACTTCCGCGGGCGATCAGGCGCGACAGGTAGTCGAGCTTCTGCGGGTCGCGGTCGACGAAACGCAGGGTCAACAGCAGCCAATCGCTATCCGGCTTCGGCTCCAGCGCGGCGATGGCGTGCAGGTAGCCGTTCAGGCGCGCCACGTCGCTGTTTTCCTCGAGGTCCAGCACCGCGCTTTCCAGCACCTGCGGCAGCGGGTCGGCGCGCTTCACCACCAGTTGCGCTTCCTTCAGGCTGACCGCCTTGATCACGCAGGGCATGCTGCTCTGCGGCAGGCGCAATTGCGCCTGGCCCAGCGGGTTGCCGCTGCCGGCGGGACGCGCGCTGGCCTGGGGAGCCGAAGCCGGCTTCGGCGCGGGGGCCGGTTTTGCCGGACTGGCGGCGGGCTTGATCACCTCGGCGCGACCGCCGGTCAGAGCGGCCAGCGAATCGTTGGCCATGCCGCTGGCGATCTCCCGGCGCGGCGCGTGGGCCGCCAGGGCTTCCAGCTTGCCGCTGCGGCTCAGGGCCTTCTTGATCTTGGCCACCAGTTGGTCATTGGAGAATGGCTTGCCGATGTAGTCCGACACCCCGGCCTGGATCGCCTGGACCACGTTCTCCTTGTCGCCGCGACTGGTGACCATGATGAACGGGGTAGTCTTGAGGTTTTCCTGGGCACGGCACCAGGTCAGCAGTTCGAGGCCGGACATCTCCGGCATCTCCCAGTCGCAGAGGATCAGGTCGACGTTCTGCCGACTGAGCAGTTGCTGGGCCTTGCGGCCGTTCACGGCCTCCTCGATATGAAGGCCGGGGAAGTTGTCGCGCAACCCTTTCTTCATCAGATCTCGGATGAAGGGGGCGTCATCCACCACTAGCGCGCTGACTTTGCTCATCGACTTCTCCTGGACAGGTTCGCCTAGGATAGCCTCCCCTGCTGGCAGGATGCCAAGCCTTGCTGCAGTCGCGCGAAGAAACAAGGCTCCAGGTCAAGGGAGCCTTGCCTGCGGAAGATCACTCGCCGCGGTTGTTCTCGACCTCTTCCTTCATGCGGGTCAGGCCGATGTGACGAACGTCGGTGCCGCGAACCAGGTAGATCACCAGCTCGGCGATGTTGCGCGCATGGTCGCCGATGCGCTCCAGCGAGCGCAGGGCCCAGATGATGTTGAGCACGCGGGATATCGCCCGCGGGTCTTCCATCATGTAGGTGACCAGCTCGCGCAGGGCGGTCTTGTATTCGCGATCGACGGTCTTGTCGTACTGCGCCACGGACAGCGCCAGGTCGGCATCGAAGCGGGCGAAGGCGTCCAGTGCCTCCTGCACCATCTTCTGTACCTGGCTGCCGATGTGCCGAACCTCGACGTAGCCGCGCGGCGACTCGCCTTCCTCGCACAGCTGGATGGCGCGGCGGGCGACCTTGGAGGCCTCGTCGCCGATCCGCTCGAGGTCGATCACCGACTTCGAGATGCTGATGATCAGGCGCAGGTCGGAGGCCGCCGGCTGACGCCGGGCGAGGATACGCACGCACTCCTCGTCGATGTTGCGCTCCATCTGGTTGATCTGGTCGTCGATCTCGCGGACCTGCTGGGCGAGGCCGGAGTCGGCATCGATCAGCGCGTTGACCGCGTCGTTGACCTGCTTTTCCACCAGCCCGCCCATGGCCAGGAGGTGGCTGCGCACATCCTCCAGCTCGGCGTTGAACTGCTGGGAGATGTGATGGGTGAGACTGTCTTTGTTGATCATGTGGGGAATCCTTCTGGAGCCGCTGCGACCGGTGACATCAACGAGCTACGGAGAGCGCCGGAGGCAGCGGTATCGCCGCGCCTCCGGACGCGCCGCTAGCCGTAGCGGCCGGTGATGTAGTCTTCGGTCTGCTTCTTCGCCGGGTTGGTAAACAGCGTATCGGTGTCGCCGAACTCGATCAGCTTGCCCATGTACATGAACGCCGTATAGTCGGAAACCCGCGCGGCCTGCTGCATGTTGTGGGTAACGATGACGATGGTGAACTTCGACTTCAACTCGTAGATCAGCTCTTCGATCTTCAGCGTGGAGATCGGGTCCAGCGCCGAGCACGGCTCGTCGAGCAGCAGCACTTCCGGTTCCACCGCGATGGTCCGGGCGATCACCAGGCGCTGCTGCTGGCCACCGGACAGGCCGAGGGCGGACTCGTGCAGGCGATCCTTCACCTCCTCCCACAGCGCAGCCCCCTTCAGCGCCCACTCGACGGCCTCGTCAAGTACGCGCTTCTTGTTGATGCCCTGGATACGCAGGCCGTAGACCACGTTCTCGTAGATGCTCTTGGGGAACGGGTTGGGCTTCTGGAACACCATGCCGACGCGACGGCGCAGCTCGGCGACGTCGACGCCCTTGGCGAAGATGTTGTGGCCATCGAGGCGGATCTCGCCTTCGACGCGGCAGCCGTCCACCAGGTCGTTCATCCGGTTGAAGCAGCGCAGCAGGGTCGACTTGCCGCAGCCGGACGGGCCGATGAAGGCGGTCACGCGCTGCTTCGGAATGTTCATCCGGACGTCGAACAGGGCCTGCTTGGCGCCGTAGAACAGGTTCAGCCCGGGCACTTCCAGTTCGACACTTTCGGAAGCCAGGTCGAGGCTCTGGCGGTCGCGGCCGAGCGCATCGAAGTTGATGCCGTGGCTGGCGGTCTCGTTTTGCATGGGAAGCTCCCTCAATCAGTTTTCCAGGGCCTTGTACTTCTCGCGCAGGCGATTGCGGATCGCGATGGCGGAGAAGTTCAGCAGGGCGATCACCACGACCAGCAGCAACGCCGTAGCGTATACCAGCGGCCGTGCGGCCTCGACGTTGGGGCTCTGGAAACCGACGTCGTAGATATGGAAACCGAGGTGCATGATCTTCTGGTCGAGATGCACGTACGGATAGTTACCGTCGACCGGCAGCGACGGTGCCAGTTTCACCACGCCGACCAGCATCAGCGGCGCCACTTCGCCGGCGGCACGAGCCACGGCGAGGATCAGGCCGGTCATCATCGCCGGGCTGGCCATCGGCAGGACGATCTTCCACAGCGTTTCCGCCTTGGTCGCGCCGAGCGCCAGGGAGCCTTCGCGGACCGCGCGCGGAATCCGCGCCAGGCCTTCCTCGGTGGCGACGATCACCACCGGCACGGCGAGGATCGCCAGGGTCAGCGAGGCCCAGAACAGTCCGGGGGTACCGAAGGTCGGCGCCGGAAGGGCCTCGGGGAAGAACAGCCGGTCGATGGAACCGCCCAGCACGTAGACGAAGAAGCCCAGGCCGAACACGCCGTAGACGATCGCCGGTACGCCGGCGAGGTTGTTCACGGCGATGCGGATCACCCGGGTCAGCGGCCCCTGCTTGGCGTACTCGCGCAGGTAGACCGCAGCGATCACGCCGAACGGGGTGACGATCAGCGCCATCACCAGGGTCATCATCACGGTGCCGAAGATCGCCGGGAAGATACCGCCCTCGGTATTGGCCTCGCGCGGATCGTCGCTGAGGAACTCCCAGAGCTTCTTGAAGTACACCGTCATCTTGGTGCCCAGGCCCATGGCGTTGGGCTGGTAGGCATGCACCAGCTTGCCAAGGGTGATTTCGCTCTCGCGGCCGCTGGCGTCGCGCATTACCACGCTGTCGCGGTTGAACTCCTGGTGCAGGCCGTTGAGCTGCTCTTCCAGGACCTTGTAGCGCGCCTGCAACTCGCTGCGCTCGGCGGCCAGGTCGGCCTGGGCGGCGGCGTCCAGCTTGCCGTCCAACTGCAACTTGCGCTCTTTCAGGCGCAGGCGCTCGAGACCGTGGTTGATCCCGCCGATGTCGCCCTTCTCCAGCTTGTAGAGCTTGGCGTAGAGGTCATCCACCCGCTGCATGCGCTTCTGCAGTTCGCCTACCGCGGCGTCGCCTTCGGCGACCACCTGGCCGTTCTCCTTGACGCTCAGCAGGTAGCCGTAGAAGTTGCCCCACTCGCGGCGTTCGAGAACCATCAGCGCTTCGGGACGCTTGATGTCCTGCAGCCACTCGCCGACGACCCAGGAGAAATCGCTGCCGTAAAGCTCGCGGTTGCCCAGCTTGAGCAGCTCGCGGGTCATGAATTCGGGGCCGGCCTCCGGGACCGGCATGCCGGCGCTGCGCAGGCGCGCGCGCGGCACTTCCTCGGCCTGGACCACCTCGCCGATCACGGTCTTGGCGGCTTCGCCAGGGATCTGGTAAGTCGCCTCGATGACGTTCGCCGGCCAGAAGTGGCCGAGGCCGCGTACCGCGATCACCGCCAGCAGGCCGATGGTCATGATCACCGCGATCGACACCGCGCCGGCGTTCATCCACACCCAGGGCGAGCCGCTGCCGAACCAGGCTTTGACGGTTTCCTGTTTCTGTTTCACAGAGCTATACCTCCGCCGCTTACAACGACGCGTATTTCTTGCGCAGACGCTGACGGATCAGCTCTGCCAGGGTGTTCATCACGAAGGTGAACGTCAGCAGTACCAGCGCCGAGAGGAACAGCACGCGGTAGTGGCTGCCGCCGACCTCCGACTCGGGCATCTCCACCGCGACGTTGGCCGCCAGGGTGCGCATGCCTTCGAAGATGTTCAGTTCCATCACCGGGGTATTGCCGGTCGCCATCAGCACGATCATGGTCTCGCCGACGGCGCGGCCCATGCCGATCATCAGCGCCGAGAAGATGCCTGGGCTGGCGGTCAGGATCACCACGCGGGTCAGCGTCTGCCAGGGCGTGGCGCCCAGGGCCAGGGAGCCGTAGGTAAGGCTGCGCGGCACGCTGAAGATGGCGTCCTCGGCGATCGAGAAGATATTCGGGATCACCGCGAAGCCCATTGCCAGCCCGACGATCAGGGCATTGCGCTGGTCGTAGGTGATGCCCAGGTCGTGGCTCAGCCAGAGGCGCATGTCGCCGCCGAAGAAGGTGGTCTCCAGGTGCGGGCTCAGCCACAGGGCGAAGGCGCCGACGGCGAGCACCACCGGGATCAGCAGCGCGGCTTCCCAGCCGGCCGGCAGGCTCAGGCGGATACGCTCGGGCAGGCGGCTCCAGAGCAGGCCGGCGAGAAGGATGCCCAGCGGCGTCAGCAACAGCAGGCTGAACACCCCTGGCAGGTGGCCTTCGACGTAGGGCGCCAGGAACAGGCCGGCGAAGAAGCCGAGGATCACCGTCGGCAGCGCCTCCATCAGCTCGATCACCGGCTTGACCTTGCGGCGCATCGCCGGAGCCATGAAATAGGCGGTGTAGACGGCGGCCGCGATGGCCAGCGGAGCTGCCAGGATCATCGCGTAGAAGGCGGCCTTGAGCGTGCCGAAGGTCAGCGGCGAGAGGCTCAGCTTCGGTTCGAAGTCGGTGGTCGCGGCGGTGGACTGCCAGACGTAGGCCGGCTTGTCGTAGCTCTCGTACCAGACCTTGCCCCAGAGCGCGCTCCAGGAGATTTCCGGGTGCGGGTTGCTCAGGGCGAAGCGGTGGATCTTGCCACCCTGCTCCAGCAGCAGGCGGTTGGCCCGCGGCGACAGGGTGATGACCCCGGAAGAGTCGGCGACCGGCTGGACCAGCAGGGTACGGTGCGCCGTGCTGTGGAAGACGCCGAGGTTGCCCTTCTCGTCCAGGGCGATGAAGCCCTTGCGCCGTTGTTCCGGAGCGATGGCGCTGATCGGCGCGCCATCCAGGTTGAAGTCGCGAACGTGCGACAGGCGCGGTTCGCCGTCGGTATCGCGAGCCATGAACCACTGGGCGATGCCACCCTTGGAATCGCCCACCAGCAGCGAGATGCCGCCCAACAGCTGGGTGCTCGCGGTGACCTCGGCGTTGGGGTCTTCCAGCAGCTTGTAGCGACCGTTCAACTGGCGGCTGTGCAGGTCGAACACATCGGCGGTGGCACGTCCGTTGATCACGTACAGCCACTGCTTGCGCGGGTCGAGGTAGATGGCTTTCACCGGTTCGGCGATCTGCGGGAGTTCGATGCGCTCCTCGTCCAGCGTGCTTTCGCCGGTCAGCATGTTCTCTTCGCGAGTCATGCTCAACAGCAGCAGTTGCTTGTCGACGGAGCCAGCCAGCAGCAGGCTGTCGTCGCCGGCATTGATGCTCACATGCTCCAGCGGGCGGCCCTGCGGATCGAGACCGATCGGGGTCTCGCCGTAGGGGAAGGCGATCTCCGGGGTGATGGTCTTCTTGTTGTCCGGGTAGGTGACCTTGTAGGTGTGCTGGAACACCAGCACCTGTCCGTTGGACAAGCCCAGGGCGACCGTCGGGCTGCCCGGCTGGTCCTGGGCGATCGAGCGGATCTCGCTGCCCGCCGGAAGCGGCAGAGCGACACGCTTCAGTTCGACACCGGTCTTGGCGTTGAAGAAGAGGATCTCGCCCTGGCCGCCAACGCGCATGGCCACCTGGTTCTGCTCCTCGATGCTGAGCAGCAGGGGCACCTGCGCCTGCTGCATCCAGGCCGGAGTCAGCGCTTCGCGGGTCTCCAGGTCGGCGCCGCGGAACAGCGGGAGCACGACGTAGGCCAGGTAGAAGAAGATCAGGGTGATCGCCGCCAGCACGGCCAGGCCGCCGACCAGCACGTACCAGCGGGTCAGGCGGTCCTTGAGGGCACGGATGCGGCGCTTGCGTTGCAGGGCTGGCGTATTGAAGTCAATCCGCTCGGGAGCAAGGGAGGAGTTCATCGGGGAGTTGGCCATGTCGTTCATGGGGTGACACCCTAAAGGCTCTGTATGACAGACAGATGACAGCAACATGACGCAACAAAGCCCGCCAGCAGAGCCTCGCTGGCGGGAAAGGCCGGCGGGTCCTAGCGCCCGCCGGCAGAGCCTTCATGCCTGGACGGCCCATCGCTGGGCCATCCGCTCAAGTCACTGGATTACAGGCCCAGTTCCTTGATCGCCTTCTCGGCCACCTTGGCCGGCAGCGGGATGTAGCCGTCCTTGACCACGACCTGCTGGCCGGTCTTGGACAGAACCAGCTTGAGGAACTGAGCCTCCAGCGGATCCAGCGGCTTGTTCGGCGCCTTGTTCACGTAGACGTAGAGGAAGCGCGACAGCGGGTAGGTGCCGTTCAGGGCGTTCTGCTCGTTGTCCTCGACGAAGGCAGCGCCTTCCTTCTTGGCCAGGGCCACGGTCTTCACGCTGGCGGTCTTGTAGCCGATACCGGAGTAGCCGATGCCGTTCAGCGACTGGCTGACCGACTGCACCACGGAAGCCGAACCCGGCTGCTCGTTGACGTTCGGACGGAAGTCGCCTTTGCACAGGGCTTCTTCCTTGAAGTAGCCGTAGGTGCCGGAAACCGAGTTGCGGCCGAACAGTTGCACCGGCTTCTTCGCCCAGTCACCGGTCAGGCCCAGGTCGCCCCAGGTCTTCACGTCCTGCTTGCTGCCGCACAGGCGGGTAGCGGAGAAGATCGCATCGACCTGCTGCATGGTCAGGCCTTTGATCGGGTTGTCCTTGTGCACGAAGATCGCCAGGGCGTCGACAGCGACCGGGACGGCGGTCGGCTTATAGCCGTACTTCTGCTCGAAAGCCTGCAGCTCGACGTCCTTCATCTTGCGGCTCATCGGGCCCAGGTTGGCGGTGCCTTCGGTCAGGGCCGGCGGCGCGGTAGAAGAGCCGGCAGCCTGGATCTGGATGTTCACGTTCGGATAGAGGCGCTTGTACTCCTCGGCCCACATGGTCATCAGGTTGGCCAGAGTGTCGGAGCCGACGCTCGACAGGTTGCCCGACACACCGCTGGCTTTCTGATATTCCGGCAGCGCCGGGTCGATCGCGGCTACCGCGGAAGCGGCGCCTACGCCTGCGGCGACGAACGTCAGGGCCGCCATCAAACGCTTGAGTTTCATGCCTTGCTCCTTGGACAGGATGGGGTTGGATGGAACGGGGGCCAGTATCGTCAGGCCGCATGAAGACTCTATGAAAGGAATGTGACAGTTGGATGAAATGCCATCAGCCTTCCGACATTTTTCCGCAAGCCTTGGGAGAAGCCCTGCCACACCCCTAAAAGCCTGGAAACACAAGGGCTCCAGCCTTTCACGGAGGGGCCCGGGAGGCCCTCTGGAGCGCGTTTTCGATCCGCCTGGGGGAGGTAGCCGTCCATCCGTTTCATGCAGGATGGGTAGTTTCCAGGGCAATTGTGACAGTCGCCGCCGGCATTCGCAGTCGAGAAAAGAAGCGAGGAAGCACGCCTTTTTCCGCGCGCAAAAGCAAAACCCCCGGTCATCGCTGACCAGGGGTTTTGGGATAGGAGCTTGACGATGACCTACTCTCACATGGGGAGACCCCACACTACCATCGGCGATGCGTCGTTTCACTTCTGAGTTCGGGAAGGGATCAGGTGGTTCCAACGCTCTATGATCGTCAAGCAATTCGGTTGGATATCCGTTCGCTTGGGCTTACGTCTATCCGGATTCAGGTATGTGATTTCAAGGTGTTTTGCGGTTCATGCGAACTTTCGGTTCGTCGACTTCACCTTACAACACACAATCGTCAGATTGTTTGGGTGTTATATGGTCAAGCCTCACGGGCAATTAGTACTGGTTAGCTCAACGCCTCACAACGCTTACACACCCAGCCTATCAACGTCGTAGTCTTCGACGGCCCTTCAGGGGAATCAAGTTCCCAGTGAGATCTCATCTTGAGGCAAGTTTCCCGCTTAGATGCTTTCAGCGGTTATCTTTTCCGAACATAGCTACCCGGCAATGCCACTGGCGTGACAACCGGAACACCAGAGGTTCGTCCACTCCGGTCCTCTCGTACTAGGAGCAGCCCCTCTCAAATCTCAAACGTCCACGGCAGATAGGGACCGAACTGTCTCACGACGTTCTAAACCCAGCTCGCGTACCACTTTAAATGGCGAACAGCCATACCCTTGGGACCGGCTTCAGCCCCAGGATGTGATGAGCCGACATCGAGGTGCCAAACACCGCCGTCGATATGAACTCTTGGGCGGTATCAGCCTGTTATCCCCGGAGTACCTTTTATCCGTTGAGCGATGGCCCTTCCATACAGAACCACCGGATCACTAAGACCTACTTTCGTACCTGCTCGACGTGTCTGTCTCGCAGTCAAGCGCGCTTTTGCCTTTATACTCTACGACCGATTTCCGACCGGTCTGAGCGCACCTTCGTACTCCTCCGTTACTCTTTAGGAGGAGACCGCCCCAGTCAAACTGCCCACCATACACTGTCCTCGATCCGGATCACGGACCAGAGTTAGAACCTCAAGCATGCCAGGGTGGTATTTCAAGGATGGCTCCACGCGAACTGGCGTCCACGCTTCAAAGCCTCCCACCTATCCTACACAAGCAGGCTCAAAGTCCAGTGCAAAGCTACAGTAAAGGTTCACGGGGTCTTTCCGTCTAGCCGCGGATACACTGCATCTTCACAGCGATTTCAATTTCACTGAGTCTCGGGTGGAGACAGCGCCGCCATCGTTACGCCATTCGTGCAGGTCGGAACTTACCCGACAAGGAATTTCGCTACCTTAGGACCGTTATAGTTACGGCCGCCGTTTACCGGGGCTTCGATCAAGAGCTTCGCTTGCGCTAACCCCATCAATTAACCTTCCGGCACCGGGCAGGCGTCACACCCTATACGTCCACTTTCGTGTTTGCAGAGTGCTGTGTTTTTAATAAACAGTCGCAGCGGCCTGGTATCTTCGACCAGCCAGAGCTTACGGAGTAAATCCTTCACCCTAGCCGGCGCACCTTCTCCCGAAGTTACGGTGCCATTTTGCCTAGTTCCTTCACCCGAGTTCTCTCAAGCGCCTTGGTATTCTCTACCCGACCACCTGTGTCGGTTTGGGGTACGGTTCCTGGTTACCTGAAGCTTAGAAGCTTTTCTTGGAAGCATGGCATCAACCACTTCGTCATCTAAAAGACGACTCGTCATCAGCTCTCGGCCTTGAAACCCCGGATTTACCTAAGATTTCAGCCTACCACCTTAAACTTGGACAACCAACGCCAAGCTGGCCTAGCCTTCTCCGTCCCTCCATCGCAGTAACCAGAAGTACAGGAATATTAACCTGTTTCCCATCGACTACGCTTTTCAGCCTCGCCTTAGGAACCGACTAACCCTGCGTCGATTAACGTTGCGCAGGAACCCTTGGTCTTTCGGCGTGGGTGTTTTTCACACCCATTGTCGTTACTCATGTCAGCATTCGCACTTCTGATACCTCCAGCAAGCTTCTCAACTCACCTTCACAGGCTTACAGAACGCTCCTCTACCGCGTCACTTACGTGACACCCGCAGCTTCGGTGTGTGGTTTGAGCCCCGTTACATCTTCCGCGCAGGCCGACTCGACTAGTGAGCTATTACGCTTTCTTTAAAGGGTGGCTGCTTCTAAGCCAACCTCCTAGCTGTCTAAGCCTTCCCACATCGTTTACCACTTAACCACAACTTTGGGACCTTAGCTGGCGGTCTGGGTTGTTTCCCTTTTCACGACGGACGTTAGCACCCGCCGTGTGTCTCCCATGCTCGGCACTTCTGGGTATTCGGAGTTTGCATCGGTTTGGTAAGTCGGGATGACCCCCTAGCCGAAACAGTGCTCTACCCCCCAGAGTGATACATGAGGCGCTACCTAAATAGCTTTCGAGGAGAACCAGCTATCTCCGAGCTTGATTAGCCTTTCACTCCGATCCACAAGTCATCCCCTACCTTTTCAACGGGAGTGGGTTCGGTCCTCCAGTCAGTGTTACCTAACCTTCAACCTGCTCATGGATAGATCGCCCGGTTTCGGGTCTATACCCAGCGACTAAACGCCCTATTAAGACTCGCTTTCGCTACGCCTACCCTATACGGTTAAGCTTGCCACTGAATATAAGTCGCTGACCCATTATACAAAAGGTACGCAGTCACCTAACAAGTAGGCTCCCACTGCTTGTACGCATACGGTTTCAGGTTCTATTTCACTCCCCTCTCCGGGGTTCTTTTCGCCTTTCCCTCACGGTACTGGTTCACTATCGGTCAGTCAGTAGTATTTAGCCTTGGAGGATGGTCCCCCCATGTTCAGACAAAGTTTCTCGTGCTCCGTCCTACTCGATTTCACTTCAAAGATCCTTTCGCGTACGGGGCTATCACCCACTATGGCCGCACTTTCCAGAGCGTTCCGCTAAAATCAATGAAGCTTAAGGGCTAATCCCCGTTCGCTCGCCACTACTAAGGGAATCTCGGTTGATTTCTTTTCCTCAGGGTACTTAGATGTTTCAGTTCCCCTGGTTCGCCTCTTGCACCTATGGATTCAGTACAAGATACCTAGGTTATCCTAGGTGGGTTCCCCCATTCAGAGATCTCCGGATCAAAGTCTGTTTGCCGACTCCCCGAAGCTTTTCGCAGGCTACCACGTCTTTCATCGCCTCTGACTGCCAAGGCATCCACCGTATGCGCTTCTTCACTTGACCATATAACCCCAAGCAATCTGGTTATACTGTGAAGACGACATTCGCCGAAAATTCGCGCTTGAACTCGCAAATTTTACCTTGACTTGAATGATCACCAGTGAAAGAGATCATTCAGTCTTACTTCTATCACATACCCGAATTTTTAAAGAACAGTTCTGGTGCAAAGACCAGAAATCAATGTTCATTCACGAACATTCATTTCTGAGCTTTCGACGATTGTTTTAGATGGTGGAGCCAAGGAGGATCGAACTCCTGACCTCCTGCGTGCAAAGCAGGCGCTCTCCCAGCTGAGCTATGGCCCCGTATCGGATCACGCAGCACACCAACAATTGGTGGGTCTGGGCAGATTCGAACTGCCGACCTCACCCTTATCAGGGGTGCGCTCTAACCAACTGAGCTACAGACCCAATCGTCTAACCAGTGAATCAAGCAATTCGTGTGGGAGCTTATGAAGAAGCTGAGATCTTCGATTAAGGAGGTGATCCAGCCGCAGGTTCCCCTACGGCTACCTTGTTACGACTTCACCCCAGTCATGAATCACTCCGTGGTAACCGTCCCCCTTGCGGTTAGACTAGCTACTTCTGGAGCAACCCACTCCCATGGTGTGACGGGCGGTGTGTACAAGGCCCGGGAACGTATTCACCGTGACATTCTGATTCACGATTACTAGCGATTCCGACTTCACGCAGTCGAGTTGCAGACTGCGATCCGGACTACGATCGGTTTTATGGGATTAGCTCCACCTCGCGGCTTGGCAACCCTTTGTACCGACCATTGTAGCACGTGTGTAGCCCTGGCCGTAAGGGCCATGATGACTTGACGTCA
>NZ_CP054572.1:0-192500 GCF_013343155.1 Pseudomonas sp. FDAARGOS_761 | reverse complement strand
GGGAGATAGAAACTGGCGTCAACACTTATTTGAAACTTTTATTACGAAACACCGGGACGAGTTCGAAGCCTGGGCAGGCGGCGAGCGATCGAGGGTAGCCGCAGCAGCATGAGCGACGCACCAGCCACAGCGTACAGGGTCCACTCCTCCAGGTCTGCCCGCACCACCCAGAGCATGTGCAGCAAGCCGAGCCCAAGGATCAGGTAGACCAGGCGATGCAGCTTCTTCCAGCGACTACCGAGCTTGCGCATGGCGAAGCGGTTGGAAGTGATCGCCAACAGGAACAGGCAGACGAATCCAAGCATTCCCACGATGATGTAGGGACGCTTGCTCAACTCGATGCCCAACTGCCCCCAGTCCAACCCCAGGATGAACACGCAGTAAGCGCTCAGGTGCAGCAGCACATAGGTGAAGCACCACAACCCCAACTGGCGACGCACGGCGATCCAGCCCGGCCAGCCGCTCAGCTTCTGCAGTGGGGTCATCGCCAGGGTGAGTAGCAGCAATACCAAGGCGCCCAGCCCCAGTCGATCGACCAGGGTCTTGCCCGGGTCAGGTCCGAGGGCAAAGATCCAGGCTTGGTACAACCACCAGGCCGGCACTGCCAGCGCCCCCAGGAATACCGCAAGGCGCAGATACCAGTAGCGCATCAGTAGTACTTCCTCAGATCCATGCCGCTATAAAGGGAAGCGACCTCGCTCCCGTAGCCATTGAACATCTGCGTATCCCGTACATTGGGGCTGAACAACCCACTGGGCAGGCGCCGCTCGCGAGCCTGGGACCATCGCGGGTGGTCGACCTGCGGATTGACGTTGGCATAGAACCCGTACTCGTTGGCGGCAATGCTTTCCCAGGTGGTCTTCGGCTGCTCGCGGACCAGACTGATACGCACGATGGACTTGATGCTCTTGAAGCCATACTTCCACGGCACCACCAGGCGCAACGGCGCGCCATTCTGGTTGGGCAACAGCCGCCCGTACATGCCCACCGCCAGAATTGCCAGGGGATGCATCGCCTCGTCCATGCGCAAGCCTTCCATATAAGGCCAGTCGATCACCGAGAAACCGGAGCGTTGGCCGACCATCTGTTCCGGACGCTGCAGGGTTTCGAAACGGACGAACTTCGCCTGCCCATTGGGTTCGACCCGCTTGAGCAGGTCCGCCAGGGGAAAGCCCAGCCAAGGGATCACCATCGACCAGGCTTCCACGCAGCGCAGCCGATAGATGCGCTCTTCCAGTTGGTAGGGTTTGACGAAATCCTCGAGGGCATAGGTACCCGGCTTGCCGACCTCGCCGTCGATCACCACCGACCAGGGCTCGGTCTTCAGGGCCGAGGCGTTTTCCGCCGGGTCGCCCTTGTTCGGCCCGAATTCGTAGAAATTGTTGTAGTGGGTGGCGTCCTTGAATGGCGTGATCGCCTCCCTCTGGACATCCACCGCCTGCCAGCGGGTCTGCGGTAGCTTTTCGGCGAACCAGCCCGGCGCCGGCACCGGCTCGACGCCGGCATAGCGCTGTTCGTCGGCAAAGCCCAGGCGCGGCAGGCCGCTGGCCAGCGCCAATCCGGCGAAGGAAGCACCGAGCAGACGCCGACGGGACAGGTAGAGGGTTTCGGACGTGACTTCCGACTCGGAACAGTCGGAACGGGAGGGAATCTTGATCAGCATGACGGGCTCCGCAATGACCAGCTTTGTGCCAGTAGACTACGGAGCCCGTTGGAAATTACATCAGCTCGGCTGCTTCCGGCGACGCAGCTGCAGCAGGTATTGCACAGGACCGGAGGCCGCGTAGGCAAGGAACAGCAACAGGAGGATGCGCGGCGGGTCGGTAAAGACCACGGCGAAGGCCAGCACCACGATAAGGATCGCCACGAACGGCACCCGGCCGCGCAGGTCGAGATCCTTGAAGCTGTGGTACTTGATGTTGCTGACCATCAGCACACCAGCGGCGGCGACCAGCAGGGCGACGAGGAAGGCAACCTTGGCGCCCTGGATCTCGAAATCGCTGAACGCCCATACCGTGCCCGCCACCAGCGCCGCGGCGGCCGGACTGGCCAGGCCGATGAAATAGCGCTTGTCGGCCTTGCCGACCTGGGTGTTGAAACGAGCCAGACGCAGGGCTGCGCCCGCAACGTAGATGAAGGCGACCATCCAGCCGACCTTGCCGAGGCTGCCAAGCGCCCATTCGAAGGCGACCAGCGCCGGCGCTACACCGAAGGCGACCATGTCGGACAGCGAGTCATACTCGGCGCCGAAGGCGCTCTGGGTGTTGGTCAGGCGAGCCACACGGCCGTCCAGTCCATCGAGGACCATGGCCACGAAGATAGCGATGGCGGCGTTGGCGAACTGGCCGCTCATGCCATTGATGATGGCGTAGAAGCCGGAAAACAGGGCCGCCGTGGTGAACAGGTTGGGCAGCAGGTAGATACCGCGGTGACGAACCTTCCGCCCTTCGGCGTCGTGCCCTTCTTCTATATGTTCGTCGATGGGCAGCAGGCTTTCTTCGTCGGAGGCCTTGTTCGGCTCCTCGGGACGTTCACTCATGGACAATTCCTTGGGAACTGATGGGGTACGAATATGCCGACAGCACTTCTGACTAGGAAGACAACTCCGCCGGCCCAGGCTTTATACCAGATCGCCAGGCAAGAACGAAAAAACGCGGCCGGGGCCGCGTTTCTTCGTCTGTCGCCGGAGCCGCTTAGTTCTTGCTCTTGTCGACGATCTTGTTGGCTGCGATCCACGGCATCATCGCGCGCAGCTTCTCGCCGATCTGCTCGATCGGGTGAGCGGCGTTGTTGCGGCGGTAGGCAGTCATCGACGGGTAGTTGGCCGCACCTTCGGTAATGAACATCTTCGCGTATTCGCCGTCCTGGATGCGCTTCAGGGCGTTGCGCATGGCAGCACGGGACTCGGCGTTGATCACCTCCGGACCGGTTACGTACTCACCGTATTCGGCGTTGTTGGAGATGGAGTAGTTCATGTTGGCGATGCCGCCTTCGTACATCAGGTCGACGATCAGCTTCAGCTCGTGCAGGCACTCGAAGTAGGCCATTTCCGGCGCGTAACCGGCTTCGACCAGGGTTTCGAAACCGGCCTTGACCAGCTCGACGCAACCACCGCAGAGAACGGCTTGCTCACCGAACAGGTCGGTTTCGGTCTCGTCCTTGAAGGTGGTTTCGATGATACCGGTACGACCGCCGCCGACGCCGCAGGCGTAGGACAGGGCGACGTTCTTGGCGTTGCCGGAAGCGTCCTGGTAGATGGCGATCAGGTCAGGGATGCCACCGCCCTTGACGAACTCGGAACGCACGGTGTGACCCGGGGCCTTCGGCGCGATCATGATCACGTCGAGGTCGGCGCGCGGGACGACCTGGTTGTAGTGGATGGAGAAGCCGTGAGCGAAGGCCAGGGTGGCGCCCTTCTTCAGGTTCGGCTCGATCTCTTCCTTGTACAGGCGGCCCTGGAACTCGTCCGGGGTGAGGATCATGACCACGTCGGCTGCGGCGACGGCGGTCTTCACGTCGGCAACCTTCAGACCGTGCGCTTCGGCCTTGGCCACGGTGGCGGAGCCGCTACGCAGGCCCACGGTGACGTCGACGCCGGAGTCCTTCAGGTTGCAGGCATGGGCGTGGCCCTGGGAGCCGTAGCCGATGATGGCAACTTTCTTGCCCTGGATGATCGAGAGGTCACAGTCTTTATCGTAGAAAACGCGCATGGGAATTCCCCTTCAGTAAGGCCTCGCGGGCCTGCTTTCAGTTCAGATGCTCAGAGTCTTGTCGCCACGGGCGATGCCAGTGACGCCACTGCGGACCACTTCCAGGATCGACGCAGTGCCGATGGCCTGGATGAAGCTGTCCAGTTTGTCGCTGGTACCCGCCAGTTGCACGGTATAGACGCTACTGGTGACGTCGACGATCTGCCCACGGAAGATATCGGTGGTGCGCTTGACCTCGGCGCGCTGGGCGCCCGTGGCCTTGACCTTCACCAGCATCAGCTCGCGCTCGATATGGGCGCTTTCCGACAGATCCACCAGCTTGACCACTTCGATCAGCTTGTTGAGGTTCTTGGTGATCTGCTCGATCACCTCATCGTGCCCCACGGTGGTCAGCGTCAGACGCGACAGGGTCGGGTCCTCGGTCGGCGCCACGGTCAGGCTTTCGATGTTGTAGTTGCGTTGGGAGAACAGGCCGACCACGCGGGACAATGCGCCTGGCTCGTTTTCCAGCAGCAGGGAAATGATGTGTCGCATGATCAGGTACGCTCCGTCTTGCTCAGCCACATGTCGCGCATCGCGCCGTCACGGATCTGCATCGGATAGACGTGTTCGCTGGCGTCCACCTGGATGTCGAGGAAGACCAGGCGATTCTTCATGGCGAACGCCTCCTCCATCTTCGGCTTCAGATCCTTCAGGTCGGTGATGCGCATGCCGACATGCCCGTAGGCTTCGGCAAGCTTGACGAAGTCCGGCAGGGATTCCATGTAGGAATGCGAATAACGGCTGTTGTACTGCATGTCCTGCCACTGGCGGACCATGCCCAGGGCACCATTGTTCAGGTTGACGATCTTCACCGGCAGGTCGTACTGCAGGCAGGTAGACAGTTCCTGGATATTCATCTGGATACTGCCCTCGCCGGTCACGCAGGCGACATCGTCGTCCGGGAAGTTGAGCTTGATGCCCATCGCCGCCGGGAAGCCGAAGCCCATGGTGCCGAGACCGCCGGAGTTGATCCAGCGATTGGGCTTGTTGAACTTGTAGTACTGCGAGGCGAACATCTGGTGCTGGCCGACATCGGAGGTGATGAAGGCATCGCCACGGGTAACCTCGTAGAGCGTCTCGATGACGGTCTGCGGCTTGATGATGCTGCCGTCGCCCTTGTCGTACGGGAACAACCCACGGTTACCACGCCATTCGTCGATCTGCTTCCACCAGGCAGCCTGGGCATCCTGGTTCGGGGTCTCGCCGATTTCCCTGACGATCGCGACCATTTCGGTGAGAACGCTGTCCACCGGGCCGACGATCGGGATGTCGGCCTTGATGGTCTTGGAAATCGACGCCGGATCGATGTCGATGTGGATGATCTTGGCGTTCGGGCAGAACTTCGCCGCGCCGTTGATGACCCGGTCGTCGAAACGCGCTCCGACCGCGAGGATCACGTCGCTGTGATGCATCGCCAGGTTGGCGGTGAAGCTGCCGTGCATCCCGAGCATGCCGAGGAACTGGCGGTCCGCGCCGGGATACCCGCCGAGGCCCATCAGGGTGTTGGTCACCGGCAGGTTGAGCATCTGCGCCAGCTCGGTCAGCGGCGCCGCGGCATTGCCCATGATCACGCCGCCGCCGGAATAGACCACCGGGCGCTTGGCGGCCAGGAGCATCTCGGCGGCCTTGCGGATCTGCCCCGAGTGACCGCGAACGGCCGGGCTGTACGAACGCAACTTGACCTTCTTCGGATAGGAATATTCGAACTTCTGCGTCGGGTCGCCCATGTCCTTCGGAATATCCACGACCACCGGCCCCGGACGACCGGACTGCGCCAGGTAAAAGGCCTTCTTGATCACCTCGGGAATTTCCGAGGGATGCTTGATGATGAAGCTGTGCTTCACGATCGGCCGGGAGATCCCGACCATGTCGGTTTCCTGGAACGCGTCGGTACCGACCATGTTGCTCGGCACCTGGCCCGACAGGATCACCATCGGGATGGAGTCCATGTATGCGGTGGCGATACCGGTGATGGCGTTGGTCGCGCCCGGGCCGGAAGTCACCAGCACGACACCGGGCTTGCCGGTGGCGCGGGCGTAGCCGTCGGCCATATGGGTAGCCGCCTGTTCGTGGCGCACCAGGATGTGGGTCACGTCGTGCTCCTTGAAGAGCGCGTCGTAGATATGCAGGAGGGCACCACCCGGGTACCCGTAGATGTACTTAACGCCTTCGTCGCGCAACGAGCGGACGACCATTTCAGCGCCAGATAAAAGCTCCACGTTTTCACCTCTAGAACGCTATACGGCCACCCAGGGGCGGGCGACCGAAATTCGGTTGGCTGCCCGGCAGAGCATGGGTGACGGTAGTCACCGGCTACGTCAACTGCCGATTGAGCAAACTTGGAAGGGCGCCTGGTGTTACGGAGCTCTTCCACCCAGCGCGAGGTAACGCGAAGCAGGGTGTAACTTTCGGCGCGGGTAGGCACCTCATGGTCTGCCGGAGAGGGGACTGGGTTGCAGACGGCCCGCTACAGCGAGCTTGGATTCTTCGCATTCGTCGAACGCAAGTCAAGCTTTATTCTGAAAATTATCAAAAAAAATTCCAAGGAAGCTGCCATACCCTTCTATAAAAAAGCTGATCAATGACCAAAAACAGATTTTATGGCTAGAAAATTCCGATTTAGAGCAAACTTTTCCAAAATGCCCATGATTCCCGCGAGGACTTGCCACGGCGAGGCCGTCTCCGGCGGCGGTTGTGATGCCGTGCAGCATGCCGCGCTGGCGGATTTGGTTATAGTTAGCCGCAGTTAGCGCATTCCAAGGACTCCGCATGCGACGCATGATCCTCCCGGCCAGCTTGTTGCTCGCCCTCTCCTCTTTCGCCATGGCCGCCCCGATCTACAAATGGGTCGACGCCGAGGGCGTCACCCACTTCGGCGCACAACCGCCGCAAGGTGCACAAGCGACCACGGTGAATACCCAGACCGCCCCGCCGCCGGACAACTTCCCCCTGCCCCCCTCGACCCCGGCACCGACCATCCAGCAGAAACCGGCCGATCCCGAGCAGAAGGCGATCGACGACAAGGTGAAGCAGCAAGTGGCGAAGGAAGAGGCCGAGCGCAAGCAGTTCTGCGAAGAGACCCGCAACAACCTCGCGCAACTGAAGAACAACCCGCGCGTAAGGGTCGACGAAGGCAAGGGCGAACTCCGTCGCCTCGGCGAGGAAGAACGCCAGGAGCGAATCGCCAAGGCCGAAAAGGCGATCCAGGAGAATTGCCGCTGAGGCGAACACAGCCCCGTCCCGCAGCATGGGGCTGACCCGGCTCTCCGCTTTGCTTGAAGCAAAGAAAAACCCGGCCTGTAGCCGGGTTTTTCTTTACTGCCGAAGCTTCATGACGGCCCGCCGATCAGCCGGTCGAACTCGCCAAGCGCCGCCAGCAGGCCGGCGACTTCCTCGCCACGCTGCGCATAGGCCACCTCGGCCATGGCCAGGATACCCGAGGCTTGCGGCAAGGCGCTGTCGCTTTCGAGAATCAGCTTCATCCGTGGCAGGAAGATCCATTGCAGCCATTGCTCGAGCGCCAGCGTATCCACGCAGAACGGCTCGGGGCTGGCCAGCGCTTCCGGGGCGGGGCTGCTTTCGCTCCACCAGCCGAGGGCACGCAACTCACGCTCGATCAGCAACAACTGGTCGGCCAGCGCATAGACCCGTCGATCCATCAGGAGCTGACCTTGGCCTTCTGCCGGGCCAGCGCAGCGCCGGCGGAGTCTCCCTGCTTCTCCCGAGCCTGGGCGATCAGTTCCCAGAGCCCGGCCTGCAAGGCCGGCCGGCCATTGGCGTAGCTCAAGCCACGGCGCGCGACCTGCTCGGCCTGGGCCGCATCGCCCTGGGCCAGGCGCACCTGGGCCAGGCGATAGAGCACCTGCGGCTCGCGCGGAGCGATGCGCTGGGCTCGCTCGAGGCTGGCGGCGGCGCTGTTCAGGTCGCCGCTGCCCTGCTGTTGCTGGGCGGTTGTGAGCATCGCCAGGACCGGCCCGTCCAACTGCTCGTCGGCCGCCAGGCTGCCGGCCGAGCCGGAGGCCGGAATGCCGGTGGGCGCGGAACGACTGGCGCCGCTGGGCGGCATGTTGTAGCTGCCACCCAGCGGTGGCGTGGAGGCGCTGCTGGGCGGAGCCTGGTACTGGGTGCCGGTGCCGAGCGGAGCGCTGCTGATCGGCGCGGCGCCGGACTGCGCCGGGAAAGTCTGGATCGGTGCGGAATTGGCGCCCTGCGGCACCATCACCACCACACCGGAGTCGCCGCCCTGGGGAATGCCCTGGGTGGCGGCGCCTTGCTGGGTACGCGGTACCTGGGTACGGGTGATGCGGAAACCGCCGCTTTCCTGGTTGGACACCGGAGTACCGGAATCCACCACCGGGATCGCCCCGTGCTGCGGGCTGGCGCAGCCCGCGAGCACGGCACTGCCGGCAAGCGCGGCGAATACGAAAATCTTCTTCACGTCAGGTCCTCTCGGATCAATTCAGCCAGCCACGTACCCAGTCCATCACCTCGCCGGCGGGGTTCTGGCTCCCGCAGCCTGGGCCCTGGGCGGGCTCGCTGCCACGAATATAGGGCATCTGTACGGCATTCGGGCAATCCGCCGCCGAGCCCTGCCCGGTCTGCGCGTCGACCCAGGCCATCACCACGTTCTCCGGCATCGGCATTTCCAGCGATTGCGGATGCGCCTTGCGCATGAAGCTGGCCCACACCTGCAAGGCACCGGTGGCGCCGGTAAGCGGCGTCTTGCCGTTGTCGTCGCGACCGAGCCAGACCACAGCCTGGAGGTCGCCGCCGAAACCGGAGAACCAGCTATCACGCGAGTCGTTGCTGGTGCCGGTCTTGCCGGCGAGGGTCAGCGACGACGGCAATTGACTGTACACCGAACGCCCGGTGCCTTCGCGCATGACCCGCTGCATGGCGTTCTGCACCAGGTAGACGGCGCCCGAGTCGAAGCGCTGTTCGACCTGGAACGGATAGCGCTTGAGCGGCTGGCCGTCGGCAGTGAGGACGCTGCGGATCCCCCGCAACGGCGTGTTGAAGCCGCCGCTGGCGATGGTCTGGTACATGGTGGCGACCTCCATCGGACTGAGCGAACCGGCGCCCAGCAGCATCGACGGATAGGCCGGCCAGTCACGGTTGATACCCAGCCGGGCGACGGTCTGCAGCACGTTGGGCACACCGACGTCGAGGCCGAGCTTGGCGGTGGACAGGTTGTAGGAGTTTGCCAGGCCCTGGTACAGGAAGATCGTGCCATGCGAGCGCCGGTCGTAGTTCTGCGGTCGCCAGACCTGGCCGTCCTGGCCTTTCACCGCGAAGGGCTCGTCCTGCACCCAGGTGGTCAGGGTGTACTTGCTCGGCCGCTCGAGAGCGGTCAGGTAGACCGCCGGCTTGATCAGCGAACCGATCGGCCGCACCGCGTCCAGGGCCCGGTTGAAGCCGGCGAAGCGCGGGTCGCGACTGCCGATCAGGGCCTGGATCTCGCCGGTTTCCGGATTGGTCACGACCATCGCCGCCTCGACCTGGTCGACTCCCTTGCGCCCACTGAGGCGCTTGAGCGTTTCGTTGACGGAGGTCTCGGCCTTCTCCTGCAGGATCGGATCGAAGCTGGTGAAGATGCGCAGCCCTTCCTCGGTCAGGTCCTCGTCGCGGTAGTCCTGGCGCAACTGGCGCTTGACCAGGTCGAGGAAGGCCGGATAGGAGCTGTCGGCCATGCTGCCCTGCCGGGTAACGCCGAGCGGGCGCTGCTTGGCGGCGTCGACTTCCTGCTGGGTCGCCACGCCCTGCTCGGCGAGCACGTCGAGCACCAGGTTGCGCCGCGCCAGCGCACGATCCGGGTAACGCCGCGGGTTGAAGTAGGACGGTCCCTTGACCATGCCGACCAGCAGCGCCACCTGGTCGAGCTTGAGCTCGGCCAGCGGCTGGCTGAAGAAATACTGGCTGGCCAGGCCGAAGCCATGGATCGCTCGTTGCCCATCCTGGCCGAGGAACACCTCGTTGAGATAGGACTCGAGGATGTCGCGCTTGTCGTAGTGCAGTTCCAGCAGCACCGCCATCATCGCTTCGTTGATCTTGCGGCTCAGGCTGCGCTCATTGCTCAGGAAGAAGTTCTTCACCAACTGCTGGGTCAGGGTGCTGCCGCCCTGGCGCAGCTGGCCGGCCGTGGTGTTGACCCACACCGCCCGGGCCACGGATTTCAGCGACACGCCATGGTGGTTCCAGAAGTCGCGATCCTCGACCGCGACCAGGGTGTCGATCAGGTAGGTCGGCACCTGGTCGAGCTTGACCAGGATACGATCCTCATGGTGCGCCGGATACAAGCCGCCGATCAGCAGCGGCTCAAGGCGCGCCACCGCCAGTTCCTTGCCGTTGGCCTGGCTCAGCCCGCTGACATAGTTGCCGTTGAAGCGCACGCGCACGCGCTGGGCCGGTTCCGCGCCTTCGTAGAACTGGAAGCCACGGGTATTGAGTTCGACCGCGCTGGCCGCCACCGATACGGTTCCAGGGCCGCTCACGCTGGGCTCGCGACGGTAGCCGAGGGCGTCGAGTTCGCGCAGGAAGTCTTCCCTGCTCAGCTTCAGGCCGTTGAACAGCTCCAGCGGGCGGGCATAGACCTTCGCCGGGATGGTCCAGCGCCGGCCGGAGAATTTCTCCTGCACCACGGCATCGAGATAGATGGCGAAGCCGGCGAGGAGCACCAGGCCGACGAGGCCGAGCTTGAGGGCCCAGCCGAGCCATTTGTTCAGGCCGGGTGCCGGGCGTGCTTTGCTGTTACGGGAACGGGGGGATCGGGGACGCGTCATGGCGGCGCATTATACGTACTTTATCCACAGCGGACAGACACCGCATCGGCGGCATCCACGGTCTGCGCGGCCCCGGTGGATAGGCGCGGCGGCAGCGCGGCGCATTCGACCGGCGATCCGGCAAATGGTTGCTATCCGCCAGCGAGGTTTGCACTGTCACCCCTTCCCGCCATAATGCGGGTTTTCGCATATTTCAGAGGCAAGGATATCCCGTGAGCCAGACCCTGATCGCCGCCCTGCAGAACCCGGCCCTCTACCCCCACCCGGTGGAGCGCTTCGAGGTCATCGAGACGCACATCTCCTGGGTCCTGTTGACCGGTCCCTACGCCTACAAGATCAAGAAGCCGATGGATTTCGGCTTTCTCGATTTCACCAGCCTGGACAAGCGCCGCTTCTATTGCAACGAAGAGCTGCGCCTGAACCAGCGCCTCACCGACGATCTCTACCTGGAGGTCCTGCCGATCACCGGCAGCGAAGAGGCGCCGCGGATCGGCGGCGACGGCGAGGCAATCGAATACCTGCTGAAGATGCGCCAGTTCCCGCAGGACAACCTGCTGGCGGCAATCCAGGGCCGCGGCGAACTGTCCAACCAGCATATCGACGAACTGGCCGAGCAGATCGCGCACTTCCACCAGAACACTCCGAAGGTGCCGCTGGAGCACCCGCTGGGCACCGCCGAGTCCTGCATGGCGCCGGTGCGGCAGAATTTCAAGCAGGTTCGCCCGCTGCTCAAGGACAAGGCCGACCTGCAACAGCTGGATGCCCTCGAAGCCTGGGCGGAAAGCAGCTTCGAACGCCTGCTGCCGGTGCTCCAGGAGCGCAAGGCGAAGGGCTTCATCCGCGAATGCCACGGCGACATCCACCTGGGCAACGCCGCGCTGATCGACGGCAGGGTAGTGCTGTTCGACTGCATCGAATTCAACGAGCCGTTCCGTTTCACCGATGTCTGCGCCGACTTCGCCTTCCTCGCGATGGACCTGGAAGATCGCGGCCTGAAGTGCCACGCTCGACGCTTCGTCAGCCTCTATCTGGAACACACCGGCGACTACCAGGCCCTGGAACTGCTGAACTTCTACAAGGCCTACCGCGCCATGGTCCGCGCCAAGGTCGCGCTGTTCAGCCTCGGCTACCAGACCGATGCCGTGCAGCGCGCGGCGACCCTGCGCCAGTACCGCAACTACGCCAACCTGGCGGAAAGCTACAGCGCCATTCCCTCGCGCTTCCTGGCGGTCACCCATGGTGTCTCCGCGGTCGGCAAGAGCCAGGTGGCCATGCGTCTGGTGGAGGCTCTGGGCGCCGTGCGCCTGCGCTCGGATGTCGAACGCAAGCGTCTGTTCGGCGAGCAGCCGGAACACGACAGGGGCCAGTTCGCCGCCGGCATCTATAGCAGCCAGGCCAGCGAAGCGACCTATGCGCACCTTCACCAGTTGGCCGCGAAGATCCTCCAGGCCGGCTATCCGGTGGTGATCGACGCCGCCTACCTGAAGCAGAATCAGCGCCAGGCCGCTTGCCACATCGCGGAAGAAACCGGCGTGCCGTTCCTGATCCTCGACTGCCAGGCGCCCGAAGCGGTGATCGCCGGCTGGCTTGCGCAACGCCAGGCGGAAGGCAAGGACCCGTCCGACGCGACTCTCGACGTGATCCGCACCCAGCAGGCTACCCGCGAGCCGCTGACAGCGGCGGAGACGGTCCAGAGCAAGCGCGTCGACACCCACGACGCGGCCAGCCTCGACGGGCTGGTCGACGGCATTCGCCAGCGCCTGCCCGGTCTCTGAACGAACTGCCATGCCGCCCGCCCCTCCAGGGCGGGCGCCGTGCCGCTGCTCTTCTATACTCACGGCGAGCCTTCTGCGCAGGACGCCGCCCATGAACTCGCCCCGTCAGCTCGACTCGCCGCTCTACCAACTGCTCCACGCCGAAGACATCGAAGGCTTCAACCGACAGAAGCCGGCCGACGGCTGGATCGACCTGGCCGGCGGCGACTTCCGCGGCCTTGACTTGCGTCTGCTGGATGCCGCCCGCGTCGACTTCAGCGATGCCTATTTCCGCGGCGCCGACCTGCGCGGCGTGGATCTGCGCGAGGCGCGCCTGGAGGGCGCCAGCCTGGCCCATGCGCAGATATCCGGTACGTATTTCCCGTTGCGCCTGGCGCCGGACGAGATCCGCATGTCGGTGAACTTCGGCACCCGCCTGCGCTACCTGCCGGGGCCCTGAGAAGCGGAAGGACCACGCCAGGCCACGTTTTGCCGGGAGGCCGCTACACTTCTGGCAGGTACCCGGCCGGCTGAGGATCGGTCCCGGACCGCCTACGCCGGATCGTAAGGGCGAAGGCCGCTCGCGTCGGCCATCTCGCTCCATCGCGCCGGCCCTGTCGGCTCCGGACCGGTTCCAGGCAGTTCCGCGCCATCACGCTTCTGAGCGGCATCGCAAGGACCGACGATGAACGACGAACTGCTGAATCTGAAAAACCTCGGAAAAACCTCGACCCAATGGTTGCATGCCGTGGGTATCCACAGCGCCACCGATCTGCGTCGGCTCGGCTCGGTGGGAGCCTATCGCGCGGTCCGCGCGCGCGGCTTCCGAGCCTCGAAAGTCTTGCTCTATGCCATCGAAGGCGCACTCCTCGACGTTCACTGGAACGAGCTGTCCCCAGACCACAAGGCCGCACTGCTCGGCGAGCTGGAGACTTTCCCCGTGCGAAACAAGAGCTAGCTCACACCTGCCACGGGAAGATATTTACTCCCCCCCGGGCGCCCACCTATCGTCTCGTGGACGTTCGTACCTCCTCTCCCGACCAGGCAGCTCAAGGAAATGGCCATGTATCTACTCGGCGAGCAACCGGCTTATGCCGACCAATTGATCAATCGCCTGCAGGGAATCCCTCACCGCTTGCTCGAAGGCCTGGCACCCAGCGGCCCCGCCCTGGAACTGGAACGTAGCGACGACCTGGAACGCGAGCTGCCCGCCGACCAGGTATTCCTGGTGGAAAGCGGCCTGCTGCATGCGCTGGTCGACGAACGCCCACTGTTCTACCTCCAGGAAGGCGACCTCCTCGGCCTTCGACGCGGACTCGAGCTCCCCGCCTGCCGGCATGCCAACGAAGAACCGATCCGCCTGCTGCCCTATTCGCGCGATGCGCTGCTCCAGCACATCCATGCTGACCAGGAACGTCAGGAACTGCTATTGCAGTACCTGATCGGACAGACTGCCCTGCTCGGCGATGCGCTGGCGCACCTGAAGCAGCCGGAAGTCCGCCCGGCCACCGGCTTCCGCCACTTCGCCGCGGGCGAGGCGCTGATCCGCCAGGGCGACGATGCGGATCATGTGTTCATCATCATCGAAGGGCACGCCGAAGCGCTGGTGGACGGCCAGAAAGTCGGCGATGTACAGAAGGACGAGATCTTCGGCGCCATGGCCGTGTTCACTCGCGAGAAACGCAGCGCCACGGTGGTCGCCAGCGAACCCTGCACGGTGATGGTGATTCCCAAGGAGCAGTTCCTCGGCCTTATGCAGAACAACCCGCGAATCGCCCATAGCCTGATCGAAGGCATGGCCCGGCGGATAGACCTGCTTAACCGGGAAGTGACCCAGCTGCGCCTGCGCCGCAGCGCCTGAGGCCCATTCCAGAGGGCTCGCGACTAGCTAGCAGAAAAGTTTGGCGAAAGCGTTTGACATGGAAATGAGAATCATTATTATGTCACTCAACTGGTCGCGAGATCAGCCGGTAAGCTGAGAGACCCACGCAGTCGGACTCTTCAGATTATCTCCTCATCAGGCTAATCACGGTTTTTGACCCGGCACTTTGCCGGGTCTTTTTTTGCCTGCGATACGGCCGAGACGACCGTTCATCGGCTGACGATGGAATGAATGAGAACCGGCTTGACCTGATAATGAGAATAGTTATTATTACAACAACTGGTCGCGAGGCCAGCAGGTAAGCTGAGAGACCAAGCAGTCGGACTCTTCAGATTATCTCCTCATCAGGCTAATCACGGTTTCGACCCGGCACTTTGCCGGGTCTTTTTTTGCCCGCGAAAACGTAGCGCGATACGCGGCTCCAGGCCTCGCGCCCTTCCTTCAACGCGCCTTCTTCATCTCCGCGCAATAGTCCTTGTCCGGCTGTGCCGGCGTGTACCAGGCGTAGTCTGCCTCACGCGTCGTTACCGCCTGCCCGGCCTCGACCAGCATCAGTACCTGCGCGCCCTTCTCCGCACCAAGGTCGCGCAGGTGGACCGGTACGCCGAGGTCGCGTCGGGCGTGGAAGCTGCCGGCGACGAGCATCGCCGGCAGTGGCGCATCGCGAAGACGCTCGGCCATGCGGCGGTCGCGTTGCTGCTGGACGGCGAGCATCGCCGGCAATTGATCGTCGGGAAGCATGCCGCAGTGGGATTCGCGAATCTGCGCAAGCAACGGCAGGCGCACGCTGTCACGCCTGGAGGCCGTTCCGGGAAGCGGCGGACGCTCCTTGTAGATGCGCATGATCTCGCTCCGCTGGAGGTTCGCCGCCAGCAACGGCGCGGGTTGCGCAACCGCCCAGGACACCAGGGGTCCGTACTGCGTCCAGTCCCAACCTTTCTGCCAGTCCAGGGCCTGCTCCAGGTTCGCCACCGGCTTGCCGGTCCCGAGTTGTGCGCGGACCGCATCCACCTGTGGTTGCTGGCCGGGATCGAGCATTTCCAGCAGCAGGCTGCCCTGCGCCCGATATTCGCCCAGGGCCTGCGCCAGCCACAGTTCCACGGCATGATGATCGGGATTGTCGTGCTTCTCGCCGACGATCACTCGCGGCGCGGCCGCCAGGCGTGCGACCAGTTGCTGCGGGCTCAGCGTCACGCCGCTGCGCAATTCGACGATTCGTCCCGTCTGCGGATCGTCGCGCCCTTCCGGGCTCTGCCAATCAGGCAGCGGCGGCAGTTGGGACTGGCAGCCGCCCAGCAGCAGACAGAAAGCGAACAGGCGAATGCGCATGGCGACTCCTTCAACGGGCGACGATCAGCGGATGACCTCGCTCGGGATGACGCTGGACCAGGACCTCGAGGCCGAACACCGCGCGCAACGGCTCGGGGCGCAGGACTTCCTCGGGCGTACCGAGCAGGTGCGGGCGACCATTCTGCAACAGCAGCAGGCGGTCGCAATAGCGCGCGGCCAGGTTGAGATCGTGGAGGATCACCAGCACCGAGGCACCGCGGCGGGCGAAATCATGCACCGCCTGCAGGGTGGTGTGCTGGTGCAGCGGGTCGAGCGCCGAGGTCGGTTCGTCGAGCAGCAGCACCTGCCCCGGCTCGCCCGGCCACAGCTGCGCCAGCACCCGCGCCAGGTGCACGCGCTGGCGTTCGCCGCCGGACAGCGCCAGGTAGCTGCGCCCGGCCAGATGGCTGGCGTCGGCCGCCGCCAAGGCCTCGGCGACGATCTGCACATCGCGCTCGCGGCCGCTGGAATGGGGCAGCCGACCGAAGCCGACCACCGCCTCCACCGGAAAGGCGAAGCCCAGCGACGAACTCTGCGGCAGCACCGCCAGGCGCTGCGCGCGAGCGACGCCCGGCCAGTCGTCGAGGCCGCGCTCGTCGAGCAGCACCAGCCCTTCGGCCGGCTCCAGTTCGCCACAGAGAGCGCCAAGCAAGGTGCTCTTGCCAGCGCCGTTGGGGCCGAGTACGCCGAGCATCTCGCCAGGCCGCAGCTCCAGCTCGAGGCCTTCCAGTACAGTCTTTCCGCCACGGCGGATGGACAGGTTCTCCACGCGCAGCATCAGGCCCGCCCCCGCAATAGCAGATAAAGGAAGAACGGCGCGCCGATCAGTGCCGTGACGATGCCGATCGGCAACTCCGCCGGAGCCAGCGCCAGGCGCGCCAGCAGGTCGGCAAGCAGCAGGAGAATGGCGCCGGCCATCATCGAGGCCGGCAGCAACGTCCGATGATCCGGACCGGCAACCAGACGGATCAGGTGCGGCACCACCAGGCCGATGAAGCCGATCATCCCCGCCGCCGCCACTGCGGCGCCGACGCCGAGGGCAGTGCAAAGCACCAGTTCGGCCTTCAATCGCTCGACGTCGAAGCCCAGGTGACGGGCCTCGGACTCGCCGAGCAGCAGTGCGTTCAGCGCATCTGCCCGGCGCGGTAGCCAGCAGGCCACCAGCAGCGCCACCAGCAGCAGCGGCCAGAGTCGTGGGTAGCTGGCGCCGTTCAGGCTGCCCAGGTTCCAGAAGGTCAGGGTACGCAAGGTGGCGTCATCGGCGAGATAGGTAAACAGTCCGATCACCGCGCCGGACAGTGCGGTCAAGGCGATCCCTGCCAACAACATGGTGGCCACGCTGGTCTGGCCATCGCGGCGGCCAAGCCGATAGACCAGCCAGGTCACCCCCAGGCCGCCGCCGAAGGCGCACAGCGACAGCAGGTAAGGCGCGAGGAACGCCGGCAAGCCGCCCAGCGAGGCGCCGAATACGATGGCCAGCGCCGCGCCGAGGGCCGCGCCGCTGGACACCCCGACCAGCCCTGGATCGGCCAGCGGGTTGCGGAACAGGCCCTGCATCGCCACCCCGGACAGCGCCAGCACCGCGCCCACGGCCAGGCCGAGCAGGGTCCGCGGCAGGCGGATCTGGCCGAGGATCATTTCCGCCTGGGCCAGGCCCGTTCCATCGAGCGGCAGCCCGGCCAGGCGCAGCGCGGCGCGCAGGGTATCGCCCAGCGGCAGGCTGACGGGACCGAGGGCGAGGGACAACCAGAGGACCAACACGAGCGAAATCCCCAGCGCACCGAACAGTGCGCGGGGACGAACAACCGATTTCAATGGGCGGCTTCCGTACTCAGCGGTTTCGCGGAAGGATAAAAGGCTGCGGAGAGAGCCGCCAGGCCATCCGGCAGGCGCGGACCGAGGCCGCCCACCAGGAGCGTCGGGTCCAGCACCAGCAGACGTCCGTCACGCGCCGCGCGGGTCGCGGCGAGGCCGGGGTTCTGCTTGAGCAGCGCGGCACGCGCCGCATCACCTTCGAGGCTGCGGTCGGCGATCACCACCGCGGTCGGATCGAGCGCGGCCAGGGCTTCCACCGAGATCGGCTTGTAACCCTCATGGGTAGCCAGGTTGCGTGCTCCGGCCCGGTTCAGGACCCAATCGCCGCCGGTATTGCGCCCGGCTACCAGCAACTGACCGCCGGCGTTGCCGATCACCAGCAGGACGCCCGGGGCCGGCTGACTCTTCTGCGCGGCCGCGATCCAGTCCGCCTGGCGCCGCAGCCGCTGACGATAGTCAAGTTCGGCGGCCTCGGCGCGCTGGGGCACGCCGAGCCAGTCGCCAAGCTTCTTCAGGTTGCTTTCCAGTGCCTCCAGATCCGGCTTGGCGGAGAGGGTCTCGACCCGCACGCCAGCGCCTTCGAGCTGCTTGAGTACCGGCGGAGGCCCCATTTCCTCGGTGCCGATGAGGATATCCGGACGCAACGCCAGCACGCCCTCGGCAGCCAGTTGGCGCTGGTAGCCGACGCTCGGCAACTGTTTCAGCGCCTGCGGATGCTGGCTGGTGGTGTCCACCCCGACCAGCTTGCTCTCGCCACCCAGCGCCACCACCCATTCGCTCAGCGAGCCGCCCGCGCTCACCCAGCGTTGCGGCAGCTCGGCGGCCTGGGCCATGCCGGTGCCGAGCAGGATGCCCAGCGCCAACCCGTTGAATAGTCGATCGATACGCATGATCTCTCCTCAGAACGCCTTGAAGGATTCGGCCAGTTCGCGCCAGTCGTCGCGCTCGGGCTCGCCGGGCTTGCGCGCGCCGAACAGTTGCACGATCAGTTCGCCGTCGGCGTCGAAGGCCTCCCAACTGGTTACGATGCCATCGGTGCTCGGCTTGCGCACCCGCCAAAGTTCGGCGATGCCGGTGGTCTTCAGGTGCAGGTTGAATTCCGGATCGAGCACGTTGAACCAGTCGTCCAGCCACTTCAGGTTGCACACAGGCCCGGTATGGATCTGGATGCAGTGGGCGTTGCCGACGAACACCATGATCGGCAACCCGCTTTCGGCCGCCGCTTCGAAGAGTTTCGCCAGGTCGCCATTGTCCAGGCGCTCGGCCCATTCGCCGCCAGCCAGGCGCAGCGCCTGGGTGCGCTGCGCGCCATGCTTCTTCAGCAGGGCGTGGAAATGATGGGTGTCCTTCAACGCGGCCCAGCCTTCGCGCAAGGCGGCGGCATCGATCTGCGCATCGACGAGCGAAGCAGCCGGCGCGCGGGGTTCGCGCAGGGCCAGCACGGCATCCTGCTCGGCAGCCCGCAGGCGCTCGACCAGCGGTTCCCAGGCGCGGACGTCGCTGGCCTCGGTAAGGAACACCTTGTGCACCGCCACGCCCTGCTGGTCGAACACCTGGATGCTGCGCTGGGTACCCCGCGCTGTCTCCTCGGCAATGGCGAAGACGGCGTTCCAACCCCCCAGGAACAGGCGCAGGTCGATATCCGGCGAGACCACCAGGCCCATCTGCCCATTGGCAGAGACCGTCACTTCGCGATACGGCCCCTTGCGTTCGTGGACGCAATGCTCGTTGCGGGTCAGCGCCATGATCGGCCCCAGTTCGCCGAGCGCCGGCAGCAAGGCGGCCCAGTCCGGCCGCAGGCGCACGGCATCGATGCCGACCCGGCTGGCGACCAGCTCGCCTTCGCTGACCTGCAACAGCGCGGCGGCGTCGCGCGCGCGTAGCTGCGGTCGCTCGGCGCGCAGGTCCTGCCAGGCGCGGTAAAGCTCGGCAGGGGAATGGGAAAGGCTGGGAGTGCTGCTCATCGACGGTTCCTCGGGCATATCCGGTTCGGTCGCGCTACGCGCAAAACAGGTGAACTTTGCCACAAAACGCATATCTGAATCCATTTGATAATTATTTGCATTAGCGTTTTTCTGGCAGTACCTTGTGCGCCCGACGTCCCCCTGGCTATTCGCCACCGGCCCGACCCAAGGAGTCCCACATGCCGCTCTCCCCGCCCTTCGCCCTGCGCCCCTGCCTGGCCCTGCTGTTGCTCAGCCCTTCCCTGGCTCTGGCGGGGAACGCCGTCCCGCTGACCCCGACCACCATCACCGCCACCCGTACCGAGCAGGCAGTGGATTCGGTGCCGAGCACCGTCAGCGTGCAGACCCGCGAACAACTGGACCGGCAGAACGTCAACAACATCAAGGAACTGGTGCGCTACGAACCGGGAGTCTCGGTCGGCGGCGCCGGCCAGCGTGCCGGGATCACCGGCTACAACATCCGCGGCATCGACGGGAACCGCATCCTTACGCAGATCGACGGGGTCGAACTGCCCAACGACTTCTTCAGCGGCCCCTACGCGCAGACCCACCGCAACTACGTCGATCCGGACATCGTAAAGCGCGTGGAAATCCTTCGCGGCCCGGCCTCGGCGCTGTACGGCAGCAACGCCATCGGCGGCGCGGTGAGCTACTTCACCCTCGACCCGTCGGACATCATCAAGGACGGCAAGGACGTCGGCGCCCGGCTGAAGGCCGGCTACGAGTCGGCAAGCCACTCCTGGCTGACCTCGGCCACCGTCGCCGGCCGCGCCGACGACTTCGACGGCCTGCTGCATTATGGCTACCGCCAGGGCCACGAGACCGAATCCAACGGCGGCCACGGCGGCACCGGGCTCTCGCGCAGCGAAGCCAACCCGGAAGACGCCGACAGCTACAGCCTGCTCGGCAAGCTGGGCTGGAACTACGCCGAGGGCAGCCGCTTCGGGCTGGTCTTCGAGAAGTACAAGAGCGACGTCGATACCGACCAGAAGAGCGCCTATGGCGGCCCCTACGACAAGGGCAAGCCGACCATCCCGCCGAGCATGCTGCCGGGCGGCATGTACCAGTGGCGCAAGGGCAACGACACCCTGACTCGCGAGCGCTACGGCCTGGAGCACCATTTCCTGCTCGACAGCCCGGTCGCCGATCGCATCCAGTGGAGCCTGAACTACCAGTTGGCGAAGACCGACCAGGCGACCCGCGAGTTCTACTACCCGATCACCCGCAAGGTCCTGCGCACCCGCGACACTACCTACAAGGAACGCCTGTGGGTCTTCGACAGTCAGTTGGACAAGAGCTTCGCCATCGGCGAGACCGAGCACCTGCTGAGCTACGGGATCAATCTCAAGCACCAGAAGGTCACCGGCATGCGCAGCGGCACCGGCACCAACCTGGACACCGGCGCGGACAGCCCGCGCGATGCCCTGGAACGCAGCAGCGACTTTCCCGATCCGACGGTGAAGACCTACGCCCTGTTCGCCCAGGACAGCATCAGCTGGAACGACTGGACCTTCACTCCCGGCCTGCGTTACGACTACACGCGCATGGAGCCGCACATCACCGACGAGTTCCTGCGCACCATGAAGCAGAGCCAGAACACCGCGGTCGACGAGTCGGACAAGAAATGGCACCGGGTTTCGCCCAAGTTCGGCGTGACCTACGACTTCGCCCAGCACTACACCTGGTATGGCCAATACGCCCAGGGCTTCCGCACGCCCACCGCCAAGGCGCTGTACGGTCGATTCGAGAACCTGCAGGCGGGCTACCACATCGAGCCTAACCCCAACCTCAAGCCGGAAAAGAGCCAGAGCTTCGAGACCGGGCTGCGCGGCAAGTTCGACGAAGGCAGCTTCGGCGTGGCGGTGTTCTACAACAAATATCGCGACTTCATCGACGAAGACGCCCTGAATACCGATAGCACCGGCGGCAACGGCCAGACCTTCCAGTCCAACAACATCGAGCGTGCGGTGATCAAGGGCGTCGAACTCAAGGGCCGCCTGGAGCTGGGCGCCTTCGGCGCGCCGCAGGGACTCTACACCCAGGGCAGCGTGGCCTACGCCTACGGTCGCAACAAGGACAACGGCGAGCCGATCAACAGCGTCAACCCACTCACCGGAGTGTTCGGCCTGGGCTACGACGAAGCAGACGGCAACTACGGCGGGCTGCTCAGCTGGACCCTGGTCAAACGCAAGGACCGCGTCGACGACAGCACCTTCCACACCCCGGATGGCACCGCCAGCCAGTTCAAGACCCCGGGCTTCGGCGTCCTCGACCTCAGCGCCTACTACAGGCTGAGCAAGGACCTGACCCTCAACGCCGGTCTCTACAATCTGACCGACAAGAAATACTGGCTGTGGGATGACGTGCGCGGCTACGACAGCGTCGGCGAGGCTTCGGCGCTGGCCCCGGCCAACATCGACCGGCTGTCCCAGCCAGGCCGTAATTTCGCGGTCAACCTGGTCTGGGACATCTGACCCGTTACCCCTTCGCACACGGAAGTGCCCCCATACCCAGCGCCTGGCCATGCCGGGCGCTTTCCATGCCACAGGTGAAAGCCGTCCTCCGGATCAGGGATAATGATCCCGGCAAACGGAGCGCCCATGATCCACCTGTGTCCCTCTTCCCATCTCGCCGAAGGCAACAGCCGCGGCTTCCTCGTCGATGAGCGGCGGCTGTTCGCGGTGCGTCGCGACGGCCGCGCCTACGTCTACCTGAACCGCTGCCCGCATCGCGGCATCCCGTTGGAGTGGCAGCCCGATGCCTTCCTCGACGACAGCGCCAGCCTGATCCGTTGCGCCAGCCACGGCGCGCTGTTCCTCATCGAGTCCGGAGAGTGCGTCGCCGGCCCCTGCGCTGGCGAGCGCTTGCGCGCCCTGCCCTGCCGGGAAGACGCCGAAGGCCTCTGGGTGGAGCTGGACGACTGACCCAACGGGGGATGGGCGGCAAGCCGCGAGGCAACGGCTAGGCTTGCGGCACAAAGATAAAAAAGAGGAAGGAACGCGCCATGCGCCGATTCAGCCTGCGCTTCGTCCTGCTGCTCCTGTTCGGCCTGCTGCTCTATGCCTGCCGCAATGAACCGGGCCCCGTACGGCTCGCCCCTGGCGTAACAGCGGCGGATTACAGGACTTTCTTCATCCAGGCGGTACGCGCCGAGGGGCACCGCATCGACTTCGAGGAGCGTTTCGATACGGCCGTGCGCCGCGCCCTGGAGGCCAAGGGCTATCGCTACCAGGTGGAACACGGCGACCTGCGGGTGATCTACGCCCTCGGCCTGCAACGCCAGCCGGGCCTGGAAATGCGACCGGTGATCACCCAGGATGGCGTCTTCACCCAGACCCAACTGACCGAAGACACCGAGGCCAGGCTGGCGCTGCGCATCCTTGACGAAAGCAACGGCAGGGTCCTTCTGGAAAGCGTGCTGAGCCGCCAACTGCACGATCCGGCGCTGACCCAGGAAGCGTTCGACCGCGGCGTCGCGCAATTGCTGAAGGACTTCCCGAGTCGCAGTCAACCTTGAATGTCACAGGCCGTCGAAGTCGTCCTCGCGGCGCTCGGTGTTCTCGCCGGGCGTCGACAGCCGGGGCGGCCGCCGTTGCAGCCACCACAGGGCGGCGATCCCCAGGGCAGCCATTGCGCCGCGGAATAGCAAGCCGAACAGGTTGCCGTCGGCCTCCATCCCGCCCTCGATCCAGGCAATCAATAGCCGCGACAGGGTCAGGATCGATTGCAGCAGCACTACCAGGATCAATGCCGGCTGCACCAGCGAAGCCCGGCGCAGGGCGAACAGCAGGAACAACGCCAGGGCGAACTGATGGCCGCCATAGAACACCCGCGCATCGCTGACCGCCGAAGGCTCCATCAGCAGCATGCCACTGAGATTGGCCATCTCGTAGGGACGCACCCAGTACAGCACTCCCAGCGCGCCCCATACCAGCGCCTGAACCAGCAAAACCAAACGGGCGAAGAGCATCCCCTTTCTCCTCGGGCCTGTTGCCCCCAGCGGTCAGTTCGACACCGGCGGCGAACGCCCCGGCAACCCTAAGGACAGCAGACCCAAACCGCGCCGACGAGTTCGCTGCGACAATCCGTCCCTGCCCAACGGCAACCCGGCGCGGCGGGCAGCGCATCGCTTCGTCACAAGTGGATACAGCTCACCGGCTGGGTGGCGGCGGGTGCCAGCGGTATGCTCCCGGCATTCGCTCGCAGCAAGGAGAATCCCATGCGCCGCTTCGCACCCCTGGCCGTCCTGGCCGCCACCCTGCTCCACGGTTCCCTGGTCCAGGCCGCCGAACCGCTGGCCATCGACGTCCACCGCGACGCCAACTGCGGCTGCTGCAAGGACTGGATCAAGCACCTCGAAGCCAACGGTTTCAAGGTCACCGACCATGTGGAAGCAGACATGAGCGCAGTCAAGAGCCGCCTCGGCGTGCCCTACAGCATGGGCTCCTGTCATACCGGAGTGATCGACGGCAAGTTCGTCGAAGGCCACGTGCCGGCAGCCGACATCCTCAAGCTGCGCGAACGTGCCGACCTGGTCGGCGCCGCCGTACCGGGCATGCCGGTCGGCTCGCCGGGCATGGAAATGGGCGACCGCCAGGACGCCTACCAGGTCGTCGGCCTGACCAGGAGCGGCCAGGCCTCGGTACTGGCGGAGTACCCGGGACGCTAACGAAAACGCCGTTTCCCCCAGGGGAAACGGCGTTTTTCCTTGTAGCAGGGCGTGAGGATCACTCCGCCAGGCTATCGACCTTCTTCTGCGGCGACAGCAGCCCGTCGGCGCGGAACATCGACTTGATCCCGCGCACCGCCTGGCGCAGGCGGTCGCGGTTCTCGATCAGGGCGAAACGCACATGATCGTCGCCGTAGTCGCCGAAGCCGATCCCCGGCGACACCGAGACCTTGGCGTCCTGCAACAGCTTCTTGGCGAACTCCAGCGAGCCCAGGTGCGCATAGGGCTCGGGGATCTTCGCCCAGACGTACATCGAGGCCTTCGGGTTCTCCACCATCCAGCCGGCCTCGCGCAGCCCCTTCACCAGGACGTCGCGGCGCTGCTGGTACTGCCGGGCGATATCGCGGACGCACTGCTGGTCGCCTTCCAGAGCGGCGATGGCCGCCACCTGCAGGGGCGTGAAGGTGCCGTAGTCGTGGTAGCTCTTGATCCGCGCCAGGGCCGAGACCAGCTCGGGATTGCCGACCATGAAGCCGATCCGCCAGCCGGCCATGTTGTAGCTCTTCGACAGGGTGAAGAACTCCACGGCGATGTCCTTGGCGCCCGGCACCTGCATGATCGACGGCGCTTTCCAGCCGTCGTAGACGATGTCGGCATAGGCCAGGTCGTGCACGACCATCACGTCGTACTGCTTGGCCAGCGCCACCACGCGCTCGAAGAAGTCCAGCTCGACGCACTGCGCGGTCGGGTTGGAGGGGAAGCCGAGAATCATCATGCGTGGCTTGGGAATCGATTCGCGGATCGCCCGTTCCAGCTCGTTGAAGAAATCGATGCCCGGCACCAGCGGCACCGAGCGCACCTGGGCGCCGGCGATCACCGCACCGTAGATGTGGATCGGATAGCTCGGGTTGGGCACGAGGATGGTGTCGCCATGGTCGAGGGTCGCCAGCATCAGGTGCGCCAGGCCTTCCTTGGAGCCGATGGTGACGATGGCTTCGCTTTCCGGGTCGATCTGCACGTCGTAGCGGTCGCGGTACCAGTGCGAGATGGCCCGGCGCAGGCGCGGGATGCCGCGCGAGGTGGAGTAGCCATGGGTGTCTTCGCGCTGGGCGACGGTGCAGAGCTTCTCGACGATATGCGGCGGGGTCGGCCCGTCGGGATTGCCCATGCTCAGGTCGATGATGTCCTCGCCACGGCGACGAGCGGCCATCTTCAGTTCGGCGGTGATATTGAAAACGTAGGGGGGAAGGCGGTCGATGCGCGCGAAACGGCGCGCAGGGCGTGATTCAGCCATGCTGTCCTCGGAGTAACGTAAGCGCCCGGAACCGTCCGAGCGACGCCGGCCGCTGCGGCGGCCTGGAAAGCACCAGCCAGGCGCTTTCTTGTCGGCGAACATAAAGGCCGATAGGCTGCTTGTCGAGTCCCCCCTCGCGTTTTTCATTCCATTTCACAGGAAAAGGCCCATGTCCCGACGCTACTGGCAACTCGATGTGTTCGCCGAGCGTCCGCTCACCGGCAACGGCCTGGCCGTATTCGACGACGCCAGCACCCTCGATGACGCCGCCATGCAGGCCTGGACCCGCGAACTGCGCCAGTTCGAATCGATCTTCCTGCTGCCGGGCGACGACCCACGGGCCTTCGGCGCACGGATCTTCACCCTGGAGGAAGAACTGCCGTTCGCCGGCCACCCGCTGCTCGGCGCCGCCGCCCTGCTCCATCACCTGCGCGGCGGCGACAACGAACAGCACTGGACGCTGCACCTGGCCAGCAAGTCGGTGGCCCTGCGCAGCGTGCGGGCGGGCAGCGGTTTCTACGCCGAGATGGACCAGGGCCGCGCCGAATTCGGCGCCACCCCGGACGCCGGGACCTGCCGCTGGTTCGCCGAAGCCTTCTCGCTATCGGCCAACGACCTGTCCGGGCATCCACCGCGGGTGGTGAGCACCGGCCTGCCCTACCTGCTCCTGCCGGTAACCGCCGAGGCGCTGGGTCGAGCCCGTCAGGTCAACGATTTGCAAGAAGCCCTGGATAAACTCGGCGCGGCGTTTGTCTATCTGCTCGACGTCGACGGGCGCGAGGGCCGCACCTGGGACAACCTGGGGCTGGTGGAAGACGTGGCTACCGGCAGCGCTGCCGGTCCGGTCGCCGCCTACCTGGTGGAATACGGGCTTGCCGCGCGCGGCGAACCCTTCGTCCTGCACCAGGGACGCTTCCTCGACCGGCCGAGCCGGCTCGACGTCCAGGTCGCGACAGACGGCGGCGTCAGGGTCGGCGGCCACGTCCAACTGCTCGCCCGCGCCGAGCTGCTGACCTCGGCCTGACGGTCGGGGTGGCGCTGGCGGCGGACGACGACAACACTGAAGAAGCGAAACGTACAGGAGAACCGCCATGCTCTGGCGCAAAGGACGACGCAGTGACAACGTGATTGATGCCCGGGGCGAAGGAGGCGCAGGCGGCGGTGGCGGCATGCGCATCGGCGGCAAGGGCCTCAGCCTGGGTGGGGTGGCCATCGTGGTGGTGGTCGGCCTGCTGATGGGCCAGGATCCGATGCAGATCCTCGGGTCGCTGCTCGGCCAGATGGACAGCCCGGCGCCGGCCACCCAGCAGCAGGCCGGCGGTCGGGCCCCGGCGGCCAACGACGAGCAGAGCGAGTTCGTCCGCTCGATCCTCGGCGACACCGAGGACACCTGGGAACAGATCTTCGCCAGCGGCCAGGCACAATACCAACAGCCCAAGCTGGTGCTGTTCAGCAATGGGGTGAATTCCGCCTGCGGCTTCGCCTCGTCGGCCACCGGGCCGTTCTACTGTCCGGCCGACCGCCGGGTCTACCTCGACCTGGAGTTCTTCCGCGAGATGGAACAGCGCTTCTCCGCCGCCGGCGACTTCGCCCAGGCCTATGTGATCGCCCACGAGGTCGGCCACCACGTGCAGAACCTGATGGGCATCTCGGCCAAGATCAACGCAGCCCGCCAGCGCGGCGCGCGCATGGAGGGCGCCAACGGCCTGTCGGTACGCCAGGAACTGCAGGCGGACTGCTTCGCCGGGGTCTGGGCCAACCGTGCACAGCAGCGGCTGAACTGGCTGGAGCCGGGCGACATCGAGGAAGCCCTGAACGCCGCCAACGCCATCGGCGACGATCGCCTGCAACGCCAGGGCCGCGGCATGGTGGTGCCGGATTCCTTCACCCATGGCTCCTCGGCGCAACGCATGCGCTGGTTCAAGACCGGCTTCGAGAGCGGCTCGCCGGCCAGTTGCGATACCTTCAAGGCCCAGACGCTCTGAGCCTCGCCGCCAGCCGGGCGCTTAGCGCCCCGGCTGGCTTCCCAGCGCATTCAACTGATCGGCCAGTTCCCTGGCCTCGTAGGCCGAAGCCAACCCGTCGAGATAGACCTTGCCGTTGCGGATCGGCTCGCGCACCCGCGGCGCCAGGCGCAGGCGCCCGTCCACCAGTACCGCTAGAGTGCGCCCCCGGGCCTCGCCGGTCAGCGCGGCCAGGCGGCGGGCGGCCGGTTCGGTGAAGGTGACTTCGACGCCGGGTCGACCGTTCTGGTCGTACAGGACCTCGGCGCGGAGTACGTCAGCCTGGGTCAGGCTGGGCTTCAGCGCCACCAGCATGGCCTTGCCCTGCGGGTCGGCCAGGGTGCGGAACGCGGCGGAAGGCGTGCTGGCGGTGGCATAGACCCCGAAGCTGTGCTGCGGGATCGGCAGCGGATCGCTGGCGCAGGCGGCCAGCAGCAGCGCCAGGCCCAGCGGAAGGAATGCGAGTTTCGAGCGTTTCATGATGAGGTACTGCAGAAAACCTGGGCGGAGCGTCCGTCCGGACGCCAACGCCTATGTTAACGCCGCCCGCGCCGGGCGGGCGAGCAGGCCCTTCCGCGAGGCGACGATCGACTAGACTGGCGGAAATTCACCCCTCTCCCGCGAACTGGTATGATGCGCGCCTTTTCGAGCCGTATGAACCCCACGCAGGCCGCCGCGAGGCCCCTGGCGTGCGTGGGTCGTTTCATGCGGCTCGCGCATTTTCGGGACTCAGCCGTCTGCCGGGATCGTTCGCGATACCGCGCCGACGATACAGCGATGCAACGCCCGCCACGCGGAAATTCGGTTTTCCCTGGTCGGCGGCCGGCTCCGCGGCCGGCCACTTCTGCTGGCGCCATGGGGATCGTTGCAGAGCACATTCAGGGGAATCCAACATGCTGGAAAAGCTGTTTCAACTAAAGGCGCACAACACCACGGTGCGCACCGAGATCCTGGCGGGGATCACCACCTTCCTGACCATGGCCTACATCCTCTTCGTCAACCCGAGCATCCTCGGCGAGACCGGCATGGACAAGGGCGCGGTGTTCGTCGCCACCTGCCTGGCAGCGGCCATCGGCTCGACCATCATGGGCCTGATCGCCAACTACCCGATCGCCCTGGCCCCCGGCATGGGCCTCAACGCCTTCTTCACCTACACCGTGGTGCTGCACATGGGCCACAGCTGGCAGGTCGCGCTGGGCGCAGTGTTCATTTCCGCCACCATGTTCTTCCTGCTGTCGATCTTTCGCATCCGCGAATGGATCATCAACAGCATCCCCCTGCCGCTGCGCTCGGCGATCGCCGCCGGCATCGGCCTGTTCCTCGCACTGATTGCCCTGCAGAACGCGGGCATCGTGGTGGACAACCCGGCAACCCTGATCGGCATGGGCGACCTGACCAAGCCGGCACCGATCCTCGCCACCCTCGGCTTCATCCTGATCGTCGCCCTGGAGGCGCGTAGCGTCACCGGCGCGGTGCTGATCGGTATCCTGGTGGTCACCGCCATCGCCATCCTGCTCGGCGTGACCCAGTTCGGCGGCGTGGTCTCGATGCCGCCGTCGCTGGCGCCGACCTTCCTCCAACTGGACATCAAGGGCGCGCTGGACATCGGCCTGGTCAGCGTGATCTTCGCCTTCCTCTTCGTCGACCTGTTCGACAACTCCGGCACCCTGATCGGCGTCGCCAAGCGCGCCGGACTGATGGGCAAGGACGGCCACATGCCGAAGATGGGCCGCGCGCTGATCGCCGACAGTACCGCCGCCATGGGCGGCTCGCTGCTGGGCACCTCGACCACCACCAGCTACATCGAGTCCGCCGCGGGCGTCAGCGCCGGCGGCCGCACCGGCCTGACCGCCATCGTCGTCGCCATCCTGTTCCTCCTCGCGCTGTTCTTCGCCCCGCTGGCCGGCAGCGTACCGGCCTTCGCCACCGCCCCGGCGCTGCTCTTCGTCGCCGTGCTGATGGCCTCGGGCCTGGCAGAGATCGACTGGGAAGACATCACCGTCGCCGCGCCGGTGGTCGTCACCGCGCTGGCCATGCCGTTCACCTATTCGATCGCCACCGGCATCGCCTTCGGCTTCATTTCCTGGACCGCGATCAAGGTGCTGTCCGGGCGCTGGCGCGAACTGAACCCGGCGCTGGTGATCCTCTCCGTCCTGTTCGTGATCAAGCTGGGCTTCTTCAACGCATGAGCCGTCCACAGTTCGACCCCAGCGCCTACGCCGCGCAACTGGAAGACAAGAAGTCCCGCCTCGCCGGTTTGCTGGCCCCGTTCGCGGCACCCGCGCCGGAGGTCTTCGAGTCGCCGCGCGAGCATTACCGGCTGCGCGCCGAATTCCGCCTGTGGCGGGAAACCGGCAACGAGAAGCGTCACTACGCGATGTTCGAGCAGGGCGACAAGCACACGCCGATCCTGATCGAGGATTTCCCCATCGCCAGCCGCCGCATCAACGAACTGATGCCGCGCCTGAAGGCGGCCTGGGCCGACCCGGCGCTGGGCTTCAAGCTGTTCCAGGTGGAGTTTCTCACCACCCTGGCCGGCGACGCGCTGATCACCCTCTGCTACCACCGGCCGATCGACGACGCCTGGCGACAGGCAGCGGAAAAGCTGGCGGCGGAACTGGGCGTGAACCTGGTCGGGCGTTCGCGCCGCAAGCGTATCGTCGTCGGACGCGACTATGTGGAGGAGGAACTGTCGGTCGCCGGCCGGCGCTTCCGCTACCGCCAGCCCGAGGGGGCTTTCACCCAGCCCAACGGCGAGGTCAACCAGAAGATGCTCGGCTGGGCCTACGAGGCGCTCGGCCAGCGCGACGACGACCTGCTCGAACTGTACTGCGGCAACGGCAACTTCACCCTGCCCCTGGCCACCCGGGTACGCAAGGTGCTGGCCACCGAGATCAGCAAGTCCTCGGTCAATGCGGCGCTGGCCAACCTGGCCGACAACGCGGTGGACAACGTCAGCCTGGTGCGCCTGTCGGCCGAAGAGCTGACCCAGGCGCTGAACGAGGTTCGCCCGTTCCGCCGCCTGGCCGACATCGACCTGAAGAGCTACGCCTTCGGCAGTGTCTTCGTCGATCCGCCACGAGCCGGCATGGATCCGGACACCTGCGAGCTGACCCGGCGCTTCGAGCGCATCCTGTACATTTCGTGCAACCCGGAAACCCTGGCGCAAAACATCGCCCAACTGCACGACACGCACCGGATCAGCCGCTGCGCGCTGTTCGACCAGTTCCCCTACACCCACCACATGGAAAGCGGCGTCCTGCTCGAACGCCGCTGAGCGAGTGGCCGCGCCCCACGGCGCGGCCATGCCTCAGAGTCGCACCGGGAGGCGCCGCGCCAGGTGCAATCCTTCCGTCGTCACCTCGGCGCCATAGGCCAGCACCTCGACGCCCGCTTGCGCCGCCTCGCGCAACGCCTTGCCATAGGCTGGATCGATCTCGTCGGCGGGGCGCACCGCCTCGACCCCGGAAAGGTTCACGCAGTACAGCTGCACCGCGCGGATCCCCTCCCGCGCCAGCGCCGCCAGTTCGCGCAGGTGCTTGGCGCCGCGCAGCGTCACCGCGTCGGGAAAGGCCGCCACGGCGGTTTCGTCGAAGCCCAGGGTGACGCTCTTCACCTCGATGAACAGTGCGCCCGTGGGGTATTCCAGGCGAAAGTCGGCGCGACTGTTCTCCACGCCGTAGGCCACTTCCCGGCGCAGAGCGGTGAAACCGGCAAGCTCCGCGATGTCCCCGGCCAGCAGCGCCTCCTCTACCAGGCGGTTGGCCCGCGCCGTGTTGACGCAGGCCAGGCGGCCCTGCAGGGTCTCGCTCAGCTCCCAGGTCCCCGGCAGCTTGCGCTTGGGGTCGTTGGAGCGGCTGAACCAGACCCGGCAGCCTTCGCTCATGCAATTGAGCATCGAACCGGTATTCGGACAGTGGATGGTCAGGCGCTCGCCACCGGCGCTCTCGATATCGGCGAGGAAACGCTTGTAGCGACGCAGCAGGCGGCCTTCTTCCAGTGGCTGCTCGAAACGCATCAGGGCCGCCAGTTCTTCAGGCCGCAGGCGATCCGCTCCACCGCTTCCTGCAGGCGCGGCAGGTTCTGGGTATAGGCGAAACGCACGTGGTGGCCGGCCTGGTGGCGGCCGAAATCCAGCCCCGGGGTGAAGGCAACGTGCTCGGTCTCGATGAAGTGCTTGCAGAAGGCGTAGGCATCGCCGCCGAACGCGCTGATATCGGCGTAGAGATAGAAGGCGCCTTCAGGCTCCACGGCGATTCCGAAACCCAGCTCGCGCAGGGCCGGCAGGAGGAAGTCGCGACGGCGGGCGAACTCTTCGCGACGCTCTTCGAGAATGGCGATGGTGGTCGGCTCGAAACAGGCCAGCGCGGCCTGCTGGGCCATGCTCGGCGCGCTGATGTAGAGGTTCTGCGCCAGCTTCTCCAGCTCAGGCACCGCCGCTGCCGGCGCCACCAGCCAGCCCAGGCGCCAGCCGGTCATGCCGAAATACTTGGAAAAACTATTCAGGACGAAAGCGTCGTCGTCGACTTCCAGCACCGAGGCGGCGTCCACGCCATAGGTCAGACCGTGATAGATCTCGTCCACCACCAGGTGCCCGCCGCGGGCCTTCAAGGCGCCCGACAGGCCGGCCAGTTCGTCGCGATCGAGCAGGGTCCCGGTCGGATTCGCCGGCGTCGCCACCAGAGCGCCTACACTGTCTGAATCCCAGTGCCGCTCGATGAGATCCGGCGTCAGTTGGTAACGGCTGTCCGGCCCCACCGGCACCAGTTGCGCGGCGCCTTCCACCAGGCGCAGGAAATGCCTGTTGCACGGGTAGCCCGGGTCGGCGAGCAACCAGTGGCGGCCGGGGTCGACCAGCAAGCTGCTGGCCAGCAGCAGGGCGCCGGAGCCGCCCGGAGTGACCAGCACGCGCTGCGGGTCGAGGTCGACCCCGTAGCGTTCGCCGTAGAATTTCGCGATCGCCTCGCGCAGCGCCGGCAGGCCGCGGGCGGCGGTGTAGCGGGTATGCCCGGCGGCCAGTGCGGCGCGCCCGGCCTCGACGATCGGCTCGGCCGTGGTGAAGTCCGGCTCGCCGATCTCCAGGTGGATCACATCGTGGCCGGCGGCCTGCAACTCGTTGGCCCGCGCCAGCAGGGCCATGACATGGAAAGGCTCGATGGCCCGACTGCGCGCGCTATAGGAGGTAGCCATGGATATTCCGAACTTTGCGAGGAAAAACCGATTCTAACCAAGCCATTACGCGGGCGACACCAGCCTCGACAACCGGGAGTAGCGCCAAGGTTATCGTTCTGGTAAGTTCGCCCGCTTGCGACCGCGGGGCCGGAGAGCCGGCGAGGGAACCCTGCCGCGGACAGGATTAGCGAAAGTGAGAGGCGGCCATTCATGTCCACCAAAGCAAAACAACAGAGCAGCCAGCAGATGACCCGCGGCTTCGAACCCTATCAGGAAACCAAGGGCGAGGAGTACATGAGCGAGCGCATGCGCGCGCACTTCACCGCGATCCTGAACAAATGGAAACAGGAGCTGATGGAAGAGGTCGACCGTACCGTGCATCACATGCAGGACGAAGCGGCCAACTTCCCCGATCCGGCCGACCGCGCCAGCCAGGAAGAAGAATTCAGCCTGGAACTGCGCGCCCGCGACCGCGAGCGCAAGCTGATCAAGAAGATCGACGAGACCCTGCAACTGATCGAAGACGAAGAGTACGGCTGGTGCGACTCCTGCGGCGTCGAGATCGGCATCCGTCGCCTGGAGGCGCGCCCCACCGCAACCCTCTGCATCGACTGCAAGACCCTCGCGGAAATCCGCGAGAAGCAACTCGGCTCCTGAGCCGGACCGACGGGGCGCCAAGGCGCCCCGTTTCGTTTCCGCCGTTCCCCGCCGCACCGCCCGCGCCATGAGCTCTTCCTATGTAGGCCGCTTCGCCCCGACGCCCAGCGGCTACCTGCACTTCGGTTCCCTGGTGGCGGCCGTCGCCTCCTACCTGGACGCACGTGCCGTTGGCGGCCGCTGGCTGGTGCGCATGGAGGACCTCGACCCGCCCCGCGAAGTCCCGGGCGCCCAGCAGGCGATCCTGGAAACCCTGGAGCGCTACGGCTTCGAATGGGACGGCGCGGTGGAGCGGCAGAGCGAACGCTTCCCGGCCTACGCCGCAGTGGTCGAGCAACTGCTGCGCAGCGGCCTGGCCTACGCCTGCACTTGCTCGCGCAAGCAGCTTGAGGGATTCGCCGGGATCTACCCGGGCTTCTGCCGCGACGCCGGGCACGCCCGCGAGGATGCGGCGATCCGCCTGCGCGTGCCGGAGCTGGAATATCGCTTCGTCGACCGCGTGCAGGGCGAAGTCCGCCAGCATCTCGGCCGCGAGGTCGGCGATTTCGTCATCCAGCGCCGCGACGGTCTCTACGCCTACCAACTGGCGGTGGTGCTGGACGACGCCTGGCAGGGCATCACCGACATCGTCCGCGGCGCCGACCTGCTCGACTCGACCCCGCGCCAGCTTTACCTCCAGGAACTGCTGGGGCTGAGCCAGCCGCGCTACCTGCACGTGCCGCTGATCGTCCAGCCGGACGGGCACAAGCTCGGCAAGTCCTACCGCTCCCCACCACTGCCCGCCGAGCAGGCCGCCGCGCCGCTGACCCGCGCCCTGCGCGCGCTCGGCCAGCGGCCGCCGGCCGAACTGGCCCAGGCCAGCGCCAGCGAGGCGCTGGCCTGGGGCGTGGCGCACTGGGACGCCACGCGCATCCCGCGCTGCGCTACCCTTCCCGAGGAACGCCTGTAGCCCGCCCGGCGGCTTGCCGGCACCCACCCGCAGCCTGTAGCCTGCCGGCCCAAGCATGAGGGAAGCGGCATGTACATCTACCGACTGGTCCTGCTCCTGGTCGTGGGCATCTATCTCTTTTCCCCCGCCATCATGGACTGGTGGATCGACCCCAACGGCGCCTGGTACCGCCCGTACCTGCTGTGGCTGATCCTCATCGTGGTCACTTTCATCCTGCAGAGCCAGCGCGATGCTGACGAGCTTTAGCCTGACCCAGCTGATCCTGATCAGCGTCGCCTACCTCTCCACCCTCTTCGGCATCGCCTGGATCACCGAGCGCGGCTACGTGCCGCGCCGGCTGGTACGCCACCCGCTGGTCTACACCCTGTCGCTGGGCGTCTACGCCAGTGCCTGGGCGTTCTACGGCACGGTAGGCCTGGCCTACCAGTACGGCTATGGGTTCCTCGCCATCTACCTGGGGATTTCCGGGGCCTTCCTGCTCGCCCCGGTGCTGCTCTATCCGATCCTCCGGGTGACACGCGCCTACCAGCTGTCCTCGCTGGCCGACCTCTTCGCCTTCCGTTTCCGCAGTACCTGGGCCGGCGCCCTGACCACGCTGTTCATGCTGATCGGCGTGCTGCCGATGCTGGCCCTGCAGATCCAGGCGGTCACCGACTCGATCAGCATTCTCACCCGCGACCCGGCCCAGGAGCGGGTCGCATTCGTCTTCTGCACCCTGATCACCCTGTTCGCGATCCTCTTCGGCGCTCGCCACATCGCCACCCGCGAACGCCACGAGGGACTGGTGTTCGCCATCGCCTTCGAGTCGCTGGTCAAGCTGGTGATGCTCGGCAGTATCGGCCTCTACGCCCTGTACGGCGTCTTCGGCGGGCCGGAAGGCCTGGAAGTCTGGCTGCTGCAGAACCAGACCGCGCTGACCACCCTGCACACGCCGCTGGCCGAGGGTCCATGGCGAACGCTGCTGCTGGTGTTCTTCGCCGCGGCCATCGTGATGCCGCACATGTTCCACATGATCTTCACCGAGAACCTCAACCCGCGCGCGCTGATTTCCGCCAGCTGGGGCCTGCCGCTGTTCCTGCTGCTGATGAGCCTTGCGGTACCGCCGATCCTCTGGGCCGGGCTGCGCCTCGGCGCCTCGACCACACCGGAGTACTACACCATCGGCCTCGGCCTGGCGGTGGACAGCCCGGCCCTGGCCCTGGCCGCCTTCATCGGCGGCATCTCCGCCGCCAGCGGGCTGACCATCGTGATGACCCTGGCGCTCTCGGGAATGGTCCTCAACCACCTGGTGCTGCCGCTCTACCAGCCGCCGGCGCAGGGCAACATCTACCGCTGGCTGAAATGGACCCGGCGCCTGCTGATCGTCGCCATCATAATGGCCAGCTACGCCTTCTACCTGCTGCTGGGCGCCGAACAGGACCTCTCCAACCTGGGCATAGTGTCCTTCGTCGCCACCCTGCAATTCCTTCCCGGCGCCCTCTCGGTGCTGTACTGGCCGACCGCCAACCGCCGCGGCTTCATCTCCGGGCTGATCGCCGGCATGCTGGTCTGGGCGATCACCATGCTGCTGCCCCTGATGGGGAACGTACAGGGCCTGTACCTGCCGCTGTTCGACGTGATCTACGTGCTGGACGACTCCAACTGGCACCTGGCGGCGCTGTCCTCGCTGGCGGCCAACGTGCTGGTATTCACCCTGGTCTCGCTGTTCACCGAGGCCAGCGACGAGGAAAAAGGCGCCGCCGAGGCCTGCGCGGTGGACAACGTACGCCGTCCGCAACGCCGCGAACTGTTCGCCGGCTCGCCGCAGGAGTTCGCCAGCCAGTTGGCCAAGCCGCTGGGCGCCAAGACCGCGCAGAAGGAGGTCGAGCAGGCCCTGCGCGATCTCCACCTGCCCTTCGACGAACGTCGCCCCTATGCCCTGCGTCGCTTGCGCGACCGCATCGAGGCGAACCTTTCCGGGCTGATGGGACCCAGTGTCGCCCAGGACATCGTGGAGACCTTCCTTCCCTACAAGACCAGCGAAGAAAGCTATGTCACCGAGGACATCCACTTCATCGAGAGCCGCCTGGAGGACTATCACTCCCGGCTGACCGGCCTGGCTGCCGAACTCGACACCCTGCGCCGCTACCACCGGCAGACCCTGCAAGACCTGCCGATGGGCGTCTGCTCCCTGGCCAAGGACCAGGAAGTGCTGATGTGGAACCGCGCCATCGAGGAACTCACCGGGGTCGGCGCGCAGAAGGTCGTCGGTTCGCGCCTGTCGGCCTTGCCCGAACCCTGGAAGGGCCTGCTGGAACGCTTCATCGACGCCCCCGACGAGCACCTGCACAAACAGCGCCTGGTCTACGACGGCCACACCCGCTGGCTGAACCTGCACAAGGCGGCCATCGAGGAACCCCTGGCGCCGGGTAACAGCGGCCTGGTGCTACTGGTGGAAGACCTCACCGAAACCCAACTGCTGGAAGACAAGCTGGTCCACTCCGAGCGCCTGGCTTCCATCGGCCGCCTTGCCGCCGGGGTAGCCCACGAGATCGGCAATCCGATCACCGGCATCGCCTGCCTGGCGCAGAACCTGCGCGAGGAACGCGAAGGCGACGGCGAGCTGACCGAGATCAGCGAGCAGATCCTCGACCAGACCAAGCGCGTATCGCGCATCGTCCAGTCGTTGATGAGCTTCGCCCACTCCGGCAGCCACCTACAGGCCCTGGAACCGGTGTGCCTGAGCGAAGTCGCCCAGGAAGCCATCGGACTGCTGTCGCTGAACCGGCGTAGCGTCGAAGTAGAGTTCTTCAACCTCTGCGATCCGGCGCACTGGGTCGAGGGAGACTCGCAGCGCCTGGCCCAGGTGCTGATCAACCTGCTCTCCAATGCTCGCGACGCCAGCCCGCCGGGCGGCGCGATCCGGGTCCGCAGCGAAGCCTCGGAACATACCGTGGACCTGGTCGTCGAGGACGAGGGCAGCGGCATTCCGAAGGCGATCATGGACCAGTTGTTCGAACCGTTCTTCACCACCAAGGACCCCGGCAAGGGGACCGGGCTCGGCCTCGCACTGGTCTATTCGATCGTGGAAGAGCATTATGGACAGATAACCATCGAGAGCCCGACGGATCACCAGCGAGAAGGCGGCACCCGCTTCCGCGTGACCCTGCCGCGGCACCCTGGCCCGACGGCCGAGCTGTAGACGAGCACGTCGAGAGAGCTGAATACATGGCACATATTCTGATCGTCGAAGACGAAACCATTATCCGATCTGCATTGCGACGCCTGCTGGAGCGCAACCAGTACCAGGTCAGCGAAGCCGGCTCGGTGCAGGAAGCCCAGGAGCGCTACACCATCCCCTCCTTCGACATGGTGGTCAGCGACCTGCGCCTGCCGGGCGCCCCCGGCACCGAACTGATCAAGCTCGCCGAAGGCATTCCGGTGCTGATCATGACCAGCTACGCCAGCCTGCGTTCGGCGGTGGATTCGATGAAGATGGGCGCGGTGGACTACATCGCCAAGCCTTTCGACCACGACGAAATGCTCCAGGCCGTGGCGCGCATCCTCAAGGACCGCCAGGAGAACCGCAGCGCGGCCCCGGTCTCCGCCAACGGCGGCAAGGCCGGCGGCGAGCGCGGCGCCAGCCCGGCGGCAGCCGACGGCGAGATAGGCATCATCGGCTCCTGTGCGCCGATGCAAGAGCTGTACAGCAAGATTCGCAAGGTCGCGCCGACCGACTCCACGGTACTGATCCAGGGCGAGTCCGGCACCGGCAAGGAACTGGTCGCCCGCGCCCTGCACAACCTGTCGAAGCGCGCCAAGGCGCCGCTGATCTCGGTGAACTGTGCGGCGATTCCGGAAACCCTGATCGAATCCGAGCTGTTCGGCCATGAAAAAGGCGCCTTCACCGGTGCCAGCGCCGGGCGCGCCGGGCTGGTCGAAGCGGCCGACGGCGGCACCCTGTTCCTCGACGAGATCGGCGAACTGCCGCTGGAGGCCCAGGCCCGCCTGCTGCGCGTATTGCAGGAAGGCGAGATCCGCCGGGTCGGCTCGGTGCAATCGCAGAAGGTCGACGTGCGCCTGATCGCCGCCACCCACCGCGACCTGAAGACCCTGGCCAAGACCGGGCAATTCCGCGAAGACCTCTATTACCGCCTGCATGTGATCTCGCTGAAGCTGCCCGCCCTGCGCGAGCGTGGCAACGACGTGATGGAGATCGCCCGCGCCTTTCTGGCTCGCCAGTGCACCCGGATGGGGCGCGCGCCGCTCAGCTTCGCCCACGACGCCGAACAGGCGATCCGCCATTACCCATGGCCGGGCAACGTGCGCGAGCTGGAAAACGCCATCGAGCGGGCGGTGATCCTCAGCGAGAGCCAGGAAATCCACGCCGACCTGCTGGGTATCGACATCGAGCTGGACGACCTCGAGGACGACTTCGCCGCCGACCTCGGCCTCGGCCCGGCGGGCGCCGCGGCCAGCAACCACGAGCCCACCGAGGACCTTTCGCTGGAAGACTACTTCCAGCACTTCGTCCTCGAGCACCAGGACCACATGACCGAGACCGAGCTGGCCCGCAAGCTGGGCATCAGCCGCAAATGCCTGTGGGAACGCCGCCAGCGCCTGGGCATTCCGCGACGCAAATCAGGGGCCTCGGCCGACTCGTAACACCCTGCAACCTGTTACCGCAGACGTACCGCGTAACAGAAACCGGGTTCATCGGTAACGGGAACCCGGTTTTTTTGTGCCCTCCGCCGACCCACCGAAAACCTCAACCCCTTGATTTTACTGGGTTTCGAAAAACTGGCACGGCATCTGCTTATGTATTGGCACAACAACAATAACAAGCAACGACGAAGACAATAAAAACAACACGTAACGACTCCAGCACAACAAAAACAAAATCGCGGAGGCGCAGCTAACTGATTCTTTTGGAGAGGAGTTGCTGTCGGGACCCGTCCCGCAGCCAGTCGGAAGAAGAATAAAACTGCCTCGAGGCAGCGCACAGACTGGTTGGATCGCTCGACGATCATGGCAGCATCAGCGACCAAAGCAATCCGTTTGCTATTGAACTCCCAGCCTGGGAGATATCCCTGAAGCGACTGGCTCAAGGGACGGGTCGACAAACAAAAACAACAAGCCCGAAATCATAATAAAAACAAAGCACGCACCTACTTGGGGGGGAGCTTCGGCTCCCCCAGTAGCTTCACCCCTCCCTCCGTTTTTCCCGTTTTTCCTTCGCCTTACACCATTTCCCCATCCAATGCTAGAATCCGCGCAGACTATGCGGCCATCCGCATGCCTTGCCAGATTCACCGCAGCCTTCCCGGCCCTCTCCCGCTTCGCGGGAACAGGATGTACGGCCCCTGTTCGTTTCTGTCAGGATGCATGGCGCAGTCGGTTCCGGCGCCCGGGACGCCCTGTGCGTCGCGGGGCCAAACATTCAACGGGTACAGAACACGCCTCGCCCGAGAGGTCCTGATAATGCCGCAGCATTACCCGACGTCCGTCCTGTTTGAGCAACGCAGGCGTGCAATCACCCACATCGTGCTCCCGATAACACATCCATGCTGAAAAAGCTGATCCAGACCATTCGTTCCCCCCTGCGCCGTCCGCGCGCCGTCCGTACAACCCCGGAAGTCATCGGTAACAACCAGCACTCCCTGCGCCGGGACCAGTTCAGCCGGAACGCCGTCAAGGTCGTCGAGATCCTCCAGCGGGCCGGCTACCAGGCCTACGTGGTCGGGGGCTGCGTACGCGACCAGATGCTCGGCATCGCTCCCAAGGACTTCGATGTCGCCACCAGCGCCACGCCGGAGCAGGTCCGCGCCGAATTCCGCAACGCGCGGATCATCGGCCGCCGCTTCAAACTGGTACACGTGCACTTCGGCCGCGAGATCATCGAGGTCGCCACCTTCCGCGCCCATCATCCGGAAGGCCAGGACGATGGCGATAGCCGCGCGTCCAGCAACGAAAGCGGCCGCATCCTGCGCGATAACGTCTATGGCAGCCTGGAAGACGACGCCCAGCGCCGCGACTTCACCATCAATGCCCTGTACTTCGACGTCACCAGCGAGCGGCTGCTGGACTACGCCAATGGCGTTCACGACATCCGCAATCGCCTGATCCGCCTGATCGGCGATCCGGAGCAGCGTTATCTGGAAGACCCGGTGCGGATGCTGCGGGCGGTACGTTTCGCCGCCAAGCTCGACTTCGAGATCGAAAAGCACAGCGCCGCGCCGATTCGCCGGCTGGCCCCGCTGCTGCGGGAAATCCCTTCGGCGCGCCTGTTCGACGAGGTGCTCAAGCTGTTCCTCGCCGGCCGGGCCGAGCGCACTTTCGAACTGCTGGTCGAGTACGAACTGTTCGCGCCGCTGTTCCCGGCCAGCGCCAAGGCACTGCAGGCCAACCCCGACTACACCGGCAAGCTGATCCGCCAGGCCCTGGCCAATACCGATGCGCGAATTCGCCAGGGCAAGCCGGTAACCCCGGCCTTCCTCTTCGCCGCACTGCTCTGGCCGGCCCTGCCGGCGCGCGTCGCGCAGTTGCAGGAGAAAGGCATGCCGGCCATCCCGGCGATGCAGGAAGCCGCCCACGAACTGATCAGCGAACAGTGCCAGCGGATTGCCATTCCCAAGCGTTTCACCCTGCCGATCCGCGAGATATGGGATATGCAGGAACGTCTGCCGCGACGCCAGGGCAAGCGCGCCGACCTGCTCCTGGAAAACCCGCGCTTCCGCGCCGGCTACGACTTCCTCCTGCTGCGCGAAAGTGCCGGCGAGGAAACCGAAGGACTCGGCCAATGGTGGACCGATTACCAGGAAGTCAGCGACAGCGAGCGGCGCAACATGATCCGCGACCTGGTCAGCCAGGAAGACGGCAGCGCCCCGCGCAAGCGTCGCCGCGGCGGCAACAGCGGCCGTCGGCGCCGCGGGCCGCGCAAGGAAGGCAGCGGCGGAAGCGGCGAATGATCCAGCGCGTCTACGTGGCGCTGGGCAGCAACCTGGCCGAACCGCGCGAGCAGATCCAGGCTGCCCTCGATGCCTTCGAGCGGCTTCCCGAGACCCGCCTGGTCGCCGTCTCGCCGCTCTATATCAGCGACCCGCTCGGCCCCGCCGACCAGCCGCGCTTCGTCAACGGCGTGGCGGCCCTCGACACCAACCTGGCGCCGCTCGACCTGCTCGACGCCCTGCAGGCCATCGAACTGGAACAGGGGCGCGTCCGCGACCTGCGCTGGGGTCCGCGCACGCTCGACCTGGACATCCTGCTGTTCGGCGAACAATTGCTCGACCTGCCGCGCCTGAAGGTGCCGCACTACCACATGCAGGCGCGCGCTTTCGTGCTCTATCCCCTCGCCGATCTCGCCCCCGACCTGCGCCTGCCCGATGGCCGCCACCTACCGGAGCTGCTCGCGGCCTGTCCGTTCGAGGGCATCGAACGCCTTCCGGGCGCCTGACCCTGCCTGCCCGCCGCTGCGCGGATACCTCGCGGCGGGCTCTTCACACTGTTACCGAAAAGCTGACGAAGGACGCCGCGGATGGGCGTACACTGCGCGCGCAACCGCAGGCGGCGCGGCGTTCGGCAGTGGCAGTAACGCCGTAACAATGCGGTAACACCTGCAATTGACTTCGAGCCACCCCATCCGGACTATAAGTGGCCGTTTGCCCCGCGCCGGCTCATCACCGGCCCAACGAGGAGCCTTTCCATGCCTGATGTAACCCTGACCACCCTGCAAGGGTTGAAGCAGAGCGGCGAGAAGATCGCCATGCTGACCTGCTACGACGCCACCTTCGCCCACACCGCCAGCCAGGCCGGCGTGGACGTGCTTCTGGTCGGAGATTCGCTCGGAATGGTATTGCAGGGTCACGACAGCACCCTGCCGGTCAGCAACGAGGAAATGGCCTATCACACGGCCTGCGTGAAACGCGGTAACAAAGGTTCCCTGATCGTCACCGACCTGGCCTTCGAATCCAGCCATTCCGTGGCCCAGACCCTTGCCGACGCGGTCCGCCTGATGCAGGCCGGCGCACACATGGTCAAGCTGGAGGGTGGGGCCTGGCTGGCGGAGCCGATCGCCCGCCTGGCACAGATGGGCGTGCCGGTCTGCGCGCATCTCGGCCTGACCCCCCAGGCGGTCAACCTGTTCGGCGGCTTCAAGGTCCAGGGCCGCCAGGAAACCCAGGCGCGCCAGTTGCGCGCCGATGCCATCGCCCTGGAGCAGGCCGGCGCCGCCATGCTGCTGCTGGAGTGCGTGCCCAGCGTGCTGGCCGAAGAGATCACCCAGGCGGTGAAGATCCCGGTGATCGGGATTGGCGCCGGTGCGGCGACCGATGGCCAGGTGCTGGTCATGCACGACATGCTGGGTCTCTCGCTGACCGGCCGCTCGCCCAAGTTCGTCAAGGATTTCATGCAAGGCCAGGAGAGCATCCCAGCCGCCATCGCGGCCTACGTCCGCGCCGTCAAGGACGTGTCCTTCCCCACCGCCGAACACGGATTCAACGCATGAACACCGTCAAGACCGTCCGTGAACTGCGCGCCGCGGTGGCGCGCGCCCGCAGCGAAGGCAAGCGCATCGGCTTCGTGCCGACCATGGGCAACCTCCACGCCGGCCATGCCGCGCTGGTAAAGAAAGCCGGCGAACGCGCCGACTTCGTGGTCGTCAGCATCTTCGTCAACCCGCTGCAATTCGGCCCCAGCGAAGACCTCGACAAATACCCGCGAACCCTCGCAGCCGACCAGGAACGCCTGCTCGAAGCCGGCTGCCACCTGCTGTTCACCCCGACCGTCGAGGAAATGTACCCCGACGGCATGGACGGGCAGACCCGCATCCATGTTCCCGGCGTCTCCGAAGGCCTTTGCGGCGCCAGTCGTCCCGGCCATTTCGAAGGCGTGGCGACCGTGGTCAGCAAGTTGCTGAACATGGTCCAGCCGGACCTCGCGCTGTTCGGCGAAAAGGATTTCCAGCAGTTGGCGGTGATCCGCAAGCTGGTCCGCGACCTCAACCTGCCGGTGCAGATCTTCGGCGAGCCGACGGTGCGCGCCGCCGATGGCCTCGCGTTGTCCTCGCGCAACGGTTACCTCGACGAGCAGCAGCGCGCCGCTGCCCCGGCGATCTACCGCACCCTGCGGCAGCTCGGCGAACGCATCCGCGCCGGCGCCGAGGACTTCCCGGCATTGCTCGCCGACGCCCGCCAGGCCCTAGAACAGGCCGGGCTGCGCCCCGACTACCTGGAAATCCGCGAGCCGATCAGCCTGCGCCCCGGGGTACCCGGCGACCGCCAACTGGTGATCCTGGTCGCCGCCTACCTGGGCAGTACCCGACTGATCGACAACCTCTCAGTCCACCTCGATTGACGCATGCCGAGCCCCCGGTTCCCGGGGGCTTGAGCGCTCACCACGGACTCGCCATACTCTGCCGCCCCCCGCGGACCCGATAGGAGTCGCCCCATGCACGCCATCATGCTCAAAGCCAAGTTGCATCGCGCCGAAGTCACCCATGCCGTCCTCGACTACGAAGGCTCCTGCGCCATCGACGGCGATTGGCTGGACCTCTCCGGAATCCGCGAGTACGAACAGATCCAGATCTACAACGTCGACAACGGCGAGCGCTTCACCACCTATGCGATCCGCGCCGAGAACGGCTCGAAGATGATCTCGGTGAACGGCGCCGCGGCACACAAGGCCAAGGTCGGCGACCGCGTGATCATCTGCGCCTACGCACACTACAGCGAAGCCGAACTGGCCAGCCACAAGCCGCGCATGCTGTACATGGCGCCGGGCAACCAGCTCAGCCATACCAGCGAGGCGATTCCGATACAGGTCGCCTGACCTCGCCCCCTCTGGATAAAGCCCGGTTTCATCCGGGCTTTTTCATGTTCAAATAAGTGCGCCATCGAATTCCAACCAGAAGGTCAGCCATGAAGCACCACCTCACTCCGCTGGATGCCACGCAACTCGACAGTTGGCGCGCCCTGGCCGCCCATCGCCAGGAACTGCAGGACTTCAGGATGCGCCAGGCGTTCATCGACGATCCGGAGCGCTTCAAGCGGTTTTCCTTCAGCGCCTGTGGGCTGTTCCTCGACTTCTCGAAGAACCTGATTCGCCAGGACACCATCGACCTGCTGGTGAAGCTGGCCGAGGAAGCACGGCTGAGCGACGCGATCCGGGCGATGTTCGACGGCGAGGCGATCAATGCCTCCGAGCGCCGGCCGGTACTGCATACCGCGCTGCGTCGACCGATCGGCGACAAGGTGCTGGTCGATGGCGTCGACGTGATGCCGGAAGTCCACCGCGTCCTGCACCAGATGACCGAGCTGGTAGGCTACGTGCACAACGGCCTGTGGCGCGGCTATACCGAAAAGCCGATCACCGACGTGGTGAACATCGGCATCGGCGGCTCCTTCCTCGGCCCGCAACTGGTATCCGAAGCCTTGCTGCCGTTCGCCCAGAAAGGCGTGCGCTGCCACTACCTGGCGAACATCGACGGTAGCGAGTTCCATGAACTGGCCAGCCGCCTGAACGCCGAGACCACCCTGTTCATCGTTTCCTCCAAGTCCTTCGGGACCCTGGAAACCCTGAAGAACGCCCAGGCCGCACGCGCCTGGTACCTGGCCCAGGGCGGCACCGAGGAAGAGCTCTACCGCCATTTCATCGCCGTCTCCAGCAACAAGGAAGCCGCGATCGCCTTCGGCATCCGCGAAGAAAACATCTTCCCCATGTGGGACTGGGTCGGCGGCCGCTACTCGCTGTGGTCGGCCATCGGCCTGCCGATCGCCATGTCCATCGGCATCTCCAACTTCAAGGAGCTGCTGTCCGGTGCCTACAACATGGACCAGCACTTCCAGACCGCGCCGTTCGAACGCAACATCCCGGTGCTGCTCGGCCTGCTCGGCGTCTGGTACGGCGACTTCTGGGGCGCGAACAGCCACGCGATCCTGCCCTACGACTACTATCTGCGGAATATCACCGACCACCTGCAGCAACTGGACATGGAATCCAACGGCAAGAGCGTGCGCCAGGACGGTACGCCGGTCACCAGCGGCACCGGGCCGGTGATCTGGGGTGGTGTCGGCTGCAACGGCCAGCACGCCTACCATCAGTTGCTGCACCAGGGCACCCAGTTGATCCCGGCGGACTTCATCGTCCCGGTGAGCAGCTACAACCCGGTGGCCGACCATCACCAGTGGCTGTACGCCAACTGCCTGTCGCAGAGCCAGGCGCTGATGCTCGGCAAGAGCCGCGAGGAGGCCGAGGCCGAACTGCGCGCCAAGGGCCTGCCGGAAGCCGAAGTGCAGCGCCTGGCGCCGCACAAGGTGATCCCGGGCAACCGACCGAGCAACACCCTGGTGGTCGAGCGCATCAGCGCCCGCCGCCTCGGCGCGCTGATCGCCATGTACGAGCACAAGGTCTACGTACAGAGCATCCTCTGGGGCATCAACGCCTTCGACCAATGGGGCGTGGAGCTTGGCAAGGAACTCGGCAAGGGTGTCTATTCGCGTCTGGTCGGCAGCGAGGAAACCTCGGCCGAGGACGCCTCGACCCAAGGCCTGATCGACTTCTTCCGCGGCCGCCATCGCGGCTGATCCGCCTCTCCCCAAAGCCCGGCCCTAGGCCGGGCTTTTTCATTCCGCCCTGCGATTGACCCCGGCGCCTTCCCCGCTCGCGCCTTTGGCACTTGAACATGGCACTCGCCTGGCCCACCCTTGGTCGAACCTGAAGAGGGGCCGCGTGCGGTCTCTCGACACCTTGCGGAGCAGAAAAACAAAGGAAACCGCCATGTTCGAGATCAGCGTCCACCCGGTGCCGGACGCCGTCCGCCAGCGTGCCTACCTGAACGACGACGACTACCAGCGCCTGTACCGCCAATCCGTCGAGAACCCCGACGAGTTCTGGGGCGAGCAGGCCAAGGCCTTCCTCGATTGGTTCAAGCCCTGGCACAGCGTCCACCACGGCGACCTGAGGAAAGGCCAGGCCACCTGGTTCAAGGGCGGCCAGTTGAACGTCGCCTACAACTGCATCGACCGCCACCTGGAACGCCGCGGCGAACAGATCGCGATCGTCTGGGAAGGCGACAACCCCAGCGAATCCGCGCACATCACCTACCGCAAGCTGCACCACAACGTCTGCCGCCTGGCTAACGTGCTGAAGAGCCGCGGCGTGGAAAAGGGCGACCGGGTCTGCATCTACATGCCGATGATTCCCGAGGCCGCCTACGCCATGCTCGCCTGCGTCCGCATCGGGGCGGTGCACTCGGTGGTGTTCGGCGGCTTCTCGCCGGACTCGCTGCGCGACCGCATCCTCGATGCCGACTGCCGCACCGTGATCACCGCCGACGAGGGCGTGCGCGGCGGCAAGTACATCCCGCTGAAGCAGAATGTGGAAAAGGCACTGAAGGACTGTCCGGACGTCTCCACCGTGGTGGTGGTCGAGCGCACCCAGGGCGACATACCCTGGGTCGAAGGCCGCGACATCTGGTACCACAAGGCGCTCCACGCGGCCTCAGCCGACTGCCCGGCGGAAGCGATGGACGCCGAGGACCCGCTGTTCATCCTCTATACTTCCGGCAGCACCGGCAAGCCGAAGGGCGTGTTGCACACCACCGGGGGCTACCTGCTCGGCGCGGCGATGACCCACAAGTACGTGTTCGACTACCACGATGGCGACGTCTACTGGTGCACCGCCGACGTCGGCTGGGTCACCGGACACAGCTATATCGTCTACGGCCCGCTGGCCAACGGCGCCACCACCCTGATGTTCGAGGGCGTGCCCAACTACCCGGACGCCTCGCGCTTCTGGCAGGTGATCGACAAGCACCAGGTGAATATCTTCTACACCGCGCCGACCGCGATCCGCGCGCTGATGCGCGAAGGCGACGCCCCGGTCCGCCAGACCTCGCGCAGCAGCCTGCGCCTGCTCGGCTCGGTGGGCGAGCCGATCAACCCGGAAGCCTGGGAGTGGTACTACCAGGTGGTCGGCGAGAAGCGCTGCCCCATCGTCGATACCTGGTGGCAGACCGAGACCGGCAGCATCCTGATCACCCCGTTGCCCGGCGCCACTGCGCTAAAGCCAGGCTCGGCGACCCGCCCGTTCTTCGGCGTGCAACCCGTGCTGCTCGACGAGAAAGGCAAGGAAATCGACGGCGCGGGCAGCGGCGTACTGGCGATCAAGGCCAGTTGGCCGAGTCAGATCCGCAGCGTCTACGGCGACCACCAGCGGATGATCGACACCTACTTCAAGCCCTACCCCGGGTATTACTTCAGCGGCGACGGCGCGCGCCGCGACGAGGACGGCTACTACTGGATCACCGGCCGGGTCGACGACGTGATCAATGTCTCCGGACACCGGATCGGCACCGCCGAGGTCGAGAGCGCGCTGGTCCTGCACGATGCGGTGGCCGAGGCGGCGGTGGTCGGCTGCCCGCATGACGTGAAGGGCCAGGCCATCTACGCGTTCGTCACCCTGATGGCCGGCAGTCAGCCCAGCGAGGCGCTGCAACAGGAATTGCTGGCCCTGGTCGGCAAGGAGATCGGCAGCTTCGCCAAGCCGGATCACCTGCAATGGGCGCCCAGCCTGCCGAAGACCCGCTCCGGCAAGATCATGCGGCGTATCCTGCGCAAGATCGCCTGCAACGAGCTGGACAGTCTCGGCGATACCTCGACCCTGGCCGATCCGGGAGTGGTGCAGGGGTTGATCGACAACCGCCTCAACCGCTGACCCGCGCAACCGTCCCGCCGCCCTGCGGCGCGGGACGGTTCCAGTCGCTCCGGCGCCTGGGTTAAGCTCGTGCCTGCCCCGTCGTAGCGAGCCCCCCCATGGAAAGCGTCCGTCGCCATATCGAAAGCCAGGTGCTGAGCCTTACCGGGCTCGCCGTCGGCGGTGTCGACTTCGAATCGCCGAAAGGCGATCCGGGCCTGTTCGGCCCCGACGCCGCCTGCTGGAAGGTCCACGGCGACTTCAGCAGCATGATGATCGGCGGCATCGGCGCGCTGCTCCTGCAGATGCTCCATCCGCTGGCCCTGGCGGGGGTGTGGGACCACTCCAATTTCCGCGACGACCTGCTCGGGCGCCTGCGTCGTACCGGCCAGTTCATCTCGGCCACCACCTACGGCCCGCTGGCCGATGCCGAGCGACTGATCGAGCGGGTCCGGCGCATCCACGAAAGCGTCATCGGCCAGTTGCCCGACGGCACGCCCTACTCCGCCAGCGACCCGGACCTGCTGACCTGGGTGCATGTCGCCGAGGTCAGCAGCTTTCTCAAGTCCTACCTGCGCTATCTCAATCCCGACCTGCCGGGCAGCGAGCAGGACCGTTACTACTCGGAAATCGCCCTGGTCGCCGAACGCCTCGGCGCCCGTGCGGTGCCACGCGACCGCCAGCAGATCGCCACCTACCTGGAGGCCATGCGTCCGCGACTGCGTTGCGACGAACGCACCCGCGAAGTGGTGCGGATTCTCTTCAACGCGCCGGCGCCCAGCACCCTGGCCAGGCCGTTCGGCGCGCTGATGCTGCGCGCAGGCGCCGAGCTGTTGCCGGAATGGGCCGGATCGATGCTCGACCTCCCGTTCAGTCCGCTGCAACGCCGCCTGATCCGCGGCAGCGTCAGGCGCAGCGTCCCCTTGCTGCGCTGGGCGGTGCGCAACGCTTCGATGCATCGAGCCTGTCGGCGCATGGGGCTGCCGCCGGTGAGTCACTGAACTTTCGTGCCGTGACAGCAAGAATACCCGTCCAAAGGCTCTGAAACGGCGCGAATCACGGTCGGAACCTTGAGGCCGTGCCATACTCCAACGCACCGCTTAGAACGGAAAACGAAAGAGAGCCATGCCCAAAGGACTGAAACGCGCTGTCAGCGCCCTGCTGATCACCTTCCTCGTCTATTGCCTGCTGGGCTTCCTGCTCATACCCGGCATCGGGCTGCGCGTCGCCAACCAGCAACTGGCGCAATACGCCACCGTCCCCGCACGTCTCGAACGTATCGAATTCAACCCCTTCAGCCTGGAATTGACCCTCTGGGGTCTGCGCCTGGGCGACGAGAAGCCCCCCCAGCTCGCCTTCCGCCGGCTGTACGCCAACCTGCAGCTGGACAGCCTGTGGAAACGCCAGTTGCACCTGGCCGACGTCGAGCTGGAAGGTCCGCATACCGAACTGCTGTTCGACGAGAAGGGCCAGCTCAACCTGGCCAGCCTGTTCAGGATCCCGCCGAGCGAAGCGCCCGAGCCTGAACAGCCGAGCGATCCGTTCCCGCTGCGCATCGACCGCATCCAACTGGCCGAGGGCAGCCTGCACTTCCAGGACCTGCGACCGAGCGAGCCGGTGGACTTCAGCTTCGATCCGCTGGGCTTCGAGCTGCACAACCTCAGCACCCTGCCCGACGACGGCGCGAAGATGACCCTGGTCGCCACCGGCCCGAACGGCGGCCGCCTCGACTGGGAAGGCGACCTGACCCTGGTGCCGATCACGTCCAGGGGCCACCTGAGCGTCAAGGATATCCAGCTCAAGGCCTGGTGGCCCTATGTCCGCGACAATGCCCCGCTGGTGCTGGAGAACGGCGTGGTCAGCCTCTCCAGCGACTATCGCCTGGACCTGTCCAAGGACACCCAGCTGCTGCTCGACAAGGCCGCGCTGAAACTCGCAGACTTCAGCATCAATTCGCCCCAGGGCAAGCCGCTGGCCAAGCTCGCCAGCCTCGACGTGGCCGCTACCACCCTGGACCTGGCCAAGCAGGAAGTGGTGCTCGGCGAAGTCCGCAGCCAGGGCCTGGAGGCCTGGGCCGCGCGCGAGAAGGACGGCCAGCTCGACTGGCAGAAACTGTTCGCCGACTTCACTCCGCCGCCACGCAAGGCGCCTGCACCCAAGCCGGCGGAAAACACCGATCCCGCCAAGGACAGGCCGGCGGAGAAGGACGCCAGCGTCGCCGAGACGGAAAGGGCAACGGACGACAAAGAGTCCGCCAAGGTCGCGGAAGGCGCTGCCGACAAGGTAGCCAAGCAAGAGACGAGCAAGGCTCCGAAGACCGGCAAGGCAACCGGGCAGGAAACGGCCAAGACTGCGGAAATCGACAAGGCGGCCAGCGACTCTCCGCAACAGCTCGCCGACACTGCAAAGACGCCTCCGCCGGAAAGTACGAAAGCCGCCGCGGAGACGCCCGCCAAGCCCTGGCACATCGTCCTGCGCGACGCCCAGTTGCGCGGCTACAAGGCGCACCTGGTGGATCGCCAGCCGGCCACCGAGGTCCCGCTGGAAGTCGGCCCGCTGGACCTCGACCTGCAGAACGTCGACAGCCTCGGCAAGACCCCCTTCGATCTCAAGCTCAAGACCGGCCTCGGCAACCGCGGCCAGGTCCAGGCCAGCGGCCAGGTGGTGCTCGACCCGGTCAGCGCCAGGCTCAAGGTCAGTACCCGCGACATCGACCTGCGCGTGGCCCAGGCCTACATCTCGCCGTTCATCCGCCTGGAACTGCGCAGCGGCTTCCTTGGCAGCGAGCTGGCGGTCGACCTGAAGAGCGTCGAGCCGCTGGCCTTCAGCGTCGACGGCAGCGCCGAAGTCAGCCAGTTGCATACCCTGGATACCATCAAGGACCGCGACTTCGTCAAATGGACCAAGCTGACCCTCAACGGCCTCGCCTATCGGCACGAGGACAGCCTGTCGATCCAGAGCGTGTCCTTCGAGGAGCCCTACGCCCGCTTCATCATCAACGAAGATCGCAGCACCAACGTCAGCGAGCTGATCATCCCGCAACCGGGTAGTTCGTCCGGCAAGGCCGCCGCCGAAAGCAAGAACGCGCCGGCGAGCAAGCCGCTGGGCATCCACATCGGCGGCGTACGGATCAACAACGGCTCGGCGAACTTCGCCGACCTGACCCTGATGCCGCCGTTCGGTACCGCCATCCAGCAGCTCAGCGGCGAAGTCGGCACCCTCGACACGCGCAACTCGCAGCCGGCCAAGGTGGACATCAAGGGCAAGGTCGACAAGTACGCACCGGTGACCATCGCCGGCGAACTGGACCCATTCGACCCGCTGAAGAAGCTCGACATCACCACCAGCTTCAAGCGCGTCGAGCTGACCACCCTGACGCCCTATTCCGGCAAGTTCGCCGGCTACCGCATCCGCAAGGGGCGACTCAACCTGGACCTGCACTACCAGATCGAACGCAGCCAACTGAAGGCGGAAAACAAGGTCCTGCTGGAAGGCCTGCAACTCGGCGAGAAGGTCGACAGCCCGGATGCCGTGGACCTGCCGGTGAAGCTGGCGGTAGCCCTGCTCAAGGACACCAAGGGCAACATCGATATCCAGTTGCCGGTGGCCGGCGACCTGAACAACCCGGAGTTCAGCGTCATGCCGATCGTCTGGCAGACCCTGCGCAACCTGGTCCTGCGCGCCGTGCAGGCGCCGTTCAAGTTCATCGCCGGCCTCGCCGCCGGCGGCAACGAGGATCTCGGCACGGTCCCCTTCGCCGCGGGCAGCGACGAGCTGACGCCGGAAGCCCAGGCCAACCTCGACAAGCTCGCCGATGCGCTCAAGGAGCGGCCGGCGCTGCGCCTGGAAGTGGAAGGCGTGGCCTCCGCCGCGGCTGACGGTCCCTCGATCGGCGCCAAGCGTCTCGAACTGGAATACCAGAACACCTACTACCGCATGCTCCAGCGTCGCGGCGACAAGGTACCGAGCGACGCCAAGCAGCTCGAGGTGCCGGAGAACATGCAGGCACCGCTGCTCGAAGGCATCTACCGGACCCGCCTGAAGCAGCAGCCACCGGCCGAGTGGAAAGAACTGGACAGCGACGAACGCACCGCGAAGATGCGCGAAGCGGTGATCGCTTCCTGGGCCAAGAGCCAGGTGCTGCTGCGCCAGATCGGCCAGGCCCGGGCCACCCGGATCAAGGATTACCTGGTGGAGAAAGGCCAGTTGCCGGACGATCGCATCTACTTGATCGACGTCAGTTTCGCCGAAGGCGAAGACAAGGGTAATGTCGACACCCAATTGCACCTGGATAGCGAGTGATACCTTGCACAAGCGATTCGCCGCCCTCGCGGCCCCCCTGCTCTACCTTGCCTGCGCGAGCGCGCAGGCCGACACCATGCGTTGCGGCAGCGCGCTGGTCAGCGTCGGCGACCGGGCCTTCGAAGTACAGCAAAAGTGCGGCGATCCGGATCACCGCGACGACGTCGGCTATACCCTGGGCAGCTACGATCGCCGGGAATTCAAGGTCGAGGAGTGGGTGTACGGCCCGCGCAACGGCGTGACCTACATCCTGACCTTCGAAGCCAACAAGCTGAAACGCATCGAGTTCAAGCGTTGAATCGCTCGCTTCCGCGTACCGGCCTGGTGGCGCTGCTGTCCCTGCTGCCATTGGCACATGCGCAGGCCGATTCGCTGCGTTGCGGCAGCCGCCTGGTCAGCACCGGCGACAGCAGCGCCGACGTCCTTGCGCGCTGCGGTGAGCCACGCAGCCGCGACAGCCTGGGTTATCGCGAGGTCGTCGGGGAATGGGGCAAGCGCTACGAGGTCGAGGTCCAGGAATGGATCTATGGCCCATGGAACGGCATGCTGTATTTCGTCCGTTTCGAGGGCAACCGTCTCAGCGCCATCCAGAGCCGGCGCGGCGACTGAATCCAGCGCCCATGAAAAAGCCCCGCCGGGCAATCCCGGCGGGGCTTCTTTCTACCTGCTCACAGGCGGTCGCTGAAGTCGCGAACTTCCTGTTCAGCCCTTTCCTTGGACCAGCCATAGCGTTCCTGCAGCTTGCCGACCAGGTATTCGGCATGTCCGTCGGCAGCCTGGAGATCGTCGTCGGTCAGATCGCCCCAACGCTCCTTGATCTTGCCGGTGAGTTGCTTCCACTTACCTTTGATCACATCGGAATTCATCGGTCTTCCTCCTGGTGACGAGGGAAAAGGGGTCGTTCGGCCCGGGCGCTTACTCGACCGACTTCAGGCCATCGGCGGAAACGGCTTTCACGCCCTTGATGCCCTTGGCGGTCTCGATCGCCAGGTCACGCTCGGCATCGCTCTTCACGTTGCCGGAAAGGGAAACCACACCTTTGTTGGTCTCGACCTTGATATCGACGCCACTGACATTCTTGTTGGCGATCAGGCTGGATTTCACCTTGCTGGTGATCCAGGTATCGGAAACCGCTTCTTCGGTTTTCTGCATAGTGTCGTTGGCCGCCAGGCTGATGGGCTGGGCAGCGAACGCATTGGCCATCGAGAAGCTCAGAGCAGTGGCAGTAGCAGCGGCAATAGCGAGTTTGCTGAATTTCATTGCGGTTTCTCCTATGGATTTCGAAAAACTGCAGCCATTCCTGGCGTCAGTTGCATAGTAGATATCGCAAGCGCTGTGCCAGTTTTCCTCTAAAATAAAATCCTTTAAAAACAATAAGTTAAAAAATAAGCTGGAAGCGAGACGGTTGCAGAATGCCGAATTGGCGATGACAGGGCTTGCAAAATGCAAGGATTCGCCCCCTTCGCCGAGAAGCGTGTCGCGGAAACGAAAACAGGGCCCGAGGGCCCTGTTTTCATCGATCACGACTCGACTTACACGCCGGAAGCTTCGGCGGCAGCCACGTCCTTGATCGACAGCTTGATGCGGCCACGGTTGTCCACGTCGAGCACCAGGACCTTCACTTCCTGGCCTTCCTGCAGCACGTCGGTGACCTTGTCGATGCGCTTGTCGCTGATCTGCGAGATGTGCACCAGGCCGTCCTTGCCCGGCAGGATGTTGACGAAGGCACCGAAGTCGACGATGCGCTCCACCTTGCCGACGTAGATCTTGCCGATCTCGGCTTCCGCGGTGATCGCCAGGACGCGCAGCTTGGCGGCCTCGGCGGCTTCCTTGGTTTCGCCGTAGATCTTCACGCTGCCATCGTCCTCGATGTCGATCGAGGCCTTGGTCTCTTCGCAGATACCACGGATGGTCGCGCCGCCCTTGCCGATGACGTCGCGGATCTTGTCCGAGTCGATCTTCATCTGCAGCATGGTCGGGGCGTTCTCGGACAGCTCGGCGCGCGGCTTGGCGATGACCTGGTTCATCTGGCCGAGGATGTTCAGGCGAGCTTCCAGGGCCTGGCCCAGGGCGATCTCCATGATCTCTTCGGTGATACCGTTGATCTTGATGTCCATCTGCAGGGCGGTGACGCCCTTGTCGGTACCGGCAACCTTGAAGTCCATGTCGCCCAGGTGGTCTTCATCACCGAGGATGTCGGTCAGGACGGCGAACTTCTCGCCTTCCTTGACCAGGCCCATGGCGATACCGGCGACCGGCGCCTTGACCGGCACACCGGCATCCATCAGAGCCAGGGAGGCGCCGCACACGGAGGCCATCGAGCTGGAACCGTTGGACTCGGTGATCTCGGAAACCACGCGAATGGTGTAGGGGAACTCGTCCTGGGTCGGCAGCATGGCAGCGACGCCACGACGGGCCAGACGGCCATGGCCGATTTCACGACGACCCGGGCTGCCCATGCGGCCGCACTCGCCTACCGAGAAGGGCGGGAAGTTGTAGTGCAGCATGAAGGCGTCCTTGCGCTCGCCTTCCAGGGTATCCAGCAACTGGGCATCGCGCGCGGTGCCGAGGGTCGCGACGACCAAGGCCTGGGTTTCGCCACGGGTGAACAGCGCGGAACCGTGGGTCTTGCCGAGCACGCCGACTTCGATGCGCAGCGGACGCACGGTACGGGTGTCACGACCGTCGATACGCGGCTTGCCGTTGACGATGTTCTCGCGAACGGTGCGGTATTCCAGCAGGCCGAATACGTCCTTGACCTCGGAAGCCGGGAACTTGCCCTCTTCCTCGCCGGCGAACAGGGCCACGGCCTGGTCGCGCAGCTCGCCCAGACGGTTGTAGCGGTCCTGCTTGATGGTGATGGTATAGGCCTGGGAGATCGCTTCGCCCAGCTCTGCCTTGATGGCGTTGACCAGCACGGTGTTTTCCGCCGGGGCTTTCCAGTCCCAGGCCGGCTTGCCAGCTTCGGCGGCCAGCTCCTTGACGGCACGGATCACCGCCTGGAACTCGTCGTGGGCGAACAGCACGGCACCGAGCATCTGGTCTTCGGTCAGTTCGTCGGCCTCGGACTCCACCATCAGCACGGCGTCTTCGGTACCGGCCACGACCATGTCGAGGCTGGAACTCTGCAGTTGCTCGTAGGTGGGGTTGAGGATGTAGCCGATTTCCGGATGGAAACCGACGCGGGCGGCGCCGATCGGGCCGGCGAACGGAATGCCGGAGATCGCCAGGGCGGCGGAGGTACCGATCATCGCGGCGATGTCCGGATCGGACTTCTTGTTGGTGGAAACGACGGTGCAGACGACCTGCACTTCATTCATGAAACCTTCGGGGAACAGCGGACGGATCGGACGGTCGATCAGGCGCGAGGTCAGGGTTTCCTTCTCGGAAGGACGTCCTTCACGCTTGAAGAAACCGCCGGGGATACGGCCTGCGGCGTAGGTCTTTTCCTGGTAGTGCACGGACAGCGGGAAGAAGTCGCGGCCTTCGGCCGGCGACTTGGCGCCGACCACGGTGACCAGCACGCTGACGTCGTCCATGGTGACCAGTACGGCGCCGGTGGCCTGGCGAGCGATACGGCCGGTCTCGAGAGTGACGGTCGACTGACCGAACTGGAATTGCTTGGTTACCGGGTTCACGGTGTCTTTACCTTCTATGTTGCCTTGGGGGAAATCGGTGGAATGCCGGGAGTCGGACCCGAATCGATTCCTAGAAAGCGCGAAGCTGGAAGCCCGACGCCGATACCCGCCTCGTGTGCGGGTATCGACGCCAGACTTCCAGCTCCTTGCTTCAAGCTGCCGACCGGCGTCGCTTAGCGACGCAGACCCAGACGGCCGATCAGGGCAGTGTAGCGAGACACGTCTTTGCCCTTCAGGTAGTCCAGCAGCTTACGGCGCTGGTTAACCATACGGATCAGACCACGGCGGGAATGGTGATCCTTGCCGTTGGCCTTGAAGTGATCCTGCAGCTTGTTGATGTTGGCAGACAGCAGGGCTACCTGCACTTCCGGGGAACCGGTGTCGCCTTCAGCTTGCTTGTATTCGTTAACGATCTGCGCTTTTTCTTCAACGCTCAGTGCCATGATGGGCTTCCTCTGAGTGAACAGGCCGGGAATCGCTTCCCGTGTTTTAAAAGGAGGAATGACCGTGCCTGCTGACAGCCACCCTCGTATCGGTCTTATGACCGAATCAGTCGACGCGGGGCGATACGCCCGTCGTCGGTCACTTCACCGATACCGATGAAACGACCTGTGTGATCCTGCACCCGCAACCAGCCGAACTTCGGCGCTTCCGGGGCCCGCACCGGCTGCCCGTGCAGCCAGTAGTACGCACTGTGCTCGGACAACTGCAACACCGGCCAATGCAACAGGCCGCTGTCTTCCGGCATCAGGAATTGGTCCAGCGCTTCCGGACCACCTTCGGCATGCACGCGTTCGAGCGTCTCGAGGGTGATCGCCTGGGCCAGGGCGAACGGCCCGGCCTGGGTCCGCCGCAGTGCCGCGACGTGCGCGCCGCAGCCCAGGACCTGGCCGAGATCTTCCACCAGCGTACGCACGTAGGTACCTTTGCTGCAGGAAACGGCCAGGGTCGCACAGGGCGGCTCGAAGGAGAGCAAATCCAGGCGCGTAATAGTAACAGAACGCGCCTCGCGCTCCACTACCTCTCCTGCACGGGCGAGCTTGTACAGCGGCTGTCCGTCTTTCTTCAGCGCCGAGTACATCGGCGGCACCTGCTCTATGTCGCCACGGAAGCGCGGCAGGGCCTGTTCGAGATCGTCCCGACCGACGGTCACGTCCCGCTCGGCGAGCAGTTCGCCCTCGGCGTCGCCGGTGGTGGTGGTGATGCCCATGCGCATCACCGTCTCGTAACCCTTGTCGGCATCGAGAAGATACTGGGAGAACTTGGTCGCCTCGCCGAAGCACAGCGGCAGCACCCCGGTGGCCAGCGGGTCGAGGCTGCCGGTGTGGCCGGCCTTCTCGGCATTGAGCAGCCAGCGGACTTTCTGCAGTGCCTGGTTGGAACTCATGCCGCGCGGCTTGTCGAGCACCAGGATGCCGCTGATGGAGCGGCGGATACGCTTCACCTGGGCCACGCTCAGTCCTCGGTCTCGTCGCCGTGGCGGCGGCCGTCTTCGGCCACCGCACGTTCGATCAGCGCGGACAGCTCGGCGCCGCGGCGGATGCTTTCGTCGTAGTGGAAATGCAGTTGCGGCACGCTGCGCAGCTTCATCGACTTGCCCAGCAACATGCGCAGGTAGCCGGCGGCGTCGTTGAGGATTTCCATGTTCAGGGCGATCTTGCCGGTATCGTCCTGGCCCATGACGGTGATGAACACCTTGGCGTGCGCCACGTCGCGGCTGACCTCGACACCGGTGATGGTGACCAGGCCCAGGCGCGGGTCCTTGATCTCGCGCTGGATCAGTTGAGCCAGTTCGCGTTGCATCTGATCGCCGATACGCTGGGTACGGCTGTAGTCTTTTGCCATTTTTCAACCTGCCTCCAGCGACACCCGGCCACTGGAAAAAAAAGCGACAAACGCCCGGGACAGCTGGAAGCCGGCCCGGGCGCTGTGGTTACGCACTCGCCATCAAAGGCTGCGTGCGACTTCGACCTTCTCGAACACTTCGATCTTGTCGCCGACCTTGACGTCGTTGTAGCTCTTCACGCCGATGCCGCACTCCATGCCGGCACGCACTTCGGCGACGTCGTCCTTGAAGCGACGGAGAGACTCCAGTTCGCCTTCGAAGATGACCACGTCGTCGCGCAGCACGCGGATCGGACGGTTGCGGTGCACCATGCCCTCGGTGACCATGCAGCCGGCGATCGCGCCGAACTTCGGCGAGCGGAACACGTCGCGCACCTCGGCGATGCCCAGGATGTTCTCCCGCAGGTCGCTGCCGAGCATGCCGGTCAGGGCCTTCTTGACGTCCTCGATGATGTCGTAGATCACGTTGTAGTAACGCATATCCAGACCTTCGGCTTCGACGATCTTGCGCGCGCCGGCGTCGGCACGCACGTTGAAGCCGAACAGCACCGCGTTGGAAGCCAGCGCCAGGTTGGCGTCGGACTCGGTGATGCCACCGACGCCGCCACCGACCACGCGGACCTGCACTTCGTCGTTGCCCAGGCCGCTGAGCGAGCCTTGCAGAGCCTCGAGCGAACCGCGCACATCGGCCTTGAGGACGATGTTCAGGGTCTTCTTCTCTTCCTGGCCCATGTTCTCGAAGATGTTTTCCAGCTTGCCGGCATGGGCACGCGCCAGTTTCACCTCACGGAACTTGCCTTGACGGAACAGGGCGACTTCGCGGGCCTTCTTCTCGTCGGCGACCACGGTCATCTCGTCACCGGCATCCGGCGTACCGTCCAGGCCGAGGATCTCGACCGGGATCGACGGGCCGGCTTCCTTGATCGGCTTGCCGTTCTCGTCGAGCATGGCGCGGACACGACCGTAGTTGATGCCGACCAGCACCATGTCGCCCTGGCGCAGGGTACCGTCCTGGACCAGCACGGTGGCCACCGGGCCACGTCCCTTGTCCAGGCGCGACTCGACCACCACGCCACGGCCCGGGGCCGACGGAGTGGCTTTCAGTTCGAGCACTTCCGCCTGCAGCAGGACCGCTTCGAGCAGTTCATCGACGCCAGTACCGAGCTTCGCCGAAACCGGGACGAAGGGAGCGTCGCCGCCCCACTCTTCCGGGATCACGTCGAGAGCGGCCAGGCCGTTCTTGATGTTGTCCGGGTTGGCCTCGGGCTTGTCGATCTTGTTCACCGCGACCACGATCGGCACGCCCGCCGCTTTCGCGTGCTGCACGGCTTCCTGGGTCTGCGGCATGACGCCGTCGTCGGCCGCGACCACCAGGATCACGATGTCGGTCGCCTGGGCGCCACGGGCACGCATCGCGGTGAACGCGGCGTGGCCGGGGGTATCCAGGAAGGTCACCATGCCACGCTCGGTTTCGACGTGGTAGGCACCGATATGCTGGGTGATGCCGCCGGCCTCGCCCGCGGCGACCTTGGCGCGACGGATGTAGTCGAGCAGCGAGGTCTTGCCGTGGTCGACGTGGCCCATGACGGTGACGACCGGCGCGCGGGTGACCGCCTCGCCCTCGAACTTCAGGGACTCGGCCAGTTGTTCTTCCAGCGCGTTCTCGCTGACCAGCTTGACCTTGTGGCCCAGCTCTTCGGCGACCAGTTGGGCGGTCTCCTGGTCCAGGACCTGGTTGATGGTCACCGGGGAGCCCATCTTGAACATGAACTTGACGACTTCGGCGCCCTTGACCGACATCTGGGCGGCCAACTCGGCTACGGTGATGGTCTCACCGATGTTCACTTCACGCACGATCGGTCCTGTCGGGTTCTGGAACCCGTGCTGGTTGCGCTTCTTCAGCTTCGACTTGCCACCACGACCGCCGCGACGGTAACCATCGCTTTCCTCGTCGGTGCTGCGTGGAGCCACGCGCGGAGCAGGAACCTTTTCCTTCTCCTTGACCGAGGGACGGTGCTGGGTGTGCTTGCGGTCGCGGCGGTCATCGTCCTCGTCACGCTTGGGCACGCGGCGCGGCTCTTCCTTCTTGCGCTCTTCCACGGCGGCAGGCTTGGCCACCGGTTCGGCAACCGCGACATCCGCCACCACGGCAGGCTCGGCACCGGCAGTAGCCGCTGCTTCCTGGGCAGCCTTGGCACGCGCAGCTTCCTCGGCCTTGCGCGCTTCCTCTTCGGCACGCTGGCGGGCAGCGGCCTCTTCGGCCTTCAGACGCTCCGCCTCTTCCGCCGCGCGCTGCTCCTCGAGTTCACGCTGGCGCTCGGCCTCGATCTCGTCGGGGCTGCGCTTGACATAGGTTTTCTTCTTGCGAACTTCGACGCTCACCGTCTTGCTGCCACCCACTTTCAGCGTGGTAGTGGTCTTGCGTTGCAGGGTGATCTTGCGCGGCTCGCTGGCGCGATCGCCATGGCTGCCTTTCAGGTGGGTCAGCAGGGCTTGTTTCTCGCTATCCGTTACAACTTGTTCGGCACTGGTGTGCGGCAGACCTGCGTCACGCATCTGCAGCAGCAGGCGCTCCACCGGTGTGTCGACCACCTGGGCCAGTTCTTTCACCGTGACTTGCGTCATGCACTTCTCTCCTCAGGCCGCGACTGCTTACTCGAACCAATGGGCCCGGGCGGCCATGATCAACTTGCCGGCACGCTCTTCGTCCATGCCGTCGATGTCGAGCAGATCGTCGATCGATTGCTCGGCCAGATCTTCACGGGTGGTTACGCCACGCAGCGCCAGGTCCAGGGCCAGCTCCTTGCTCATGCCATCGAGGCTGAGCAGGTCTTCTGCCGGTTGTGCGTCGGCGAGCTTCTCTTCGGTCGCAATGGCCTTGGTCAGCAGGCGATCCTTGGCACGGGAGCGCAGCTCGTTGACGATGTCTTCGTCGAAGCCATCGATGCTGAGCATCTCTTCCATCGGTACGTAGGCGATTTCCTCAAGAGTCGTGAAGCCCTCTTCCACCAGTACCTGGGCCAGTTCCTCGTCGACATCCAGCTCGTCGACGAAGCGCTGCAGGATATCCCCGGTCTCGGCCTGTTGCTTGGCCTGGATATCCGCCTCGGTCATCACATTCAGGGTCCAGCCGGTCAACTGGCTGGCCAGACGGACGTTCTGGCCACTGCGGCCGATAGCCTGCGCCAGATTGTCCTCGGCGACGGCGATATCCATGGTATGGGTATCCTCGTCGACGATGATCGCCGCCACCTCGGCCGGAGCCATGGCGTTGATCACGAATTGCGCCGGGTTGTCGTCCCACAGGACGATGTCCACCCGCTCTCCACCGATCTCGCCGGATACCGCCTGGACGCGCGAACCGCGCATGCCGATGCAGGCGCCCTGCGGGTCGATGCGCTTGTCCTTGGAACGAACGGCGATCTTGGCGCGCGAGCCCGGGTCACGGGCGGCGGCCATCACGTCGATCAACTGCTCGGCGATTTCCGGTACTTCGATGCGGAACAGCTCGATCAGCATTTCCGGCGCGGTACGCGACAGGACCAGCTGAGGACCGCGGTTCTCGGTACGGATCTCCTTCAGCAGGGCACGCACGCGGGTGCCAACGCGGAAGGTCTCGCGCGGAATGATCTGGTCGCGGGCCAGCAGCGCCTCGGCGTTGTTGCCGAGATCGACGATGACGTTGTCGCGGGTGACCTTCTTCACGGTACCGGAAATGATCTCACCGACCTTCTCGCGGTAGGCATCGACCACCTGGGCGCGCTCGGCCTCGCGGACCTTCTGCACGATGACCTGCTTGGCAGTCTGCGCAGCGATGCGGCCGAACTCGATGGATTCGATCTTTTCTTCGATGACCTCGCCGACCTTCGCGCCCGGCTTCTGCTCCTGGACGTCCTCGACGGTGATCTCGGTGGCGGGGTCCTGGTAGTCCTCGTCGGCGACGACGTGCCAACGACGGAAAGTCTCGTAGCTGCCGTTATGACGATTGATCTCGACGCGCAGGTCGACCTCGTCCTCGAAACGTTTCTTGGTGGCGGTCGCCAGAGCCAGCTCCAGCGCCTCGAAAATCACGCCGGCCGGTACGCCCTTTTCGTTGGATACCGACTCAACAACCAGCAGTACTTCTTTGCTCATTGTACGCCTCGCCTTTCAATCCATTGGATCCGCGGATTCGCGTCTCAATCAAAACGGGGAATGATGTTGGCCTTGTCGATCGAATCGATCGGCAGCAGGTACTCGTGATCGTCCACCAGGACCACCACATCCTGCTCCTCCACACCACGGAGAATGCCTTGGTAGTTACGCCGCCCCTCATAGGGCGAACGCAGCCTGATCTTCACTTGCTCGCCGGCATGCTTGGCGAACTGTTCGAGGGTGAACAGCGGCCGATCCATGCCCGGAGAGGACACCTCCAGGGTGTACTCGCCGCTGATCGGGTCTTCGACGTCGAGAATACCGCTGACCTGCCGACTGACGGCTTCACAGTCATCGATGAGGATGCCTTCGGGGCGGTCGATATAGACGCGCAACACCGAATGACGACCCTGGGAAATGAACTCGACGCCCCAGCACTCATAGCCGAGCGCCTCGACCACAGGGGCCAGCAAGGCCTGCAACTGTTCTAGCTTGCTCGACACCTGATCGCCTCGCGTATGTCGTAGAAACAAAAAATGGGCGAAACGCCCATCCCTAAATTGCCACTCGGAACCGTGGCATGGACTGTCCAGCTAACAAAAAGCCCCTAAAAAGGGGCCCTGAAAAACTGGTTGCGGGGGCTGGATTTGAACCAACGACCTTCGGGTTATGAGCCCGACGAGCTACCAGACTGCTCCACCCCGCGTCAAAGCTGGTGCAAGATTATACGACCGACACCCTGGTGGGTCAACCGAACCTTGCGGAGACAAACCCCGCAGGACGGGGCTTGCTTATATGGTACCGAGGAGGGGACTCGAACCCCTACAGCCTATGGCCACTACCACCTCAAGGTAGCGTGTCTACCAATTCCACCACCTCGGCAGAAACCTTTCTCTTACTTCTGTTCAGGAGCCGCCGGTACATCGCCTGCACTTTCCGCAGGCTTGGACTGCTCCTGAAGAACCGGCACATCGTCAGCGGCCGGTGCTTTCTCTTGCTTCTGCTCCAGAACTGCCGGATCCGGCAGTCCGATGTGTTGCAGAGCATCAGACTTTTCTTTAGCGAAGTACGCTAAGCCAAGGCTGGTCAAGAAAAAAACCGCTGCCAGTATACCAGTAATCCGACTCAAAAAGGTAGCGGAACCTTGGCTTCCGAAAACAGTTGCCGAAGCACCTGCACCGAAAGAAGCCCCTGCATCCGCACCCTTGCCATGCTGAACGAGGATCAGGCCAACAAGACCCAATGCCATCAGCAGATGCACGACAATTACGACCTTTTCCAGCATCTTCAGCTTCCCGCGGCACGACAGATCGCGCCGAACTCATCCGCATTGAGGGAGGCTCCACCTACCAGCCCCCCATCGATATCCGGCATGCCGAACAACTCGGCTGCACTTGCCGCCTTTACACTGCCGCCGTAAAGGAGTCGCACACCTTTTGCGACCTCGGCATTTTCCGCTGCCAGTTGCGCGCGGATCGCCGCGTGCACTTCCTGGGCTTGCGCGGGGGACGCGGTCAACCCGGTCCCGATCGCCCAGACCGGCTCGTAAGCCACGACTGCGCGAGCAAAAGCTCCAACACCCAACTCGTCGATCACGCTTCCCAGCTGCCTTGCGACAACCTCCAGCGTCTTGCCCGCCTCGCGCTCCGCCCGGGTCTCCCCGACACACAGCACCGGCACCAGGCCGCACGACTGAGCCGCGGCAAACTTGCGACTCACAACCTCGTCACTCTCGCCGAGAATCAGGCGACGCTCCGAGTGGCCCACAAGGACCATGCTACAACCGACATCCGCCAACTGACTGGGAGCAGTCTCACCGGTCAGCGCGCCTTGCATCGGCTCGACGGCGCTGTTCTGCGCACCTACATCGATCGCCTTGCCGGCCAAGCCCTGGATGACCTGGCTGATGAACAAGCAAGGCGGCATCACAGCTACATCGACTCCGCTCGGCAACGCCAGCTGACGCAAGCCTTTGATCAACTCGGCCACACTGGAATGCGTACCGTGCATTTTCCAGTTACCGGCCACCAAGGGTCGACGCATGCTGTACCTCGCGGGGCAAAGTGGGCGCAGATGTTACTCAACAGTTTCCAGACTGGCAAGCAAAATCAAGCACATACCTCAGAAACAATTTTTGCCAGCTGTTCGGCGTGGGCACGAACGCTAGCTTCCTCGTCGCCCTCGACCATCACCCGGACCAACGGCTCCGTGCCGGATTTGCGCAGCAGGACACGACCGCGCCCGCCCATTTGCTCGGTGACGCGGACGCTGGCCTCCTTCACCGAGGGGTGCTCGAGCGGATCGTTTTCGCCCTTGAAGCGCACATTGATCAGCACCTGGGGGCACTTGCGAATCCCCTGGCGCGCCTCGGCCAGGGTCTGGCCGCGATGCTTGAGCGCCATCAGCACCTGTAGCGCCGCGATGATGGCATCGCCCGTCGTGGTGTTCTGGCAGCAGACGATATGCCCCGAATTCTCCCCTCCTAGCATCCAGTTCCGAGCCAGCAGTTCGGCCATCACATAGCGATCGCCGACCTTCGCCCGCACGAACGGGATATGCAGTTCCTGCAAAGCCAGCTCCAGGCCGAGATTGCTCATCAGGGTGCCGACCACACCACCTTGCAGCCGCCCGCTTTCCTGCAGGTCGCGCGCGATGAGGAAAAGCAGTTCGTCGCCATCCACGACCGCACCGGTATGGTCGACCATCATCACCCGGTCGCCGTCGCCGTCGAAGGCGATGCCGAGGTCGGCATGGTGCTCGACCACCGCAGCCTGCAAGCCATCCAGGTGAGTGGAACCGCACTTGTCGTTGATGTTCAGGCCATTCGGGCTGGCCGCCAGCACCGTCACTTCCGCGCCCAGTTCCCGGAAGACGCTGGGAGCGATCTTGTAGGTAGCGCCGTTGGCGCAGTCGAGCACGACCTTGAGACCGTTGAAGTCGGTGCTGGTCGGCACGCTGCTCTTGCAGAATTCGATGTAGCGCCCCGCCGCGTCATTGATCCGCGAAACCTTGCCGAGACGGGCGGACTCCACCACGGTCATCGGCGCATCGAGCAGTTCCTCGATCATCAGCTCGACGTCGTCCGGCAGCTTGGTCCCCTGCCCGGAGAAGAACTTGATGCCGTTGTCGTCGTGGGGATTGTGCGAAGCGCTGATCACCACCCCGGCCTCGGCGTGGAAAGTCCGCGTCAGGTAGGCGATGCCCGGGGTAGGCATCGGCCCCAGCAACAGGGTGTCGGCGCCGGAAGCGGAGAGCCCGGCCTCGAACGCCGACTCGAACATGTAACCCGAGCTGCGCGTGTCCTTGCCGATCAGGACCCGGCAGTTGCCCTGCCGGCGGAAGGCCATGCCCACCGCCCAGCCCAGCTTGAGAACGAAGTCCGGAGTAATCGGAAACTCGCCAACACGACCACGGATACCGTCAGTCCCGAAGTATTTTCTGCTCATCTTTTGTCTTCCGTGCTCAATCCGCCATTTCAACGGCGGAGATCATTCGCATCACGTCGACGGTCGCCGCCACGTCATGCACTCGAATTATCCGTGCGCCCTTGGCCAGCGCCAGGGCCGCCAGCGCGAGACTGCCGTAGAGGCGTTCGTCCACCTCCCGCCCCAGTACCTTGCCGATCATGCTCTTGCGCGAAACGCCGACCAACAACGGCAGGCCCAGGTCATGGAGCGCCTGCAGATGCCTGAACAGCACCAGGTTGTGCTCCAGTGTCTTGGCAAAACCGAAACCCGGATCCAGTAACAGCCGCTCGCGGTCGATTCCGGCCGCCACGCAGGCATCCACACGCTCCTGCAGGAACGCGCCGACTTCCGCCACCACATCCTGGTAGGCAGGCGCATCCTGCATGGTCTGCGGTTCTCCACGCATGTGCATGAGGCAGACCGCCAGGCCGCTATCCACCGCAGCATCCAGCGCACCGTCGCGCTGCAGCGAACGGACGTCGTTGATCAGACCCGCTCCGAGACGCGCAGTTTCGCGCATGACCGCAGGCGTGGAGGTATCCACCGAAATCACGACGTCCAGCTCGCGGGCGATGCGTTCGACTACCGGAGCGACCCGCTCCAGCTCCTCCGTCGGAGAAACGCTGCGCGCACCGGGACGGGTCGACTCGCCGCCGACGTCGATGAGCGTTGCGCCTTCCCGCACCATGCGCTCGGCATGCCGCAGGGCATCGTCCAGCCGGTCGTAACGGCCGCCGTCGGAAAAGGAATCGGGGGTGACATTGAGGATGCCCATGACATGTGGGCGGGCCAAATCAAGAACCCGACTGCCGCAAGGCAGTCGGGTCGGGTATTGCGGATTGCTCATTCAGGGCTCTCAGTGCTCGCCGGCCGGCCCACCGATGGGAGGGGTGTTCTCGCGGCGGCCCGACTCTTCCAGGTTGGCCGGCGGGGTGCCGGTACCCGAACCACCCTGCCAGTCACGCGGCTCGCGCGGCACGCGACCGGCCATGATGTCGTCGATCTGGTCGGAGTCGATGGTCTCGTACTTCATCAGTGCGTCGGCCATCATCTCCAGCTTGTCGCGGTTCTCGTCGAGCAGTCGCTTGGCGGTACCGTAGCAGTCGTCGATGATGCGCCGGACTTCCTGGTCGATCATCTTGGCGGTCTCGCCCGACACATTGGCGTGCTGGCTGCCGGCGCTACGGCCGAGGAACACCTCGCCCTCCTCCTCCGCGTACATCAGCGGGCCGAGCTTCTCGGACAGCCCCCACTTGGTCACCATGTTCCGCGCCAACTGGGTAGCACGCATGATGTCGTTGGAAGCGCCAGTGGTGACGCCTTCGAAGCCGAGGGTCATCTCTTCCGCGATACGGCCGCCGAACAGCGAGCAGATCTGGCTTTCCAGCGCGCGCTTGGACAGGCTGTAGCGATCTTCCTCGGGGAGGAACATGGTCACGCCCAGGGCGCGTCCGCGCGGAATGATGGACACCTTGTAGACCGGGTCATGCTCCGGCACCAGGCGACCGACGATGGCGTGGCCGGCTTCGTGGTAGGCGGTGTTGCGCTTCTCCTTCTCGGACATGACCATGGTCTTGCGCTCGGCGCCCATCATGATCTTGTCCTTGGCCAGCTCGAACTCGCGCATGTCGACGATGCGCTTGTTGGAGCGCGCGGCGAACAGCGAGGCCTCGTTGACCAGGTTGGCCAGGTCGGCGCCGGAGAAACCGGGCGTACCGCGGGCGATGACGGCAGGATCGACATGGTCACCCAGCGGCACCTTGCGCATGTGCACCTTGAGGATCTGTTCGCGCCCGCGGATATCCGGCAAGCCGACCACCACCTGGCGGTCGAAGCGGCCCGGACGCAGCAGCGCCGGGTCCAGAACGTCCGGACGGTTGGTGGCAGCGATGACGATGATGCCATCGTTCATCTCGAAGCCATCCATCTCCACCAGCAACTGGTTGAGGGTCTGCTCGCGCTCGTCGTGACCGCCGCCCAGGCCGGCGCCGCGATGGCGGCCGACGGCGTCGATCTCGTCGATGAAGATGATGCACGGCGCGTGCTTCTTGGCCTGGTCGAACATGTCGCGGACACGGGAGGCGCCCACGCCGACGAACATCTCGACGAAGTCGGAACCGGAAATGGTGAAGAACGGCACCTTGGCTTCGCCGGCGATGGCCTTGGCCAGCAGGGTCTTGCCGGTGCCGGGCGGGCCGACCATCAGCACGCCGCGCGGGATACGGCCGCCCAGGCGCTGGAACTTGCCCGGATCGCGAAGGAACTCGACCAGCTCGCTGACCTCCTCCTTGGCCTCGTCGCAGCCGGCGACGTCAGCGAAGGTGGTCTTGACCTGGTCCTCGGACAGCAGGCGCGCCTTGCTCTTGCCGAAGCTCATCGGGCCGCCGCGGCCGCCGCCGCCGCCCTGCATCTGGCGCATGAAGAACATGAAGACGGCGATGATCACCAGGATCGGGAAGCTGGCGACCAGCAACTGGGTCCAAATGCTCTGCTGTTCGGGCTGCTTGCCCTCGACCACGACGTTGTTGTTGACCAGGTCGCCGATCAGGCCGTTGTCCTGGATCGCCGGGCGGATGGTCTTGAAGGTATCGCCGTCGCTACGCTTGCCGGTGATGACATAGCCATCCACGGTCACTCGCTCGACCTTGCCATCCTTGACCTGCTGGATGAAGTCCGAGTAGTTCAGCGTCTGTGGCTCGCTCGGGCTCGAGAAATTGTTCATCACGGTCACCAGTACCGCCGCGATGATCAGCCACAGAATCAGATTCTTTGCCATGTCGTTCAATTGACTACCCTCTGAAGCCGGCTCCGTCCTGGAAACCGCTTCACACGACGGCCAGACTCCTTCCGGCCAAAAGTACTACACAAGCGCCCGCGCACGCAGGCGTTGTCTGTAACCCTTTATGAACCCTCGCCCGTCCCGGCACAACAGGTCATCGACCAATAGACAGGCTATAGGGTCAATCATTCCAGTCTATTCCCCGCGAAAGCCGCGTGCGAGCAGATACTGTTCCCGCGAACGATCACGCGACGACAGGGGCTTGCGCATCTGTACCTTGTCGAACATTTCCCGGGCCTGCTTGTGGTACTGGTCGAAACCTTCGCCCTGGAAGATCTTGATCAGGAAATCGCCGCCCGGCCGCAGCACACGGCCGGCCAGGTCCAGCGCCAGTTCGCAGAGATACATGGCGCGCGGCTGGTCGGCGGCCCGCACTCCACTCATATTGGGGGCCATATCGGAAATCACAAGATCTACCGGATGATCGCCGATCGCCTCGAGGATCCGCGCGAACACCGCGTCCTCGGTGAAGTCGCCCTGGATGAAGGTGACGTCGGGGATGCTGTCCATCTCGAGGATGTCCGAAGCGATCAGCCGGCCACGGTCGCCGATAACCCGGCTGGTGACCTGCGACCATCCGCCCGGCGCGGCGCCCAGGTCGACCACGGTCATGCCCGGACGCAGGATGCGGTCCTTCTCCTGGATCTCCAGCAGCTTGTAGCTGGCACGCGAGCGATAGCCATCGCGCTGGGCCATCTTCACGTAGGGATCGTCGAAATGTTCTTTCAGCCAACGCTGGCTGGTTTTGGAGCGGGCCACGGAATACCTCTTCGGGCACCCCCGGTCGGCGGGGGCAGCATCACTTGGACTAAAACTGGGGTAAAATAGACGACTTTTTCCCAGGGGTCTGATTATGGCGCTCACTCAAGAGCAGAAGAAACAGTTCAAATCTATCGGTCACCACCTGAAACCGGTATTGATCGTAGCCGAGAACGGCTTGACCGAAGGCGTTCTCGCCGAACTCGAGCGCGCACTCAACGATCACGAACTGATCAAGGTGAAACTGGCGCTGGCCGAGCGCGACGATCGCCGCGCCCTGCTCGACGAACTCTGCGCGCAGTCGCGCAGCGACCTGGTGCAAAGCATCGGCAAGATGGCGCTGGTCTATCGGAAGAACCCGAAGCCGAACAAGAATCTCTCGAACATCAGCCGTTTCGCCGGCATCTGATGCCCCATCCAACCAAGGTCGGGAAACTTCCCGACCTGGTTCAGACGCCTTCCTCGTCCCGCACCGGTACCGGCTGCAACACCAGCAGCAGGCCACACATCGCCACCGCCAGGTAGTTGAATAGCAGCCAGCGCACCGCCTCGGGCGCCAGCCCACGCACCAGGAAATACACCAGGCAGAGCAGCGCGACGGCGAGCAACAACTGACCGCGAAGGTCTCGCCAGAGGCTCCTCGGCCCGTGGCTCGACACCAACACCAGCGCCTGCAGCACCGCACAGAATCCGGCGAAGCCGATCAGCAGCGGCGTCAACGCCGCGGCTACGGTTTCCACCAGCAACGGCGCCAGTCCGGTCTTGGCCAACGCAGGCAGGACCATGAACTGCAGCAACCAGAGGCCGCCGACCCAGAACGTCTGGGCCAGCAGCCAACTGATCGCGCCTGCGCGCAACGGAGCGCGCTTAGATATGGCGAACCTCGACGATCTCGTACTCGACGTCGCCGCCCGGGGTTCTCACCAGCACGGCATCGCCCTCGGTCTTGCCGATCAGCGCACGGGCGATCGGCGAATTCACCGAGATCTTGCCACCCTTGATATCCGCCTCGTCGTCGCCGACGATCTGGTAGGTCACGGTCTCGTCGGTCTCGACGTTGGCGATGTCGACGGTGGTGCCGAAGATCACCTTGCCGCTGTGCGGGATGGCGGTGACATCGATGACCTGGGCGTTGGACAGCTTGGCCTCGATGTCGCGGATACGCGCCTCGACCATGCCCTGCTGTTCGCGTGCCGCATGGTACTCGGCGTTTTCCTTGAGGTCGCCCAGTTCACGCGCTTCGGCGATGGCCTGGCTGATCTGCGGGCGCAGCACGCCCTTCAGGTGTTTCACTTCTTCTTCCAGGGCGCGGGCGCCCTGGACGGTCATGGGGAACTTGCTCATGCCTTGATTCCTGCGTGGAGATCCTGCAGACGCCGAACGGTCTTCTCGGGACCGAACTTGAGCGCCTCACAGATCGCCTGCCCACCCGCAATGGTGGTGGTGCAGCAGATCTTGTGCTGCAGGGCGTTTCGACGAATGGAGTAGGAGTCAGCGATGGACTGCCGGCCCTCGGTGGTGTTGATGATCAGGGTGACCTCGTCGTTCTTGATCATGTCCACCACGTGCGGGCGACCTTCGGTCACCTTGTTCACGCGACGCACCGGCAGGCCCGCGGCCTCGATGACACGCGCGGTACCGGCGGTGGCTACCACTTCGAAGCCCAGCGCGACCAGGTCGCCAGCCACCTGGGCGGCGAACGGCTTGTCGTCTTCGCGGACGCTGATGAAGGCGCAACCGGCGGTCGGGAGGATCTCGCTGGCCCCCAACTGAGCCTTGGCAAAGGCTTCGGCAAAGCTATCACCGACGCCCATCACTTCACCAGTGGACTTCATTTCCGGGCCGAGGATCGGATCGACGCCGGGGAACTTGGCGAACGGGAACACCGCTTCCTTGACGCTAAAGAACGGCGGGATGATTTCCTGGGTGAAGCCGACCTCGGCCAGGGTCTTGCCGGCCATGACGCGGGCGGCGACCTTGGCCAGCGACTCGCCGACGCACTTGGAGACGAACGGCACGGTACGCGAGGCGCGCGGATTGACCTCGATGACGAAGATATCCTCGCCCTGCACCGCCATCTGCACGTTCATCAGGCCGACCACGCCAAGCTCCAGGGCCATTTTCTTGACCTGCTCGCGGATCTCGTCCTGGATGTGCTGCGGCAGCGAGTACGGCGGCAGCGAACAGGCGGAGTCGCCGGAGTGAACGCCAGCCTGCTCGATATGCTGCATGATCGCGCCGATCACCACGATCTCGCCGTCGCATACCGCGTCGATGTCGACTTCAATGGCGCAGTTGAGGAAGTGGTCGAGCAGCACCGGGCTGTCGTTGGAAACCTGAACCGCCTCACGCATGTAGCGCTTGAGTTCTTCTTCCTGGTAGACGATTTCCATCGCCCGCCCGCCCAGCACGTAGGACGGGCGTACCACCAGCGGATAACCGATGGCCTTGGACGCGGCCAGGGCCTCGTCTTCGCTGCGCGCGGTGGCGTTGGCCGGCTGGCGCAGGTTCAGGCGCTGGACCATCTGCTGGAAGCGCTCGCGGTCTTCGGCACGGTCGATGGCGTCCGGACTGGTGCCGATGATCGGCACGCCGGCCTCTTCGAGGGCGCGGCAGAGCTTCAGCGGGGTCTGGCCGCCGTACTGGACGATCACGCCCTTGGGCTGCTCGACGCGGACGATCTCAAGGACGTCCTCGAGGGTCACCGGCTCGAAGTACAGGCGGTCGGAGGTGTCGTAGTCGGTGGAGACGGTTTCCGGGTTGCAGTTGACCATGATGGTCTCGTAGCCGTCTTCGCGCATCGCCAGCGCCGCGTGCACGCAGCAGTAGTCGAACTCGATGCCCTGGCCGATGCGGTTCGGACCGCCGCCGAGGATCATGATCTTCTCGCGGCTCGACGGGTTGGCCTCGCACTCTTCCTCGTAGGTCGAATACATGTAGGCGGTGTCGGTGGCGAACTCGGCGGCGCAGGTATCGACACGCTTGTAGACCGGCAGCACCTTCAGCTTGTGGCGATGGCTGCGCAGGTTCTTCTCGGTGACGCCTAGCAGCTTGGCCAGGCGCGCGTCGGAGAAGCCCTTGCGCTTGAGCTTGTACATCAGCTCGCGATCGATGGAGGACAGGCCGAGGGTCTTGACCTTCTCCTCGTCCTTGACCAGGTCCTCGATCTGCACCAGGAACCATTCGTCGATGCGGGTCAGCTCGAACACTTCCTCGACGCTCTTGCCGGCGCGGAAGGCGTCGGCGACGTACCAGACACGCTCGGCGCTGGGCACGGTCAGCTCGCGCTTGAGGATGCTGTCGGCCTCCGGGTCGTTCAGGTCGAGCTTCGGATCGAAGCCGGTGGCGCCGACTTCCAGGCCGCGCAAGGCTTTCTGCACCGACTCCTGGAAGGTCCGGCCGATGGCCATGACTTCGCCGACCGACTTCATCTGGGTGGTCAGGCGGGCATCGGCTTTCGGGAACTTCTCGAAGGCGAAGCGCGGGATCTTGGTCACCACGTAGTCGATGGCCGGCTCGAACGACGCCGGGGTGCGACCGCCGGTGATGTCGTTCTGCAGTTCGTCGAGGGTGTAGCCGACCGCCAGCTTGGCGGCGATCTTGGCGATCGGGAAACCGGTGGCCTTGGAGGCCAGGGCCGAGGAGCGGGAAACCCGCGGGTTCATCTCGATCACCACCATGCGCCCGGTGTTCGGGCAGATGCCGAACTGCACGTTGGAACCGCCGGTTTCCACGCCGATCTCGCGCAATACCGCCAGCGAGGCGTTGCGCATGATCTGGTATTCCTTGTCGGTCAGGGTCTGCGCCGGCGCCACGGTGATCGAGTCACCGGTGTGCACGCCCATCGGGTCGAAGTTCTCGATGGAGCAGACGATGATGCAGTTGTCCTTCTTGTCGCGGACCACCTCCATCTCGTATTCCTTCCAGCCGATCAGCGACTCGTCGATCAACAGCTCGTTGGTCGGCGACAGGTCGAGGCCACGGGCGCAGATCTCTTCGAACTCTTCACGGTTGTAGGCGATACCGCCGCCGGTGCCGCCCATGGTGAAGGACGGACGGATGATGCAGGGGAAGCCGACCTGCTCGAGCACGCCGTAGGCCTCCTCCATGCTGTGGGCGATGCCCGAGCGCGGACAGGCCAGGCCGATATCCTTCATCGCCTTGTCGAAGCGCGAGCGGTCCTCGGCCTTGTCGATGGTATCGGCATTGGCGCCGATCATCTCCACGCCGAACTTCTCCAGCACGCCGTGGCGCTCCAGGTCCAGGGCGCAGTTCAGCGCGGTCTGGCCGCCCATGGTCGGCAGCAGCGCGTCGGGGCGTTCCTTCTCGATGATCTTGGCCACGGTGGCCCACTTGATCGGCTCGATGTAGGTCGCGTCGGCCATCGCCGGATCGGTCATGATGGTCGCGGGGTTGGAGTTCACCAGGATGACGCGGTAGCCCTCCTCGCGCAGGGCCTTGCAGGCCTGGGCGCCGGAGTAGTCGAATTCGCAGGCCTGGCCAATCACGATGGGGCCGGCACCGAGGATCAGGATGCTCTTTATGTCTGTACGTTTTGGCATGGGACTCTCGTTGCAATAATCAGGACAGGGTTGCGGTGGCCAGCTTCACACCAAAGCCGACGAACAGGGCGCCGACGCCCGAAGTGGCGCCGGCAGCCAACCGTTGCCGCCGGCGGAACCAGGCCGCCAGCCGCACACCGGTGAAAATCAGGAAGCTCAGGTAAAGGGCGCTGACCAGTTCCAGGATCACCGCCAGCACCAGGAACGACAGCCCCGGATAGGCATAGCCGGGATCGACGAACTGGATGAAGAAGGAGATGAAGAACAGGATCGCCTTGGGATTCGACAGGCTGAGCAGCAGCGCCTTGCGGAACGGCTGGTGGACATCCACCTGTTCGGCCTGCGCCGCCGTCGCCTCGGGATTGCGCAGCTTGCGCCAGGCGCCCCGCAACATGCCGACGCCGAGATAGAACAGGTAGGCCGCACCGAGGTACTTCAGGCCGATGAACAGCATCGGCTCGGCCTTCAGCAGGGAGGCCACGCCGAGGGCCGACAGCAGCATCAGCACCGCGTCTCCGAGGAACACGCCGCAGGCGGCCCGGTAGCCGGTCGCCACGCCACGCTGGGCCGAAGTCGCGAGGACGAACAACGAGTTCGGTCCGGGCAACAGGATCACGAAAACCACACCCAGCACGTAGGTCCAGAAATCGGTTATCCCCAGGGTCGGCATGGCTCTGCTCCTCAGCGACGCTCGGCCATCGCCGAGATGAAGCGGTCGAACAGCGGGGCGACGTCATGCGGGCCGGGGCTCGCCTCGGGGTGGCCCTGGAAGCTGAAAGCGACCTTGTCGGTGCGCTCGATACCCTGCAGGGTACCGTCGAACAGCGACTTGTGAGTGGCTCGCAGGTTGTCCGGCAGGGTGCTCTCGTCGACCGCGAAACCGTGGTTCTGGCTGGTGATCATCACCACGCCGCTGTCCAGGTCCTGCACCGGGTGGTTGGCGCCGTGGTGCCCGTGGCCCATCTTCAGGGTCTTGGCGCCAGAGGCCAGGGCCAGCAACTGATGGCCGAGGCAGATGCCGAACACCGGGATCTCGGTATCGAGGAATTCGCGGATCGCCTGGATCGCGTAGTCGCACGGTTCGGGGTCGCCGGGGCCGTTGGAAAGGAAGATGCCGTCAGGGTTCAGCGCCAGCACTTCGCTGGCCGGTGTCTGCGCCGGCACCACGGTCAGGCGGCAGCCGCGCGCCACCAGCATGCGTAGGATGTTCAGCTTCACGCCGTAGTCGTAGGCCACCACGTGATACGGCAGTTCACCGGCCGGGATCTCCGGATGACTGTCGCTTTCCAGGTTCCAGACGCTGGAGCGCCACTCGTAGCGCTCGGCGGTGGTGACCTCCTTGGCCAGGTCCATGCCCTTCAGGCCGGGGAAGGCGCGAGCCAACTCCAGCGCGCGTTCCTCGGTAGCGTCGGCACCAGCCAGGATGCAGCCGTTCTGCGAACCCTTCTCGCGGAGGATACGGGTCAGGCGACGGGTATCGATGCCGGCGATGGCGACGGTGCCGTTGGCTTTCAGGTAGTCAGGCAGCGACTGCTTGCTGCGCCAGTTGCTGGCGATCAGCGGCAGGTCGCGGATGATCAGGCCGGCGGCCCAGACACGGTTGGCCTCGGCGTCTTCCGGGGTGGTACCGGTATTGCCGATGTGCGGGTAGGTCAGGGTGACGATCTGCTGGGCGTAGGAAGGATCGGTAAGGATTTCCTGGTAGCCGGTCATGGCGGTGTTGAACACCACCTCGCCAACGGTCTGGCCGTCGGCACCGATGGCTTCACCGCGAAAAATGCTGCCGTCGGCAAGTGCAAGTATGGCTGGCTTAGTCAAGAAGACCTCCCGTAAATCAAGCCTGACTGGTCGCGCAGGTGTAAAAAAGCGGGATGACACCGTGAAGAGTCATCCCGCTTTTTTTCGATTCATGCTGCGCTGCTTTTAGTGGACACACTAAAGCTGTAGTTTACAGAATCGCGACATTCCGGTCCACCAATAAGACGACGTGCGGCAGCGCCTCAGCGTAGGCCGAGCACATCCTGCATGTCGTACAGGCCGTTCTCCTTGCCCTCCAGCCACAGCGCCGCACGCACCGCGCCACGGGCGAAGGTCATGCGGCTGGAAGCCTTGTGGGTGATCTCCACGCGCTCGCCCTCGGCGGCGAACAGCACGGTGTGGTCGCCCACCACGTCGCCGGCGCGCACGGTGGCGAAGCCGATGGTTTCCCGCGCCCGCGCGCCGGTCTGCCCCTCGCGTCCGTAGACCGCCACTTCCTGGAGGTCCCGGCCGAGCGCCTGGGCTACCACCTCGCCCATGCGCAAGGCGGTGCCGGACGGTGCATCGACCTTGTGCCGGTGATGGGCCTCGATGATCTCGATATCCACTTCGTCGCCCAGCACCCGTGCCGCGGTATCCAGAAGCTTCAGGCAAAGGTTCACGCCGACGCTGAAGTTGGCAGCGAAGACGATCGGGATATCCTTCGCCGCTTCGGCCAGCAGCAGCTTCTCGTCGGCGCTGAAGCCGGTGGTGCCGATGACCATCGCGCGGCGCGCCTTGCGGCACTGCTCGATGTTCTTCAGGGTTACGGAGGGATGGGTGAAGTCGATCAGGACGTCGAACTCCTCGCAGACCTTGCCCAGGTCCCCGGACAGCGGCACGCCGATCCGGCCGAGACCGGCCAGCTCGCCGGCGTCCGCCCCCACCAGGGTGCTATCCGGACGATCCACCGCCGCCGTCAGCCCGGCGGCACCGCCGGTCTGCTGAACGGCCTCGATCAGGTTCTTGCCCATGCGCCCGGCGGCGCCCACTACGGCTATACGTCGCATAAAACCACTCCACGCGGAACCCGGACGCGGCGGTCAGGCCGCGCCCATGGCTTTGTTTATAGGTCGTCGAAGAAACGCTTCATGCCCTCGAACCAGCCGCTGGCCTTGGGCGAATGCGAGGTGTCGCTCTGCAACGACTTGCGGAACTCCTCGAGCAGCTCGCGCTGGCGCTTGTCCAGGTTCACCGGGGTTTCCACCACCACCTTGCACATCAGGTCGCCGGCGCCGCCGCCGCGCACCGGGGCCACGCCCTTGCCGCGCAGGCGGAACAGCTTGCCGGTCTGGGTGCTTTCCGGAATCTTCAGCTTGACCCGGCCATCCAGGGTCGGCACTTCCAGCTCGCCACCCAACGCAGCGTCGGCGAAACTGATCGGCACTTCGCAGTACAGATGCTTGCCGTCGCGCTGGAAGATCGGGTGCTCGCGCACATTGACCACCACGTACAGGTCGCCCGCCGGACCACCCATGCTGCCGGCCTCGCCTTCGCCGGTGAGGCGGATGCGGTCGCCGGTGTCGACGCCGGCCGGCACCTTCACCGACAGAGTCTTCTGCTCTTCCACGCGCCCCTGGCCATGGCAGGAGCCACAGGGATCGGAAATCATCTTGCCGGTGCCGTGGCAGCGCGGACAGGTCTGCTGGACCGAGAAGAAGCCCTGCTGCATACGCACCTGGCCGATACCGCCGCAAGTGGTGCAGGTGACCGGTGTGGTACCGGGCTTGGCGCCGCTGCCGTTGCAGGTCTTGCAACCGACCAGGGTCGGCACGCGGATGGTGACGGTGGTGCCGCGTACCGCCTCTTCCAGGTCGAGATCCAGGGTGTAGCGCAGGTCCGCGCCGCGCTGCGCGCCGCCGCGCGAGCCACCGCGGGCGCCGCCGCCACCGAAGAAATCGCTGAACACATCGCCGAAGATGTCGGAGAAGCTCGCCCCGCCGAAACCGGCGCCAGCGCCCCCACCCATGTTCGGATCGACGCCGGCATGGCCGTACTGGTCGTAGGCCGCCCGCTTGCTGGCATCGGAGAGGACCTCGTAGGCCTCGTTGGCCTCCTTGAACTTGTCCTCGGCTTCCTTGTCGCCAGGATTGCGGTCCGGGTGGTATTTCATCGCCAGGCGACGGTAGGCCTTCTTCAGGTCCGCCTCGCTGGCGCCACGCTCAACCCCCAGAACCTCGTAAAAGTCTCGTTTCGCCATAACCTTTCCGTCTCAATTAAGGACCCTCCAGACACGCCAACGCGGGAGCAGGCTCCCGCGTGGCGGATCATGCGTACCGGCCTGGCCGGCACGCGGGGCAGAAGCAAGCCGGGGCTTACTTGTTGTCCTTGACCTCTTCGAACTCGGCGTCCACCACGTCGTCAGCGGCTTTCGCCTGCTCGCCCTGGGGAGCGTCTTCGCCCTGCTGGGCCTGTTCGGCGTACATCTTCTGCGCCAGCGGGGTGGAAGCCTGGGACAGAGCGTTCATCTTGGCCTCGATCTCGGCCTTGTCGTCGCCCTTCACCGCCGCTTCCAGCTCGCCCAGCGCCTTCTCGATGGTCGCCTTGTCCTCGGCGGTGGCCTTGTCGCCCGCCTCGGTGATCATCTTGCGGGTCGCGTGGACCAGCGCGTCGCCCTGGTTGCGAGCGGCAGCCAGTTCCTCGAACTTGCGGTCCTCCTCGGCGTTCGCCTCGGCATCGCGGACCATCTGCTGGATCTCATCCTCGGACAGGCCGGAGGATGCCTTGATCACGATGGACTGCTGCTTGCCGGTGGCCTTGTCCTTCGCCGAGACGTGCAGGATGCCGTTGGCATCGATATCGAAGGTCACCTCGATCTGCGGCACGCCGCGCGGAGCCGGCGGAATGTCGGCCAGGTCGAACTTGCCCAGCGACTTGTTCTGCGCGGCCTGCTTGCGCTCGCCCTGCAGCACGTGGATGGTCACCGCGCCCTGGTTGTCGTCGGCGGTGGAGAACACCTGCGACTTCTTGGTCGGGATGGTGGTGTTCTTCTCGATCAGACCGGTCATCACGCCGCCCAGGGTCTCGATGCCGAGGGTCAGCGGGGTCACGTCGAGCAGCAGCACGTCCTTCACGTCGCCGGCCAGGACCGCACCCTGGATGGCGGCACCGACAGCCACGGCTTCGTCCGGGTTGACGTCCTTGCGCGCTTCCTTGCCGAAGAACTCGGCAACGGTCTTCTGTACCAGCGGCATGCGGGTCTGGCCGCCGACCAGGATCACTTCATGGATATCGGAAACATCCAGGCCGGCATCCTTCAGCGCGGTGCGGCACGGCTCGATGGTGCGCTGCACCAGGTCTTCGACCAGGGACTCCAGCTTGGCGCGGGAAACCTTGACGTTCAGGTGCTTCGGACCGCTCGCGTCGGCAGTCACGTACGGCAGGTTGACGTCGGTCTGCTGGGTCGAGGACAGCTCGATCTTGGCTTTCTCGGCCGCTTCCTTCAGACGCTGCATGGCCAGCGGGTCGCCCTTCAGGTTGATGCCGCTTTCCTTCTTGAACTCGTCGACGAGGTAGTCGATCAGGCGGATGTCGAAGTCTTCGCCGCCGAGGAAGGTGTCGCCGTTGGTGGCCAGCACTTCGAACTGGTGCTCGCCGTCGACTTCGGCGATCTCGATCACCGACACGTCGAAGGTACCGCCGCCCAGGTCATAGACGATCACGGTGTGGTCGCCCTTGGCCTTGTCCAGGCCGTAGGCCAGCGCCGCCGCGGTCGGCTCGTTGATGATCCGCTTGACGTCGAGGCCGGCGATGCGGCCGGCGTCCTTGGTGGCCTGGCGCTGGCTGTCGTTGAAGTAGGCCGGAACGGTGATCACCGCTTCGGTGACCGGCTCGCCGAGGTAGTCTTCGGCGGTCTTCTTCATTTTCTTCAGCACTTCGGCGGAAATCTGCGGAGGCGCCATCTTCTGGCCCTTCACTTCCACCCAGGCGTCGCCGTTGTCGGCCTTGACGATGCTGTACGGCACCATCTGGATGTCTTTCTGTACCACGTTCTCTTCGAAGCGACGGCCGATCAGGCGCTTCACCGCATACAGGGTGTTCTGCGGGTTGGTGACCGCCTGGCGCTTGGCCGGCTGGCCCACCAGGGTTTCGCCATCGTTGGTGTAGGCGATGATCGAGGGGGTGGTACGCGCGCCCTCGGCGTTCTCGATGACCTTGACGTTACCGTTCTCCAGGATAGCCACGCAGGAGTTGGTGGTACCCAGGTCGATGCCAATGATTTTGCCCATATTCACTCTCCAGAAACTTTGATTCCGTGCGACCCGCCCGTGGGTCTCGTGCTCGGTTGACTACCCAGATGGGGTCGTCGCGTCGAATTTCAAGCCTGCTCGTCGATGGAAGGCGGGGTTTCCGCCGGCGCCTTGCTGACCACCACCATCGCCGGACGCAGCAGGCGGCCGTTGAGCAGGTAGCCTTTCTGGAACACCTTGAGGACACTGCCCGGCTCGGCCGAAGCGCTTTCCTGCATGGCCATCGCCTGGTGCTGCTCGGGATTGAAAGGCTCGCCTTCCGGGTTCAGCGCCTCCACCTGGTAGCGGCGCAGGGTGTCGTCGAACATCTTCAGGGTCAGTTCCATCCCTTCGCGCATCGGCTTGATCGCCTCGTCATTGGGATCGGACATCTCCAGGCCGCGCTCGAGGGTGTCGACCACCGCCAGCAGGTCGCCGGCGAATTTCTCCAGCGCGAACTTGTGCGCCTTCTCGACATCCTGCTCCGCACGCCGGCGTACGTTCTGCAGATCCGCGACCATGCGCAGCGCCTGGTCCTGGGCGGCAGCCAGCTGCTCCTCCAGTTCCTGCACGCGGGCGGTCAGGTCCTCGGCGGCGCCGGTGGGCTGCTCGGGGGTCTGTTGATCCAGGGTCTGCTGTTCGTCAGCCATGCCACTCTCCTTCAAAAATAAGCTGGCAAATACAAGGCGAACGCATAAGTTCGCAACGTTGCCGGCTATATGGGGACGGCTTTCCACGGTTCAAGGGGCGAGCGGCAATTGCCAGCCGGAAAAAATACTGTATAAATAACCAGACAAAACCCACGGAGCCGCCCGCCATGCTGGTTCACCTGTCCGTTCACAACTACGCCATCGTCGAGCACTTGGATCTCGAACTCGCTACCGGCATGAGCGTGATCACCGGCGAAACCGGCGCGGGCAAGTCGATCATGCTCGACGCCCTCGGCCTTACCCTCGGCGACCGCGCCGACAGCGGCGCGGTACGTCCCGGAGCGGACAAGGCCGACATTCTCGCCAGCTTCGACGTCAGCGCCATCGCCGAGGCCCGCGACTGGCTCGCCGAGCGCGACCTGGAACAGGACGGTCCGTGCATCCTGCGCCGGGTGATCACTGCCGAAGGTCGCTCGCGTGCCTACATCAACGGCACGCCCTGCCCTCTGGGCGACCTGAAGAGCCTGGGCGAACTGCTGATCGACATCCATAGCCAGCACGAGCACCAGTCGCTGCTGAAGAGCGAGACCCACCGGCGCCTGCTCGACGAGTACGCCGGCTGCCAGGAGCTGGCGCGCCAGGTGCAGCTCGCCGCGCAACGCTGGAAGCAGACCAGCCAGGAACTCGAACGCCTGTCGCGTAGCGGCGACGAACAGCGCGCCCGCCACCAGTTGCTCAGTTACCAGCTGGAAGAACTGGAAAACCTGTCCCTCGGCGAAAACGAACTGGAAAGCCTGGAGCAGGAGCAGAAGACCCTGAGCAACGCCGAAAGCCTGCTCGCCGCCTGCCGCCAAGTCGTGGAAATGTGCAGCGAGAGCGATGCCGGCAACGTCCTTTCCGCGCTCAATGCCAGCCTCAGCCGCCTGACCTCGTTCAGCGGCCAGCCCGCCGCCCTCGGCGAAGCGGTCAACCTGTTGTCCAGCGCGCAGATCCAGGTCGAGGAGGCGATCGGCGAACTGAACCGCTTCGTCGACCACTTCGATGCCGATCCCAATCGCCAGCAGCAGGTCGAGGAGCGCCTGGACGTCATTTATTCCCTGGCGCGCAAGCACCGGGTCCAGCCCGCCGAACTGGCCGACCTGCAGCAGCGCCTGTTCGACGAACTGGAGGCGCTGAACGCCGACGACGAAGCGGTCGGACGCCTGGGCGACGAGCTGGCCGCCTACGCCCGGCATTACCAGGAAAAAGCCGACGAACTGAGCCGCCTGCGCCAGGCCGCGGCCGCACCTCTTGCCGCCAGCGTGGAACAGGAGATGCAGCGCCTGGGCATGCCCGGAGGGCGCTTCGCCATCGTCCTGCATCCCGGCGACAGCGCCGAGCCGCAGGCCAACGGACTGGAAAGCGTGGAGTTCCTGGTCAGCGCCAACCCCGGGCAGCCGTTGAAAGGGCTGGCCAAGGTCGCCTCGGGCGGCGAACTGTCGCGGATCAGCCTGGCGATCCAGGTGATCACGGCACAGACCTCGCGCATCCCCACCCTGGTCTTCGACGAAGTCGACGTCGGCATCGGAGGCCCCACCGCCGAAGTGGTCGGACAGTTGCTGCGTCGCCTCGGCGAACGCGGCCAGGTCCTCACCGTGACCCACTTGCCGCAGGTCGCCGCCCAGGGCCACCAGCACCTGTTCGTGCACAAGGAACGCGGCAGCAGCGAAACCCGCACGGTGGTCGCCACCCTGAACAAGGCCCAGCGGATCGAGGAGATCGCCCGCATGCTCGGCGGCGTCGACCTGACCAAGGAATCCCTGGCCCACGCGAAGAAACTGGTCAACCTGGCCGCCCAGAACTGAACGTTCCTTCAATGGAAAATGAAAACGGCGACCCCAGGGTCGCCGTTTTCGCATGGAACCGTTGCGCGACTACTTCTTCTTGCGCACGTAGAGCACCAGATTGTGATCGACCAGCTCGAAGCCGCGCTCGCGGACGATTTCCTTCTGGCGCTTCTCGATTTCCGCATCCATGAACTCGATCACCTCGCCGGTATCGACGCAGACCATGTGGTCGTGGTGGCCGCTATCGGCGAGCTCGAACACGGCATGGCCGCCATCGAAGTTGTGACGCACCACCAGGCCGGCGGCCTCGAACTGGGTCAGCACCCGATAGACGGTTGCCAGGCCCACGTCCTCGCCTGCTTCCATCAGCGCCTTGTACACGTCTTCGGCACTCATGTGGCGTTGCTCGGCCGAGTCGAGCATCTGCAGGATCTTGACCCGCGGCAGGGTCACTTTAAGGCCGGCTTTTCGAAGTTCGCTATTTTCAACCATGTCTGCTTTCTCAGCGCGGGATGTTTCGCAGTATCCCGGAATACGGGTATGATCGGGCTTTTATTTGCCCAGCCAAGATAGTGGAAGTCGCTCACCGATGCAAAACGCCAAGCTCATGCTGACCTGTCTCGCTTTCGCGGGGCTTGCCGCACTCGCCGGTTGCTCGTTTCCTGGCGTCTATAAAATCGACATCCAGCAAGGCAACGTCGTAACGCAGGACATGATAGACCAGTTGCGTCCCGGAATGACCCGACGCCAAGTGCGGTTTATCATGGGCAACCCGCTGATCGTCGATACCTTCCACGCCAATCGTTGGGACTACCTCTACAGCATCCAGCCGGGCGGCGGTCGTCGCCAGCAGGAGCGCGTCAGCCTGTTCTTCAACGACAGCGACCAACTGGCCGGCCTGAACGGCGACTTCATGCCCGGCGTCAGCCGCGACGAAGCGATCCTCGGCAAGGAAGGCAGCACCACCGTCACCCAGCCGGCCGACCAGCAGAAACCGGAAGAGCAGAAAGAAGAGCCGCCGAAACCGGGCTCCACCCTGGAACAACTCCAGCGCGAAGTGGACGAAGCCCAGCCGGTACCGGTTCCGACCCCCGAACCTTTGGACCCCAGCCCGCAATGACGGCTGGCGTTCCACGAAAAAGCCCGGCATTCGCCGGGCTTTTTCATTTCCGCAGGGAACCCCGCGGCTAACCGCCTTCGCGCTCGCTCCGGGCCCGTGCGGCACGCTGCTTGCGCACCTCCTTGGGATCGGCGATCAGCGGGCGGTAGATCTCCACCCGTTCGCCGGCCTCCAGCACCCGCTCCTCCGGGCGAGCCAGGAGCTTGCCGAAGATACCCAGCGGACAACCTTGCACATCCAGCCCTGGAAACGCCTCGGCGATGCCGGAGAGCAGCACGGCCTCGCGTGCGCTGGTACCTGCCGGCACGCTCAGGCGCAGTAACGCCTGTCGCTCCGGCAGCGCGTAGACCACCTCGACGGCGATCTCAGCCATAGAGTTGCTTGGCGCGCTGGCAGAACGCGTCGACCATGGTGTTGGCAGCCTGGGTGAACAGCGGCCCGAGGGTCGCCTTGACCAGCGGCCCGGCGTAATCGAAGGTCAGGTCGAGAGTGATCTTGCAGGCCTTCTCGCCCAGCGCCTTGAACTGCCAGACGCCATGCAGTTCGGTGAACGGTCCGTTTTCCAGGTTCATCTCGATGGAAGCTCCCGGCACCAGCACGTTGCGGGTGGTGAAGCGCTGGCTGAGGCTACCCTTGGCCACGGTCAGCTCGGCGCGCATCAGGCTTTCGCTCTCCTCCAGGACCTGGCTGGCCGAACACCAGGGCAGGAACTCCGGATAGCGCTTCACGTCGTTCACCAGATCGAACAGCGCACGGGCGGGATAAGGCAACAGCGCCGAACGCTGGATATGGGTGCTCATAGAACTCTCACTTCTGCTGTCGAGCGGGCGACTCCCCAAGCATAGCCGGCGGGACGGCGGCATCCGCCACGGCGGCGCGCTGCGCCCGCCGACCGGGGCCAGGGTTCGGCAGAAAAACGCTCAGCACAGCCTGACGCCACTTGAAGACTTTTCTTACAAAACCTTGGCCAGCGGCCAGGAAAAGAGTGGGCATTGTCCGAAATTCACCTCTATCCCTCAAGCGCGACGCCGCCCCATAGCGGTGAAGCCGGCGACTCCCTATAATGCGCCGCCTATGGCTAAGCAGAAGAAACACCCTTCGGGGACCATCGCGCAGAACAAGAAGGCTCTGCACGACTATTTCATCGAACAACGCTTCGAGGCGGGCGTCGCCCTGGCGGGCTGGGAAGTGAAAAGCCTGCGCGCCGGCAAGGCCCAACTGGTCGACAGCTACGTGCTGCTCAAGGATGGCGAGGCCTGGCTGCTCGGCAGCCACATCACGCCCCTGACCACCGCCAGCACGCACGTGATCGCCGACCCGGTGCGCACGCGCAAGCTGCTGCTGCACAAGCGCGAACTGGGCAAGCTGTTCGGCGCCGTGCAACAGAAGGGCTACGCCTGCGTCGCCCTGTCGATGTACTGGAAGAAGCACCTGGTCAAGTGCGAGATCGCCCTGGCCAAGGGCAAGAAGGACTTCGACAAGCGCCACACCGAGAAGGAGCGCGACTCCGATCGGGAGATCCAACGCGCCATGCGCCACGGCAAGGACGACTGAGCGCCTCCCTGCCCGCGCCTCGCTAGTCTTCCTGCACGCTGCGCCGGCGCTGCGAGCGCTTCATCCTGCGCGCCTCTTCCTGGACCTCCGCCAGGACCTCCTGCACATAGTGGATGTGCTGGTTGGACACCTCCCGGGCCAGCTCCGCCTGACCGCTGATGATCGCGTCGTATAGGCGCTGGTGCTGCTCCATCAGTTGCGCGCGGGTTTCCGTGCGCTGCGCGTACATCCCGCCGATATTGGTCACCACGTTGCGCCGCAGCAAGTCGAACAGGCCCTTGATGGTGTGCAGCAGCACGGTGTTGTGGCTGGCCTCGGCGATCGCCAGGTGGAAGCGCGCGTCGGCGGCGCCCTCTTCCGCACTGACCTGGTCGTTGCGCGCATAGCAGGCCTGGAGCGCCTCGAACGCCTCGGTCAGGCGCTGGTGATCGAGGGAGGTCGCACGCAGCGCCGCGTAGTAGGCACATGACCCTTCCAGCGTGTGGCGAAACTCCAGCAGGTCGCGCTGGGCCTCCGGGTTGCCCTCCAGCAGGTGCAGCAGCGGATCGCTGAAAGTCGCGCCCAGCGATTCGGTCACATAGTTGCCGCCACCCTGGCGGCTGACCAGCAGCCCCTTCGCCACCAGTTTCTGGATCGCCTCGCGCAGCGACGGCCGGGAAACCCCGAACTGCTCGGCAAGCACGCGCTCGGCGGGCAGCCGCTCGCCGGACTTCAGCGTGCCCTCCAGGATCATCGCCTCCAGTTGCGCAACGATGTCATCCGACAGACGGCGCTGCCTGACCTGACCAAATTCCATATCCCGACACCCTTACCCGAAGTTTCGTCGCAAAGCCTCTGCCATGCGCCCAGCGCGAAAAAGAGAGGAAGCGTACCGAGCCGCTCCCCGCACCACAAGCGAGCCGCCACGAGCCCCGCACGAGCATCCTTAGACAAAAGTCGTAGACGGGCAAATTGACACGCCGAACGCTCGACTCTTAACCTGAGCGCTCGCTTTTGTAAATTGGTCTTACCAATTATGCGAGCTTTGCCAGGTTCGGCTGCCCAGCGCCCTTGCACACACAGGTCTTGGCGCGTGTCCGATCTGGTCACAGGCAAACCCAACAACAATTAGGGAGCCAACCCCCATGCAAGCCTGGCAACAACTCTATACCCCCCTTGGCAGTCTCGGCCTGTCGGCCGCCGCGGCCGTCATCCCGATCGTGTTCTTCTTCCTCGCCCTGGCGGTATTCCGCCTCAAGGGCCACATCGCCGGCAGCATCACCCTGGCGCTGGCCATCGCGGTGGCCATCTTCGCCTTCCACATGCCCGCCGACATGGCCTTCGCCGCCGCCGGCTACGGCTTCCTCTACGGTCTCTGGCCGATCGCCTGGATCATCGTCGCCGCGGTCTTCCTCTACAAACTGACGGTGAAGAGCGGCCAGTTCGAGGTGATCCGCAGCTCGGTGCTGTCGATTACCGGCGACCAGCGCCTGCAGGTACTGCTGATCGGCTTCTCCTTCGGGGCCTTCCTCGAAGGCGCCGCCGGTTTCGGCGCGCCGGTGGCGATCACCGCCGCCCTGCTCGTCGGCCTCGGCTTCAATCCGCTCTACGCCGCCGGCCTGTGCCTGATCGCCAACACTGCGCCGGTGGCCTTCGGCGCACTGGGCATCCCGATCATCGTCGCCGGCCAGGTGACCGGTATCGACGCCTTCAAGATCGGCGCCATGACCGGCCGCCAACTGCCGTTCCTGTCGATCCTGGTACCGTTCTGGCTGGTGTTCATGATGGACGGCTGGCGCGGCATCCGCGAAACCTGGCCGGCCGCCATCGTCGCCGGCGGCAGCTTCGCCATCACTCAGTACCTGACGTCCAACTTCATCGGCCCGGAGTTGCCGGACATCACCTCGGCACTGGTCAGCCTGGTCTCCCTGACCCTGTTCCTCAAGGTCTGGCAGCCGCAGGGCGCCAGCGAAGCGCTCGCCGCCAGCGGCGGCGCGGCCGTGGCCGGTGGCGGCTACGGCGGGCAACGCAGCGTCGAACCGTCCGCCTACAGCTTCGGCGAGATCCTCAAGGCCTGGTCGCCGTTCCTGGTGCTCACCGTACTGGTGACCATCTGGACCCTGAAACCTTTCAAGGCCCTCTTCGCCCCGGGCGGCGAGCTCTACTGGCTGGTGTTCAACTTCGCCATCCCGCACCTGGACCAACTGGTGGTCAAGGGCGCGCCGATCGCCACCAGCGCCACGCCGATCGCCGCGGTATTCAAGTTCGACCCGATCTCCGCCACCGGCACGGCGATCTTCCTCTCGGCGCTGGTATCGATGTTCATCCTGCGCATCGGAGCGAAAATTGGTATTACCACTTTCAAGGAAGTCCTGGTGGAGCTGAAGTGGCCGATCCTGTCCATCGGCATGGTCCTGGCCTTCGCCTTCGTCACCAACTACTCGGGCATGTCCACCACCCTGGCCCTGGTCCTGGCCGGTACCGGCGCGGCGTTCCCGTTCTTCTCGCCGTTCCTCGGCTGGCTGGGGGTATTCCTGACCGGTTCGGATACGTCCTCCAACGCCCTGTTCAGCTCCCTGCAGTCGACCACCGCGCACCAGATCGGAGTCAGCGACACCCTGCTGGTGGCCGCCAATACCAGCGGCGGCGTGACCGGCAAGATGATCTCCCCGCAATCCATCGCCGTGGCCTGTGCCGCGACCGGGATGGTCGGCAAGGAATCCGACCTGTTCCGCTTCACCCTGAAGCACAGCCTGATCTTCGCCGCGCTGGTCGGACTGATCACCCTGGCCCAGGCATACCTATTCACCGGCATGCTGGTGCACTGACCGCGCCCTGATCGGCCGCGCGTCGTCGATACTGCGCAGGAAATGGCCCGGGGGAGACTCGCCTACGATCGTAGGCCCGGCTCCCTTGGCCATTTCCGCCGTGTCCCGCTCCACTGCGCTCGATGCAAAACCTTTCGACACAACGGAAGAGCCCAATGATCATTTCCGCTTCCACCGACTACCGCGCCGCCGCCCAACGCAAGCTGCCGCCGTTCCTCTTCCACTACATCGACGGCGGCGCCTACGCCGAGTACACCTTGCGTCGCAACGTCGAGGATCTGTCGGCCATCGCCCTGCGTCAGCGGGTGCTGAAGAACATGTCCGAGCTGAGCCTGGAAACCCGCCTGTTCGACGAGACCCTGGCGATGCCGGTGGCGCTCGCCCCGGTCGGTCTCACCGGCATGTACGCCCGCCGCGGTGAAGTCCAGGCGGCGCGCGCGGCGGCGGCGAAGGGCGTGCCCTTCACCCTGTCGACGGTATCGGTGTGCCCGATCGAGGAGGTCGCCCCGGCCATCGACCGGCCGATGTGGTTCCAGCTCTACGTGCTGAAGGACCGCGGCTTCATGCGCAACGCCCTGGAGCGGGCCAAGGCCGCCGGCGTCACCACCCTGGTGTTCACCGTCGACATGCCGGTCCCCGGCGCCCGCTACCGCGACGCCCATTCCGGCATGAGCGGCCCCTACGCCGCGCCGCGCCGCATCCTGCAAGCCATGACCCACCCGGCCTGGGCCTGGGACGTCGGCCTGCTGGGCAAGCCCCACGACCTCGGCAACATTTCCGCCTACCGCGGCAACCCGACCGGACTGGAGGACTACATCGGCTGGCTGGGCGCCAACTTCGACCCGTCGATTTCCTGGAAGGACCTGGAGTGGATCCGCGAGTTCTGGGACGGCCCGATGGTGATCAAGGGCATCCTCGACCCCGAGGATGCCAGGGATGCGGTGAAGTTCGGCGCCGACGGCATCGTCGTCTCCAACCACGGCGGCCGCCAGCTCGATGGCGTGCTGTCCAGCGCCCGCGCGCTGCCGGCGATCGCCGACGCGGTGAAGGGCGAACTGGCGATCCTTGCCGACTCCGGCATCCGCACCGGTCTCGACGTGGTGCGGATGATCGCCCTCGGCGCCGACAGCGTGCTGCTCGGCCGCGCCTTCGTCTACGCCCTGGCCGCCGCCGGCGAGGCCGGGGTGCGCAACCTGCTCGAACTGATCGAAAAGGAAATGCGCGTGGCCATGGTCCTCACCGGGGCCAAGTCGATCGGCGAGATCAGCGCCGACTCGCTGGTCCGCGAACTGGGCGCCTGAGACGCCCGCCAGAAAAGCCTGAAAACGCCCGGGGCGTGACCGTCGTCCCAGGGCCGAGGAAAGCCGATGAGCCTGCCGATTCCCTTTCTCGAGACCGTCGAGCGGCTGATACCGCGCGAACGCCGCTTCGACGACCCCCTGTCGACCCTGGCCTTCGGCACCGACGCCAGTTTCTACCGGTTGATTCCCAAGCTGGTGCTGCGCGTCGAAAGCGAGGACGAGGTCGCCGCGATCCTATCCGTCGCCTACCGCGAGCAGGTCCCGGTGACCTTCCGCGCCGCCGGCACCAGCCTCTCCGGCCAGGCCATCAGCGACTCGGTGCTGCTCGTCCTCGGCGACAACTGGAACGGCCGGGAAATCCGCGCCGACGGCGCGCAGATCCGCCTGCAGCCGGGTGTCATCGGCGCCCAGGCGAACGCCTGGCTGGCGCCGTTCGGCCGCAAGATCGGTCCCGACCCGGCCTCGATCAACGCCTGCAAGATCGGCGGCATCGTCGCCAACAACGCCAGCGGCATGTGCTGCGGCACCGCGCAGAACAGCTACCACACCCTTGCCGGCCTGCGCCTGCTGCTGGCCGACGGCACCCGCCTGGACAGCGAGGACCCGGCCAGCGTCGCGGCCTTCCGCGCCAGCCACGGCGAGCTGCTGGAACGGCTCGCCGAACTCGGCCGCGAGACCCGCGCCAACGCCGAACTGGCCGCGAAGATCCGCCACAAGTACCGGCTGAAGAACACCACCGGCCTGTCGCTGAACGCGCTGGTCGACTACGACGAGCCGCTGGACATCCTCACCCACCTGATGGTCGGCTCCGAGGGCACCCTCGGCTTCATCAGCGCGGTGACCTACGACACCGTCCCGGAACACCCGCACAAGGCCTCGGCGCTGCTGGTTTTCCCCACGGTGGAAACCTGCTGCACGGCGGTCGCGGTGCTCAAGCGCCAGCCGGTCTCGGCGGTGGAACTGCTCGATCGGCGCAGCCTGCGCTCGGTGGAGAACATGCAGGGCATGCCGGAATGGGTGAAGAGCCTTTCCGCCGGTGCCTGCGCCCTGCTCATCGAGTCCCGCGCGGCGAGCCGCACGCTGCTGCACGAACAGCTCGGGCGGATCATGGCCTCCATCGCCGAATATCCGCTGGAGAAGCAGGTCGACTTCAGCGAAGACCCGGCGGTCTACAACCAGCTCTGGCGCATCCGCAAGGACACCTTCCCGGCTGTCGGCGCGGTGCGCGAGACCGGCACCACGGTGATCATCGAGGACGTCACCTTCCCCGTCGAACGACTGGCCGAGGGAGTCAACCGCCTGATCGAGCTGTTCGACAAGCACCGCTACGATGAGGCGATCCTCTTCGGCCACGCGCTGGAAGGCAACCTGCACTTCGTCTTCACCCAGGGCTTCGACTCGCCCGAGCAGATCGCCCGCTACTCGGCGTTCATGGACGACGTGGCGCACCTGGTGGCGGTGGAGTACGGCGGCTCGCTGAAGGCCGAGCATGGCACCGGGCGCAACATGGCGCCGTTCGTCGAACTGGAGTGGGGCGAGGACGCCTATCGCTTGATGTGGCAGCTCAAGCGCCTGCTCGACCCGCGCGGCATCCTCAACCCGGGTGTGGTCCTCAGCGACGACCCGCAGAGCCACCTGAAGAACCTCAAGCCGCTGCCGGCCGCCGACGAGATCGTCGACAAGTGCATCGAGTGCGGTTTCTGCGAACCGGTCTGCCCGTCGCGCGGACTGACCCTCACGCCACGCCAGCGCATCGTCCTGTGGCGCGACATCCAGGCGAAGAAGCGCGCCGGCGTCGACACCACGGCGCTGGAGCGCGACTACCGCTACCAGGGCATCGACACCTGCGCCGCCACCGGCCTATGCGCCCAGCGCTGTCCTGTGAACATCAACACCGGCGAGCTGATCCGCAAGCTGCGCGGCGCCGACGCCCGCCACGCCGAAGGCGCCACCTGGCTGGCGCGCAACTTTGCCGGCGCCATGCGCGCTGCGCGCTTCGCCCTGCTCGCTACCGACGCTGCCCGGCGCCTGTTTGGCGCGCCCCTGCTGGCCAGCGCCAGCCGCGGCCTCAGCCAGGCCAGCGGCGGCCGCGTGCCGCAATGGACGCCGGCGCTGCCGCAGCCGGTACGCCTGGCGCCGCCGCCCGCCCCGCTCGACGACGGGCGACCGAGGGTGGTCTATCTCGCCGCCTGCGTCTCGCGCGCCATGGGCCCGGCCTTCGGCGACGAAGAGCGCGAGCCGCTGCTGGACAAGACCCGCCGTCTGCTGGAAAAGGCCGGCTACCAGGTGGTGTTCCCGGATAACCTGGACAACCTCTGCTGCGGCCAGCCGTTCGCGTCCAAGGGGTATGCGAAGCAGGCCGACGACAAGCGCGACGAGCTGCTCGCCGCCCTGCTCCAGGCCAGCCGCGGCGGCCTCGACCCGATCTACTGCGACACCAGCCCCTGCACCCTGCGCCTGGTCCAGGGTCTGGACGATCCGCGGCTGCAGATCCACGACCCGGTGAAATTCATCCGCAGTCACCTGCTCGATCGCCTGGAGTTCATCCCGCAGGACAAACCGGTAGCGGTGCACGTCACCTGCAGCACCCAGCACCTCGGCGAGAGCCAGGCGCTGATCGACCTCGTCGGCCGCTGCACCCGCGAGGTGGTGATCCCGGAAGGCATTCACTGCTGCGGCTTCGCCGGCGACAAGGGCTTCACCACGCCGGAACTGAACGCTCACTCCCTGCGCAGCCTGAAGGATGCCGTGCAGTTCTGCGAGGAAGGCGTGTCCACCAGCCGTACCTGCGAGATCGGCCTCAGCGAGCACGGCGGGATCGACTACCGCGGGGTGGTCTACCTGGTGGACCGGGTGACGCAGGCGAAGGGCGCGCCTCGGTAGGGCGAATAACCGCCTCGCGGTTATCCGCCGGGCCATGCTCCGCAGAAGCGGCGAATAGCGCCGCTGGCGCTATTCGCCCTACGTCAGGCGAAATGGGTGCTCCGGCGTCGTCGGCCCGCGCCGGGGCGGGCAAAAAATCCGTCGTTAAGCACCTCTTAAGTCAGCCGCGCCTATCGTGCCTTCCACCGCGAGGACATCCCTCGCCGAAACGGAAGCAGGAGGCCTTCATGGCAATTCAACCGTTGCGACTCGATCCGATCACCGTGCTCGGCAAGCAACTGGTCATCGAGCTGTTCGACTGCGTCGACCAGCGCTTCGACGATATCCAGTGGATCGAGGAAAGCATGCTCGAGGCCGCCCGCCAGGCCAACGCCACCATCATCACCTCGGCGTTCCACAAGTTCAGCCCGATCGGCATCTCCGGCGTGGTGGTGATCGCCGAATCGCACCTGGCGATCCATACCTGGCCGGAGTACGGCTATGCCGCGGTCGACGTGTTCACCTGCGGCGACGTGCTCGATGGCGCCCAGGCCGTGCGCGTGCTCAGCGAACGCCTGGGCAGCCGTCGGCACCTGATCTCGAGCATGGACCGCGGCCTCGGCGGCCATCGCCTGGGGCTGCTCAGCCGCAGCCTGGCCGGCAATGGCCCGGTCGACGAAGACAGCCCGACCCTGCGCTGGGCGCTGGGCCAGGGCACGGGGGTGGCCTGATGGATACGCCGATCGAACGCGCCCCGCTGGCTCCCGACCTGAGCCAGGCCCGTTACGCCGTCGACCTCACCGGCCTGGTGCCGGCGGAGGTCGCCGCCGGGCTGCCGCCGCTGCCGCCGAACCACTTCTATTTCTATCCGCCGGACCCGCTGCTGGAAGGCGACGGCGCAATCACCGCGATCGAGGACAGCGACCCCTTCGACCAGTACGTCTACCGCCTGCGCCGGGTGCTCTACCAGGGCCGCACGCGCTGGCAGAACGTGCTGATCGCCGACACCTACAACTACGACCGCGTGTTGATGCTCGACGGCGCGATCCAGAGCGCCGAGAGCGATGAGTCGCTGTACCACGAGCTGCTGGTGCAGCCGGCCATGCTCGCCCACGACGAGCCGCGCGACGTACTGATCATCGGCGGCGGCGAAGGCGCCACCCTGCGCGAGGTGCTGTCCCATGCCAGCGTGCGGCGGGCGGTGATGGTCGATCTCGACCGGGAGCTGGTGGAACTGTGCCGTGAGCACCTGTTCCAGTGGCACCAGGGCGCCTTCGACGACCCGCGCTGCGAACTGCTCGCCGAGGACGGCCGGGCCTATCTCGAGCGCGACCCGTCGCTCTATGACGTGGTCATCATCGACGTCGTCGACATGCTCGACAACGGCCCGGCCCAGGCCCTCTATACCCGCCAGTTCTACGAACTGCTGCACTCGCGGCTGCGTCCGGGCGGGGTGATCGCGGTGCAGGGCCTGGAGTTCTCCCACAGCGACGACAAGCCCCACGCGGCCCTCGCCCGTACCCTGCGCAGTGTCTTCTCCCAGGTCCACAGCTACCGCGCCACGGTGCCCTCGTTCCTCTCCTCCTGGGGCTTCCTGCTGGCTTCCGACTGGCTCGACGCGAACCACTGGCAGGCCGAGGACATCGACCGACGCATCGAACGCAAGCTCGGCCCGCTGTGGCTCGACCACCTCGACGGCGACTACCTCAAGGCCTGCTTCGTGATGGACCGGGAAACCCGCTTCCTGCTCGCCCAGCCGGGACCGGTACTGGAAGACGGCGTACCCTTCGTCGCACCGCCGGATATCGAGGAGATCGAGTTCGGCCCGGCACAATTGCCGGCCCTGGCGAGGACCTGAAGATGTCCGCCGCTCCCCTGGCCAGCGTACCGCTGGCCGTCAACGGCGCGCCCTGCCTGCTGCACCGGGTACGCTTCCGCTCCGCCGCGGACAGCGGCGGCCTGCCGCTGCTGGCCACCCTGCGCGATCCGCAGCCGGTGCTGGCAGTCCTGGCACAACGTATCGAGCTGAGCGAAGACGCGGAACTGCCGGAGACCGCCGTCGACGACGAGCTGCTGGTGATCTTCGCCAACGCCGGGCTACAGACCGGGCACGCCTGGCGCCAGCGCCTGGAAGCCTGGATGGCCGCCGGCGAGGACGAGCGCCAGCCGACCCTGGAAGCACCCTCGTTCGGCGAGCGAGTGCTGTGGCGCCCCGGCCGCGCGCTGGTCATCGGCAATCCCGAACGCTGCCGGGAGCTGCTCGAAGGCCTGGCCGTCTTCGCCTGGCACGAAGGTCACCTGCGGCGCCTGGAAGACGACACCGCGGCGGCCTGGGAGCCGGCCCAGGCCGATGTCGAACTGACCCAGCTACCGCGCCGTGCCGCCCTGCGGCGCCAGGAACATGTGAACCGGCAGGTACGACGCACTACACTCTGGCGCATGGCCTATGTCCGCCTGGAGTCGCACCTGGAGAAGCCGCCGCTGCAACTGAACGGCGCGGTGCGCCGGCTCTACAACGAACTGGCCATGCAGGCCGAAGTGCACGATCGCCTGGCGACCCTGGACGACCGCATCGAAGTGCTGCAGGACCTCTACGAACTGGCCGCCGACCGCCTCGGTGAATACCGTTACTTCCGGGGCGAACTGCGGGTCGAATGGCTGATCGTCGCCATCCTCCTGCTGGAGGCCGGCCTGAGCCTGTGGGAATTGTGGAATCACTGAAACGAGGCTGCCATGAGAATACTGCTGGCCGAGGACGACCTGCTGCTCGGCGACGGCATCCGCGCCGGGCTGCGCCTGGAAGGCGATACCGTGGAATGGGTGACCGACGGCGTGGCCGCGGAGAACGCGCTGGTCACCGACGAGTTCGACCTGCTGGTGCTCGACATCGGCCTGCCGCGCCGCAGCGGCCTGGACATCCTGCGCAACCTGCGTCACCAGGGCCTGCTCACCCCGGTGCTGCTGCTCACCGCGCGGGACAAGGTGGCCGACCGGGTCGCCGGGCTCGACAGCGGTGCCGACGACTACCTGACCAAGCCCTTCGATCTCGACGAACTGCAGGCACGGGTGCGCGCCCTGACCCGCCGCACCACCGGTCGCGCCCTGCCGCAACTGGTGCACGGCGAGCTGCGCCTGGACCCGGCGACCCACCAGGTGACCCTGTCCGGCCAGGCGGTGGAACTGGCGCCGCGCGAATACGCGCTGCTGCGCCTGCTGCTGGAGAACAGCGGCAAGGTGCTCTCGCGCAACCAACTGGAGCAGAGCCTCTACGGCTGGAGCGGCGACGTCGAGAGCAACGCCATCGAGGTCCATGTCCATCACCTGCGGCGCAAGCTCGGCAACCAGTTGATCCGCACCGTCCGCGGCATCGGCTACGGCATCGACCAGCCGGCGCCCTGAAAACCGCCTACCGGAGTCCTCCGATGCCGCGTACCGCCGTCCCCTCCGTCCGCCGGCGCCTGCTGATCAACCTGCTGGTCGGCTTCGTGCTGTGCTGGCTGAGCGTGGCGGCGCTGACCTACCACCTCTCGCTGAAGCAGGTGAACCGCCTGTTCGACGACGACATGGTGGACTTCGGCGAAGCCGCCCTGCGCCTGCTCGACCTTGCCACCGAAGACCAGGCCAGCGAGGACGGCTCGATCACCGAGATCATCGAACGCAGCCGCGAGGCGATCCAGGGCCTGCCCCTGCTGCGCCGCGAAAGCGCCCTCGGCTACGCCCTGTGGCGCGACGGCCAGCCGCTGCTGTCGAGCCTCAACCTGCCGCCGGAGATCACGGCCCAGGGCCCCGGCTTCAGCACCGTGGAAGCCCAGGGCACCCACTGGCGGGTGCTCCAGCTGAATATCGACGGCTTCCAGATCTGGATCAGCGAAAACCTGATCTACCGCCAGCACACCATGAACCTGCTGCTGTTCTACTCGCTGTTCCCGCTGCTGCTGGCGCTGCCGTTGCTCGGCGGCCTGGTCTGGTTCGGCGTTGCCCGCGGCCTGGCGCCGCTACGCGAAGTGCAGGCCGAGGTCCAGCAGCGCTCCGCGCGACACCTGCAGCCGATCGCGGTGGAGGCGGTGCCGCTGGAGATCCGCGGCCTCATCGACGAACTCAACCTCCTGCTGGAGCGCCTGCGCACCGCCCTCGAGGCCGAACGCCGACTGACCAGCGACGCCGCCCATGAGATCCGCACGCCGCTGGCCAGCCTGCGCACCCATGCCCAGGTCGCGCTGCGTTCGGAAGACCCCAAGGCCCACGCCCGCGGCCTGCTGCAAGTCAGTCGCAGCGTCGAGCGGATCAGCACCTTGATGGAGCAGATCCTGCTTCTCGCCCGCCTCGACGGCGACGCCCTGCTGGAGCAATTCCACCCGGTCAACCTCGCCACCCTGGCCGAAGACGTACTCTCCGAACTGGCGCGCCAGGCCATCGACAAGGACATCGAGCTGTCGTTGCACCAGGAGGCCGTGCACGTGATGGGCATCGACCTGTGGCTGAAGGCGATGGTCGGCAACCTGGTGGGCAACGCCCTGCGCTACACACCGGCTGGGGGCCAGGTCGAGATCCGCGTCGAGAATCGCGCCCAGCACGCCGTGCTGCGGGTGCGCGACAACGGCCCCGGGGTCGCCCTGGAAGAGCAGCAGGCGATCTTCACCCGCTTCTACCGCAGCCCCGCCACCAGCAGCGGCGAGGGCAGCGGCCTGGGCCTGCCGATCGTCAAGCGCATCGTCGAACTGCACTTCGGCAGTATCGGCCTGGGCAAGGGACTGGAGGGCAAAGGGCTGGAAGTACAGGTGTTCCTGCCGAAGACCCAGCCGGACGCGACGCGGCCGCCGGCCAGAGGTCCGGACAGCGGGCGGTCACATATCTGATAGCCTGCGCATTGGCCGGGAAAGGGATAGGCTAGCGGCTTCGCAACCTCCCAGGAGACCCGGATGAATATCGGTGAAGCGGCGAAGAAAAGCGGACTGACGCCGAAGATGATCCGTTACTACGAGTCCATCGAGTTGCTCCGCCCGGCCGGACGCAGCGCCAGCGGCTACCGCCACTACAACGAGAACGACCTGCATACCCTGGCGTTCATCCGCCGTTCGCGGGACCTCGGTTTCTCCCTCGACGAAGTCGGCAAGCTGCTCACCCTCTGGCAGGATCGCCAGCGCGCCAGTGCCGACGTCAAGGCCCTGGCGGCGCAGCACGTGCGCGAGCTGAACCGCAAGATCGAGGAACTCAGCACCCTGCGCGACACCCTGCAGGACCTGGTCGAGCACTGCCAGGGCGACCACCGCCCCGACTGCCCGATCCTCAAGGATCTGGCGTCTGGCTGCTGCCACTGATATCCAGCAGCGGCCAGCGCGCCGTCCAGTTCTTCTCCCGCAGGCGCCGCCGGTAGACCTCCGGCTTGCCGGCGAAATGCGCGGTGGGCCGCACCTTCAGCGCCAGCAGGTCGTCGACGCCCAGCGGCGCCAGTAGCTCCAGGCGTTCGCCGACGAGTCGCAGCGCCACCGCCGTGCACGTTTCCGCCCAGTGGCACAGCGCATCGGCGCAATCCCGGTAGGGCCGGTCGCCGTTGCGCAGGTGCATGCGCGCCTGGTTCTTCACCGACCAGGGCGCCTCGCAGCGACGGCGCAACGCGGCCTCGAAGTCGGCGTCGGCCTGCGGGTCGAGGGCCCGCGGGGCGAAATGAAGTACGTCGATGTCCGCCAGCGGCGTGGCTTCGCCGTAGCCATGCAGATGGTCCCATACCGCGTTGCGCACGAAGCCGGCGCCGATCCAGGCGCCCTCCGGGCCGACCTCGCGCAGCACGCGGAGCAGATGCAGGCGCGAGGAATCGGCGGCGATCAGCGCGAGGATGTCTTCCGCCGTTTTCATCCCACCCGCCGCACCGGCCAGGCGAAGCGTCGCAGCAGGCTGGCCGGCAACAGGGTGATGGCCAGCCCGACGAACACCAGCGCGCAGGCCAGCAGGCTGTCCAGGTCGAGGCGTTCGCCGAGCAGCAGCCAGCCGGCGAGCATGCCCGACACCGGCACCGCCAGGGCGAACGGCGTCACCAGGCTGGCCGGGTAGTGGCGCAGGAGGAAACTCCAGATGGCGAAGCCCACCGTGGTCGCGCCGAAGGCGATGTAGAGCAGCGCGCCGAAGCCGCCCCAGCTCATGTTCAGCACTGCGCGCTCGATGGCGTGCGGACCTTCGAATAGATAGGAAAGCGCCAGCAGCGGCAAAGGCGGGACCAGGCTGACCCAGCAGATCAGGCGCAGCATGTCGGTGGCCCCGGAACGCTTGGTGGCGATGTTGGCGAAGGACCAGGCCAGCGCCGCGGCGACCACCAGCAGGAATGCCAGCAGGCTGTCTCCCAGCGGCCGCTCCAGGCCGATCAGGACCAGCCCCGCCGCCGCCAGCAGGAGGCCGAACAACCCGCGCGGCGACGGCCGCTCGCCCAGCCACAGGGCGGCGATGAGGATGGTGAAGAATACCTGGCTCTGCAGCACCAGCGACGACAGCCCGGCCGGCATGCCCTGGGCCATGCCGACGAACAGCAGGCCGAACTTGACCACTCCGAGGAGCACGCCGATCAGCAGGATGCGTCCGAACGGCGCCGGCATCGGCCCGCGCAGGACCAACAGCGGCAGCGCCGCCAGGGCGAAGCGCAGGGCGCAGAACAGCAGCGGCGGGAAGTCGCCGAGGCCGACCTTGATAACGACGAAGTTCAGACCCCAGATCAGGGTCACCAGCAGGGCGAGCAGGATATGTGCAACAGGCATGGCGGCCTCCGGAAAACTTCAGGCCACGCTAGCAGTTGCGTGCGCAAGGGTCGCGATACAGTTGGCGGGAAAAAACATCCGCCAGCCGCTCACTGCAACCAGGGCGGCGGCGGTTCCTCGCGCTCGCCACGCGGCGCGTCGTCGGCCTGGCGCAGCGCCTGGCGACGCGCCTCCTCGCGCTGCGCGGCCTCGATCTCGCGGAGCACCGCGCGCACGTCGGCGGCCTCTTCGGCTTCGACGAAGGTGCCGCTGAGCGGGGTTTCCGCTGTCAGCTCGCCGGCTTCGTAGAGCGCCCACATTTCCTTGGCATAGCGGGTCTGCCTGAGTTCCGGGGCGAAGCGGCCGAAGTAGGCGGCCATGTTGCCGACGTCGCGTTCGAGCATGCTGAACGCATGGTTGTTGCCGGCCGCGTCGACCGCCTGCGGCAAGTCGATGATCACCGGGCCATCCGGACCGAGCAGGACGTTGAACTCGGAGAGGTCGCCGTGCACCAGGCCGGCGCAGAGCATGGCGACGATCTGGCGGATCAGGAAAGCGTGGTGGCGCCGTGCCTCGTCGGGCTCCAGCGTCACGTCGTTGAGACGCGGCGCAGCATCGCCGTCGGCGTCCGCCACCAGTTCCATCAGCAACACGCCATCGAGGAAATCATAGGGCTTCGGCACCCGCACACCAGCCCCGGCGAGACGGAACAGGGCCGCCACTTCGGCATTCTGCCAGGCTTCCTCCTGTTCGCGGCGGCCATACTTCGAGCCCTTGGCCATGGCCCGCGCCTGGCGGCTGTTGCGGACCTTGCGGCCCTCCTGGTACTCGGCGGCCTGGCGGAAGCTGCGCTTGTTGGCCTCCTTGTAGACCTTGGCGCAACGCAGGCTGTCGCCGCAACGCACCACATAGACCGAGGCTTCCTTGCCGCTCATCAGCGGGCGCACGACCTCGTCGATCAGACCGTCTTCGATCAACGGTTCCAGGCGTCTGGGTGTCTTCATCGGTGCTACGCGGTTCCTCGGGGCCAATGTGGAAGGCAAAGGGTCTGACGTTATACGGCAAACGCCGTGCCGAGCACAGCCGGACGCGCCGGCTTTCCGCCGGACTGCGCACCGATCGGCGTACTAGGCTGGTGGCGCGGTGAGTTCGATGCTTTCCGCCACCGCCTGTTCCAGCCGCTGCATCTCCACGTCCAGCGCCTCGGCGCTGTCGGCGTAGCGCTGGGCAACCTCGGCGAAAGCGTCGGCCACGGCGACGAAGGCCTCCACCAGCCGTGGGTCGAATTCACTGCCGGCGCCGGCCTGGATCAGCAGCACCGCCTCGGCGTGCGCCAGCGGCGGCCGGTAGGCGTGCCGGCTGGTCAGTTCATCGTAGCGGTCGGCCAGGGCGACGATCCGCGCCGCCAGGGGAATCCGCTCGCCCGCCAGGCCCTCCGGAAAGCCCCGGCCATCCCAGCGTTCGTGATGGCTGTAGGCGATCTGCCGGGCGAAGCGGAGGAACCCGGAAGGCTGGCCGAGCCGCCGCTCGGCGCTGGCCAGGGCGTCGCGCCCGGCGCGGGTATGGCCCTGTAGCAGGGCGGTGTCGGCGGCGTCCAGTTGCCCGGGGTTGAGCAGGACCCGGTCGGGCACCGCGACCTTGCCGATGTCATGCAACAGCGCCGACTTGCTCAGCAGGTCGACAGCCTCCGGAGTCAGCTCGTCGGCGAACGCCCGCTGCGCCGCCAGGTGCTCGGCGAGCAGCCTGACATAGCGCTCGATACGCGGAAGATGGCGGCTGCGCGGGTTGTCGCGAAGATCGCCAAGGGTCGCCAGGGCTTCGATGACGGCGTCCTGCAACTGTTGCAGCTGGCGCGTGCGACGGCGCACTTCGAGTTCCAGGTATTCGCTCTTGTCGCGCAGGAAATCGGCATTGGCCTTCAGTTGCAGGTGGGTGCGCACCCGCGCCAGGACGATCGGCGGGCTCACCGGCTTGCCCAGGTAATCCACCGCGCCCAGGGCCAGGCCCTGTTGCTCGTCGTCGCGATCGGCGCGGGCAGTGAGAAACATCAACGGGATGTCGCGGGTCAGCGGATCGGCCTTGAGCCGTCGGCAGACCTCGTAGCCGTCCATGCCCGGCATGTTCACGTCGAGCAGGATCAGGTCCGGGCGCGGCTCTTCGACGGCCGCCCGCAGCCCGGCCGGGCCGCTGCCGGCGGTGCGCACGCGGTACTGCTCCTCGAGCAGCTCGCGCATCAGCAGCAGGTTGTCCGGGGTGTCGTCCACCACCAGCACGAGTTCCTGCTCGGGCCTGTCCAGCATGCTCTCCATCGCCCCTCCGGCCTTCGCTACGGGGCCGCCTGGCGGCGACCGTCACTCCGTATTGAAGACGCTGGAGACGACTTCTGCACGCCCGGTCAGGCGCCCGGTGCGACCGTTCAGGGCGTCAGGCGGAAACGCAGTGGCGAATCCTCGGCCTCGGCGCCGTTCTCGCTCTCGCCGAAGGCCCGGCGCTCGATGGGGTCCTGGCCGAAATACTCCTTGATCGGCGACTCGATGGCCTTGCCGCCGGGGCTCACGTGACTGGCGCAACCGCCAAGGAACACCAGGACCACACCGATGACCAGCGCTTTCATCTTCGTACCCCCGTCAGCCCGGCCCATCCGGGCGCTGCGCCGCAGCATGGCGCAGCCCGCCTTAGGGATCGCTTAAGGCATTCAGGCGGCGGCGCGGCTGGCGCGCCACTGGGGCAGGCCGATGAGCACCACGGCGCTGATGATCACCAGCATCGCCAGCCCCTCGATACCGCCGATCCGCTCGCCGGCGAACAGGGTACCGAGCAACACCGCCACCGCCGGATTGACGTAGGCATAGCTGGTGGCCGCCGCCGGCCGCACGTTGCGCAGCAGGTACTGGTACGCGCTGAAGGCGATGATCGAGCCGAACAGGATCAGGTACACCAGCGCCAGCCAGCCGCTGGTGCTCGGCCAATGCTCCAGGCGCTCGCCGCTGGCCAGACTGCCGACCAGCAGCACCGCGCCGCCGACCAGCATTTCCGCGGCGCTGGCCATCGGTCCGGCCGGCAGCGACAGGCGCCGGCTCCACACCGAGCCGAAGGCCCAGGACGCGGCGGCGAACAGGATCAAGCCGGCGCCGGCAGGGCTGGCCTGGAGGTTCGAACCGAGGTTGAGCAGGACGATGCCGAACAGCCCGAGCACGATGCCGCCCCATTCCAGGGTGGTGTTGCGCTGGCCGAACAACTGGCTGAACAGCAGGGTGAACAGCGGCACCGTAGCCACCGCGAGGGCCGCCACCCCGGAAGACACGCCCCAGTGCTCGGCCACCGTCACCCCGCCGTTGCCGCAACTGAGCAGGAGGATTCCGACGATCCCCGCGCCGCGCCACTCGCGCCAGGTCGGCAACGGCGCGCCGCGCCAGCGCAACCAGGCGAACATCAGGCCGCCGGCGATGACGAAGCGCACCCCGGCCATCAGCATCGGTGGCCAGGACTCGACGCCGAAGCGGATCGCCAGGTAAGTGGAGCCCCAGATGAAGTACAGGGCGAAGAACGCACCGAAAAGCAACAGCGGAATGCGACGGGCAGGCATGGAAAGCACTCGACAGGGCAGGCGGGAGAAAGACTTCATTTTATGAGGTCGCCACCCGCCGGTTAAGGCACAGCCGCTGGTTATCGGGACGTAACACTTTTCTTTCCATGGAAATCGGCCATGCTTTCCGTCGATTCGACAACCGGGACCCATCATGGACAAATACGACCGTGCGCTCCTCGCCGCCCTGATCGACAACGGCCGCCTGACCTTCGCCGAACTGGCCCGGCGCATCAACCTGTCGCCCCCGGCGGTGGCCGACCGGGTGGCCAAGCTGGAGGCCGAAGGGGTGATTACCGGCTACCACGCCTCGGTGAACCTGGCCAAGCTCGGCCTGCCCATCGAGTGCGTGATCGAACTGCGGATCACCGAGAAGGATTGCCAGTCGGTGCTCGACGAACTGGCCCGGATCCCCCAACTGACCCTCTGCCACCGGATCACCGGCGACGCCTGCGTGCTGATGAAGGCCGCCGTGGCTTCGATGCCGGAGCTGCAGGACCTGATCGACCGGCTGATGAAGTTCGGCATCAGCAAGACCTCGATGATCCTCTCCACCCCCTTCGCCGACCGCCAGCCGGCAAGCCTGCGGGGGCAGGACGGCAATGGCGGATGTGCGGCGTGAGCCCTGCGCCGGGGTTATCCGGCAGGCGTCGGGATCCGTCCCTTCATCGCCGCCACGAACCCGAACCGTAGGGCACCGGCAAAAAAAAGGCGGTCCCGTTCGCACGGCACCGCCCAAGTCACGGAGTTGCTTACATCGTCGAGCGACAAGGCCGCTCGCCCTATTGGATTACCGCTCGATGATCGCGGTCACACCCTGCCCACCGGCGGCGCAGATGGAAATCAGCCCGCGTCCCTGCTCCGCCACCGAGAGCAGCTTGGCCAGGTTGGCGACGATCCGTCCTCCCGTGGCGGCGAACGGGTGGCCGGCGGCCAGCGAGCTGCCCTTGACGTTGAGCTTGCTGCGGTCGATGGAGCCCAGCGGCTGGTCGAGGCCGAGACGGGTCTTGCAGTACTCGGGGTCTTCCCAGGCCTTCAGGGTGCAGAGCACCTGGGCGGCGAAGGCCTCGTGGATCTCGTAGTAGTCGAAGTCCTGCAGGCTCAGGCCGTTGCGTGCCAGCAGCCGCGGCACCGCGTAGACCGGCGCCATCAGCAGGCCCTCCTGGCGATCGACGAAGTTCACCGCCGCCGCCTCGCCGTCCTTGAAGTAGGCCAGGATCGGCAGGCCGCGCGCCTTCGCCCACTCCTCGCTGGCCAGCAGTACCACCGAGGCGCCGTCGGTCAGCGGCGTCGAGTTGGCCGCCGTGAGGGTGCCGCGCGAGCCGCGCTCGAACACCGGCTTGAGGGTGCCGATCTTCTCCAGGTCGATATCCGGGCGCAGGTTCTGGTCGCGGGTCAGGCCGCGGAACGGCGTCATCAGGTCGTTCTGCCAGCCCTCCTCATAGGCCGCGGCCAGCTTGTGGTGGCTCTCGAAGGCCAGCCTGTCCTGCTCGTCGCGGGGAATCTGCCAGGTCTGCGCCATCAGTTCGCAGGACTCCCCCATCGACAGCCCGGTGCGCGGCTCGCCGTTGCGCGGGATGGCCGGGACCACGTGGCGCGGGCGGATCTTCAACAGGCTCTTGAGCTTGTCCAGGTTGCTCTTGCCACGGTTGGCCTCGAGGAGAATCTTGCGCAGCCCCTCGTTGACCCCGATCGGCGCGTCGGAAGTGGTGTCGACGCCGCCGGCGATGCCGCTGTCGATCTGCCCGAGGGCGATCTTGTTGGCCACCAGGATCGCCGCCTCCAGGCCGGTACCGCAGGCCTGCTGGATATCGTAGGCCGGGGTTTCCGGGGCCAGGCGCGAACCGAGCACGCATTCGCGGGTCAGGTTGAAGTCGCGCGAATGCTTCAGCACGGCGCCGGCCACCACCTCGCCAAGACGCTCGCCATGCAGGTTGTAGCGCTCCACCAGGCCTTCCAGGGCGGAAGTGAGCATCTCCTGGTTGCTCGCCGTGGCGTACACGGTGTTCGAGCGGGCGAAGGGAATACGGTTGCCGCCGACAATGGCGACCCGGCGCAGCTGGGTCATGGAAGAACTCCTTGCTGGAATCGTTTACGCCGAGCCGAGGCTCGACCCGTTAACTGAGCGGTCAGTGGCGCACAGGCTAACCTTAGCCGGTCGCGTCGCATTGGCCGCCCTGCCGTTATCCCGGTCAGCGCGGTCAATTGCGGCGAACAGGTGGCTGCGTAGAGTTGTCCACACTGTTACCCGCGTTCCCTCGGCATCGTTGGCCGGCGGAATCCACCTTCAGCCTTGGAGCCTTTCCACCGGGAGCCCGTTCCATGACCGATCGTTACATCGCCTTCGCCAACTCCCCCGTCGGCCGCCGCCTGGTTGGCGCCGTCGGCCTTCCCTCCCCGCTGCGCCTGGAGCGCTGGCAGGCCGGCCGGGTGCGGCCGGTGGACGGCCCGCTGGTGATCGGCGGGAGCGGCGCGCTGGCCGAGGCCATGCTGCCCTTCGCCGGCAAGCTGACCGACGCAGTGTTCGCCGCCGTCGAGGGACAGTTCGAGCTGCCGCGCTGGACCGCCGAGCACAGCCCGCGGGCCAAGGCGGTGCTGTTCGACGCCAGCGGCCTGACCCGCTTCGAGCAGTTGGTGGCGCTGCGCGACTTCTTCCAGCCGGTGCTCAAGGGCCTCGACAAGTGCCCGAAGGTGGTGGTCCTCGGACGCGCCCCCGAGTCTCTCAAGGACCCGGTCGCCGCCAGCGTGCAACGCAGCCTGGAAGGTTTCACCCGCTCCCTGGGCAAGGAAATCCGTCGCGGCGGCAACGTGCAGTTGCTGTACGTCGGCAAGGGCGCCGAGGACCAACTGGAAGGCGCACTGCGCTTCTTCCTCTCGCCGAAGAGCGCCTACGTCTCCGGCCAGGTGATCCGTCTTGCCGCCAACAGCGCCCAAGTCCACGACTGGAGCAAGCCGCTGGCCGGCCAGCGCGCGCTGGTCACCGGCGCCGCCCGCGGCATTGGAGCGGCCATCGCGGAAACCCTGGCGCGCGACGGCGCGGAAGTGGTGCTGCTCGACGTGCCGCCGGCCAGGGAGGCCCTCGAAGGCCTCGCCGCGCGCCTCGGCGGCCGTGCCGTGGCTCTCGACATCTGCGCCGCGGACGCCGGACAGCAACTGGTGGACGCGCTGCCTGAGGGCGTCGATATCGTCGTGCACAACGCCGGGATCACTCGCGACAAGACCCTGGCGAAGATGAGCAGCGACTTCTGGAACTCGGTGATCAACGTCAACCTCAATGCCCCGCAGGTGCTGACCCAGGCCCTGCTCGACGGCGGCAAGCTGCATGACAACGGCCGGGTGGTGTTGCTGGCGTCGATCAGCGGCATCGCCGGCAACCTCGGGCAGAGCAACTACGCGGTGAGCAAGGCCGGCCTGATCGGCCTGGCCCAGGCCTGGGCGCCGGCGCTGGGCAAGCGCGGCATCACCATCAACGCGGTGGCGCCGGGGTTCATCGAGACGCAGATGACCGCCGCCATTCCGCTGACCATCCGCGAGGCCGGCCGGCGGATGAACTCCATGAGCCAGGGCGGCCTGCCGCAGGACGTCGCCGAAACGGTGGCCTGGTTCGCCCAGCCGTCGTCCGGCGCGGTCAGCGGCCAGGTGCTGAGGGTGTGCGGGCAGAGCCTGCTGGGGGCCTGAGGCGGCCCCTGCCCCCCGGCGACAGGACGCCGACCCGGTAAGGCGGATAACGCCAACGGCGTTATCTGGCCCTGCACCGGGAAACCACCGGTAGCCCCTTCGGACAGGCCCTACCCGCGCCCCTGCTGCCCGCGCCGGCGGAACTCCACCGGCGTCTCGCCGACCCAGCGCTTGAAGGCGCGATAGAAGGTGCTCGGCTCGGAAAACCCGGTGCGTTCGACGATCACTTCGATGCGCTCGTCGGTCTTCAGCAGCAGTTCCTTGGCCAGTCGGCAGCGGTAGTCGGTGACCAGGTCGTTGAAGCGCACCCCGGCCATCGCCAGGCGTTCGCGCAGACGTCGGGCCGGCATGCCGAGGCGCGCGGCGACCTGCTCCAGGGTGGCGCCTCCGTCCACCAGCAACTCGCCGATCAGTTCGCGGACCTGGCGCACCAGGTCCAGGCGCTCCACTTCGGCCAGTTGCCGGCGCGCCAGCGACTCGTGCATGCGCAGCAGTTCCGGGGCGGCGTGGCGCGAGGGTTTGTCCAGCACCGCGGCATCGAATACCAGCGCGTAGCGCGGCATGCCGAGGATCGTCGGGCAGCCGTAGACCGCACGGTAGCGCTCCATCGGCGCGCCGGTTTCGTTCATCAGTTGCACTTCCAGCGGCTTGAACTCGCCCTCGGTGAGCGCGCCGAACAGGCGGATCACCGCGCCGGCGAGCATTTCCGGGAAGTGACGGTTGATCGCCGGCGATTCGCCCAGCGACAGCACCGCGCGCTCGCCCTCCACCTCCAGTTGCGCCTGCAGGGTGTCGGACAGCAGGCGTACGTAGCGCAGGGAATGGCGCAGGCCGGCGCCGAAGGTATCGCTGGAGAGGAACAGGTATTCCAGGAGCAGGCCGTGGAACGCCGGCAGGTGCTCGGCCAGGTGCAGGCCGACATGCTCTTCGCCGCACTCGTCGGCGGCGGCCTTCCAGAACAGGTTCTGTGCGGAATGGGGGAAACGGCCGGCCGGCAGGCCACCCGGCGGCAGCCCGACACGGACCAGGACCCGGTCCGGATCGCAGCCGCTGGCGCGCAGGGCGTCGATCACCGGGCGCATCAGCGCTACATCGTCGGTCAGATCACGCATGGTGTTTTTTCTAGTTATCCATGGGGCGGGCCCATCTTAGGCAGCTTTGCCATCCCCTCTCAAGGAGAGGCCATAGAAATAACCCATCCCGCATGACGGAAAAACCCTCAGATCGACTAGCCGCCGGCGTGGTCGAAAATCTCGATGCAGACGCATCCCGGAGCCGATTGACCGCCCTGCCAGCGGCGTCGGCCAGGCGGCCAATGCCTGCTGCGGGTGCTCGACTAAGCTGACAGCCACCTATTTCGAGGAGATGTCCAATGCCCACCGCCTGGCTCGACCTGCCCGCCCCACCCGCCCTGCCCGGCCTGTTCCTGCGCGCCGCACTGCGCCGCGGCATCCGCGGCAAGGCCCTGCCCGAGCGCGGCCTGCGCAGCCAGGTCACGGTGGACCCGAAGCACCTCGAGCGCTACCGCCAGGTCTGCGGCTTCCGCGACGACGGCCTGCTGCCGCCGACCTACCCGCACATCCTCGCCTTCCCGCTGCAGATGGCGCTGCTCACCGACAAGCGCTTCCCCTTCCCGCTGCTCGGTCTGGTCCACCTGGAGAACCGCATCGACGTGCTGCGCGCGCTCGGCGGCCTCGGCCCGTTCACCGTGAGCGTCGCGGTGGAAAACCTGCAACCGCACGACAAGGGCGCCACCTTCAGCATCGTCACCCGCCTGGAAGACCAGCTTGGCCTGCTCTGGGTCGGCGACAGCAAGGTGCTCTGCCGCGGCGTCAAGGTGCCCGGCGAGATTCCACCGAAAGCCGAGCAGGAGCCGCTGCCGCTGGAGCCGGTCGACAACTGGAAGGCGCCCGCCGACATCGGCCGGCGCTATGCCCGTGCCGCCGGCGACTACAACCCGATCCACCTGTCGGCGCCCAGCGCCAAGCTGTTCGGCTTTCCCCGCGCCATCGCCCACGGCCTGTGGAACAAGGCTCGCAGCCTGGCCGCCCTCAGCGAGCGACTGCCAGCCTCGGGCTATCGGGTCGAGGTGCGCTTCCAGAAGCCGGTGCTGCTGCCGGCCAGCCTCACCCTGCTGGCCAGCGCGGCGGCGGCGGACGGCCAGTTCAGCCTGCGCGGCAAGGACGACCTGCCGCACATGGCCGGGCATTGGAGCCGGCTACAGGGCTGACGCCGGTCCGCCATACCTTGAAGCTTCGGGCGCAAAGCCCGAAGCTATGCGGCTGCTTACCGCCACCGCGAAGAATCCCCCATGGACCTGCACGAACTCACCGCGCGCCTGCACGCCATCCGCGACCGCAACGACTGGCGCCAATTCCACAGCCCGAAGAACCTGGCCATGGCCGCCAGCGTCGAGATGGCCGAACTGGTGGAGATCTTCCAGTGGCTGACGGAAGACCAGTCGCGCACGCTGTCGGCCGAGCAGCTCGAACACGCTGGCCAGGAAGTTGGCGACATCGTCCTTTATCTGCTGCTGTTCTGCGGGGAAACCGGCCTCGACCTGGAACAGGTGGTGCGCGCCAAGCTGGCCGACTGCGAACGGCGCTTCCTGCCATGAGCGACCGCCATTTCGACGAACTGGCGACGCGCTTCGCCGAAAAGATCTATGGCGGCGCCAAGGGTGCGATCCGCCTCGCGGTACTCCAGGCCGACCTCGCCGAGGCCCTCCCGGAGCGACCTCTGCGGGTCCTCGACATCGGCGCCGGGCTCGGCCACATGTCGCTCTGGCTGGCCGCTCGCGGCCACCGCGTAACCCTCGCCGAGCCGGCGCAACCCATGCTCGACGGCGCCCGCCAGCGCTTCGCCGAAGCCGGGCAGGCCGCCGAATTCATCCAGGCGCCCTGGCAGGAACTGCTCGGCCAGCTCACCGAGCCCTACGACCTGGTGCTCTGCCACGCCGTGCTCGAGTGGCTGGCCGAACCCCATGCGATCCTGCCGGTGCTGCACCAACTCTGCGCACCCGGCGGCTGGCTGTCGCTGGCCTTCTACAACCGCGACGCGCTGATCTACCGCAACCTGCTCAAGGGCCACTTCCGCAAGCTGCGCAAGGAACGCTTCGCTGGCGAGGGGCAGAGCCTGACCCCGCAGCGCCCGCTCGACCCGCGCGAGCTGGAACAGGCGCTGGCAGCGCGTTGGCGCATCGAGGCGCGCAGCGGCGTGCGGGTGTTCCACGACTACATGCCGAGCGAGTTCCAGGCCAAGGCCGAACGGCTCGACCTGGTGGAAATGGAACTGGCCTACCGCCGCCACCCGGCCTTTGCCGGGCTTGGCCGCTACCTGCACTGGCTGTGCCGCCCGCAATGAAAGGCGCAGAATGCAGTCTGAGCCTGCAAGGGCCGCCGACGTAGCGCGGCCACGGAGCGTCGAGCATGCAATCGCGACTGTTGATCCTGCCGTTACTCGCCAGCCTGGCCGCCCTCGGTGCCTGCCAGGGCGACAATCCCTACCGTGCCAGCTCCCTGCCCTACCCGCCGCAGCCGGCCGCCGCGGCCAATCCCGGCCTCGATCCCGGGGCCTATCCGGCGGCGCCGCGCGACTACGCCCGCTACCGTAGCTGGAGCTGGGCCGCCGCCGGGGTCAGCGGCTTTCCCCAGGGCCTGGACGACAACCAGTTGCGCGACGCCGTCAGCCAGCAGCTCGACCAGCGCGGCCTGCGCCCGGCGCGGCCGGGCAGCGCGTCCGACCTGCAGGTCAGCGCGTTCCTGCGCAACGAACTGCGCACCCGCCAGGTCACCGACTACTACGGCGGCTACTACGGCAACTACGGCGGCTGGCGCGATCCCTGGTACGGCTATGGCGCCAGCTACCCGGTGACCCGCAGCTACACCGTGCAGGTCACCGTGGTCCGCGTCGAGCTGAACGACGCCCGCAGCGGCCAGCCGGTGTGGGGCAACAGCGCCGAGTTCGACTCCGGCGACTCCGTCAGCGAACAGGCCAAGGCCCTGCGCGAAGCGGTGAAACGGGCGCTGTCGAGCTACCCGCCGGGCTGATCGGCGAGCACCCGGCGGCGGATCGCCTCCATCTTCCTGGGCGAGTTGCTCATCACCGCATCGGCGCCCAGGGCGCGCGCGGTGCGGTAGTCCTCGGCGGTCTCGATGCCGAACATCACCACCTTCACCGGCTCGCGGCGCACGCAGTCCATCGCTTTGCGCGTCCACAACTGCGCCGCCGGCACCTTGTAGGAAGACTCGCCAAGGGTGAAGCGCTCGGTCACCGTCAGTTCGCGGCGCAGCTCGATGCCCATCCAGGTGCCGCCGGCCGGCGGTGCCTCGCAGCGCTCGCCGAAGGCCAGGCCGACCAGGCGGTTGCGCGTCGCATCGCGGCTTTCGAACTGTCGCGCGCGGTCCGCGTAGCGCTGCGCCAGGTAGTCGTTGGCGGCCTTCTCGGTGGAATAGAAACGCACCCGCGACCAGGCCTTCTGCCGCTCCAGCTCGCCGGCCACGGCATCGACCAGCGGCTCCACCGGCAGCGACTTCATGTCGAGGAACACCGGCACCTGCGGCGGGATCGCCCGCAGCGCCTGGCGCAGCGTAGGAATCCGCAGCGGCTTCTGGCGGTAGGGATAGCTGCCGTCCTCGGCCTTGAACATATAGCCGGCGTTCAAGCGCGCCAGCTCGGCCAGGCTCGACTGGCCGACCGCGCCGGCGCCCTGGGTCAGGACCGCCAGGTCAGCGGGGCGATAGAGCACCGGATGGCCATCGGCGCTCAACTGCACCGACAGCCATAGCGCGTCGGCGCCGTTGTCCAGCGCCTTGCGGATCGCCAGCAGGGTATTCTCCGGGTAGTCCGCGGTGCCGGCGCGATGGGCCACCAGCAGCGGGCCCGGGCCATCCGCCGGTACCACCGAGCGTGCCTCGACGCAGCCGGCCAGCGACAGGCCCAGCAGCAGGATCGCAATACTTCGATTCATTTCATTCTCCCGTCGCGCCCTATAGGGCGGGTGCTCGCCAACGTTACTTGTGGAGACGCTTCAAACCCGCGTTTCCTCTTGCCTTTCATCCGGCGCTGAGCTTGGATGTGAACTCTGACTGGAGAAAAACCATGATCCGCCGAATCCTGCTGCTCGGCCTGCTCCTCAGCCTCGCAGCCTGCGAAACCACCCAGCTCGACCGCGACTTCGACAGCTCCCGCGACTTCGCCGCCTACCGTAGCTGGAGCTGGTCGCAACCCGCCTTCGAATACCGCCCCGACGACCCACGCATCAAGAGCGACCTCACCGAGCAACGCATCCGCGAAGCCGTCGCCCAGCAGCTCGACCAGCGCGGCCTGCGTCCGGCCCAGGGCAACGCCAGGGGCGACGTCACGGTGCGCGCCTACCTGATCGTCGACGATCGCCAGGACCAGATCACCACCAACTACGGCGGCGGTTACTGGGGCGGCTACTGGGGAGGGTACTGGGGCGGCCCGGCGATGGCCGAGACGCGCACCGTGAATTACAAGGTTGCCACCCTCCAGGTCGACCTGTTCGACGGCAAGGACGGCAAGCTGGTCTGGCGCGGCAGCGGCGAGCAGATCATGCGCACCAGCCCGCCGAGCCCGGCCGAGCGCGAGCAGGCGATCCGCGAGACGGTGCAGAAAGTCATGTCGCAATACCCGCCGCGCTGACATGCAGCTCAGCCACCGCCCGGCGGAGACCGGCGACCTGGAGACGGTCGCCGGCTTCCCCCAGGACCGCGACGAACTCTTCTATTGCTACCCCAAGGCGATCTGGCCGTTCAGCGTCGCCCAACTGGCCGCCGCCATCGCCGAACGTCGCGGCAGCACCGTGGCCGTGCACGACGGACAGGTGGTCGGCTTCGCCAACTTCTACCAGTGGCAGCACGGCGACTTCTGCGCCCTCGGCAACATGATGGTGGCGCCCGCCGCGCGCGGCCTGGGCGTGGCCCGCTACCTGATCGGGGTCATGGAAAACCTCGCCCGCGAACAGTACAAAGCGCGCCTGATGAAAATTTCCTGCTTCAACGCCAACGCCGCCGGACTGCTGCTCTATACCCAGCTCGGCTACCAGCCGCGCGCCATCGCCGAACGCCACGATCCGGACGGCCGGCGCGTGGCGCTGATCCAGATGGACAAGCCCCTTGAACCCTGACACCCACGCCCAGCGCGTCCTCATCATCGTCTCCAGCGGCCCGAGCACCCCGGCCCGCTGCGCCGCGCCCTTCCACACCGCCACCCTGCTGGCCTGCATGGACGCCGAGGTGACCCTGTTCCTCAGCGGCGAAGGCGTGCAGTTGGCCCGCCGCGCCGTCGCCGACCAGTTGCGCGCGCTGGACGGCGGCGAGCCGCTGCGCCACTTCATCCGCCAGGCCCGCGAGGCCGGCGCGCGCCTGCTGATGTGCCGCCAACCCGGGGTGAACATCGACGAAAGCGAACTGATCGAGGAACTCGACGAAATCTCCAGCGGCGGCGAACTGGCACGGCTGATCCTCGAATCCGAGCGAGTGCTGACCCTATGAGCGCGAACCTGCACGGCCTGGAATTCCCCGACGGGCTGTTCTACGCCCCGGACTACAACCTGTGGCTGCGCGAGGAAGTCGACGGCAGCCTGACCCTGGGCCTGAGCGCCTACGGCTGCGCGTTGTATGGCGAAATCTTCGCCTTCACCCCCAAGCGCGACGGCTGGCACATCGAACGCGACCGCAGCTTCGGCGTGGTCGAGTTCGCCAAGGCTGCCTCCTCGGCCCGCAGCCCGTTGGCCGGGACCCTGCTGGCGAGCAACCCGGCGGTGGTCAAGCGCCCGGCGCTGATCAACCGGGATTGCTACGGCGAGGGCTGGATGGTGCGGCTGCAACCGGACGACTGGGCCTCGGCGCGGGGAGCGTTTCTCCAGGGAGACGCGGCGCGGGAGGCATTCGCCGAGCGCATGCGCCTGGATGGGTTCGATCCGCAGCATCCAGGGGTGCAGGCGCTGGACTTCTGAGACTCCCGGGTTTTACCCGCACTCTGCTCGCGGAGGGCGGATAACGCCGCTGGCGTTATTCGCCCTACCCCAGTTCCCCATCGCCGCCAATCTCCCGAATATCCCCGGAGCCCGCCATGCCCCCACCCCAACCGCCCCGCTTCGACGGCCAACGCTGGAGCAACGCCGACGACGACCGCATCGAGGTGCTGCCCGCCGACCCCGCCTGGCCACAACGCTTCGCCGCCGAAGCCGAGGCCATCCGCACGGCACTGGCGCTGCCCGGGCTGGGCATCGAGCATGTCGGCAGCACCGCGGTGCCCGGGCTCGACGCCAAGCCGATCATCGACATCCTCCTGCTGCCGCCGCCCGGCCACGATCCGCAGCGGCTGGTAGCCCCGCTGGAGGGCCTCGGCTACCAGTTCTGGCGCGAGAACCCGAACACCCAGCGGATGTTCTTCGTCAAAGGCATGCCGCCCTTCGGCCATGGCCGCACCCACCATGTCCATGTCATGCCCCTGGCCCAGGCCGACCGCTACCTGCTGTTCCGCGACTGGCTGCGCAACCACCCCGACGACGCCCGCCTCTACGCCGAAACCAAGCACGCCCTGGCCCGCCGCTACCCCACCGACCGCGAGGCCTATACCCGTGGCAAGGACGAGGTCGTCGCAAGGATTCTCGGCCGGGCGCTGGCGGCGACGCGGCACCCAATGATACAGAGTGGCCTGGTAAGGGGAGAACGCGAAATGCACGCCAGGGAACTGCGTGAAACGCTGGTCGCCGGCGCGGAATCGACGCCAGGCGGCCCCGCCGATACAGCCTATTTCGAGTTGCTGCGCAGCCGGGTAAGCAAGCCCCAGGACTGAGGCGGATAGCGTGCTTCGCTCACTACTGCGACTGTGCGAGCACGGCTTCCACCAACCTCTCGATCACCTCCCCCACCCTCCCCGGCTCGCCAACCTCCACCCAGCGCAAATGCGCGAACCGCGGATCCTCGCGCAGGCCGGTGTATTTGCGGCGGTTGCCTGCGAAGGTGGTCCATGACCAGAGCAGGATCGAATCCCTGGAGCAGAACGCCATCCGCAGCGATTCACGGTTGCCGTGGGACAGGCGGGTGCGCAGCAGGCCCCGGGCCAGGGTGCGGCGAAGGACCCGGGAGAACACCGTCCAGCGCCCGAAATTCAGCCATACCACATGGGTGGCGCGGCCCCAGAGCAACTCGCGGACGGCGCTGTAGTTGCCGTCGGCGACCCAGCGCGGCGCCGTCGTCGCCCGCTCCACGGCGTGCTCGAAGCGTTCGTGGGGCACGGCTTGCCAGCCGGGGCCCCAGTAGAGTCGGTCGAGTTCGACATGCGTACAACCCAGCCTGGCGGCCAGCGCGGCGGAGAAGGTCGACTTCCCGGCCCCGCTGGTGCCGACCACCACCACACGCAGCGGCGCGCCTCGCCCGGCCTCGACGCAGGTCATGCCTTGACCGCGACCAGCGTGTAGCACATCGGGATCGCCAGCGGTCCGTCCTCGTAGAAGTCGTAGAGTTCCTCGCGATTCGAGTGCGGGTACTCCTTGAAGTGACTCAGGCGCAGGCCGGCGCCGAGCAGCCCGCCGAGGATGTCGCCGAGCGGGTGGACGTACCAGTAGCTGGCGATGCCGGTATCGCTGCCGCTGCCTTCGTAGACGATGGCCTCCCGGGATACGTGGGGCGTGTCGGTGAAGTAGTCGTTGCGCAGTTCGAACGGTCGCTCCGACTCGGGTTCGAGCATCTCCAGGAACGGGTGGGTCTCATAGATCGCCAATTGCCCGCCCGGCTTCAGCAGGCCGCTCACCGAGGCGAAGAAGCGCGCGATGTCGGGCATCCAGTTGAGCACACCGATGGTGATCAGCAGCAGGTCGAACTGACCGTTCAGCTCGGCCGGCAGCTCGTAGGCATTGGCTTCGACGAAACGCGGCTGATGCGGCGAGCGCTCGGCCAGTTGCCGCGCCTGGGCGAGGAAGGCGGCGGACTGGTCGATCCCCACCGCACGCGCGACGCCGAAGGCGTACAGCGAAAGCACTTCCCGGCCGTTGTTGCAGCCGACCTGGACCGCCGCCTTGCCGGCCAGGTCCAGATTGCGCAGCACGCCAGCCAGGGTCTCGTCCAGGCAACTGAAGCCGGTTTCCTGTACCGCCAGCGACAATTCCTGCCAGCCGCTGCCACGCAGGTGACTGTCGGCGGACGCGTCCCAGGCGCGTCGGTTGCTTTCCACCGCGTGTTCAAGATCCGTCATGCGAAAACCTCAGAAGTGTTCCCAGGAAGGCCAGCCGAGTCGCGAACCCGCAGCCCACTCAATCGCGGAATTGCAGCCCGATATGGGCTCGGCAGTCGCGTCGTTCCAGGCTGCCTTCCTGGAAAGCGCCGCAGGCGCGGTTTCTCAGAGGCAGCGTCTGTTCCACCACGGTCACCCGCACCTCGTTCGCCGGTTGGCGCTGCTCGGCGGGTCGCGGCGCCTGACGCCGGCCGTTCAGGTTGTCGGCCCCGCCTGGCGGGATGCGCCGGCGCGTCGCGGCGATCCGCCTGCATGCTCAATAGAGACCGGTGGCGCTGCCCCGCTCGAACAGCGGCACCTGGTTGGCCAGGATCATGTTGTAGCTGAGCATGAACGGCACCCCGCCGCCGCTTTCGGCGATCTGGCTTACCCAGCCGATGGGGTTGTTGAACAGCGATTCGTCGGGGCTGAGCACGCCGACGGCGGCGCTGTCCGGGTCGCCGTCCCAGGTCACGTCGCCCCAGTGCCAGCCGAGGCCACGCACGTACTGCGCGCCGATCAGCGCGCCGAGGGCGAAGACCGCCTCGTCGTCGAGGCTGCGCCCCTGCTCCCTCGCATCGCGCACGTAGTCGGTGATGGCGGCGACGATCTGCGCCGGCGTCTCGTCCGCGGCGACGCCAAGCAAGGCGAGCCCCTGTGCCTGCAAGTCCGCCAGTTGCTGTTGCAGGTCCGTTGAAAGCGGATTGATCTCGGCCATCCTTGTTCTCCCGAGGCAAGCGTGCGCACCCGTCCGTCGGGCGCGCCATGAAGCGCGTTATCTTACGGCTTCGCGGCGACGAAAGCGCCCTCCCCAGCCAAACGTAGCGCAGCCGCTAATCGCCTCTTCCCGGAAATGTTGCCTTCGGCTCTACTGGCGAATTTGTGCCATCCATACCCGAGACAGCCCCATGACGCTGATCGCCGCCGCCCAGAGCTGCGCCCACCCCGCCGACCTGCCACGCAACCTCGACGACCACCTGCGCCTGATGCGTATCGCCCAGGCACGGGGCGTGCGCCTGCTGGTGTTTCCCGAACTGTCGCTCACCGGCTACGAACCCACCGCTGCCGCCGCCCTCGCCCAGCCGGCGGACACGCCCCTGCTGCAACCGCTGCGCCAGCTCGCCGAGCAGGCACGGATGACCACGGTGGTCGGCCTGCCGCTGCGCTCGCCGAAGCATGCCAAGCCGCTGATCGCCGCCCTGATCCTCGGCGCCGACGGCAGCCTCGGCGTCTATGCCAAGCAGCACCTGCACGCGGGCGAGGAACGCCACTTCTCAGCCGGCGACGGCGGCCCCCTGCTGGAGATCGACGGCCTGCCGATGGCGTTGGCGGTCTGCGCCGACTTCAGCCAACCCAGCCACCCGGCCCACGCCGCCCGTGCCGGCGCTCGCCTCTACATCGCCAGCGCGCTGATCGGAGAAAATGGCTACCCGGCCGACTCGGCCCTACTGGCCGGTTATGCCCGCGAGCACGGAATGGGCGTGCTGCTGGCCAACCATGGCGGGCCGACGGGTGGCTGGAAGGCGGCGGGCAGGAGTGCGTTTTGGAATGAGCGGGGAGCGCTGGTCAGGGAGACGACGGGGACGGGTGAGACGCTGCTTCTGCTGGAACGGACCGAGATAGACGCTTGATCCTGTGAGACACGATGGCCGCCGAAAGCGAGCGGAGAATTGGCGGAAGGCAGTGGGAGTCGAACCCACCCAGGAACGGCTGCCGTCCCCCACCGGATTTGAAGTCCGGCCACGCCACCGGGCGTGATTGCCTTCCTCTTTGATTTGCAAGAGGTTTTCCTCGAGACGGGAGCTTATCAGGCCGGGGTCCGAAGAAGAAATGCCGGATGTCATGGAAAGTCGTTCGCATGGCCGGGCGAGCAGAGCGTAGCCCAGCCACGGAGCGCTTCACAGGCGTTTCAGGCAATGGCAGTAGACGAAGTGCTGGACCCGGCCGGCGGGAGTGACGTGGTGTTCGTCGCGGTGCTCGGTGAGCTGGAAGGCGGAGCCGAACTCGGCGTGCAGTTCGTCGGCGTCGTAGCGCATGACCGGCAGGCCGCTGCATTCGGTCGGGCCGTCGGCGGCGAAGGTGGCGACGATCACGTGGCCGCCGTGGCGGACCGCCTTCATCACCTGGCGCACGTAGGCGCGGCGGGCTTCGGCAGTGGTAAGGAAGTGGAACACGGCGCGGTCATGCCAGACATCATAGGTGGCTTCCGGCAGGTCGACGCCGGTGATGTCGCCGGCGATCCAGCGCACCTCTTCGCCGCGCGCGCCGAGGCGGTTGCGGGCGACGCGCAGGGCGGCGTCGGAAAGGTCGAGCACCGTCAGGTCGCCGAAGCCTTCGGCGAGCAGGCCGTCGACCAGGGTCGAGGCGCCGCCGCCGACATCGATGATCGCCGCCTCGCGGGGCGCGCCGATGCGTCGGATCAGGTCGAGGGACAGCGTCGCCTCGGCCTGGAACCAGCTCACCGCGTCGGACGGCTTGCTCTCGTATACCCGTTGCCAGTGCTCTCGTTCGGACATGACGACCTTCTCCGTGTTGCGCTGCGACCCATTACCCACCAAGGGCGTTAACGGCACATTAACGCCATAGGCGCTGTTGCGACAGGGCCGCTCCTCAACCGTAGGCACCGCGCAGCGACGTCACGCCGCGCCTTCGCGCCGCCTGGCGGATCAGCAGTTCGCCCACGGCCAGGGCCAGCGCCACGCCGCCGACGATCTTGCCGGCGTAGGCCCAGTCCATCGGCGCGCCGGGGGTGACGACGAACAGGCCGATGCCGGCCAGCACATGCAGCGCGACGAACAGCGCCCAGAGACTGGCCAGGCGGTCGCCCAGCGGCATCCGGTAGGGCCGTGGACGCGGGTCGGCGCGGCGCAGGCGGACGAAGGCCAGGCACATCAGCACATAGGGCATCATGAAAACCATGGCGAAGATCGACAGCAGGGTCCAGAACAGTTCCTCGGCAGTGTGCGCCACCAGGCCGTAGAGCAGCAGCAGGACGATGCTCACCGCCGAGGCCAGCACCGCCGAGCCGATCGGCGTGCCGTGGCGCGAATGGACCACGCCGAACAGCGCCGGCAGCTCGCCGGCCTTGGCCGCTTCCACCGCGGCACGGTTGGTGCCCATGCTCCAGGTGACCATGTTGGTGAAGAGGGTGAACAGGACGAAGGCGCCGACCAGGTCGGCGAGCATCCCGCCGGCGCCGTCGTGGCCGTAGATGTTGTAGAGGGTGTGGGCGAAGATCCGGGTGACGTCGGTTTCCTCGGCCGGTACCGCGGCCAGCACGCCGAGGGTGCCGAAGATGTTGAAGGCGCCGACGATCAGCCCGGAGATCAGCACCGCGCGCGGGATGTCGCGGCGCGCGTTGCGCATCTCCGCGGCGCTGCAACAGGCCAGCTCGGTCCCCATGATGCCATAGACCATCACTCCCAGCGCGGCCATCTGGCCCGGCGAGGACGGGACGATGGAGTCCAGGCTGAAGTCGTTGGCGAAGCCATGGTTCCAGCCGAAGTGCAGGCCGCCGACGCCCAGGGCGAGCACCGCGAGCAGCTTGAGCAGCGCGCCGAGGTTCGGCAGCCACTTGCCCAGGCGCAGCGCGACCACGTTGAACGCCGCGGTGAGCAGCGCCAGGGCGATGCCGATGGCGATCTTGCCCCAGAGGCTCAGCTCGGGGAAATAGAAGGCGCCGAGCATGCTGCCGAACAGGGTGTAGACCGAAGGCATCCACAGTGCGTTGTTGACCCAGTACATCCATGACACCCGGGCCCCCCAGCGGAAGCCGAAGGCGCTGCGCACCCAGTGGTAGACGCCGCCGTTGGCGGGGAAGGCGGTGCCCAGCTCGGAGGTCATCATGGCCATCGGCAGGAACAGCAGGACCAGCACGTAGAGCCACCAGAACAGGCTCGACGGACCGAGGGAGGAAGCCAGGGCGATCTGGTCCATGAAGAGCATCGCCGAGACCGTGTAGAGCACCACATCGCGCAACCGCAGGACCTTGTTCTTGTTGTCGTCCATTGGGGTTCTCCTGAATGTTCGGGTGGGGCGCCGGCGGCGCCCCGGCGCTTACCGGTGACCGGCGCGGACAAGGTCCTCCACGGTTTCCTCGATGCTCTCGCGCAGCACCCGGACCACGGTATCGACCTGTTCGCGGGTGAGGATCAGCGGCGGCGACATCACGTTCAGGTGGACGATCGGACGAACCAGCAGGCCGCGCTTCTGCGCCCGCAGGTGGACCCACTCGCCGATGTTCAGGCTTTCCGGGAACAGCGCCTTGCTCGCCTTGTCGGCGACGAACTCGACACAGGCCATGAAGCGCATCCCGCGCACGTCGCCGACGATGGGCAGGTCGCGGAGGCTTTGCAGGCGCTCCTCGAAGTAGCGGCCGACCTCGTCGGCGTGGGCGAGCAAGCCCTCGCGCTCGATGATCTCGATGTTCTTCAGCGCCGCCGCGCAGGCCACCGGGTGGCCGGAGTAGGTGAAACCATGGCTGAAGCAGCGGCCCTTGTCCGGCTCGGCGATCACCTCCCAGATGCGCCGGGAGAAGATGCACGCGCCCAGCGGCTGGTAGCCGGAGGTGAGGCCCTTGGCGGTGAGGATGATGTCCGGCTGTACGCCGAACACCGCCTGGCTGGCGAAGAAGTGGCCGAGGCGGCCGAAGGAGGTCACCACTTCGTCGGAGATGTACAGCACGTCGTAGCGCTGGCACAGCTCCCACATCCGCCGGTGGTAGCCCGCGGGCGGGACGATCACGCCGCCGGAGCCGAACACCGGCTCGGAGATGAACGCCCCCACCCGGTCGGCACCGAGTTCGAGGATCTTGCGTTCGAACTCCTCCACCAGGCCATCGAGGAACTCGGCCTCGCCCACTCCTTCCGGAGCGCGGTAGTAGTAGGGACAGGCAAGGTGGTGGATGCGCTCGTCGAGGAAGTCGAACTCGGCCGGCCGGTCGGCGCTCTTGCCACCCAGCGACATGCCGAGGAAGGTCGAGCCGTGGTAGGCGTTGATCCGCGTGATGACGTGCTTCTTGGCGCGCTTGCCGCGGCAGTTCTGGTAGTAGTGCATGAGGCGGATCGCGGTGTCCACGGCGGTGGAACCGCCGGTGGTGAGGAACACGTGGTCGAGGTCGCCGGGGGCCAGCTCGGCGAGCTTGCGGCAGAGTTCGATGGCGCGCGGGTTGGCCATGTCGCAGAAGGGATTGGAATAGGCCAGCAGGCGGGTCTGCTCGGCCACGGTGCGAGCCATTTCCTCGCGCCCCAGGCCGATGTTGGTGCACCACATGCCGCCCACCGCGTCGAGGTAGCGGTTGCAGGCGGTGTCGTAGATATAGGCGCCGTCGCCGGCGGCGATGTTCAGCGAGCCGTTGACGCGGTGGTCGTCGAACACGTGGTAGCCGTGCATGTAGTGGGCCTGGTCGGCACGGACCAGGTCGGCGTCGCCGAGGGGGGACGTGGCGTGCAGTCTTGCGTTCATCGGGCTGTCGCTCTTCTCGGATGGATGCTCCGAGGGTGCAAGAGCACCGCGCGGCGGGCCATACCCCATTTTGGGGTAAGCGCTGGGTGCGGCCGACGCGGCTTGCTATCCTGCGGCGACAACGACAAGAACGAGCCGTACCGTCCATGCAGGCCATCGCCCCGAACGCGCTCGACCGCTGGCACGAACACCTGGCGCTGGCGATCCGGCGCCTGCGCCAACCCGACTTCCTCGCCGCGCTGGTCGACGCCATCCACCAACTGGTGCCGATCGAGTCGAGCATGATCAGCCTGGAACGCAAGGGCCACGCGCCCACCCTGCTCTACGAGCGCGGCATCGCCGAGCGCTTCCGCGAGGCGATCATCCGCCGCTACTTCTCCCGCGGCTACCTGCTCGACCCTTTCTGCCTGGCGGTGGAGGAAGGCCTTCCGGAAGGCTTCTACACCCTCGGCGAGATCGCCCCCGACGACTTCTTCCAGAGCGCCTACTACCAGACCTACTACCTCGGCGCCGGAGCGGTGGAGGACGTCTACTACATCCTCGACCTCGGCCCCACCGAGAAGCTCTCGATCTGTCTCTACAACGGCCTTTCGGCGAGCCGCTACAGCGACGCCCAGGTCGCCGCCCTCGCCGGCCTGGCGCCGCCGGTGCTGGAGCTGGCCCGGCAGTTCTGCGCCGGCCGCGCCGACCTCTCGCCGAACCCGCAGGCCGACCTCGCCCCGCGCCTTCAGGAAGTACTGCGCGGCTTCGGTCGCGGCGTGCTCACCGACCGCGAACGCGAAGCCTGCCACCTGCTGCTCAGCGGCCACTCGGCGAAATCCAGCGCGCGGCTGATGGACATCTCCCCGGAGACCGTGCGCATGCACCGGAAGAATCTCTACACCAAGCTGGAAGTCGGCTCGCAGTCGGAACTGTTCGCGCTGTTCATCGAGTGCCTGAGCCAGGGGCAGCGCGTCGGCCCCTGAGACTCAGGGCGAGACGCCGCCGAGCAACTGTTCGGCCAGCGCCGAGCCCTCGCGCAGGCGACGGTCGTTGCCGATGCGGCGGGTCAGGCCGATGCGGTCGAAGTGCTCGAGGATCTGGATGCTGCGCTTGCGGCCGATGCCCAGGCGGTCGCGGAATTCCGCCGGGCGGATCAGCCCGGCGGGGTCGCGCACCTGCACGGCGATCTCGGCCAATTGACGCAGGGTGGCTTCCGGGTAGAACAGGTCGCGCACCACCTGCTGCAACTGGCCCAGGCGCGCCAGCTTGCGCAGCAGGTTGCGCATGGCGGCTTCGTCCTGGCGCAGCTCGCGGGCCAGGTCGCGAACCCAGGGCGGGTCGTAGCGGCCGGCTTCGAGCAGCGGCCAGAGGCGCGCGCGCAGTTGCTCCTCGCTATCGCTCAGGCGCACTTCGTGGCCGGGCAGGTGCAGCCAGGGCCCGCTGCTGTGCACATCGCCGCCGGCCAGGGCGGCGTCGAGCAGGGCGATGAACACCGGCCGCTCCAGCTGCGGCAGGGCGTAGCGACGCAGGCGGTCGCGGTCGGGACCGAGTTCGTCCGGTAGCTCTTCGTGGAAGCGCCGCAGGCCGGCGAGCAGTTGCTCGACCAGGGCGAACCAGCGCTCCCCGGCGAACAACCGGGGGCCGAGACGGGTCTGCACCTCGACCACCTCTTCCGGCAGCCGCCAGTGCTCGCGCGGGCGGTTGAAGGATTGCACCAGGCGTTGCGGGTCGAGGCCGTTCTCGGCCGCGCCGAGCAAGGTCGGCAGCGCCTCCTCCAGGCTTTCCTGGCGCAGCGCCTGAAGCTGTGCCAGACGTGCCGGCGTTCGTCGGTTGCGCGCCGGCGCGGCGCCGTCGAGCACCCGCCCGCCGCCAAGGGTGCGCTGCGCCGACTGGTCGCGCAGCACCAGGCGGTCGCCGTGCAGGGCCTGGATCGGCGCGTTCAGCACCAGTTGGGCGAAGGCGCGGTGGCCAGGCTCCAGTTGTTCGCCTTCGAGCAGGGCCAGGCGTCCGGTGACGTCCTGGGTGCCCAGGTGCAGGTGCACCGGGGTCCAGTGGGTGAAGTCGCGAAGTTCGTCGGGCAACAGGCGGAAGTCGATGTCGACCCGCGTGGTCGGCGCGTGCAGCGCTGCCTGCAGCAGCCAGTCGCCGCGCTGGATCTGTTCCAGCGCAAGGCGCTCGCCGGCGATGTTCAAGGCCACGCGCTGGCCGGCCCAGGCCTGTTGCGCGGGCCGGTTCTGCGCGTGCAGGCCGCGCACCCGTACCGGCCGTCCGGCGTTGCCGAGGAGCAGTTCGTCGCCCACCGCGACCTGTCCGGAGAAGGCCGTGCCGGTGACCACGATGCCGCTGCCGGCGACGCTGAAGGCCCGGTCCACCGCCAGGCGGAAGTATCCCTCGCGGCTACGCTCGCGGACTTCGCCGGCGAGCCCGCCGAGTGCTTCGCGCAACGCCGCGACGCCCTCCCCGGTGCTGCTGGAGAGCGGGAAGATCGGCGAGCGCGCCAGCGGTCCGGAGGCCAGCAGGTGTTCGACCTGGGTCTGCACCTGTTGCACCCGCTGCGGCTCGACCCGGTCGATCTTGGTCAGCGCCACCAGCGCCCGGCGGATACCGAGCAGTTCGACGATCGCCAGGTGCTCGCGGGTCTGCGGCATCAGGCCGTCGTCGGCGGCCACCACCAGCAGCACGCAATCGATGCCGCTGGCGCCGGCCAGCATGTTGTGGACGAAGCGCTCGTGGCCGGGCACGTCGATGAAGCCGGTGGGGCTGCCGTCGCCAAGGTCGGCGTAGAGGTAGCCCAGGTCGATGGTGATCCCGCGTTGGCGCTCGGCCGGGCGGCGGTCGCCCTCGATGCCGGTGAGGGCGCGCAGCAGCGAGGTCTTACCGTGGTCGATGTGCCCGGCGGTGCCGACGATCACGACAGCTCGCTCCGCAGTCGCGGCAACTGGGCGAGGAACGCCGGCTCGTCGTCGAGCTGGCGCAGGTCGAGCCAGAGGGCGTCGTCGTCGAGCCGACCGATCACCGGCAGCGGCAGCCCGCGCAGGGCTTCCTCGAGGTTGCGCAGGGCGCGTCCGCGCAGGCGCCTGGGCTGCTGCGGACGCAGGCACAGCGCGGCGCTGGCCAGCCGCGCCACCGGCTGCGCGCCGCTGCCGATCATGCCCAGGGCGTCGACCGCGGCGACCTCCCAGCCCTCGCCGAGCGCCTCGCCCAGCGCCGGCGCCAGGCGCTCGGCCTGGGCGCGGATCTCCGCCGCCGGGCGGCTGAGCAGGCGCAGGGTGGTCAGGCGTTCGGCGAGGCGGTCCGGATCGCGGTACAGGCCGAGCACCGCCTCGAGGGCGGCGAGGGTCAGCTTGTCGACGCGCAGGGCGCGCTTGAGCGGGTTCTTCTTGATCCGCCCGATCAGTTCTCGGTTGCCGAGGATCAGCCCGGCCTGGGGCCCGCCGAGCAATTTGTCGCCGCTGAAGGTAACGATGTCGGCGCCGTCGGCCAGGGCTTCCTGCACCGTCGGTTCCTTGGGCAAGCCCCAGCGGGTCAGGTCCACCAGGGTGCCGCTGCCGAGGTCTTCCAGCAGCGGCAGGCCGTGGCCATGGGCGATGGACGCCAGTTGCGCGGTGGGCACGCTGGCGGTGAAGCCCTGGACGCTGTAGTTGCTGGTGTGCACGCGCATCAGCAGGCCGCTGCGCGGGCCGATGGCGGCTTCGTAGTCCCTGGCGTGGGTGCGGTTGGTGGTGCCCACCTCATGCAAGCGCACGCCGGCGCGGGCCATGATGTCGGGAATGCGGAAGGCGCCGCCGATCTCGATCAGCTCGCCGCGCGAGATGATCCCTTCCTTGCGCGCCCCCAGGCTGTTCAGCGCCAGCAGCACCGCCGCCGCGTTGTTGTTGACCACGGTGACCGCCTCGGCGCCGGTGAGTTCGCGGATCAGCCCGGCGATCAGGTCGTCGCGGTCGCCGCGTTTGCCGCTGGCCAGGTCGAACTCCAGGTTCAGCGGGTAGCGCGCGGCCAGGGTGATCGCCTCGATGGCTTCGTCCGGCAACAGGGCGCGGCCGAGGTTGGTATGCAACACCGTGCCGGTCAGGTTGAACACCCGCCGCACGCGGCTGGCATGCTGCGCGGCGAGGCGTTCGCCGGCGCGCCCGGCGAGCACCGCCTCGCTCAGTTCGATCTCGGCGAGGGCACCGTGTCGGGCCGGCTCGCGCAGTTCGTCGAGCAGGTCGCGGAGGGTCGCCAGCAACGCCTCGCGGCCATAGCGCTGGTGCAGGGGAGCGGCCGCCGCGCTGCGCAGCAGGCGGTCGACCGAAGGCAAGCGAACGGAACTCATGGAGAAACCTTATCCACAGGGTAGGGTCACCGACACGCCCATCATAGACGCGTCGGCGCATGCCCGCAGCGTCTTCGGCTATTCGCCGCCGGGGGCCAGCAACAGGTTCGGCGAACGCCGCAGGTAGCCGTCCTCGGCCAGGCGCATGTCCAGCGCCAGGCTGGCCAGGTCGTCGGCAAGGGCATCGGCGTGGCGGTCGAACTCCAGGTAGAACTGCTTCAGGTAGCCCTGGCAACTGGGGCAGGTCTCGGCGCGCAGCACGGCTTTTTCCGCCGGCTGCCCGTCATGCTCCAGGGACAGGTAGGCCAGGTGCTTGCTTTCCTCGCAGTGGCTGCACTTGATTCGCACGTAGTGCCATTCGCAGGCGCACAGCGAGCAGCTCAGGTAGCGCAGGCCGGTTTCCTTGCCGCCCTGGCGGATCATCCCGGCCATCGGCGGCGAGCCGCAGGCGGGGCACAAGGTCCGGCTCTCGGTCTCGACCACCGCGCCCTCCTCCAGTCCCAGCAGCCAATGGCTCCAGGCTACTTGCAGGGCGGCGCCGAGGAACGGCACCAGGGCCGCCGGCAGGAGGTCGAACTGACCGCTGAGCAGGGCGATGGCCCAGGCCTTGCGCTGGCCTTCGTCGGCTTCGCGCAATTGTTCGAGTGCCGCGCCGACGGCGGCGTTGGCCGGCGCCGGGTAGCCCGCGAGCAGGGCATCCAGCCAGGGCAGCCAGGCGCCTTCGCGCACCAGCAGGTCGTAGGCCAGCGGCGGCATGCCGTGCTCGCGGCTCTTGCGCAGGCGCTCGGGGTCGAGCGGGGCCAGCGCCGGCGGGTTGTCCAGCAGCGCCTGCTGGAGCCGGCAGAGACCGGCGACCAGCCGCAGGTAGTCGCCCATCGGGTGCCCCTCGGCCAGTTGCAGCAGGCGCTCGCCGCGGCGGGCGAACAGGTCGCGCGACGGCTGGTGCAGGTGCGGGGGAATGTTGGCGGCGGCTTCGATCTGCCCCGGCTGAAGAATGGTGCGTGACACGGGAACTCCTCGGGTCTGCGCCGGCGGGCCGGTGGGCCGCGCCGCAACGATCGGGCGCCCGGAGGGGCGCGGAATGAATGCAAAGGCCCCATCGCTGGGGCCTCCGGTCGGGCGATGGCGACACTATACGCGTCAGTGCTCCTCGCCCTTGCCGACTTCCTTCAGCCAGCCGTTATGGTGCTTGCGCGCCCAGGCGCGGCTGACCTTGCCGTAGAGCATCGCGCCCATCGAGCCCTTGACCCAGATGCCGGCGTAGATGTGCACGATGATGCTGGCGATCAGGACGAAGGCGGCGAAGGCGTGCAGGAGCGCCGACAGGCGGATCGCCTCGATGCCGAACCAGGCACTGAAGTACTGGCGCCAGATCACGATGCCGGTGACCAGCAGGGTCAGCATGCTCAGCAGCAGCACCCAGAACAGCAGCTTCTGCCCGGCGTTGTAGCGGCCGACTTCCGGGAGGTTCTCCTCGCGGTTGCTGACCACGTCGCGCCACTGCTTGAGCCACTGGATATCGCTCTTCTGCACCCGGTTGTGGTGGGCGAAGCGCACCACCAGGCCGAGGAAGAAGACGAACATCGCCAGCCCCAGGAAGGGGTGCAGGATACGCGTCCAGGGACCGCCGCCGAACAGGTTGGTCAGCCAGAACAGCGCCGGGTGGAACAGCGCCAGCCCGGACAGCCCGGCCATGAAGAACAGGATCGCCACGGCCCAGTGGTTGCTGCGCTCGTTGGCGTTGTAGCGCTGGATTTCATTTTTCATTTCCGACTCCTCGAGAGCGCCGCCGCTGCCGCCGGGTCGCGGAGGACCGGCGGCAACGCCCGCGCGCAGGCTCAACGACGCTCGTGCGGGTCAAAGGTGTGTACCGACGGATCGACCTGGTGCACCGGTGCCTCGGCTTGCCCGTGGTCTTCCTCGTCGTCCGCGCGGTTGGGACCGACGCGCACATAGTGGAAGAACCCGGCGAGCACCGTGGCGCCCATGGCCAGCAGCGCCAGCGGCTTGGTCACGCCCTTCCACAGGCTGACCAGCGGGCTGACGCTCGGCTGGTCGGCCAGGCCGGCATAGAGCGACGGCTTGTCGGCGTGGTGCAGCACGTACATCACGTGGGTGCCGCCCACCCCTTCGGGGTCGTACAGGCCGGCGTTCTCGTAACCGCGGCTCTTCAGGTCGACGATGCGTTCGGCGGCGTGTTCCTTCATGTCCTCCTTGCTGCCGAAGACGATGGCGCCGGTCGGGCAGGTCTTCACGCAGGCCGGCTCCATGCCCACCGAGACGCGGTCGGAACACAGGCTGCACTTGTAGGCCTTGTGGTCCTTCTGCGAGATCCGTGGGATGTCGAACGGGCAACCGGTGATGCAATAGCCGCAACCGATGCACTTGTCCTGGTTGAAGTCGACGATGCCGTTGGCGTACTTCACGATCGCCCCCGGGCTCGGGCAGGCCTTCAGGCAGCCCGGCTCGGCGCAGTGCATGCAGCCGTCCTTGCGGATCAGCCACTCGAGGTTGCCGGCCTCGTTCTCGTGCTCGGTGAAACGCATCACCGTCCACGAGTCGGCCGTCAGGTCCATGGGGTTGTCGTAGGTACCGTGGTTGTGGCCGACCTCGTCGCGCAGCTCGTTCCATTCCGAGCAGGCGACCTGGCAGGCCTTGCAACCGATGCACTTGGACACGTCGATCAGTTTCGCCACTTCCTCCTGGTTCCGCACCGAGGGCATCGGCGTGGTGGTCGCGGAGCGGGCGTGGATATCCTGACTACTCATGTTTCACCTCACGCCTTTTCCACGTTGACCAGGAACGACTTGAACTCCGGCGTCTGGGTATTCCCGTCGCCCACGAAGGGGGTCAGGGTGTTGGCCAGGAAGCCGTTGCGCGCCATGCCGGCGAAGCCCCAGTGGATCGGGATGCCGACGTGGTGCACGGTCTTGCCGTCCACCTGCAGCGGGCGGATGCGCTTGGTCACCACCGCCACCGCCTTGATGTAGCCGCGGTTGGAGGAGACCTTGACCTTGTCGCCGGCATTGATGCCCAGCTCCTTGGCCAGCGCCTCGCCGATCTCGACGAACTGCTCGGGCTGGGTGATCGCATTCAGCCGGCAGTGCTTGGTCCAGTAGTGGAAGTGCTCGGTGAGCCGGTAGGTGGTCGCCGCGTAGGGGAACTCGTCGGCCGTGCCGAACAGTTCCATGTCGTTCTTGAACACCCGTGCCGCCGGGTTGCTGATCGCCTTGCGGTTGTCGCGGTGCAAGGGGTTCACCCCGATCGGCGTCTCGAACGGCTCGTAGTGCTCGGGGAACGGGCCTTCGGCCATCTTGTCGACGGCGAACAGGCGGGCCACCCCTTCGGGGTTCATGATGAACGGGTTCATCCCGGCTTCCGGCGGTACGTCGGCCTTGTAGTCGGGCACGTCGGTGCCGCCCCAGGACTTGCCGTTCCACCACACCAGGCGCTTCTTCTCCGGGTCCCACGGCTTGCCGCTGACGTCGGCCGAGGCGCGGTTGTAGAGAATCCGTCGGTTCGCCGGCCAGGCCCAGGCCCAGCCGAGGGTCTGGCCCATGCCGTAGGGGTCGCTGTTGTCGCGGCGGCCCATCTGGTTGCCCTGCTGGGTCCAGGAGCCGGCGAAGATCCAGCAGCCGCTCGCCGTGCTGCCGTCGTCGCGCAGCAGGGCGAAGCCCGGCAACTGCTCGCCGGCCTTGGCCAGGATCATGCCGTTGGCCGGGTCGACCAGGTCGCTCAGGGCCTTGCCGTTGAACTCCCGGGCCAGTTCGTCCGGGCCCGGTTCGTCGGGCTTGAGGTAGGACCAGTCGAGGCCGAGGATCGGGTCGGGGAAGGCCCCGCCGTCCTTGCGGTACATCTCGCGCAGGCGGTGGAACAGCCCGGCCATGATGGCGATGTCCGGACGCGCCTGGCCCGGCGGCTCGGCGCCCTTCCAGTGCCACTGCAACCAGCGGCCGCTGTTGACGATCGAGCCGTCTTCCTCGGCGAAGCAGGAGGTGGGCAGGCGGAACACCGTGGTCTTGATGCTGGCGGTGTCGACGTCGTTGTACTCGCCGACGTTGCGCCAGAACTCCGAGGTCTCGGTCACCAGCGGGTCCATCACCACCATCCACTTCAGGCGCGCCAGCGCGGCGCCGACCTTGGCCTTGTTGGGGAACGAGGCGATGGGGTTGAAGCCCTGGCAGAAGTAACCGTTGACCTTGCCCTGGTACATCATGTCGAAGTAGCGCAGCACGTCGTAGCCGGCGCCCGGCATGTCGAGCTTGGGCAGCCAGTCGTAGCACCAGTTGTTTTCCTTGGTCGCCGACTTGCCGAACCAGGCTTTCATCAGGCTGACGTGGAACTTGCCGTAGTTCTGCCAGTAGGACAGCTGTCCCGGGCGCAGCGGCTTGGCCGTGCGCTTGGCGATGTAGGCGTCGTAGTCCTGCTCGGCGTCCATCGCCAGGGTCAGGTAGCCCGGAAGCGAGTTGGACAGCAGGCCGAGGTCGGTCAGGCCCTGGATGTTGGAGTGGCCGCGCAGGGCGTTCATGCCGCCGCCGGGCATGCCGATGTTGCCCAGCAGCAGCTGGACCATCGCGCCGGTGCGGATCATCTGCGCGCCTACCGAGTGCTGGGTCCAGCCCAGGGCGTACATGATGGTCATGACCTTGCCCGGCTTGGAGGTCTCGGCGATTTCCGCCCAGACCTTGAGCATCATGTCCTTCGGCGTACCGCAGATGTTGCTCACCACGTCCGGGGTGTAGCGGCTGTAGTGCTGCTTGAGCAGGTTGAACACGCAGCGCGGGTGGGTCAGGGTCGGGTCGACCTTGGCATAGCCGTCCTCACCGATCTCGTAGCCCCAGGAGGACTTGTCCGGGTAGGTCCGCTTCTCGGCGTCGTAGCCGTTGAACAGGCCGTCCTCGAAGCTGAAGCCTTCCTTCACGATGAACGAGACATCGGTGTAGTTGCGCACGTATTCGTGCTGGATCTTGTCGTTTTCCAGCAGGTAGTTGATCAGGCCGCCGAGGAAGGCGATGTCGGTGCCGGTCCGGATCGGCGCGTAGTAGTCGGCGACCGAGGCGGAACGGGTGAAACGCGGATCGACCACCAGCAGCCGCGCCTTGTTGTGCGCCTTGGCTTCGGTGACCCATTTGAATCCGCACGGGTGGGCTTCGGCGGCGTTGCCGCCCATGATCAGCACCAGATCGGCATTCTTGATGTCGGTCCAGTGGTTGGTCATGGCTCCACGGCCAAACGTCGGGGCAAGACTTGCCACCGTCGGGCCGTGTCAGACACGCGCTTGGTTGTCGAATCCCAGGATGCCGAGGGAACGCACCACCTTGTGGGTGATGTAGCCGGCTTCGTTGGACGAGGCGGACGCGGCGAGGAAGCCGGTGGTCAACCAGCGGTTGACGGTCTGGCCCTGCTCGTTCTTCTCGACGAAGTTGGCGTCGCGGTCTTCCTTCATCAGCTTGGCGATGCGCTCGAGGGCTTCGTCCCACTCGATGCGCTTCCACTCGCTGGAGCCGGCCTCGCGCACTTCCGGATACTTCAGGCGGTTCGGGCTGTGGATGTAGTCCAGCAGGCCGGCGCCTTTCGGGCAGAGGGTGCCGCGGTTGACCGGATGGTCGGCGTCGCCCTCGATATGGATGATGTTCTGCGCGACGTTCTTGGCGCCGTCGCCCTGGCTGTACATGATCAGGCCGCAACCGACCGAACAGTAGGTACAGGTGTTGCGGGTCTCGACCGTGTGCGCCAGCTTGAAGTGGCGGACCTGGTCGGCGAAGGCCTCCGTGGGGGCCATCCCGAGCGCCGCAAGGCTCGATCCTCCAAGGCCTATACCGCAGACCTTGAAGAATTGCCGACGGTTCATATCCATCGTGCATCTCCTGCATCAGGCAAAGGACACCCGGGACATGGCCGGATGTCTCTGGTTAAAAGATAGCCAGCCTGGCGAGGTACGCCAGCCGGGCATGGCTACGGGGCAGCGAACCCTACACGAACGCTGGGTTTTTCTGCCTTGACCGGAGTCATTACACGGCGGCGCAAACCTTGTCCAGCAAGGTGCGCGGAATCGGGACAGGTCCGAACGCCGCGAGGCGCGCGAACAGGAGGTGATATCCAGGTGCCATTAGACCAAAGACTAATGCCGGGTCGCCTAGGGCTGCGGCGACCCGGCGAGCGGATCAGAGTCCGACGTTCCTGAGGCGATTGGCATGCTGCCGATAGACCTGGGTCGGGTCGCTCTCGAACAGGCTGACCAGGCCGAGCAACTGGTTGACTTCGTCCAGATGGTCCATCCGGTAGTTGTCCTTCACCACGCTGCCCAGGTGGCTGGAGCATTGGCCGACCAGACCGTCGTTGGCCTCGCCGAACAGCAGCCCGGTCACCGCCAGGCCGGCGGAGCTCGGGTCGAGCGCATTGGTCAGGGAGCCGGTGCCGCTCATCGAGTAGTAGCGCACCCCGGCTACCGTCTCCGCGCCCTGGCCACAGGCGCTGGCCGGGATCGCCTGCGGGAAGCGCTGGTTGAACCGCGCGGTGCCGGGAGTGTTGAGACTGTTCAGGGCAGCCAGCGCGTCGCCCTTGACCCACTCGCCGCCGTCGACGATGTCGACCACCGAGAACAGCGCCTCCACCGCCGAGGCGATCACCTCGGTGCCGATCGGCCCGAGGAACTCGCTGAAGCCGGTCACCGCGTCGGCTACCGGCGTGCCCTTGTGCGGCGTGCCCATGGTGGTGACCGAGGCCACCAGTTGCGGCGCCACCCCGGCGACGTAGCGCACGGTCATGCCGCCCTGGCTGTGGCCGATCAGGTTGACTTTCTCCGCGCCGGTCAGGGCCAGGACTTCCTCCACCTGCGCCAGTAGCTGTTCGCCGCGCACCTCGTTGCTGTTCACCGGCGACTGCGAGGTAGCGAAGACCTTCGCGCCGTCCTTCTCCAGGGCCGGCACGATAGCGTGCCAGTAGTCCACCGGGCCGACGCTCTTGAAGCCGAACAGACCGTGGGACAGCACGATGGGATAGCGCGTGCGGGTGTAGTCGGTCGCAGCGTGCACGGGAAGGCTGGCGGCCAGCGCTACCAGCGCCGCCGCGAGGAACGTCTTGTTCTTGTTCATCGTCGAGACTCCGTTCGGATTGGACAGGCAGTTGGCAAGGCACGTGCTGAGCGGGCCGGAACCCCAGCCTGACAGCGCCGCCAAAGGCGTCGAGCCGTGCTTAAGTTGGGCTCCCGGCGCACGCCATTACCCCGGGTAACAGCGCCGCCGTTCCCATTCCGCCCGCCGCGCCGCAAGTGCTGTCGGAGAGCTTTCGACGCCTGTCACCCGGGGCCACAGCGGTGCAGCGCAGCGAGCACCTATCCGATCAGCCAGTCCGCCGGCTTGACCGAAATGCCTGGCGGTTCCGGCAAGCGGGCCGCATTCGGCGGCGGCGCAACTTCCTATGGTGAAGCGTCCCTGGCTACCGGAACCGCGCCATGCGCAACCCCTACCCGCCGCTCGCCGCCGCTCCCTATCCGCACCTGCTGGCCCCGCTGGACCTGGGCTTCACCCGTCTGCGCAACCGCGTGGTGATGGGTTCGATGCACACCGGGCTGGAGGATCGCCTGTGGGACTTCGGCAAGCTCGCTGCCTACTACCGCGAGCGCGCCCGGGGCGGCGTCGGGCTGATCGTCACCGGCGGCTTCGCGCCCTGCCGCGAAGGTTGGCTGCTGCCCTTCGGCAGCAGCCTCACCAGCGCCCTGGAGGTGCCCGCCCATCGTCGCCTGACCCAGGCGGTGCATGCCGAGGGCGGCAAGATCCTGCTGCAGATCCTCCACGCCGGGCGCTATGGCTACCACCCGATGGCGGTGTCCGCCTCGCCGTTGAAGTCGCCGATCAGTTGGTTCACCCCGCGCGAACTCTCCGAGCGTGGCATCCGCAAGACCATCCGCGCCTTCGTCCGTTGCGCGCGGCTGGCCAAGGCCGCCGCCTACGACGGCGTGGAAGTGATGGGCAGCGAAGGCTACCTGCTCAACCAGTTCCTCTGCCCGCGCACCAACCGCCGCGACGACCAGTGGGGCGGCCCGCTGGAAAACCGCATGCGCCTGGCGCTGGAGATCGTCCGCGGCATCCGGCGGATCGTCGGCGAACGCTTCATCCTCTGCTATCGCCTGTCGCTGCTCGACCTGGTCGAGGGCGGCAATACCTGGGACGAAGTACGGCGCATCGCCCTGGCCCTGGAGGAAGCCGGCATCACCCTGCTCAACACCGGCATCGGCTGGCACGAGTCGCGCGTGCCGACCATCGTCACCTCGGTGCCGCGCGCGGCCTTCGCCGAGGTCAGCGCACGGCTGCGCCACGAACTGAAGGTGCCGGTGATCGCCAGCAACCGGATCAACACCCCGGAGGTCGCCGAATCCCTGCTCGCCGCCGGCAAGGCCGACCTGGTATCGATGGCCCGGCCGTTGCTGGCCGACCCGCAGTTCGTGGCCAAGGCCGGTGCCGGCCGGGCCGAGGAGATCAACACCTGCATCGCCTGCAACCAGGCCTGCCTCGATCATGCCTTCGCCAACCGCCGCGCCACCTGCCTGGTCAACCCGCGGGCGGCCTTCGAGACCGAGTTGCGCTACCGCAAGGCGCGCACGCAGAAGCGCATCGCGGTGATCGGCGCCGGCCCCGCCGGGCTCTCCGCCGCCTGCGTGGCCGCCGAGCGCGGGCATCGGGTCAGCCTGTTCGAGGCGAGCGGGGAAATCGGCGGGCAGTTCAACCTGGCCAAGCGGATTCCCGGCAAGGAAGAGTTCCGCGAAACCCTGCGCTACTTCCGCGTGCGCCTGGAACGCCTCGGCGTCGACCTGCGCCTCGGCCACCGGGTGCGCCAGGGCGAGCTGGACGGTCAGTTCGACGACGTGGTGGTGGCCACCGGCATCCAGCCACGCCGGCCAAGGATCGACGGCATCGGCGGACCGACCGTACTCAGCTACGTGGACGTGCTGCGCGGCGCGCCGGTGGGCGCGCGGGTCGCCATCGTCGGCGCCGGCGGCATCGGCTTCGACGTCGCCGCCTTCCTCGTCGCCGCACCCAGCGACGGCCAGCCGCGGGCGCTCGGCGAATGGCTCGCGGAATGGGGCGTGGACCTCGACAACAGCCAGCCCGGCGGCCTCCGCGAACCCGCTCCGACGCAGCCGGCGCGCCAGGTCTGGCTGCTCCAGCGCAAGCCCGGCGCCCCCGGCGCGCAGCTCGGCAAGACCAGCGGTTGGGTGCACCGCGCGCACCTCAGGCACAACGCCGTGCGCATGCTCGGCGGGGTGGAGTACCTGAAGATCGACGAACGCGGCTTGTTGATCCGCGTCGACGGCGAGGAACGCTGGCTGGAGGTGGACAACGTGGTGATCTGCGCCGGCCAGGAGCCGCTGCGCGAGTTGCAGATCAGCCAGGCGGCGGAAAGCCTGCGCTTCCACCTGATCGGCGGGGCGCGAGTGGCGGGGGAACTGGATGCCAAGCGGGCGATTCGCGAGGGGGCCATGCTGGCGGCACGCTTGTAGGGGGACAACGCCGCTGGCGGCATGGCGGCCGTAGGGCGAACAACCGCTCGCGATTACCCGCCGGGCGGAATCCGAGGGCGAGCGATGGGGCCTCGCGTTTTCCTCCTCCGCCCCCGCCTGGTGCATACTGTGCGACTCCCCGTACCACTCCGGCCCGTCCCTCGCCATGCGCGGGGCGCGCTCGCCGTCATCGTTCCAGGAGTCTTCCATGCCCACTCCCCCCTGGTGGCTGTTCGTCCTGCCCCTGCTCGCCGGCGCCTGCCTGCCGCTGCAGGCGGGGATCAACGGCCAGTTGGCCAAGCAGGTGTCCAGCGTCCTCGCCGCGGCACTGATCTCGTTCTTCGTCGGCACCCTCGGGTTGCTCGCCCTGACCCTCTCGCAGCGCGAGTTTCCCGGCCTGGCGGCATTGCGCGGGCTGAGCTGGTGGCACTGGTGCGGCGGTTTCCTCGGCATGTTCTTCATCTTCATCGCCGCCTTCGCCGCACCGCGCATCGGCGCGCTGATGTTCATGGTGCTGGTGCTCGCCGGCCAGTTGGGCATGGCCATGAGCCTCGACCACTTCGGTTGGGCCGGCTTCCGCGAGGCACCGATCAGCGCGCTGAAGCTGGGCGGGTTGGCACTGATCGGCGCCGGCATCTGGATGATCCGCAAGGGCTGAGTACGTCTTGCCGCGGACGCATCGGCCGGCCTATAGTCGGCCTCGGCGTTCTCCACGCCTCCCGTCCGCGGAAAGGGCAGCGCCCAGGCGATCCACCCCACGCATCGCGCATGCGACTCCAGGCCTGCTGGCGGACAAGGCTGCAGAGGAGATCGTATGTCTTTTTCCCGCACTCTCGGCGACGGCCGGATCAATCTCGAACAGCAACGCAAGCGCGCCAAGGAGCTGTTGCGCCAGTGGCGCCGCGACCCGGCCAGCCGTACAGGGCCTCCGGGGCAGGAGCCGCGCCTGGCCGACGCCCAGTGGCAGGTGGCGCGCGAGCTGGGCTTCGCCAGTTGGCCGCGACTCAAGGCGCATGTCGACGCCATCGCCTTCGCCAGCCGCCACCCCGACCTGGTCGGCGGCGATGAGGCCGCGACCCTGCACCTGCGCTGCGGCAACGACATCGCCCACGGCCTGAAGCTCGCCGGCTTTCGCGGCGACTTCCGGATGTTCGCCGACCCGCTGACCATGGGACCGGTGCCGAACCTGCCGTTGCCCGAGTTCCTCGCCCTGCGCAGCGACTACCTGAGCCGCGTCTTCGACCTCGACCCGGCCGACGCCCAGGCCCGCCAGCGCCAGGAATACGCTGGGCTCGAGCGGCTCGGCGAATACTCGCGGGTGGCCCTCTGGTGCGAGGCGGACGCCTACGACCAGTTGTTCCTGGTCCGGGTGCTGGCCGGGATGCAGACGCCGCCGGAGCATCTGGAACTGATCGAGATCGACCGCGTGCCAGGCGTCGAGCGCTTCGTCGGCATCGGCCAACTGGCGCCTGAGCTGCTCGCCTGGCTATGGACTCGGCGTCGCCCGCTGGACGCCGAAGCCCTGACGCTGGCCCGCGCGGCCTGGGAAGCCTACCGCGATCCGGCGCCACTGCGCTGGGCGCAACTGGCCGCAGCGCCGACCCCGGCGCTACCGTTGCTGGGGCCGGCGCTGCGTCGGCAACTGCATGAACTGCCGGCCCTGCGCGACGGCCTGTCGCTGAGCGAACGGCTGACCCTGGAGATCGTCCGCGACGGCGGGCGGCCGAGCGCCGGCCAGGTCTTCGCCGAGCTGACCGCACGGCGCGAGCCGCTGCCCTATCTCGGCGACCTGATGTTCCGCGTCCTGCTCCGCGCGCTGCTGGAAGAGCCCGGTGCGCTGCTGCGCACGCCGGCGCCGGAACTGCCCTGGGAACGCCAGCCGCTGGCGCTGACCGCTGCGGGCCGCGAGGTCCTGGCCGGGCGGCGCTACCGCCTCGACCTCGGCGCCCCCGAACGCTGGGTCGGCGGCGTACGCCTGCGCGCCGGCACCGCGCACTGGGCTCTGGACGAGCAGGACCGGCCGGTATGGCGGGAGGACCCACGGCACTGACGCTCATCGCCCGGACGAGCGCAACGGGCGCGCAGCCACTATCATTGCGTGCCCGTTTTCCCCGCCCCCGCCCGCCGATGAAGAAGATCCCGCTCGCCGCCGCCGACCCCGACCGCCTGGATACCTGGGTGAAATACCGCGAAGGCCTGTGCGGCGAGTGCAACGCGACCTGCTGCACGCTGCCGGTGGAAGTGCGCATCGACGACCTGATCCGCATGCGACTGGTCGACGAGTTCGAGCGCGAGGAGCCGGCCAAGCGAATCGCCAAGCGACTGGAAAAGGATGGCGTGATCGAGCACTTCAACCACAAGCGCGAGATCTTCACCCTCACCCGCATGGCCAACGGCGACTGCCTGTACCTCGACCGCAAGACCCGCCTGTGCACCATCTATGCCCGCCGCCCGGACACCTGCCGCAACCACCCGCGCATCGGCCCGCGTCCCGGCCACTGCGCCTACCGGCCGAAGTAGCCTCAGCCAGGCGGCGCGACGCCCTGGCATAGCTGGTACTGTCCCACCGGCGGCCGGCAGCGCAAGCGCTGGCGCACCTCGTCGGGCAAGGCGCCGAACGAACGCGAGCGGATCGCCAGCAGGGCGTCGCGACGCAACCAGCCGGCCAGTTCGCTGTCCTCCGCCCGTTGTGCCCGCCCGCCGCTGTAGAACACTGCCGAGTACGGCCGCTTCGGCCAGAACACCAGCGGCCGCTCGCGCCAGCCGGCGTCGCTGGCCAGCAGCGCGGCGGTGGACTTCTGCTCGGCGCGCGAGCCCAGCAGCAGGGAGCCGAGGAACAGCGCGAACAGCAACGGCGTCAGCGCCAGGCAGGCCAGCCCGCCACGCCGCAGCCAGGCGCTGCGCGCCAGCGGCGCGCGCAGCAGGTCGGCGGCGAGCAACGCCAGGGCCGGCAGGCCGGGCAGCACGTAGGTCCAGAGGACGTTGCCGGCGAAGGTGAAGAACAGGCACGGCGCCAGTCCCCAGAACAGCCAGTAGCGCCTGCGCGAGGCGACGCCATCGACCACCTCCCCGCGCTGGCGCCAGCCCAGCCAGAGCAGCAGCGGCAACCAGAGGCTCCAGGGAAACGCGGCGGCCAGCAGGAACAGCCAGACGCTGCCGTAGGGATAGGCGTGGGCATTGCCGTAGCGGTCGCCGTCCCAGCCGGCGGTGACGAAGCGCTGCCAATGCTCGCCGAGCAGGAAGTACTCGAGGAAGCCCGGCGTCTTCAACTCCGCCAGCAGGTACCAGGGCGCCGCCACCAGGAGCATCAGCAGGCTTCCGCGGATCCATGGCAGGCCCCGCCAGAGCGCGCGCCAGCGCCACTCCAGCAAGGCCCACAGGCCGATCGGCAGTCCGGCGAGGATCAGCGTCAGCGGCCCTTTCGCCAGCAGCCCGAGGCCGAGGCCGAGGAACATCAGCCAGCCCTCGCGGCGCCGGATTCCCTCCGCGCCATGCAGGCCCAGCCAGAAGCCGCGCATGGTCAGGACCAGGGCCAGGGCCAGGGCCATGTCGGTCATCACCGCCCCGGAGGCGACGAAGAACAGCGCCGAACTGCCCAGCAGGACGCAGGCGATCCGCGCCTGCCGACGATCTTCGCGAGCCTGCCAGTCCCATACCAGCCACAGCACCAGCACGCCCAGCAACCAGTGCGGCAGGCGGCTGGCGAACTCGTTGGCGCCGAGCAGAAGCTGGCCGCCGGCGCTGAGCCAGAAGGCCAGCGGCGGCTTGCCCCAGAACGGCACGCCGACGTCGTACCAGGGCGTGATCCAGTCGCCCAGTTCGGCCATCTTCCGCGCCACCTCGCCATAGCGGGCCTCAGTGGTGTCCATCAGCGGATAGCTGCCCAGGCTCAGCAGGCGGATGGCGAAGGCCAGGGCGAGCAGGAACCAGGCCAGCGGCCAGCCGCGCAGCGCCCTCACGGATTGGCCCCGCCGACCTGCGCCGGCAGGTAGCGGTCGATCAGGTAGAGCGGGCGGCGCCGCGCTTCCATGGTCATCCGCCCGAGGTATTCGCTGCATACGCCGATGGCCAGCAGTTGCAGGCCACCGATCAGGAACAGCGCGGCGATCACCGGCCAGTGCTCGTGGATCTCCTGTTGGCCGAAGATCCCGGCGAGCAGGGTCGCCAGGGCCGCCAGCAGGCTGAGCAGACCGAGGTAGCCGGCGACCTTCAGCGGCGCGGTGGAAAACCCGGTGATGCCCTCCAGGGCGAAGTTCCACAGCCGCCAGTAGCGCCACTTGCTGTGGCCGGCGACGCGAGCGGCGCGGCTATAGGCGATATCGACCTGGCGGAAACCGACCCAGGCGAACAGTCCCTTCATGAAGCGATTGCCTTCCGGCAGCTCGCAAAGGGCATCGACCACCCGCCGGTCGAGCAGGCGGAAGTCGCCGACGTCGCGCGGGATCGGCACCTCGCTGAGGCGGTTGATCAGCCGGTAGAAGGCGCTCGCCGAGGCGCGCTTCAGCCAGCTTTCACCGGCCCGGCTACGGCGGCGCATGTTGACCATTTCGGCGCCGCCGATCCAGGCGTCGAGCATCTGCGGGATCAGTTCCGGGGGATCCTGCAGGTCGGCATCGATGACGATCACCGCGGCGCCGCGCGACAGCTTGAGCCCGGCGCTCATCGCCTGTTCCTTGCCGAAGTTGCGGGTGAAGCGGGCCACGCCCACCCGGCGGTCGGCGGCCTGTAGCTGGGCGAGGATCGTCGCGCTGCGGTCGGTGCTGCCGTCGTCGACATAGAGCACCTCGCAATCGTCGCCAAGGTCGCCGAGCACGGCGCCGAGGCGCTGGTGGAAGGCCGGCAGCACCGCCTCCTCGTTGAACACCGGCACTACCACGCTGAGCAGGCAGGGGGCCTCGAGCTTCGACGCCAGGGAAGGTTCGATCATCATGAGAAGGTCCAGAGTCGATGAAGGTGATAGGTCGCCAACAGCAGTGCGCCGGTCGCGGCGAGCTGGGCCAGGCGGTAGTCGAGTCCGGCGAGGTCGCCGAGCAGCAACACCAGGACGGCGTTGCCGAGTACGCAAAGCAGGCTGACGGCGAAGAAGCGCGGCAGCGAACGGAACACCGGGCCACGGTGGCGGAAAGTCTTCCAGCGATGCCCCAGGTAGGCAGCCAGAGCCCCGCAGCCTGCTCCCGTCGCGGCGGCCACGGCGGCGCCGACGGCGAAGCCCTCGACCAGGAGGGTCAGCACCAGGTAATGAACGGCGGTGGCACCGGCGCCGACCGAGACGAAACGCCCCAGGAGCATGCATGGCTTCCTCTGGAAACAACCGACGCCGGCATTCTAGGAAGGTGCGCAAAGCCCCGCGGTTAGCGCTGCGCAAGCTTCCTGACAGGTTTTCGCAGGGTTCCCCGCGGCAGGCCTGGAAGCCGCGTCGGACAAGGAATACACGGCAGGCAGAGGTCTGTTACCGGATATGAAAAACGGGTTTTCCGCAGGCCTCGCCGCCGTCGCTATACTGCCCGGCCGATCCGGAGGACCCCATGAGCCTGTTGCGCGATGCCTGGCGCCACGCCCCGACCCACCACAGGGTCTGGGCGCTGGCCGGGCCGATGATTCTGTCGAACGTTTCCGTTCCCCTGGTGCACCTGGTGGACAGCACGGTGGTCGGCCACCTGCCGCACGCCTACCAGCTCGGCGCGGTAGCCGTGGGCGGCAGCCTGTACACCCTGATGGTCGGCGTGCTCGGCTTCCTGCGCATGGGCACCACCGGCTTCGCCGCCCAGGCCGCCGGCCGCGACGATGGCGGCGCGCTGCGCCTGATCCTCGCCCAGGGCCTGGGCATGGCGCTGCTCCTGGCCCTGCTGCTCGGCGCGCTGGCCCTGCCCCTGAGCGGCTGGGCCCTGCAACTGATGCAACCGTCGGCGGAACTGACCGGCGAGGCCCGCGCCTTCTTCCATACCCGCCTGCTCGGCCTGCCGGCGGCCCTGGCCAGCTACGCACTGGTCGGCTGGTTCCTCGGCACGCAGAACGCACGGGCGCCATTGGCGATCCTGTTGACCACCAACCTGAGCAACATCGCCCTGGTGCTCTGGTTCGTCCACGGCCTCGACTGGGGCGTGCAAGGCGCGGCCCGCGCCTCGGTGCTGGCGGAATGGAGCGGCGCCCTGCTCGGCCTGGCCCTGACCCGCCGCGACCTGGCCCGGCGCCCCGGGCGGGCGCAGTGGCAACGCCTGCGCCACTGGCTGTCCTGGCTACCGCTGCTGATGGTCAACCGGGATATCTTCATCCGCAGCCTGGCCCTGCAACTGGTGTTCTTCCTGCTCACCGTACAGGGCACCCGCCTCGGCGACGCCACGGTAGCCGCCAACGCCCTGCTGCTCAACGGCCTGCTCCTGACGTCCTACGCCCTCGACGGTCTCGCCCACGCGGTGGAGGCGCTCTGCGGCCACGCCATCGGCGCCCGCGACCGAACCGCCCTGCGCCGCGCGCTGGTGGTGGCCGGTGGTTGGTCGCTGCTGGCAAGCCTGGCGTTCGCCGCGCTGTTCGCCCTGTTCGGCCACCTGTTCATCGACCTGCAGAGCGACATCGCCGGCGTCCGCGAAGTCGCCTACGCCTATCTGCCGTACCTGGCCTGCCTGCCGCTGCTGGGGATGTGGAGCTATCTGCTCGACGGCCTGTTCATCGGCGCCACCCGCGCCCGCGAGATGCGTAACGCGATGCTCGTCGCGGTGGCCGCCAGCCTGCCCCTCGGCTGGCTGTTGCAGGGGCTGGGCAACCACGGGCTATGGCTGGCGTTCCTCGCCTTCATGCTGCTGCGCGGGCTGGTCCTGGCCGCCTACGGCTGGCGCCTGACCCGCCGCGATGGCTGGTTCGCCGCTCAGGGCGCCGACAGCGGGCGATAGGCGAGCATCAGCGGGACGTAGGCAGCGTGCGCGACCTGTATCAGTTCGCTGGCCAGGCGCCCGCCGGGAAACACCAGCACCAGGTCCGGCGCGGCATCGCCGAGGACGGCCTCGCCATACTCGCGCAGGGCGTTGTCGCTGCCACTGCGCTCCGGATAATCGTAGGCGCGCGAATCCGCGCCACGCTCGCGGCACCAGCGCTCGGCCTCGTCCGGCAGGCCGCTGCCGGCATGCAGCAGGTGACCGAGCAGCGCCACCGGTTGCAGGCCGTGGCACTGGTCGAGCGCCAGGCGCAGGCGTTCGGCGTCCTTGAAATGGCGTCCGGCGCAGATCAGGAGGCGCATGCCGATCCCTCCCCTTGCCCTGGCTCGTCCGGCCGCTTCGCCATCGGATCGATGCCGCTGCGTTCGAGCAGCGGATAGGCCAGGGCGGTGACATGATGGTGGATGCGTCGGTAGTCGCGGAGAATGCGCTGGAACACGTCACCGGACTCCACCCAGGCACCGCGATCGTCGCGCAGGCGACGGAAGCGCTCGCGACTGGCATCGGCCTCCAGTCGCTGCAGCAACTTCTTGCGCGCCACCAGGCGCAGCGCGGCGTCCAGGTCTTCGCGAAGGAACGCGCTGATCGCCAGGTGCAGGCTCTCCTCGATCGCCGCCTGCAACGGCAGCATGCGGCCCAGCTCGAACTCGCTGCCGGCGCGACTGCGACCGGCCCAACGCATCGCCAGGGGCAGCAGGCTGTTGGCGACGAGATCGCCGATGTGCTCGATGTTGATGGCGAACAGGAGAATTTCCTGGGCACGATCGGCGTCGCTGTCGCCAAGGCCGTCCTGGCCGAGGTCTGCCAGGTAGGCGCGGATCGCCGCACTCAACTGGTCGAGGGCCTGGTCCTGGCGACGGATTTCTGCCGCCACCTTCGCCTCCGGTCGCTGCAACAGGCCGCTGGTGGCGCGCAGCATCAGACTGGCCATGTCGGCCAGCCGCAGGACTTCGCGAGTAGCGTTGGCCAGGCCGATGTTGGCCACCTCCAGCCCGGCTTCGTCGAGGTAGCGCGGCATGCCCGGCTCGTCGGACTGTGCCTCTTCCGGCAACAGGCGCGCGAGCAGCGCCGCAAGCGGTCCGGTGAAGCCGATCGCCAGCAGTGCCAGGGCCAGGTTGAAAGCACTGTGGAACCAGACCGCCGCCGCACCACCGAGTGCGTTGGCCGGCTGCGCCAGCGCCGTCAGCCAGGGCAGCACCAGCAGGCAACCGAGCAGGCGCACCAGCAGGTTGCCCAACGGCAGGCGCCGCGCCACCCGGCTACCGGCCACCCCCAGCGCCGGCAAGGCGCCGCCGAGGTTGGCACCGAGCACCAGGGCCAGGGCGATGGGCAGCGAGACCAGTCCGGCCTGGGCCAGGGACGCCACCAGCAGTACCACCGCGACACTGGAATGGCAGGCCCAGGTCAGCAGCGCGGCGAGCAGCAGGGCGATCAGCGGATCGCCTTCGAGGCCGTGGATCACCGCGACAAAGGCTGGCGAGGCCTCGATCTGCTGCAGGGAATGGCCGAGCAACGCCAGCGCCAGAAGCATCAGGCCGAGTCCGATCAGGCACTGGCCAAGGCTCTCCAGGCGCGGACCGTCGCCCAGGCGGAACAGCAGCAGGCCGGACAGCAGGGCCAGCGGCGCCAGCAACGAGGTGTCGAAGCTGAGCAGTTGCACCACCAGAGTGGTGCCGACGTTGGCGCCGAGCATCACTGCCAGCGCCGGCGCCAGGCCCAGGGTGCCACTAGCGGTGAAGGACGCTGCCATCAGACTGGTGGCGGTGCTGCTCTGCAGCAGGCCGGTGATGCCGAGCCCGGCGAGCAGGGCCAGCCAGCGGTTGCCCAGGTGGCGGCCGAGCCAGTTGCGCAGCGCAGTGCCGAAACCGCGCAGCACGCCGCTGGAGACCATGTGCGTGCCCCACAACAGAAGGGCCACGGCACCGGCCAGGTTGATCAGGAGGATGGTTCCCAGCATGGCGGAACTCCCGGTTCGGAATGGATCGTGAAGGGAACGGGCTCATTGACCCATGGCCAGCCTGAGCGAGGCACGGTTGAGCGCGCTCGAGCAGTCCAGCAGGTATTTCACTTCGACCTGGCTCAGGCGGCCGCTGGCGTATGCGCGCACGCTGATCACCATCAGCAGGTGCGCGGCCTTCGCCAGCAGACGTGCTGCCAGGCCACAGAGCGCGCGGCGAGACGCGCCCAGGCATTTGCGTACGACGTTCATGGCTGTTTCCTCGGTGGAGGAGCGTGCCGCAGCGCGGCACGCCCTTGGGCTCAGAAACGCAAGGTCGCTCCCGAGACCAGCCATCGCTCGCGCTCGCCGCGCAGGTGGCCGCCGACCAGCAGGTCGAGGTCCAGCCGTTCACCCAGGTGCAGCCGCGGTCCGGCCTGCCAGCCGCTGTCGCCGGCCGACTCGCCGAAGCGTTCGGCGATCAGGGTCAACGGCTGGCCGACGCGGTATTCCATGCCCATGCCCCAGTTCCAGCGATGCCGGCGCTCGCCCTCGGCGTAAGCATGCCCCAGGCCGACCCCGGCGTTCAGGCGCAGGGCCTCGAACGGCTGGTAGCTCAGCGGCAGGTTGAAGCCGGCGCCTTCGAAGGCGTGCCGGCGGTCCAGGTAGAGATCCGCCGAGAGCGCCAGGGCCAACGCCAGGCCGAGGTCGTCGCGGGCCAGCAGCGGTGTCTTCAGCTCGGGGCTGAGGCGGCTGTGCCGATCGCCTGCGTCGCCCTCGCGCACCAGCGCCGCGCCGAGTTGCACCGATGGTAGGGCGGAGAAGGTGCAGGCGGGCGACAGCACCGACTGGTAGCGGTTGCCGTGGTGGCGTTCGCGCTGGTGCCAGGCGTCCAGATTGCATTCGCCGACGGGATCGATCTCGCCGTCGTCGACCCGGTAGGCGCCGCCCGCGGCGCGAGCCTCGGACAGCAGCGCCAGCAGCAGGACGCAGGCGAGCGCGGCGGCGACGAAGCCCAGGCGCCAGGACAGGGCGCGTCGCAGCGCGGCCGGCAGCGGTTGGAAAAGGGGCGCCCGCGGGCGCCGGTCGTGCAGGGTCATGATGCGTCTCTCCATGCGTGGGTCCGGTGTGCGTTGCGCGGCGCGGCGAGGCTTGCCGACGCGCTGGGAAAGGCCGGGACGAAGCCCGGCCGATCGCTCAGAACCACTGGCCGAAGCGGCGGATGTAGAGGGTCTTCATGGTCTGCGCGGTGACGCAGTAGCAGAGCAGCGTGCCCACCAGCCAGGGGAAGTACTCCCACGGCAGCGGCTGCAGGCCGACCATCGCCCCCAGCGGCGAGAACGGCACGTAGATGCCCAGCGCCATCACCAGCCCGGTCATCAGCATCACCGGCAGCGCCGCGGTGCTCTGGATGAAGGGAATCTTCTGGGTACGCAGCATGTGCACCACCAGGGTCTGCGAGAGCAGGCCCTCGATGAACCAGCCGGACTGGAACAGCGACTGCATTTCCGGGCTGTTGGCGGCGAACACGAACCACATCAGCGCGTAGGTGGTGATGTCGAAGATCGACGAGGTCGGGCCGATCCAGACCATGAAGCGGCCGATGTTCTTCGAGTCCCACTTGCGCGGCTTGGCGAGGAACTCCTTGTCCATCTTGTCCCACGGCAGCGACAGCTGGGAGATGTCGTACATCAGGTTCTGCAGCAGCAGGTGGATCGCCAGCATCGGCAGGAAGGGGATGAAGGCGCTGGCCACCAGTACCGAGAACACGTTGCCGAAGTTGGAGCTGGCAGTCATGTTCAGGTACTTCATGATGTTGCCGAAGGTCTCGCGGCCCTTGATCACGCCCTCCTCCAGGACCATCAGGCTTTTTTCCAGGAGGATGATGTCGGCCGATTCCTTGGCGATGTCGGTGCCGCTGTCCACCGAGATGCCGACATCGGCATCTCGCAGCGCGGGGGCGTCGTTGATGCCGTCGCCGAGGAAGCCAACGGTGTGTCCGTTGCCCTGCAGGGCCTTGAGCACCCGCGACTTCTGCAGCGGCGTCAGCTTGGCGAACACCGTGCGCTCCTCGGCCAGGCGTTGCAGGGTGGCATCGTCCATCAGGTCGATGTCGCGACCGAGCAGCGGCTCGCCGACGTCCAGGCCGACCTCGCGGCAGATCTTCGCGCTGACCACCGGGTTGTCGCCGGTGAGCACCTTCACCGCCACGCCGTTCTCGCGCAACGCGGCGATGGCCGGGCCGGCGGTTTCCTTCGGCGGATCGAGGAAGGTCAGCAGGCCGGCGATCACCAGGTCGCGCTCGTCGCTGGCGCCGTACTGGGCCTGGGACTCCGCGCGCGAGAGGCTGCGGGTGCCGAGCAGGAGCACGCGGAAGCCGTCGCGGTTGTATTGCTCGGCCAGCGCCAGCAGGGCCCGGCGGCGTTCCTCGTCGAGCGGTAGGTCGACACCGTCCTGGTGCACGCGGGTGGCGATCTCGAGCATTTCCTCGACCGCGCCCTTGCACACCAGCAGGTGTTCGCCGTCCTTGCCCTCGAGGATCACCGAGAGACGCCGACGGACGAAATCGAAGGGCAGTTCGTCGACCTTGCGCCAGGCATCCGACGGCGTGATGCGCGGGTTCTGTTCGACGAAGGCGACCACCGCGCGGTCCATCAGGTTCTTCATCCCGGACTGGTGGAAGCTGTTCAGCCAGGCCATTTGCAGGACCCGGTCGCAGCGCCGGCCGGCAACGTCGACGTGATGCTCGAGGATGATCCGGTCCTGGGTCAGGGTGCCGGTCTTGTCGGTGCAGAGCACGTCCATGGCGCCGAAGTTCTGGATCGCGTTGAGGCGCTTGACCACCACCTTGCGCCGCGACATCGCCACCGCGCCCTTGGCCAGGTTGGCGCTGACGATCATCGGCAGCATTTCCGGGGTCAGGCCGACCGCCACGGCGAGAGCGAACATGAACGCCTCGGTCCAGTCGCCCTTGGTGAAGCCGTTGATCAGCAACACGATCGGCACCATCACCAGCATGAAGCGGATCAGCAGCCAACTGACGCTGTTCACCCCACGGTCGAAGGCGGTCTGCGCCCGCGAACCGACGATGGAACGGGCCAGCGAACCGAAATAGGTGCGCGCACCGGTGGCGACCACCACCGCGGTGGCCGTGCCGCTGACCACGTTGGTGCCCATGAAGCAGATGTTCGGCAGTTCGAGCAGGTCCTGCTGGTCGGCGGCGATCCGCTTGGCGGACTTCTCGCGGACCGCGCCGAGGGTGTCGTATTTCTCCACCGGTAGCGCCTCGCCGGTGAGTACGGCCTGGCTGATGAACAGGTCGCGCGATTCGATCAGGCGGATGTCGGCGGGGATCATGTCGCCGGCGGACAGGCGCACGATGTCGCCGACCACCAGTTCGCCCATGGGGATTTCCCGCAGCTCGCCGCGCATCCCGCGCTCGTCGCGGCGCAGCACGGTGGCGGTGTTCCGCACCATGGCCTTGAGCGCCTCGGCGGCCTTGCCCGAGCGGTATTCCTGCCAGAAGCGCATCAGGCCGCTGACCAGGACCATGCAGAGGACGATGATGACGCCAGTGAGATCGGTTTCCTCACCGTCCTGCAGCGGCAGCCAGAAGTCGGTGAAGAAGCTGATCGCGGAGAGCGTCATCAGCACGTAGATGAAGGGGTTGTTGAACGCCTGCAGCAGTTGCACCAGGACGTGTGGCGGACGGTCGTGGGCCACTTCGTTGGGGCCGTCGGCGTGCAGCCGGGCGGCGGCCTCGGCCTGGTCGAGGCCGTCCTGGCGACCGCGGACGTTGGTGAGGGTGGTTTCCAGGCTGTTCTGCGCTTCGCGGGCGGCGCGCATGGACAGTCGGTCGTTGCGGCGCTCGGTGTCGAGCTGGGTATTGCGTTGGGTCGCTACGCTCATGACTCGGTCTCCTGTCGCGAGCTGCGCGACGGCGACACGAGTCGGTTGCCGGTCAGGTGACAGGCAAAGGCGTGCCGGGTCGCGATGTTCGCGATCGGTGGGAAGAATGTTCGGCTTGTCCGGGTAAGGCCCACTGCGCGCGGCCGCTCAGGCGGCACGCAGCAGGCCGACTTGGTGGTTCGTCCATGGCAGGCTCCTTGTGCGAAGGGTTAGGCAGGAGAAAGCGTCAGCCGCGCATCGGGCGGCGACCGCTCTCAGGGTTCTCTTCGACCTGCGTCTCCAGGCGGCGATACTCCAGGCGACCGCCGGCCGGGTCGACACACCAGGCGAGGCTCGCAGGATGGCCGTGGCCGGGAAGGATCGCGCCGGGGGACTGCGCGGCGCGCACGCGCATCTTCGCCACGAAGGCGGATACGCCGGGGGATACCGAATTCTCGAAGTTCATGACTCACCTGTACCCGGCGTGCCGGACACGGGTGAGAAGCAGTGGGTCAGCCCAGGATGCCGCTCAACCGACCGACCCGTTGCGGGTTCCGTCGTGCGTTGGTTTGGGTCATCGCACCAGCCGGCATCTGCTGGGCCGGGCGACGACTACTGGGAATACTGTCCATGGCTCTCTTCGTAGGGGGAAAGAAAGTGCCCGGCTCTGCGGGCGGGGGTTTTATAGACCTCTTGTCAGACGAGGTCAACCGAAAAAGCCGTTTCGTTCAGGCTTCTATGGAACATCGGAAAATTCCCGCAGGAGTCCGGCGAAAAGACACCGGCCAAAAGCGCTCAGGCGGAGATCAGTCCCGCCAGCCGTCGCGCCAGCGCCGGCACTTCGGAGGCCGGGTCGAGGCGCAGGCGAAAACGGGTCTGCAGGATGTCCAGCAGTTCCTCGACGTCGCGCAGTTGGCGCTGCAGCGTCTCGCCGTTGCCGGCGCGCTGGCCGAACAGCCCGTCGGCCAGGGTCAGGCGCAGGTCGCCCTCGGTTATGGCGGCCTTCAGGCCCTGGCGGAACACGCTGTGCGGGTGGGTCGAGGTGTACCAGTTGCGCGGGATGTAATCGATCCACAACTGCGGGCGCAGGTCGAAGCGGTACAGCGGCAGCCAGCCGCTGCGACCGCGCACGGCGCTTTCGTAGAGACCGGCGTGCGGGTCGACCAGGCGCACGCAATGCACCTGTCCGGCGTCCGCCTCGTCGCCCGGCAAAGGCAGTGCTCGCGGCGGATTGGCCGAGCCGAAGCCGACATCCACCAGGAACTCGCCCTCCGCCAGGTACAGACGCAGCATCAGATGCGATTGCTGGGTCAGCGGCGCGTCCTCCGGGAGTCCCCAGCGTACCCGTGCCACCAGCAGTTCCAGCTCGTAGCCGAGGGCCAGCAGCAGGCGGGCGAACAGCGAGTTGAGTTCGAAGCAATAACCGCCGCGGCTGCCCTCGACGACCTTGGCGAAAACCTTGTCGGCGTCGATCTCGATGGGACGGTCGAGCAGCACGTCGAGGTTCTCGAAGGCGACCCGGCGCAGATGCGCGTCGATCAGTCGGTCGAGACTCGCCAGACTCGGCGGACCCGGATCGTCGATGCCGATATGGTGCAGGTAGGCATGGGTCTGCTCGGGCGTCAGCGGGGTCATGGCGGGCTCCGGAAAATGGCCAGCTCGATTCTAGACGCATTCTCGGGGAATACCGGAAGCGCCGTCAGGCACATTGGCCCGGGGTCTGCTTGACTGTGCCCATCCCACCCCGAGGAGCGCCGCCATGGCCCAGGCAATCGTCGCCTACCTGCACTACCTGTCGATCTTCCTGCTGTTCGCCCTGCTGGTGTTGCAGCACCGCCTGCTGCGCCTGCCGCTGGACCTGGAGCGCGCCCGCAGCCTGGCGGTGATCGACCGCGGCTACGGCCTCTGCGCCCTGGCGGTACTGGCCAGCGGGTTGGCGCGGGTGCTGTGGTACGGCAAGGGCGTCGACTATTACCTGCACAATGGTCTGTTCCACGCCAAGGTCGGGCTATTCGCCCTCGCTGCCCTGGTCTCGCTGTTGCCGACCGTTACCTTCCTTGGCTGGCGCGGCGCCCTCAAGGCCGGCGAAGTGCCGGCGGTGACGCCGGCCCGGGGCCGGCGGGTGGTCATGGCGGTGCGCCTGCAACTGCTCCTGCTGCTGGTCATTCCGTTGCTGGCTACGCTGATGGCGCGCGGCTTCGGCATGCGCGGCTGAGCCCTCAGTTCTGCATGGCCCGGCCATGCACGTCCATCGCCGCCTGGCGCAGCGCCTCGGAGCGGGTCGGATGCGGATGGCAGGTCAGCGCGAGGTCCTCCGCCGAGGCGCTGAACTCCATGGCCACGCAGGCTTCGCCGATCATCTCGCTGACGCCCGGCCCGATCATGTGCACGCCGAGCACCTGGTCGCTGCGGGCATCGGAGAGGATCTTGATGAAGCCTTCGCTCTCGTGGTTGATCTTCGCCCGGCTGTTGGCGCTGAACGGGAAGCGTCCGACCTTGTACTCGCGCCTCGCCGCCTGCAGCTGCTCCTCGCCGAGGCCGACGCTGGCCACTTCCGGCTGGGTGTAGATGACCGACGGAATCACCTCGGCGTTCATCTCCGCCGCATGCCCGGCGATCCGCTCGATGCAGACGATCGCCTCTTCCTCGGCCTTGTGCGCCAGCATCGGTCCCGAGGTCACGTCGCCGATCACCCAGACGCCCGGCGCCGCGCTGCGCTGTCCCTGGTTCTCCAGCATGCCGCGACGATCGCTGGCCAGGCCGACCGTCTCCAGCCCCAGTCCTTCGGTATAGGGGCGCCGGCCGATGGCCACCAGCACGTAGTCCGCCTGCAGCGATTCCGTAGCGCCGCCGGCGGCCGGTTGCAGGTCGAGTTCGACGCCCTGCTCGCCACTGTGCGCGGCGACCACGCGGGTGCCGAGGCGAAACCGCATGCCCTGGCGGGTCAGGGCGCGCTGCAGGGTCCTTGCGGTTTCCCCATCCAGCCCCGGGCAGATCCGCTCGAGGTACTCCAGCACCGTGACCTGTGCGCCCAGCCGGCGCCAGACCGAACCAAGCTCCAGGCCGATCACGCCGGCGCCGATCACCACCAGGTGGCGAGGCACTTCGGCCAACTCCAGGGCGCCGGTGGAGTCGAGGATGCGCTGGCTGTCCACCGGCACGCCGGGCAGCGGCGCCGGTTCCGAACCGGTGGCGATGACGATGTCGCGCGCCTCCAGTTGCGCGTGGCCGCCGTCGGCGAGGGCCACGCCGACCCGGCCCTCGCCTTGCAAGCGCGCCCAGCCCTTGATCCACTGCACCTTGTGCTTGCGGAAGAGGAATTCGACGCCACGGGTCAGGGCGGCGACGCTCTCGTCCTTCTGCTTCATCATCTGCGCCAGGTCCAGTTCCGGGCTGACCCGGATGCCGAGCCGGGCGAACTCGCCGCCGCTCGCCGCGGCGTATAGCTCCGAGGCGTGCAACAGGGCCTTGGACGGCATGCAGCCGACGTTCAGGCAAGTCCCGCCGAGGGTTTCGCGACCCTCCACGCAGGCCACCTTCAGGCCCAGCTGGCCGGCGCGAATGGCAGCGTTGTAGCCCCCCGGACCGGCGCCGATCACGATCACGTCATAGCTTTCCATCATCCTGCTCCTCGGTTGTCCCGCCACGGCCCCCTCAGCGTAGGCGACGCCGGCGCAAATAGAGGAAACGCCGCGTAGAGGGACCGAAAGCGATTGTATTTCGCTCGTCATGCAAAGCTTATATGATGACCGTAATTTTCCTGCAACCCTTTCCCACCACGACAGGAGCACTACCATGGAACAGCCCGGCCGCGAAGATCGCCTGAACGCCTGGATCGCCACCGAGCGGGCCGCCCGCGCCCGCCTCGGCGCCAGCGGAACCCTGGAGCTGGCGCAAGTCGCCGCGCTCTCCCCGCAGGAGTTCTTCGACCGCATCGGCAGCGGCCAACTGCCCTGTCCGCCCTACGGCGAACTGGTCGACTTCGTTCCCATCGAGTGGTCCGAAGGGCGCTTCCTGTTCCAGGGCACCCCGGACCGCCGCCACTACAATCCGCTGGGTAGCGTGCACGGCGGCTACGCCGCGTCGCTGCTGGACTCCTGCATGGGCTGCGCGATCCATACCCGGCTCCAGGCCGGCCAGGGCTATACCACCACCGACCTGCGGATCAGCTACCTGCGCGCGCTGACCGACAAGGTCGGCCCGGTGCGCGCCGAAGGCCGGGTGGTGCACCTCGGCCGCTCGACGGCGGTCGCCGAGGGCCGGTTGTACGATGTCGACGACCGTCTCTACGCCGTCGGCTCGACCACCTGCCTGGTCCTGCACATGGCCGGATGAACGCGGCTTCGCCAGGGAAGGCCGCCAGGCGTTAAGATGACGACCTGCATTCCAAGGTATCGAAGCCATGCGTTATCCCGAAGACCACAAGCAGAAGACCCGCCGGCGTATCGTCGAGGAGGCTGCCCGGCTGTTCCGCCAGGACGGCGTCGGCGCCACCGGGCTGCAACCGCTGATGAAAGCCCTGGGCCTGACCCATGGCGGCTTCTACGCGCACTTCAAGTCCAAGGACGACCTGGTGGAAACCGCGTTGCGGCATGCCGCGGCGCAACTCGACGAAATCACCGCGCCCCTGGCGGAGGCGGAACGACCGCTGGCGCTGCTGATAGAGCAGTACCTGTCGCCGCGTCACCGCGATAACCCCGGCGCCGGCTGCCCGTTGCCGACCCTGTCGGCGGAACTCGGCCAGCGCGGCACGCCGAGCCCGACCACCGACAGCATCGTGCGCAAGCGCCTGGCGATGATCGAAGCGGCCCTGGAGGGCGAGGACGCAGGCGAGCGCGCCGTGCTGCTGCTCGCTTCGCTGGTCGGCGCGCTGCAACTGTCGCGCAGCGTGCAGGATGAGGCGCTGTCGCAACGGATACTGGAAGCGACGCGCAAGAAGCTGCTGGAGCAGATGGAGCGCTAGGGCCTCAGCCGAGGTAGCGCTCGGCCGGCCGCTGCCGCGACAGATTGGGCGCGAGCCTGGCCCGCGCCGTCATCAGCGCCTGCCAATCGGCCGCATCCGGCAACGACGGGATGGTCACCGCTTCACGCCGATCGAAACCGACCAGCGCCGCCTCCACCAGGTCCTCGACCTCCATCACCATCTCCGCGGGAATCCCGGCGATTCCGGTGCCGCTGCGCTCCCAGATCTCGGTACGGGTGACGCCGGGCAGCACCGCCTGGACGTAAACGCCGCTGCCGGCCAGCTCGTGCTGCAGCGACTGGCTCAGGCTCAGCACGTAGGCCTTGGTCGCGCTATAGACGGCATTGAACAACTCCGGCGCCAGCGCCACCACCGAACCGAGATTGACGATGGCGCCGCCGCCACGCCGGCGGAACCCCTCCGCCGCACCGGCAGCCAGGCGGGTCAGGGCCACTACGTTGAGGGCGATCATCCGCTCCGCCCGGTCCATGTCGGCATCGGCCAGCGGACCGTTCATCGCCACGCCGGCGTTGTTCACCAGCAACGCGATCGAGGCGTCATCGCGCAACCGTCGCTCGACCCGCAACCTATCGTCGCGCTCGGACAGGTCGGCGCGCAGGATCTCCACCCTGACCCCGTGGGCTTGGCGAAGTCGATCCGCCAGGGCTTCCAGGCGTTGCCGGTCGCGCGCCACCAGCAACAGGTCGTGGCCACGGCGGGCCAAGTGCTCGGCGTAGGTCGCGCCGATTCCGGAAGAGGCGCCGGTGATCAGGGCGACGCCATTGCCAATCTGTTCGTTCATGTGGGTTCTCGCTGGAAAAAAGCCTGACCGCTGACAGCGGCTATTTATATTACACACTTAATATTATGATCGTAATTAAAACCGTCAAGCCTTTATCCGTTCCAACGAGCAGGGAAGGATGAGGAGAACCTTCATGCAACCGTCACGGAAAACGCCAATAAAAGGTCAGGACCCACGCCACCCCGACATGCCCTACCATGGCGTTGTCCATCGCGGGAGGATCATGCGTCATGTATCACGGTGAAAGACTCAATGCCTGGACCCACCTGATCGGTGCGGTCGCCGCCTGCACCGGCGCCGTCTGGCTGACGGTCCAGGCGAGCCTCAACGGCAGTCCGTGGAAGATCGTCGGGGTCGGCGTCTACGGCGTCACCCTGACGCTGCTCTACAGCATCTCGACCGCCTACCACAGCGTGCGCGGGCGAGCGAAGGTGGTGATGCGCAAGCTCGACCACCTGTCCATCTACCTGCTGATCGCCGGCAGCTACACGCCTTTCTGCCTGGTCACGCTGCGCGGTCCCTGGGGCTGGACGCTGTTCGGCATCGTCTGGGGCCTGGCCGTGCTCGGCATGCTCCAGGAGATCAAGCCACGCTCCGAGGCGCGGGTGCTGTCGGTGGTGATCTACGCGGTGATGGGCTGGATCGTGCTGATCGCGGTGAAACCGCTGCTCGCCGCCCTCGGCAGCGCCGGCTTCACCTGGCTGGCGGCCGGCGGCGTGCTCTATACCGTAGGGATCGTCTTCTATGCCTATGACCACCGCTTCCGCCACTGGCATGGCATCTGGCACCTGTTCGTGATCGCCGGCAGCCTCCTCCACTTCGTGGCGATCTGGCGCTACGTACTCTAGGCGCGGTCCGGCGCGAAGCAGCGGGGAGCCGGTCGCGCCGGAGGCTCAGCCCTTCTTCGTCCGCGACAGCGCGATGCACGCCACCACGATCAGCACGCCGCCGGCGATGGTCAGCGCGTCCGGCACCTCGCTCCAGAACAGCCAGCCCCAGCCGGCGTTGAAGACGATGCCGATATAGCGGGTCACCGCAACGATGGTCGCGCTCTCGTGACTGAAGGCGCGGGTTAGGAACACCTGGCCGAGCAGCGACACCACCCCGATGGCCAGCAGCAGCCCCCACTCGCGCAGCGTCGCCGGCACCACGAAGTCGTTCCACATCAGCGGGATGGCCACCAGGGTGGCCACCGCCAGGAAGTAGAAGACGATCTCGTAGGTATGGTGCCGCGCGCTCAGTTGGCGGATCGCCACCGAGGCACCGGCGGCGAACACCGCGCTGAGCAGGCCGACCACGGCGTATACCGAGTAGCTGGAATAGCTGAACGGCTTGACGATCATCAGCGCGCCGAGCACCACCACCAGCAACAGCCAATAGACCGCCCGGGGAATCCGCTCGCCGAGGAACAGCGCGGAGAAGAGGATGACGAAGAACGGCGACATGTGCGCCAGGATGCTCGCGTCCGCCAGCGGGATGTGGGCGATGGCGTAGAAATAGCAGACCAGGTACAGCGCCCCCATCACCCCGCGCACCAGCAGCATCGGCACGCCCTGGCGCGACAGGGCGACACCGGCCTGGCGCATCAGCAGGTAGATCAGCAGGGTACCGATGGCGCTGCGGAAGAACACGATCTCGGCAGCCGGCAGGGTGGCGCTGGCTTCCTTGACCAGGGCGTTCATCACGCTGAAGGTGAAGGACGCCAGCACCGCCAGCAGCACCCCGCTCTTCAGCAGGTCGAGCACCACTGGCGATAGATGGCGTCCGCCGCCGGACGGCTGTCGATCGGATACAGGCTTGGATGGCACTGGCTCGCTCCTTGGCAATCGATGAATCGGGACACGGCGTTCTCGTAGCTCGCCAGCAGGCTGCGCGCCTGCGGCATGGCCAGGTCGAAGTGGGCGGCCAGCGCGACGATCAGCGCCAGCTTGCGATAGTCCTCCAGCGGCACCCGCGGGAGCCGCCAGAGTCCATCCTCGTCGCGACTGACGCGGCGGAACGGCACGGCGGAAAAGTCGAAGTGGCGACCCTGCTCGTCGGCCGGAGAGAACGGATCGACCAGCAACGCCGCGTAGCGCACGAACAGCAGGTATTCCTGGCGCTCGGCGCCGGCCTCGGCGAAGCCGTCGATGGCCGCGCGCGGCAGCATCGTCTCGTGCACCGGGTAGTTGTCGTCGTTGAGGAACCGCAGCAGGTTCAACGGCTCGGCGCCCATCCGCCGCAACAGTTCGCTCAGCTCGCACCACAGCCGCCGCATGGCGCCGATGGCCCCGGGGGTGATAGGTCCCTCCGGGTAGAGCTTGTACATGAAACCGGGCGGCCCCTGCTCGGAAAGTATCCGGGCGAGGGCGAACTCGCCGAGAAAGAACGGACTGTGCACGTAGGTGGTGACGTTGCGGCCCTCCGCCGCTTCCGGCGTCGCCAGGGGTACTACCTCAACCCCGCTGCCGGCCAGGACTCGCCGCCAGGTCTCCCGCGCCGGGCAGTCCGGCCGGCTGGAGCCCAGGTAGACCCTGCGCTTGACCGCCTTGGTCAGGGCCCGCAGCGGTTGTGTCTCGTCGATCACCTTGGTCGCCGCGTAGTAGCTGGACAGACTCAGCACGGTCGCCTGGCACCCCGCCGGCAGGGCGCTGCGCACCAGCAGGTTGGCGCCGATGAAGGCGGACACCAGCAGCAGCGTGCGCACCCCGCCGAGTCGCTCCCAGGGCAACCCGCGGACCACGTCCAGGTAACTGTCGGCCGGCACGCAGAGCACCAGGGTCTGCCAATCGTCGCGAAGCTCAGCGGGGTCCTGGTGGAAGACGTCCAGCGCGGCGTTGCCGGACAGCCAGCGATGCTGCCCCTGCCCTTCCAATTGCAGGCAGGCGCCGCGCGCCAGGGCCTCGGCGATCCGCTGGCTGCGCCGGCCGGGATGGTTCAGCGCGCCGAGGCGACCGGCACCGTGGCGGCGCAGGTCCAGCGCGACCTGGATCGCCACCGCGCCCAGACCGACCAGCAGGACGTTGCCCAGGCTCTCATCAGCGGCGTTCATCGACCGGCCTTCTCCAGGATCAGGGTGTCGTACAGCGGCTGGCTGACCCGCTCCGCGCAAACCTGCCAGCCCTCCAGTTCGGCCGGCTCAACCGGGTAGTTGAACAGACCCTTGATGCCGCTGCCGTGACGCAGCAGGACCTTGGCGTCGGCGCGCATGACCTGGCGGATCTGCGCCAGTACCGCGCTTTTCTGCTGCACCAGCGAAGCGATCAGGAAATGCGTGGCATGGCGGGAAAACGCCAGTTCCGCCGGCGGCAGCGAGGAAAACTGCATGCGCGCCTCCAGCCCCTGGCAGCGGGCGATCTCGCGGGCATAGCCCAGGGCCTCCTCGTCGATGTCCAGGCAGCACAAATGTGCGCCGACCTCCCGCGCCAGCACCAGGGCCGAGGTCGGCAGGGCACCGGAGCCGACGAACAGGACCCGTGCATCGGCATCTATCCCGGCGCTGTCGAGTTCGCCGCGGATGGATTCCAGCAGGCTACCCAGGTAGCGGCCCATCTCGCCGGGTTCATGCAGCACGCCCTGGCAAAGGTGCTTCTCCAGTTCGCAGAGGGCCTGCACCGCCGCGTCGCGCAGGCGCAGGCCGAGCGCCTGCAACGCAGGGTCGTCCGAATCGGCCTGCCACTGCGCCCGGCTGCAATCCTCCCCGATCAGTCCGCTCAGACGGTCGAGCTTGCGCCTGAGGATCTCGTAGCAGCCGCAACACTCGCGGGCATAGACGGTGAGCAGGCGAATCTCGCATTCCAGTTCGCGGAGGGTTTCCAGCAGCGGTGTGCGTCCTTGCATGGCATGGCTTCCTGGCGGCGGTAGAGGGCTCAGTAGTTCAGGGTCAGGCTCATGGTCAGGTTGCGCGGCTCGCCGGGGGCGACCCAGACGTTGTTATAGGAACGCTCGTAGTAGCGACGATCGAAGAGGTTGTTGACGTTCACCCCGAGGGTGGCATTGCTCGCCAGCGGATAGTGCGCGAGCAGGTCGACGGTGGTGTAGGCCGGCAGTTCGAAGCCGCTGTCGCTGCTGTCGCCGGCGCGCTCGCCGACATAGTTGACCGCCGCGCCGGCGTCAGCGCCGTGCAGCCAGCCTTCGCGGAACTCGTAGACGCCCATCAGGCTGCCGCTGTGCTTCGGCACGTTGAGCAGGCGGCTGCCACGGGCAATGTTCTCGTCCTTGGTCACTTCGGCGTCGATATAGGCGTAGGCGCCGATCAGCCGCAACTGCTCGGTGAGTTGGCCGCTGAACTGCAGGTCGAAGCCCTGGCTGCGCGCCTCGCCGGCGGTCTGCTGGTAACCGGGATTGCTCGGGTCGGCGGTGAGCACGTTCTTCTTTTTCAGGTGGAACGCGGCGAGGGTCATGCCCAGCCGGCCATCGAGCAGGTCGAGCTTCACCCCCGCCTCGTAGCCGCGCCCCTCCTCCGGGTCGAAGGCCTTGCCGGCCATGTCGGTACCGCCATTGGGCTTGAAGGATTTCGAGGCGTTGGCGAACAGGCCGACCTCCGGGGTCGCCTGGTACAGCACGCCGATGCGCGGGGTGGCGGCACGCTGGGTCTGCTGCGAGCTGGTGTCGCGGAAGCGGCCATTGTTCAGGCGCGTGGCGTTCATGTCCTGGCGGTAACGGTCGAAGCGCACGCCGAGCAGGCCGCGCCATTTCTCGCTGAACTCGATCTGGTCCTGCAGGTTGAGCGCCATCGCGTCGACTTCCTCGTGGTTACGGTCGTCGCGTCCGAAGGGTGGTTTCGGCTGGCCGTAGACCGGCCGGCGGATGTCGATGGCATAGGGGTTGCGCGACGGGATGCTACGCAGGATCAGTTCGTCGTTGTGGTAGCGCTCGTACTCCAGGCCCATCAGCAACTGGTGGCGGATCGAGCCGGTATGGAGATCGCCGAGCAGGTCGAGCTGGGTGATGCTGTCGTGCCACTCGAAGTCGCGGTAGCGGTACTCCCGGCGCAAGGTGTAGCCGTCGGCGGCGAGGCTGGAGTTCTCCGAGGCGTAGCCGTCCAGGTGACCATGCTTGTAGTGGCTGGCCAGGCGCAGGCTCCACTGCTCGTTGAAGTGATGGCGCAGGGTGGCCTGGAGGGTTTCGTTGTTGTTGTCGATCTTGCCGTCGTCCGGCTCGCCGAAGAACCGCGAGCGCGGCAGGCTGCCCAGGTGGTTGTGCGGCGCCACGGTGCCGCGGTCGAAGACCTGGCGGTTGCGCACCACCTCGGCTTCCACCAGCAACGAGGTGTCCGGGTCCAGTTGCCAGCTGAACGATGGCGCCACCAGCAGGCGCTGGCCGTCGGCGTAGTCGCGGAAGCCCTTGCTGTCCTCCACCGCCAGGTTCATCCGGTAGAGCAGGTCGCCCTCTTCGTCCAGCGGCGTGTTCAGGTCCAGGGTCGAGCGGTAGCGGTCCCAACTGCCGGCGCTGGCATGCAAGCGGGCGAAGCGCTCGGCCTGGGGCTTCTTGGTCACCAGGTTCACCGTGCCGCCGGGATCGCCGCGCCCGTACAGGCTGGAGGCCGGTCCCTTGAGGATTTCCACGCGCTCGATGGTGGCGCTGTCCGGGGCGTTCATATAGCCGCGGTTGGCGCTGAAGCCGTCGCGGTAGAACTCCGAAGTGGTGAAGCCACGGACGTTGTACTCGAACATCGTCAGGCCGCCGAAGTTGTTCTGCCGCGAGACCCCGCCGGCGAAGTCCAGCGCCCGTTCGATACGAGCGCTGTCAAGGTCGTCGAGCACCTGGCGCGGCACCACGCTGATAGCTTGCGGGATGTCCTCGATACGGGTGTCGGTGCGCGTCGCGCTGGCCGACCGATTGGCCCGGTAGCCCTGCACCGGGCCCTCCGCGCGCTCCGCTTCGGCGGTGACAGTGAGGACCTCAAGCTCTGCGGGACTTTCCGTTTCCGCCCAGAGCGCCGGACTGCTGCAACCGAGGCCGACACCGAGGACAAGCGACACACTGACTCTCATGGGAAATCGCACCAGAAAAGAAATGATATACTATAACGCTACCAGTTCGATTCCGGCCTCGCAATACAATGCCCGGCTCTATCTCGCTTCTCGCCGCCAGGCTGTGATACTCATCCCTCTTTTCCGACGACCAGCCCAGCCATGCCCAACTCCATCTCCAATTCCATCTCCAATTCCTCCCGCCTGCACAGCATCGACGCCCTGCGCGGCCTGGTGATGCTGTTCATGCTGCTCGACCATGTCCGCGAGACCTTTTTCCTGCACCGCCAGGTCGGCGACCCGATGGACGTCGCCAGCACCGAGCCAGCGCTGTTCCTCAGCCGCACCCTGGCGCATCTGTGCGCGCCGGTATTCGTCTTCCTCACCGGCCTGTCGGCATTCCTTTACGGCGAGAAGCACCAGGGACGCCGGGCGGTCTCGGCGTTCCTGTTCAAGCGCGGGTTGTTCCTGGTGGCGCTGGAACTGACCCTGGTGAACTTCGCCTGGACCTTCCAGTTGCCGCCGACGGTGATCTATCTCCAGGTGATCTGGGCGATCGGTCTGAGCATGCTCGCCCTGGCCGCCCTGCTCTGGTTGCCGCGCCCTCTGCTCGCGGCGCTCGGCGTGCTGCTGGTGGCCGGCCACAACCTGCTCGATCCGCTGCATTTCGCTCCCGGCTCGGCCTGGCACCTGCCGTGGGCGGTGCTCCACGATCGCGACTGGATCGAAGCGGGCGACGCCCTGCGCCTGCGCACCTCCTACCCCCTGCTGCCGTGGATCGGTGTGATCGCCCTGGGCTATGCCGCAGGCAACTGGTTCAGCGGCGCCACGCCGGCGACCACGCGCCGACGCTACCTGCTGGCGGGCGGTGGCGGGCTGCTGCTCGGCTTCATCCTGCTGCGCCTGCTCAACGGCTATGGCGAGAAACCCTGGGCCTTCGGCGAGACGCCGGCGATCACCCTGATGGGCTTCTTCAACGTCACCAAGTATCCGCCGTCGCTGCTGTTCCTCGCCCTCACCCTGGGAATCGGCCTGCTGCTCCTGGCCTGGTTCGAACGCCTGGACTGGAACGGTCGCGGCAAGGCCCTGGTGGCGTTCGGCGGAGCGCCGATGTTCTTCTACCTGCTGCATCTCTACCTACTGAAGCTGCTGTACCTGCTGGCGCTGGCGATCTGGGGCGCCAACCGGGGCGACTACTTCGGTTTCTCCTCGGTGCCGGCGCTATGGCTGTGCAGCATCCTGCTGGTCGTGGCGCTGTACCCGGCGGTGCACTGGTTCGCCGGTTTCAAGGCGCGGCGGCGGGATATCGCCTGGTTGAAGTACTTCTGAGGCGCGGAGCATCCAGGAGCCGCTGAAAAAGTCCGGCCCTTCCCCCCACGGGTAGGACGAATGACGCGAAGCGTTATCCGCCGGACACAGCAGGCAACCACGCCGACGTCCACCGCCGGCAGGGAAGCGGAAATGAAGGGGTTGCGCGGAATTCCCACATAACGAGCAGGATCTGAAACGAAATGGCCGGCGGGCGCCTCGCGCCAGCCGGCCATTGCCTGGTTCGCTTCCCGTCGCCGACGGGCTAGCCAGTCAGGACAGGTACGCCGAGCGGGTCAGCCCCAGGCGCAGCGCATCCAAGTACTGGTTGCGCTCGCGGGCGGTGAGCTTGGCCCCGGCGACCTTGTCGCGGTAGAGGGTCATCAGTTCCTCCGGCGACAGGTGCACGTAGCGCAGCATGTCCTCGATGGTGTCGTGGGTCTCGATGCCGGCGTGATAGATGCCGCCGTCTGCGCGCTGGTAGACGTTCACCGAGTCGGTGTCGCCGAACAGGTTGTGCATGTCGCCGAGGATCTCCTGGTAGGCGCCGACCAGGAACACCCCGATCAGGTAGTCCTCGCCCTCCTTCACCTCGTGCACCGGCAGGCTGGTCTCGATGCTCTGCTCGTCGACGTACTGGGTGATCTTGCCGTCGGAGTCGCAGGTCAGGTCCTGCAGTACCGCGCGCCGATCCGGCTCCTCGCCCAGTCGGTGCAGCGGCAGGATCGGCAGCACCTGGCCGATGGCCCAGGTATCCGGCAGGCTCTGGAACACCGAGAAGTTGCAGATGTACTTGTCGGCGAGCTTGTCGTTGAGTTCGTCGAGGACCTGCCGGTGGGAGCGCTGGCGGGCCTTGAGCTGGTTGTGCAGGCGCCGGCAGATAGCGAAGTAGCACTGCTCGGCGAGGGCTTTCTGCGCCAGGCTGATCTTGCCGTCGGCATACTGCGCGGCGGCGTCGCCGATGTAGTGGGTGGCGCGCCAGTAGGTCTCGGTGACCATCTCGGCATCGGTCGGGCCAAGCAGTTCGGCCAGCCAGCGGACGATCTCCGGCTGCTCGTCGAGATCGACGATCTTCGGCACGTCGTCGTTGTGCCGCTCGACGTCGGTGACCTGGGTGATCAGCACCGCATGGTGCGCGGTCAGCGCCCGGCCGCTCTCCGAGAAGATGTGCGGGTGCGGCAGGCCCTGGGCGTCGCAGAACTCCTTGAGCATGCCGACCACCACGCCGGCATAGTCATCGATGTCGTAGTTGATCGAGCTGGCGTTGCGCGAATGGGTGCCGTCGTAGTCGACGCCGAGGCCGCCGCCAACGTCGATGTGATCCACCGGCAGGCCGAGCGCGCGCAGCTCGCCGTAGTAGCGGATGGCTTCCTTGAAGCCGTGCTGGTAGTCGGCCAGGTTGGCGATCTGCGAGCCCATGTGGAAATGCAGCAGGCGCACGCCCTGGTCGAGACCGGCCTGGCGGAAGCGCTCGACCACCGACAGCAGCTGGGCGGCGGAAAGGCCGAACTTGGCCTTCTCGCCACCGGTATCTGCCCACTTCGACGAAGCCAGCGAGGACAGCCGCACGCGCAGGCCGACCTGGGGCTGCACGCCGACGTTGGCGGCCTCCTCGATCACCAGCTGCACCTCGGATTCCTTCTCGATCACGATGAACACGTTGTGCCCGAGCTTCTGCCCCATCAGCGCCAGCTTGATGAACTCGCGGTCCTTGTAGCCGTTGCAGACGATGGTGCCGCCCTTCGGGGCCAGCGCCAGCACCGCCATGAGTTCCGGCTTGGAGCCTGCCTCCAGGCCGATGGAGACGTTCTCGGTGGCGATGATGTTCTCCACCACCGCTTCCTGCTGGTTGACCTTGATCGGATACAGCGCGGTATAGCGGCTCTGGTATTCGAGGCGCTCGATGTTCGCGTCGAAGGCGCCGGTGAGCTTGCGCACGCGGTCCTGCAGGATATCCGGGAAGCGCACCAGCAGCGGCAGGCTCAGGCCCGCCTCGCGCAACTGGCCGACCAGCTCGTAGAGATCGATGGGCGTCGAGTCGGCGCCCTGCGGACGCACTTCGACATTGCCGCCATCGTTGATGGCGAAATAACCCGCACCCCAGTGGCGGATGCCGTATACGCCGCGGCTGTCGGCCACGGTCCAGTTGCTGCCATCGTCTTTGCGAGTCCGTCGAGCGGCCATGCGCGGTGATCTCCTCAATGTTCGGGGTCGGGCGGGCGCCGGGATCTCCGGATGGCCCTGGGCCGGCACGCCTGTGGTGGAGGCTAGCCGGAGGATGTGACGTTGCCGTGTTGACCGCCACACTGGGCGGTAGTTTAGGAAAGCCGAGGAAATCCGCTCATGCGGGTATCCGCAGTCTCCCATCTAGGGAAAGGGCTGGTGCGGCCTTCGCGGTGCCGGACCTGCCCGCTCTCTGCAGGGGAGAACGCGGTCAGCCGCCGGACTTCTTCGCCTTGAAACCGCGCTTGAGGAGTTCGTCGATCAGCAGTTCGACATGCTCGCCCTGGATCTCCACCACGCCGTCCTTGAGACTGCCGCCGGTGCCGCAGCGCCGCTTCAGCGCGCTGGCCAGCTCCTTGAGCGCATCGCCGGCGAGCGGCAGGCCACTGATGGTGGTCACCGTCTTGCCGCCGCGGCCCTTGGTCTCGCGGCGCACGCGCGCGTTCCCGTCGCCGGCAGGCGCTACGGCCTGCCCGCAGATGCAGGCGTCTTTGGGTTGCTGGCAGTCCGGGCAATGCCGGCCGCCATCCGTGGAATACACCAGCCCGCCGAGGGCGGACAGGGACGAAGCTTTTTTGACCACCGGGCGTTTCCCCCAGAATGGCCTCGACGGGCCAGGTCAATAACGATGGCCGGCGGGAGCCGACCGCGACGCCCCACTCAGGCAGGGGCTGCGCAGGGGCGGCATGGGGACCGCCCGAAAAGGTCGCGCAATTTAGCAGCATTGCGAGCAAATGCTAAGAGCGAAAATGCGCCATTGATCGGTGAAATGGCGACATCCGCGGCTCAGGCATCCAGGTACAGGCGCAACGCCTGCAGGGAATCGGGGCAGTACGGCAGGCTGCGAGCCTCTTCCAGCGCCAGTTCGGGACGGATGAAGCGTGCTTCGGAAATTTCCTCCGCCTGCAGGCGCAAGGGCGCATCGGAGACGGCGGAAAACACCGCGCACCAGAGCCGGTTGCCCGGTTCGTCGAAGAAGAAGCGGCCATGTTCGCGCAGGACCGCGTCGCGGATTCCCAGCTCTTCCTCCAGTTCGCGGGCGGCGGAGTCGGCGTAGGGCTCGCCGGCCTGGACCATGCCGCCGGCGGCGAGGTCCCAGTACCCCGGATAGACCGCCTTGCTCAGGGTCCGGCGCTGCACGCACAGCTCGCCGGCGGAGTTGAACAGCAGGATGAAGGTGCCGCGACCGATCAGCCCGCGCTCGCGCAGCTCCGCGCGCGGCAGGCTACCGAGCGGGCGGTCCTGCTCGTCGACCCAGGCGATGAGTTCGGCGTCGGAGGCGGCCCGGTGGGCCACCTCTTCGGCGCTGATCGGCGCGGCCATGGGTCAGCCCTGGGAAAGCAGCTGGCGCAGGTCGATCACCGCGGCGTTGGCGCGGGAAATGTAGTTGGCCATCACCAGCGAGTGGTTGGCCAGGATGCCGTAGCCGCTGCCGTTCAGCACCATCGGGCTCCACAACGGCTCCTGCGCGGCCTCCAGCTCGCGGATGATCTGCCGCACGCTGACCGTGGCGTTCTTCTTCGCCAGCACGTCGGCGAAGTCGACCTCGATGGCGCGCAGCAGGTGCGACAGCGCCCAGGCCTGGCCACGGGCCTCGTAGAAGACGTTGTCGATCTGCAGCCAGGGGGTTTCCTGGACCACTTCCTCGACCTTGGGCGCCTCGCCCGGCTGTACCTCTTCGGGGTTCTTGATGTTGGTGTTCAGCTTGACCCGGCCGACACTCGCCGACAGGCGCTGGGACAGCGAGCCCAGGCGGGTGGCGACGTCGCCCAGCCAGTTGTTCAGGTTGTCGGCGCGGGCATAGAACTGCGCGTTGGGCTGGTTCGGGTCGGACAGACGAGCCAGATAGCGGTCCAGCGACTTGATGCCTTCCTGGTACTCCGACTCGGACGCCGGCAGCGCCCAGCTCTTGTTGTCGAAGTTGAAACGCGGCTCGGCGCGAGCCAGGTCGGCGTCCTCGGTGGACTGCGACTGCGAACGGGCGAAATCCTTGCGCAGCGCCCGGCTGATGTCGCGCACCTGGACCAGCACGCCATACTCCCAGCTGGGCATGTTGTCCATCCAGATGCCCGGCGGGAAGATGTCGTTGGAGATGTAGCCGCCCGGCTTGGTCAGCAGGGTGTCGACCACTTCCTTGAGGGTCTCCACCGTGGTGTAGCCGGTGACCATCTGCCGCCCGGCGCGCTCGGCGGCGGCCTGGGCGTCCTGCTGCACGGGGAACAGGTCGGGTTCCTGGCTCCAGTACCAGCCGACCAGCATCGCCACCAGCAGGTAGACGCCCAGCAGGCCACCCACCACGCGCACCAGCCAGGGGCCGCCGAAGTAGGTACGCACATCATCCACGGAATTGTCCACGCGATCGCGCATGGTCCCACGACGCTTCTTCCAGTCCAGCATGGCAAGGGTCCTTAAAACAGCTCGATAGATGGGGGATTGGACCATGGCGAACGCGTTCCGTGCCAAGCGCCAACCCTTCCAGGACGCCGAAAACCTCGGCATCGTCGGCTTTCAGCGTAGTGGAAGCCGGTTTTGTGCCGGAATGCTCAGTGAGAATTTTCCGAAACAGGCATAAGCATGCCGTAGTCCGTCGCACAAAGGCACCCACCAACAGGTGGGGATGACATTTGGAAAAGAAAAGGCTCCTCTCGTCAGCCGCCCAACGGCCGCTGGCTTTCATGGCGATAGGTGATAGCATAGAGCCATCATTCGCGGCAGAGCGTCGCCGCGAAGACCACGAAAGAAGCGCGTCATGATGACCGAGCACGATGACCCGACCCTGGACCGCCTGAAGCACCACTTCGCCCAGCGAGTGATCAACCAGGCGCGCCAGGTTCTGGAGGTCTGGCAACGCCTGACCCGCGCGGAGTGGAACAGCGACGGCATGGAAGAACTGGCCGACGCCACCCTGCGCCTGCAGCGCTACGCCGAACGCTTCGAGCAAGCCGAGCATGCCCAGCTGGCCGGTGCCATCGACCGTACCCTGGACGTCGTCGAGGCCAACCGCGGCCGGCTTTCCAGCGAGTCGATCAGCGAACTCAACCAGTTGATGCAGCGCCTGTCGCGCACCGGCCTGCGGCATGGCGACCAGCTCGAGCACACCGTCCTGCCGCCATTGCGCAAACCGGTCTACCTGGCACTGAAGGACCGCGAACGCGCCGAGCGCCTGGCCCAGCAACTGGAGTTCTTCGGTCTGCAGGCGCTGAGCTGCGAGACCGCCGACGCCTTCCGCGCCAGCATGCGCGAACGCTACCCGGCGGCGATCGTCATGGAAGTCGACTTCGCCGGCCCCGACATGGGCCTGCGACTGGCCAGCGAGGCCCAGGCCGGCCTCGAACACAAGCTGCCGGTGCTGTTCTTCAGCGACAGCGAGACCGACACCCCGACCCGCCTGGCCGCAGCCCGCGCCGGCGGCCAGGAATTCTTCACCGGCACCCTGGACGCCTCCAGCGTGCTGGAAAAGATCGAGACCCTCAGCCGCCTGAGCTTCTACGAGCCCTACCGGGTACTGATCGTCGACGACTCCCGGGCCCAGGCGCTGCACACCGAGATGGTCCTCAACAGCGCCGGGATCATCACCCGCGCGCTCACCGAGCCGTTGTCGGTGATGGCCGAGCTGAGCGACTTCCAGCCCGACCTGATCATCCTCGACATGTACATGCCCGAGTGCCTGGGCACCGAGTTGGCCAAGGTGATCCGCCAGCACGAACGCCACGTCAGCGTGCCGATCATCTACCTGTCCGCCGAGGACGACCTGGACAAGCAGCTGGACGCCATGAGCGAAGGCGGCGACGACTTCCTCACCAAGCCGATCCGCCCGCGCCACCTGATCGCCACCGTGCGCACCCGCGCCAGCCGCGCGCGCAGCCTGAAGGCGCGGATGGTGCGCGACAGCCTGACCGGCCTGTACAACCACACCCATACCCTGCAACTGCTCGAGGACGCCCGCCTGCGCGCGCGTCGCGATGGCCGTCCGCTGAGCTTCGCGATGCTCGACATCGACCACTTCAAGCAGGTCAACGACCGTTTCGGCCACCCCATGGGCGACCGGGTGATCAAGGGCCTGGCGCTGTTTCTCAAGCAACGCCTGCGCAAGACCGACCACATCGGCCGCTATGGCGGCGAGGAGTTCGCCGTGGTCCTCCCGGACACCGATCTGGACGCCGCGCGCCTGGTGCTCGACGAGATTCGCCAGCGCTTCGCCGAGATCCACTACCCGGCGCAACCGACCGACCTGCGCTGCACCTTCAGTTGCGGCATCGCCGAGCTGACCCCGGACCTCGATATCAAGAGCATGGCCAAGCAGGCCGACGAAGCGCTGTACCGGGCCAAGCACGGCGGACGCAACCGGATCGAGGTATATCGTCCCGACGCCCGGTAATGGCTCTTTGTCATCACCCGGTAACCAAACGGAAATAACCTGCGGTCTCGCCGCTCCGTAGTCGGACGAGACCCGCCATGCGCCTCAAGCAACTCACCAATCTCAACACCCTGCTCCTGCTCACCGTCTGCCTCGCCCTGGGAATCACCCTGTGGTGGTCGCAACGCGCCATGGAGCGCCCGTTCCAGTTGCTCGACCAGTACCTGGAGCTGTCGCAGCGCTTCGACGAACAGGTCGCGCGCAACGTCCGCCAGTACCTCGGCAGCGGCGACGCCGTGCGCCAGCAGGCCGCGCTGCAGGCCCTGGAAAGCCTCGCCGAGGCCTTGCCGGAGCTACCGCCGGACCTCGCCCGGACCCTCGCGCCAAGCCTCGCGGAGTTGCGCGAATTCAGCGCCGGCGATCTGCTCGCCGCCGGCAAGCTCGCCGGCGACCCGCAGGGCCTGCTGCTACAGGCCGAGCGCGACCTCGCCGGCAACCTGGAACAATGGTCCGCCTACCTGGATGCCGCGACGGAGCAGCCCCAGGCCGGCGCCTACCGCACCCCGCTGCTGCTCGCCAGCCTGCACCTGACCCGCCTCAGCCTGGCCCGCGCCAAGCTGGTGGAAAGCGCCAACCCGGCCCTGGCCAGCGACGTCGAGCGCGAACTGGCCAACCTGCGCGAGCAGGCCGGGCGGATCGAGGCCTTGCCGTTGCTCGGCGTGCTCGAGGAGCAACGCTCGGCCAGCGACGACTTCGCCGCCATGATGGGGCTGGCCGGCGACGCCGAGGCTGGCGCCGGCAATGCCGAAGACCGCGGCGTGGCGCTGCGGCGCGAACTCGCCAGCCTGCTGCAACGCTATCCGGACGAGTTGCGCCGCACCCGCGACCTGATCGAGCGTCGCCAGCAACTGTCCGCCGACACCGGCGCCAAACTGGACGCGGTGCGCCAGGCCCTGGCCACCCTGGAGCCGCAGGTGCGCGGCGAGCGCCAGCGCCTGCAAGGCCAGGTACGCCTGATCCAGGGTGGGATGATCGCCCTGATCCTGCTCATCGCCCTCGCCATCGACAGCCTGCAAAGGCGCCTGGCACGGGTCCTCGGGCAACTGGTGCCGGCGCTCTCGGCCTGGGCCGACGGCGACTTCTCGCGCCCCATATCCCTGCGTACCCGCACCGAGGACCTGCGCAACCTGGAAGATTCGCTGAACCGCCTGCGCAGCTTCCTCGCCGAGCTGGTCGGCGCGATCCACCGCCGCGCCGAACAGGTCGCCGGCAGCAGCCAGACCCTGGCCGAGGTCAGCAGCGGCCTGCATGCCGGGGTCGAGCGCCAGGCCGGCGATACCGGGCAGATCCGCGACGCCCTCGGCGACATGGAAGCGGCGATCCAGCAGGTCGCCGGAGACGCCAGCCAGACCGCCGACGCCAGTCGCAGCGCAGGCCAGGCAGTGGAGCACGGCCAGCGGGTGATCGGCGAGAGCCTGGGCGGCCTGCGCGAGCTGGTCGACGAGGTGCAGGGCAACGCCCAGTCGATCGAGCGCCTGGCCGAGGAGTCGGCGACCATCGGCAGCGTGCTGACGGTGATCCGCTCGATCGCCGAACAGACCAACCTGCTCGCCCTCAATGCCGCCATCGAGGCCGCCCGCGCCGGCGACCAGGGCCGCGGCTTCGCCGTGGTCGCCGAGGAAGTCCGCTCGCTGGCCCAGCGCACCGCCGGCGCCACCGAGGAGATCCAGCAGCTCATCGGCCGCCTGCAACAGGCCGCGCGGCAATCGGTGGAGGCCATGCGCAGCCAGGTCGAGCATGCCGAACGCACCGCCGAACAGGCCGGCGCGGCGGAGGGCGCGCTGGACGAAGTGGTCGCCGCGATCCATACCATCGGCGTGATGGCCGAACGCATCGCCGAAGGCTCGACCCAGCAGAGCCAGGCGGTCGGCGAGATTCGCTCGCACAGCGAACGCATCCACGCCCTGGGCGGGGAAAACCTGCGGCTGATCGGCCATAGCCGCGAACAGGGCGAGCAACTGCGGCAACTGGGCGGCGACCTGCGCACCACGGTGCAGGCCTTCCGCCTGTGACCCTGCGGCGACGTGCCGCAAGGCGCCAGAGGAACCGTCTGGCTTCGGACCGGTCGGATACCGCTCAGCGGAACCGGGGCAGGACCTGATCAGCCGCACGGGGCTCGATCGGGCCCGGCTTTCCGCTATCATTCCGGCTTTTGATCCGACGAGATATCCATGCGCCGCCTGCTGACCCTGATCCTCCTGCTGGTCGCCCTGCCCGCCGGCGCGGGCCTGTTCGACAGCCGTCCCGGCGCCTCCCTCGGCGGCGGCCTCGATGGCGGCGGCTTCCTCAAGGTCGACCAGGCGTTCAAGCCCAGCGTCGAGCGCAGCGACGCGCAGCACGTGCTGCTGCGCTTCGTCAACGCCGAGGGCTACTACCTCTACCGCCACCGCTTCCAGTTCAAGGTCGAGCCAGCCCAGGTCAGCCTCGGCCAGGTGCAACTGCCGGCGGGCAAGCAGCACCACGACGAGTACTTCGGCGATACCGAGGTCTACTACAACATCGTCGACCTGGAGATTCCCCTGAACAACCCGGCCCGGCAGCCCTATACCCTGGTGGTGACCTACCAGGGCTGCGCCGACAAGGGCCTCTGCTACCCCCCGGAAACCAGGCGCTTCGACATCGACGGCGGTGCCGCGACGCCAGCCGCGAACGACGCGGCCGGCAAGGACCCGCTCGAACACAAGGGCAAGCGCAGCCTGCTGTTCTTCTTCCTCGCCGGCCTGACCCTGACCTTCACCCCCTGCGTGCTGCCGATGCTGCCGATCCTCTCCGGAGTGGTCCTGCGCGGCCGGCCGGGCGGTGGTCGCGGCTTCGTCCTGTCGCTCGCCTACGTGCTGCCGATGGCGCTCTGCTTCGCCCTGCTCGGCGCGCTGATGGGCATGTTCGGCGCCAGCCTCAATCTCCAGGCGCAATTGCAGTCGCCCTGGGTACTGGTGCCATTCGCGGCGTTCTTCGCGCTGTTCGCCGTGGCCATGTTCGGCTTCTTCGAGCTACGCCTGCCCGGCTTCATCCGCGAACCGCTCGACCGCCTGGCCGGCGATGCGCGCGGCGGCTCGATCCTCGGCGCGGCCACCCTCGGCGTGCTTTCCAGCCTGCTGGTCTCGCCCTGCGTCTCCGCCCCGCTGGCCGCCTCGCTGCTCTATATCAGCGCCAGCGGCGATGCCTGGGGGGGCGGCCTGCAACTGTTCGCCCTCGGCCTGGGCATGGGTACGCCGCTGGTGGTGTTCGGCGCCGGCGGCGGCGCCCTGCTGCCCAAGAGCGGAGCCTGGATGAACGGCGTGCGCAACGCCTTCGGCGTGCTGTTGCTGGCGGTCGCCGTGTGGCTGCTGGAGCGGGTGGTGTCCGGCCCGGTGGCGCTGATGCTCTGGGGCATGCTCGCCGGCGGCGCCGGCCTGGCCCTGGGCGCCCTCGAATTCACCCCGAAGAGCGCCGTACGCCGCCTGCTGCAACTGCTTGGCCTGATGTTCCTGACCTACGCGGTGGCCGCCTGGATCGGCGCCCTGCAGGGCGAGTCGGACCCGATCCATCCGCTGGGCCGCTCGGTGCCGTCGATCCACGCCGGGCCACCGAGCACGCCCGGCGAATGGCAGAACCTGACCACCCCGGCGCAGCTGGACGCCGCCCTGGCCGAGGCACGCCAGGCCGGCAAGCCGGTGCTGCTGGACTGGTATGCGGACTGGTGCATCAGTTGCAAGGTCATCGAGCGCCAGGTCCTCACCGATCCCACGGTGCAGGCACGACTGCCGGCCTACCGCCTGCTGCGCTTCGACATCACCGAAAGCAACCCGGCCCAGCGCGGCCTGCTGGACCGCTACAACCTGTTCGGTCCGCCGGCGATCCTGTTCTTCGCCCCGGGCGGTGACGAATGGAGCGACTTGCGCGTCATCGGAGAGATCGACGCCGCCGGGCTCGCCGAACGACTGCGCCGGGCCGCTACCCGGCAGTGACATGCGCTGACATACTTCTGCCGCAATTGCCGGTCAACATGCGGCGATCTACTGCAATCTAACAGTGACTGGACAGTCATACGGAAATTCCGGCATAGTGCCCGCTTGCCGTTTGCAGCCTGTACAGGACAATCAACAAGACAATGGCGACCCTCCTCGTATTGCACGGGCCGAATCTGAACCTGCTGGGCACCCGCGAGCCCGGCACCTACGGTTCGACCACCCTCGGGCAGATCAACCAGGACCTCGAGCGCCGCGCCCGCGAAGCCGGCCACCACCTGCTGCATCTGCAAAGCAACGCCGAATACGAACTGATCGACCGGATCCATGCCGCGCGCGACGAAGGCGTGGACTTCATCATCATCAATCCGGCGGCATTCACCCATACCAGCGTCGCGTTACGTGACGCGCTGCTTGCGGTGAGCATCCCATTCATCGAAGTGCACCTGTCGAACGTGCACAAACGTGAACCTTTCCGGCATCACTCCTACTTCTCCGACGTGGCGGTAGGGGTGATCTGCGGTCTCGGCGCCACAGGCTACCGCCTGGCCCTGGAATCCGCCCTTGAACAACTTCAACGCCCCTGACCTCACTGGGAGTGCTAGCGCTAATGGACATTCGTAAAGTCAAGAAACTGATCGAGCTGCTGGAAGAGTCCGGTATCGACGAGCTGGAAATCCGCGAAGGCGAAGAGTCGGTACGCATCAGCCGCCACAGCAAGACCGCCGCCCAGCCGGTGTACGCACAGGCTCCGGCCTTCGCCGCTCCGGTCGCCGCGCCGGCGCCGGCAGCCGCCGCTCCGGCCGCCGCTGCCGCGGAAAGCGCCCCGGCCGCTCCGAAGCTGAACGGCAACGTGGTTCGCTCGCCGATGGTCGGCACCTTCTACCGCGCCGCCTCGCCGACCTCGGCCAACTTCGTCGAAGTCGGCCAGAGCGTGAAGAAAGGCGACATCCTGTGCATCGTCGAAGCCATGAAGATGATGAACCACATCGAAGCCGAAGTTAGCGGCACCATCGAGTCGATCCTGGTGGAGAACGGCCAGCCGGTTGAGTTCGACCAGCCGCTGTTCACCATCGTCTAAGCCGCGGGGAACCTGCGATGTTGGAAAAAGTGCTGATCGCCAACCGCGGCGAAATCGCCTTGCGCATCCTTCGCGCATGCAAGGAGCTGGGGATCAAGACGGTGGCGGTACACTCCACCGCCGACCGCGAGTTGATGCACCTGTCGCTCGCCGACGAATCGGTGTGCATCGGTCCGGCCCCGGCCACCCAGTCGTACCTGCAGATCCCGGCGATCATCGCCGCGGCCGAGGTCACCGGCGCCACCGCGATCCACCCCGGCTACGGCTTCCTCGCCGAGAACGCCGACTTCGCCGAGCAGATCGAACGCTCCGGCTTCACCTTCGTCGGCCCGACCGCCGAGGTGATCCGCCTGATGGGCGACAAGGTCTCGGCCAAGGACGCCATGAAGCGCGCCGGCGTCCCCACCGTGCCGGGCTCCGACGGCCCGCTGCCGGAAGATGAAGAGACCGCCCTGGCGATCGCCCGCGAGGTCGGCTACCCGGTGATCATCAAGGCCGCCGGCGGCGGCGGCGGGCGCGGCATGCGCGTGGTCTACGACGAGTCCGAGCTGATCAAGTCGGCCAAGCTGACCCGCACCGAGGCCGGCGCGGCGTTCGGCAACCCGATGGTCTACCTGGAGAAGTTCCTGACCAACCCGCGCCACGTGGAAGTCCAGGTGCTTTCCGACGGCCAGGGCAACGCCATCCACCTCGGCGACCGCGACTGCTCCCTGCAGCGCCGCCACCAGAAGGTGATCGAAGAGGCGCCGGCCCCCGGCATCGACGAGAAAGCCCGCCAGGAAGTCTTCGCCCGCTGCGTCCAGGCCTGCATCGAGATCGGCTACCGCGGCGCCGGCACCTTCGAGTTCCTCTACGAAAACGGCCGCTTCTACTTCATCGAGATGAACACTCGCGTGCAGGTGGAGCACCCGGTATCGGAGATGGTCACCGGTGTCGACATCGTCAAGGAGATGCTGCGCATCGCCTCCGGCGAGAAGCTCTCGATCCGCCAGGAGGACGTGGTCATCCGCGGCCATGCGCTGGAATGCCGGATCAACGCCGAAGACCCGAAGACCTTCATGCCCAGCCCGGGCAAGGTCAAGCACTTCCACGCCCCCGGCGGCAACGGCGTGCGCGTCGACTCGCACCTCTACAGCGGCTACAGCGTACCGCCGAACTACGACTCGCTGGTCGGCAAGGTCATCACCTACGGTGCCGACCGCGACGAGGCGCTGGCGCGGATGCGCAATGCCCTAGACGAGTTGATCGTCGACGGTATCAAGACCAATACCGAACTGCACAAGGACCTGGTGCGCGACGCCGCCTTCTGCAAGGGCGGGGTGAACATCCACTACCTGGAGAAGAAACTGGGTATGGACAAGCACTGATCCGTCAGTCGCTGCGCACAAGGGCTGCCTCCGGGCGGCCCTTGTCGTTTCCGCCTGCCGGCCGCCCCAACGGTGCTATCCTCGTCGCCCCTCCACCACCGGACTCCTGCATGGAACGCATCCGCCGCTGGTACCGCCAATCGCTGGCCGCCGCGACCGAGGCCGCGACCTGCTTCGCCCTGGGCTTCAGGGAAAGCCTGCAACCCGCCGCACTCTTCCGCTCCGCGAGCCTGTGCATTCTCGTCAGCGTGCTGTGCACCTGGCTGTTCGTGCATTTCTTCGAACCGATCATCCGCCTCTGCGGCTGGGCCGCGCTGTACACGGCATTCAGCGTGGCCAACTTCGCCCTGATCCCCAGCGGCTCGCTGATCGAGGCCGGCAGCGGTGGCCCGTACTTCGATCCGCTGGCGGCCTTCAACGGCCTGGCAGGACTGGCGCAACTGGCGTTCTATTTCGTCGGCTATGCCGCGCTGTTCTTCGTCGCCCTGTACGCCGCCAGCATCGTCTTCGGCATCCGCCTGGGCCTACGCATCGGCCTGCTCGGACAACTGAAGGAACAGGTCCGCCAACGCTACCCGCGACTGGCACCTGCCTCCGGCGAAAGGATCTCGCTGTGGCGTGCCGCCGGCTTCCGCCTGGCACCCTGGCTGGGCGTTTCCGGATCGATCCTGGTCGGCCTGCTGGTTCCGCTCTACAACGGTGTACTCCTGCTGCTGGCGCTGGCCTACCTGAACATCCGCTTCCTGCTGCCCGCCACGCTGGCCGGGCTGGCCGATGCCGGCGAGCAGCTCGCCGTGCTTCGTGCTCGCCGCGGCAGCCTGTTGCTGTTCGGCCTGCTGATACTGCTCCTGGCGCTGGTGCCGCTGCTCAACCTGCTGCTGCCGGCGGTGCTCGGCGGCGGTACCTGCCACCTGGCCAATCGCGGCCTGGCGCAACTGCGCGGCGAGGCCACGACAGAGAGTGGCAGCGCCGGCTAGCCTCAAGTAAGCTTGCGCGGTGGAAAACGGGCCGCCCCCTGGGCGGCCCGTTTCGTTTACAGCCGCAACAGAGGTCGCCCCATGCCCTGGTTACAAGTTCGCCTGGCCATCACCCCGGAACAGGCCGAAACCTACGAAGACGCCCTGCTCGAAGTCGGCGCCGTCTCCGTGACCTTCATGGACGCCGAAGACCAGCCGATCTTCGAGCCGGACCTCGGCACCACCCCGCTGTGGTCGCGCACCCACCTGCTGGCGCTGTTCGAAGCGGACACCGACGAGACCGCCCTGCTCGCCCACCTCGCCTTGCTTACCGGCGGCGACCTGCCCGAGCACCATGTCGAGGAAATCGCCGACCAGGATTGGGAACGCAGCTGGATGGACAACTTCCAGCCGATGCGTTTCGGCCGCCGCCTGTGGATCGTGCCGAGCTGGCACGCCGCCCCCGAGCCGGACGCGGTCAACCTGCTGCTCGATCCGGGCCTGGCCTTCGGCACCGGCACCCACCCGACCACCGCGCTGTGCCTGGAATGGCTCGACGGCCAGGAACTGGCCGGCCGGCAGGTGCTCGACTTCGGTTGCGGCTCGGGAATCCTCGCCATCGCCGCGCTGCTGCTCGGCGCCGAACGGGCGGTCGGCACCGACATCGATCCACAGGCCCTGGAAGCCTCGCGCGACAATGCCTCGCGCAACGGTATCGAGCCCGCGCGGTTCCCGGTCTACCTGCCGGCGGACCTGCCGCAGCGACAGGCCGACGTGCTGGTCGCCAATATCCTCGCCGGCCCGCTGGTTTCCCTCGCCCCGCAACTGACCGGCCTGGTACGTCCCGGCGGCCTGCTGGCGCTGTCCGGCATCCTCGCCGAGCAGGCCGAGGAGGTCCGCGCGGCCTACTCCGCACACTTCGATCTCGACCCGACCGCCGAGCGCGAAGGCTGGATCCGCATCAGCGGCCGCCGCCGCGCCGATTGATGGCGCACCGCCAGCCACCACTGATCCCGCCCCACTGCCTTCGTGCAAGAAGCTTGGGGTAGACTAGCCGCCGGATTTTTCCTACGGATCGCCGCATGAGCGAAAGCGTCATCACCCAATGTCCCCATTGCAGCACCAGTTTCCGCGTCAACGACGCGCAACTGGGCGCCGCCAATGGCGCGGTCCGCTGCGGCACCTGCCTGAAAGTCTTCAACGCCCTGCAACACCAGGTCGGTGGCGCGCCGCGCGCGAACGCTCCTTCGGCAGCCGAAGCGAAGCCGGCCGCCGCTCCGCCACCCGCGCCCAGCGTCGCGGCCGCCACCTCGGCCGCGCCCCCGGCAGCGCGCCCGCGCGACGAAACCCTGTGGATCCATGACGACCTCGACCTGGACAGCCTCAACCTCGACGAGGAACTGGCCAAGCTCGACGAATTCGAGCTGAACCAGGAGTTCTCCAGCATCGAGAAGGCCCCGCGACCGGCGGAGAGCCTGCTGGCGCGCCGCGACGACGAACGCGATCCACACGACGAACGCTGGGCCGAGGCGCTGATCGCCGATGCCGAACCGGCCCAGCCGGCGCGCGGCAACCCGCGCCAGGAACCGAGCCTCGGCGAACCGCTGGCGGAAGAGCGGGTATCCTTCGTGCCGCTGCGCCGCGCCGAGGATCCGCCGGAACTTCGCCTCAGCCTCGATGACGACGATGACGATGAGCCCAGCCTCGGCAAGCGCCGCCACGGACTGAGCGCCCTGGATGAAGACGACGAGGAAAGCGCCGAGGAACAGTCCGTCGCGCCCCTGGGCAGCGCTCGCAAGCCGGACGAGGCGCCGGTCGAGAGTCTCGACCAGTTGCGCGACGAGCCGCTGCAACTGGCCTGGGAGAAGCCCCGGCGCCAATGGCCGCGGCGTCTCGGTTGGCTGCTGCTGATCCTGCTGGCGCTGGGTGGTCTCGCCGCTCAGTACGTCGCCTACCATTTCGACGAACTGGCGCGCCAGGACGCCTATCGCCCCTGGTTCGCCCAGCTCTGCCCGGAAATCGGCTGCACCCTTCCCTCCAAGGTCGACGTGGAGCAGATCAGGAGCAGCAACCTGGTGGTCCGCAGCCATCCCGAATTCAGCGGCGCGCTGGTGGTCGACGCGATCATCTACAACCGCGCCAGCTTCTCGCAGCCGTTCCCGCTGCTGGAACTGCGCTTCGCCGACCTCAACGGCCACCTCATCGCCAATCGCCGCTTCAAGCCCGGCGAGTACCTCGGCGGCGAGCTGGCCGGACGAACGGAAATGCCACCGCAGGTACCGATCCACGTGTCGCTGGACATCCTCGACCCGGGTCCGAAGGCGGTGAACTACAGCCTGAGCTTCCATTCCCCGGAGTGACCGGAAAGACCTCGCCGGTCGCCGCCGGGCCGCTACGCCCACCCGCTCGCGCGGAGCGCCAGGCGCAAGTGCCGCTCGTCTTCCAACTGTAAGAACTAAGGAATCGGCTGTTCAGAATTTATCCAAAACAGCCTTTATCCGGTCATCCAGAGCGGGTATCATGCCCTCCCTTTTTTCGCAGCACCGCAAGACAGGGAAGCCCCATGTCGGTGGTACGCATCGGCCCATATACACTGCCCAACAGACTGATCCTCGCGCCGATGGCCGGGGTGACCGATCGTCCGTTCCGTCAGCTTTGCCGTCGCCTTGGCGCCGGGATGGTGGTATCGGAGATGGTGACCAGCGACGTCCGCCTGTGGAACAGCCGCAAGTCGCGCCTGCGCCTGATCCACGATGGCGAGGACGAGCCGCGCTCGGTGCAGATCGCCGGCGGCGATCCGGCCATGCTGGCCGAGGCCGCGCAGCGCAATGTGGAACTCGGTGCGCAGATCATCGACATCAACATGGGCTGCCCGGCGAAGAAGGTATGCAACAAGGCAGCGGGGTCCGCCCTGCTGCGGGACGAGGCGCTGGTCGCCGAGATCCTCGATGCCGTGGTCAGGGCGGTCGACGTACCGGTCACCCTGAAGATCCGGACCGGCTGGGACCGGGACAACCGTAACGGCGTCAGCGTCGCGAGGCTCGCCGAACAGGCGGGGATCCAGGCTCTTGCGGTACATGGCCGGACCCGCGCCGACCTGTACACCGGGGAGGCGGAGTACGAGACCATCGCGGCGATCAAGCAGGCCGTGTCGATACCGGTGTTCGCCAATGGCGACATCGATTCGCCGGAGAAGGCCAGGAAAGTCATCGAGCAGACCGGGGTGGATGCCCTGCTGATCGGTCGGGCCGCCCAGGGAAGACCGTGGATTTTCCGCGAGATCGACCATTACCTGCGGACCGGCGAGCACCTGCCGGCGGCGCCGCTTCCCGAAGTGCAGAGCATCCTGCTCGAACACCTCGCGGAGCTGCACCTTTTTTATGGGGAAGAAATGGGTGTGCGGATCGCCCGCAAGCATGTGGGGTGGTATCTCGCGACTCTGCCGGGCGCAAGGGAATTCCGCGCCCAGTTCAATCGTTTGCAGGACACGGATGCGCAGTGCGCCAGCGTCAGGCAGTTCTTCGCCGAGCGCCAGAACAACGGAACAGGGGTGGCCGCATGACAACGATGACGACCGAGACTTTAGTGAGTGGAACAACGCCCGTGAGCGACAACGCTAACCTGAAACAGCACCTCACCACGCCGACGCAAGAAGGGCAGACCCTGCGCGACAGCGTGGAGAAGGCATTGCACAACTACTTCGCCCACCTCGAAGGGCAGCCGGTCACGGACGTTTACAACATGGTGCTCTGCGAAGTCGAAGCGCCGCTGCTGGAAACCGTCATGAACCACGTCAAGGGGAACCAGACCAAGGCCTCCGAGCTGCTCGGCCTGAACCGCGGGACCCTGCGCAAGAAACTCAAGCAATACGACCTTCTTTAAGAGCGGCGGCGGGCTCCGGCCAAGGGCGCGCGTCCCGGCCGGCACCCGCGGCCGGAAGCCAGCCCTCAGGACCCTTGCAATGACCGACCAAACCACCCGCCTGCCCATCCGCCGCGCGCTGATCAGCGTTTCCGACAAGACCGGCGTCGTCGACTTCGCCCGTGAGCTGGTCGCCCTCGGCGTGGAAATCCTTTCCACCGGCGGCACCTACAAGCTGCTCCGGGACAACGGCATCTCTGCCGTGGAAGTGGCCGACTACACCGGCTTCCCGGAAATGATGGACGGTCGGGTGAAGACCCTGCACCCGAAGGTGCATGGCGGTATCCTCGGTCGCCGCGACCTCGACGGCGCGGTCATGGAGCAGCACGGCATCAAGCCGATCGACCTGGTGGCGGTCAACCTGTATCCCTTCGGGGCCACGGTGGCCAGGCCCGACTGCGACCTGCCTACCGCCATCGAGAACATCGATATCGGCGGGCCGACCATGGTCCGTTCGGCGGCGAAGAACCACAAGGATGTCGCCATCGTGGTCAATGCCGGCGACTACGCCGCCGTGATCGAATCCCTCAAGGCCGGCGGCCTGACCTACGCCCAGCGTTTCGACCTGGCCCTCAAGGCGTTCGAGCACACCTCCGCCTACGACGGCATGATCGCCAACTACCTGGGTACCATCGACCAGACCCGCGACACCCTCGGCACCGCCGACCGCGGCGCCTTCCCGCGCACCTTCAACAGCCAGTTCGTCAAGGCCCAGGAAATGCGCTACGGCGAGAACCCGCACCAGAGCGCGGCGTTCTACGTCGAGGCGAAGAAGGGCGAGGCCAGCGTCTCCACCGCCATCCAGTTGCAAGGCAAGGAGTTGTCGTTCAACAACGTCGCCGACACCGACGCCGCCCTGGAATGCGTGAAGAGCTTCCTCAAGCCGGCCTGCGTGATCGTCAAGCATGCCAACCCCTGCGGCGTCGCCGTGGTGCCGGAAGACGAAGGCGGCATCCGCAAGGCCTACGACCTGGCCTACGCCACCGATAGCGAATCGGCGTTCGGCGGCATCATCGCCTTCAACCGCGAGCTGGACGGCGAAACCGCCAAGGCCATCGTCGAGCGCCAGTTCGTCGAGGTGATCATCGCGCCGAAGATTTCCGCCGCCGCCCGCGAGGTGGTCGCCGCCAAGGCCAACGTACGCCTGCTCGAATGCGGCGAATGGCCAGCCGAGCGCGCCCCGGGCTGGGACTTCAAGCGGGTCAACGGCGGCCTGCTGGTACAGAGCCGCGACATCGGCATGATCAAGGCCGAGGACCTGAAGATCGTCACTCGCCGCGCGCCCACCGAGCAGGAGATCCACGACCTGATCTTCGCCTGGAAGGTGGCCAAGTTCGTCAAGTCCAACGCCATCGTCTACGCCAGGAACCGCCAGACCGTCGGCGTCGGCGCCGGCCAGATGAGCCGGGTCAACTCCGCACGGATCGCCGCGATCAAGGCCGAGCACGCCGGCCTGGAAGTGAAAGGCGCGGTGATGGCCTCGGACGCCTTCTTCCCGTTCCGCGACGGCATCGACAACGCGGCCAAGGCCGGCATCACCGCGGTGATCCAGCCGGGCGGCTCGATGCGCGACAGCGAAGTGATCGCGGCGGCCGACGAGGCGGATATCGCGATGGTGTTCACTGGCATGCGCCATTTCCGCCATTGAGTATCACGGCGGCTGAGCGCGATGCGGTCAGCCGCCCTACCCACGAATTTCACGCAGGGCGGATAACGCGGCGCGTTACCCGCCGTTGCGCCAGGAGAACCCCATGAACGTACTCATCATCGGCAGCGGCGGTCGTGAACATGCCCTGGCCTGGAAAGTCGCCCAGGACCCGCGCGTGGCGAAGGTCTTCGTCGCCCCGGGCAACGCCGGCACCGCCACCGAAGCCAAGTGCGAGAACGTCGCCATCGACGTGCTGGCCCTGGAGCAACTGGCCGACTTCGCCGCGAAGAACGTCCAGTTGACCATCGTCGGTCCCGAGGCGCCGCTGGTGGCAGGCGTGGTCGACCTGTTCCGTGAGCGCGGCCTGGATATCTTCGGCCCGACCGCCGGCGCCGCCCAGCTGGAAGGCTCGAAGGCCTTCACCAAGGACTTCCTCGCCCGCCACCGGATCCCCACCGCCGCCTATCGCAACTTCACCGAGGTCGAGCCGGCCCTGGCCTACCTGCGCGAGCAGGGCGCACCCATCGTCATCAAGGCCGATGGCCTGGCCGCGGGCAAGGGCGTGATCGTCGCCATGAACCTGGACGAAGCCGAAGCCGCCGTGCGCGACATGCTCGCCGGCAATGCCTTCGGCGACGCCGGCTCGCGCGTGGTGATCGAGGAGTTCCTCGATGGCGAGGAGGCCAGCTTCATCGTCATGGTCGACGGCCAGAACGTGCTGCCGATGGCCACCAGCCAGGACCACAAGCGCGTCGGCGATGGCGACAGCGGGCCGAACACCGGCGGCATGGGCGCCTACTCGCCGGCCCCGGTGGTCACCGCCGAGGTCCACCAGCGGGTGCTGGACGAAGTGATCTACCCGACCGTGCGCGGCATGGCCGAGGAAGGCAACGTCTATACCGGCTTCCTCTATGCCGGCCTGATGATCGACAAGAGCGGCGCGCCCAAGGTCATCGAATTCAACTGCCGCTTCGGCGATCCGGAAACCCAGCCGATCATGGTCCGCCTGGAGTCCTCCCTGGTCCTGCTGGTCGAGGCCGCCCTGGCCAAGGCGCTGGACAAGGTCGAGGCGACCTGGGACCCGCGTCCGACCGTGGGCGTGGTACTGGCCGCCGACGGCTATCCGGGCGACTACGCCAAGGGCGAGGTCATCGAAGGCCTGGCCGAGGCCGCCGCGCTGGACGGCAAGGTGTTCCACGCCGGCACCGCGCTGAAGGATGGCCAGGTGGTCACCTCCGGAGGCCGCGTTCTCTGCGCCACCGCCATCGGCGAGAGCGTGTCCGCCGCCCAGCAACAGGCCTATCGCCTGGCCGAGAAGATCCGCTGGAACGGCTGCTTCTACCGCAAGGACATCGGCTACCGTGCCATCGCCCGCGAGCGCGGCGAGTCCTGACCGGGCCCGAGGCCGCGGGCGCCGCACGGCGCTTCCGCGGCCTATGCCGTTGCCACGGCCACTTGGCTATAATCCGGCCATTCACCTTCGAAGGGACTTCGCCGTGGTACGGCTTCGGATCGCCATAGGACTACTCGTCAGCTTCCTGCTGCTTCTGCTCGGTCCGATGTCGCCGGCGGTCGCGGACGACGCCGGCGTTTCCAGCGTTCCCCTGCAAACCACCGCCACTACTCCCAGCGCCAACCAGAACTGGCGCCTGCTGCGCGACGAGAGCGCGCAACTGCGGATCGCCGACGTCCTCCAGCGCAAGGAGCAGTTCCGCCCGCTGGCCAAGCGCTCCTTCATCTTCCCCGCCAGCCCCCAGGCGGTCTGGCTGCAGGTCCAGCTTCCCGCGCAGAAGGTGCCGAGCTGGCTGTGGATCTTCGCCCCGCGGGTGCAGTATCTGGACTACTACCTGGTGCAGGACGGCCAACTGGTGCGGGACCAGCACACCGGCGAGTCGCGACCGTTCCAGGAGCGCCCGCTGCCCTCGCGCTCCTACCTGTTCTCGCTGCCGGTCGACGGCAAGCCGATGACCCTGTACGTGCGGATGACCTCCAACCATCCACTGATGGCCTGGTTCGACCAGATCGACGAAGCCGGCCTGGTCGGCCTGGAGAAGCCCGCCTACGCCTTCGGCATGCTGCTCGGCGGCATGCTCCTGCTGCTGATGTACAACCTGATCCGCTTCGCCTACTCGCGCAGCGCCAGCAGCCTGTGGCTGGCGGCGGTGCACGCGGCGCTGGCGGTCTGCGCCGCGGCGAACCTGGGGCTGGTGGCGTTCTGGCTGCCGGGACTCAAGTTCAACCAGTCGCTGACCGCCGACCTCGGCGCCCTCGGCGCCGCGGTGAGCCTGCTGTGGTTCGCCTGCAGCTTCTTCCGCGGCACCGCGGAAAGCCGCCTGAACCGCCTCCTGCAAGGCGAGGCGCTGTTGATCCTGACGGTCGGCGCGATCATCGCCTTCACCCAGCAACTCTGGTTCAGCTGGCTGATCTACCTGCTGGTGATCCTCAGTTCGCTCAGCGTCCCGCTGGTCGCGGCCTGGCACTGGTATCGCGGCTACCAGCCGGCGCGCCTGATCGTTGCCGGGATGATCGTGTTCAACGCCGGCTTCATGGTGTTCCTGCCGGTGCTGTTCGGCACCAAGCAACTCGATCCGGGCTGGCTGGTGCTCGGCGTGTTCAGCTTCGCCACCCTCGCCGGGCTGGTCCTGAGCGTCTCGCTCACCGAACGCCAGCGACTGATCCAGCAGCTCAACCTGCAACAGCGCACCAGCGAGGCGGCGCACACCGCGGAATTGCAGACCAAGGCCGAGTTCCTGGCCAAGATCAGCCACGAGATCCGCACGCCCATGAACGGCGTGCTGGGCATGACCGAACTGCTCCTCGGCACCCCGTTGTCGGCGAAGCAGCGCGACTACGTGCAGACCATCCACAGCGCCGGCAACGAGCTGCTCACGCTGATCAACGAGATCCTCGACATCTCCAAGCTGGAGTCCGGACAGATCGAGCTGGACGAAGTGCAGTTCGACCTCAACGCGCTGATCGAGGACTGCCTGGATATCTTCCGGGTCAAGGCCGAGCAGCAGCGCATCGAGCTGATCAGCTTCACCCAGCCGCAGGTGCCGCGGGTCATCGGCGGCGATCCGACGCGCCTGCGCCAGGTGGTCCTGAGCCTGCTGGACAACGCGTTCAAGCAGACCGAGGAAGGCGAGATCCTGCTGGTGGTGGCCCTCGATGACCAGGGCGAGACGCCACGCCTGCGCATCGCCGTGCAGGACAGCGGCCACCCGTTCGACGCCAAGGAGCGCGAGGCGCTGCTCACCGCCGAGCTGCACAGCGGCGACTTCCTTTCCGCCAGCAAGCTCGGCAGCCACCTCGGCCTGATCATCGCCCGCCAACTGGTGCGGCTGATGGGCGGGGAGTTCGGCATCCAGTCCGGCAGCAGCCAGGGCACCACCCTGTCGCTGACCCTGCCGCTCGACCCGCAGCAGTTGGAGAACCCCACCGCCGACCTCGACGGCCCGCTGCAGGGCGCGCGGCTGCTGGTGGTGGACGACAACGAAACCTGCCGCAAGGTGCTGGTGCAGCAGTGCAGCGGCTGGGGCCTGAACGTCAGCGCGGTGTCGTCCGGCAAGGAGGCGCTGGCCCAGTTGCGCACCAAGGCGCACCTGCGCGAGTACTTCGACGTGGTCCTGCTCGACCAGGACATGCCCGGCATGACCGGCATGCAACTGGCGGCGAAGATCAAGGAAGACCCCAACCTCAACCACGACATCCTGCTGATCATGCTCACCGGGATCAGCAACGCGCCGAGCAAGATCATCGCCCGCAACGCCGGGATCAAGCGCATCCTGGCCAAGCCGGTGGCCGGCTACACGCTGAAGGCGACCCTCGCCGACGAACTCGCCCAGCGCGGCGTCAGCGGCGTCACCAACTACCTGCAACCGGCCAAGGAAGCGCAGGCGCCGAGCCTGCCGAGCGATTTCCGGATCCTCGTCGCCGAGGACAACAGCATCTCCACCAAGGTCATCCGCGGCATGTTGAACAAGCTCAACCTCCAGCCGGACACCGCCAGCAACGGCCAGGAGGCGCTCAGCGCGATGAAGGCGACCCAGTACGACCTGGTGCTGATGGACTGCGAGATGCCGGTTCTCGACGGCTTCTCCGCCACCGAGCAGCTCCGCGCCTGGGAAGCCCACGAACAGCGCCCGCATACCCCGGTGGTGGCGCTCACCGCGCACATCCTCAGCGAACACAAGGAACGCGCGCGGCTGGTCGGCATGGACGGGCACATGGCCAAGCCGGTGGAGCTGTCGCAATTGCGCGAGCTGATCGCCTACTGGGTCGGCGAACGCGATCGCCGCCGCCAGGGCGACGCCCTGCCCTCCTGAGGGCAGCGACGTGCTCCGGCGCTGCACCCGGCCTCCGCCACGGCGGATAACCGCACGCGGTTATTCGCCCTACGCCCCGGTGGTCCCGCCCCTGTAGGGCGCATGACGCCAACGGCGTTATCCGCCGACACCGCCACTTCCGCCACGGCGGATAACCGCACGCGGTTATTCGCCCTACGCCCCGGTGGTCCCGCCTCCCGTAGGGCGCATAGCGCCAACGGCGTTATCCGCCGACACCGCCACTTCCGCCACGGCGGATAACCGCACGCGGTTATTCGCCCTACGCCCCGGTGGTCCCGCCTCCCGTAGGGCGCATGACGCCAACGGCGTTATCCGCCGACATCCGGCCTCGTTGTCACATGCCACGCGAACCGGCATATTGCCAACCCGCCGGACATCGCACCGGCCCGTCGCACGCTATGCTCATGCCCACCCCCGGACCGGAAGCGCCTCCATGCATTTGCTGTTCAGCGTCTACCTGAAGATGCTGGTGCTCTATAGCCCCTTCTTCGTGCTGTCCTGCTTCATCAGTCTCAGCCGCGGCTTCGGCCCGCGCGACCGCAAGCGCATGGCCTGGCGGGTGGCCCTGGCGGCGCTGATCGCCAGCGTCGCGCTGTACCTGTTCGGCCGCTACATCTTCATCCTCTTCGGTATCACCGCCGACGCCTTCCGCATCGGCGCCGGCAGCGTGCTGTTCATCTCCGCGCTGGGCATGGCCCAGGGCCGCGCGGCGGTGCAGAGCGACAACGTGCAGCAGGACGTGACCATCGTCCCGCTGACCATTCCTCTCACCGTCGGCCCCGGGACCATCGGCGCGCTGCTGGTGATGGGCGTCGGCCAGGGCTGGGAGGCCAAGCTGATCTCCCTGGTGGCGATCTTCCTCGCCTGCCTGACCCTCGGCACCACGCTCTATCTTTCCGACCGCATCGAACGCCTGCTTGGCGACCAGGGCCTGCAGATCGTCAGTCGCCTGATGGGTCTGTTCGTCTGCGCGCTGGCGGCGCAGATCATCGTCACCGGCCTGAAGGGTTCGCTGTTCCCAGGCTGAGCGCACCAGCCTGAGGCGGACACCCTGGATGCCGCGCCCTGACGCACCGCAGTGGTGCCCGGGCGAAGCGGCGGCGCTCCCATGGACGCGCCGCCGGCGGTAGGGAGGGAGGTCAGCGCGACGCCTCCCCATCCGGAGCCCACGACCCCTTCTCCGTCGATATCCGGCGAAAACCCGTTGAAAACGCCGCCTTCACCGGCATAGCCAGGCCTGCTCGGCATGCTTCCCCGGCGACTCGCGGCGCCTTTTCGCCGACCGATACCGGCCAGCGCCAAGAAGAGGCACAGCCTTTGCTCTGAAGCCTCGACGAAGAGATCCAGGCCGCAGTGCGCACCCCGCCGTCCACCGGACGGATGCCCGACGACAAGCACGACGCCTCCTGAAAACTGCCGCCCCGACCGCTGGTGAATGGAGAACAACACCAATGAAACGTCGCAGTCTGCTCAAGGCCTTCACGCTGTCCGCGTCCATCGCTTCCATGGGCCTGTCCTGGTCCATCCAGGCCGCCGAAACCATCAAGGTCGGCATCCTTCACTCGCTGTCCGGGACCATGGCGATCTCCGAGACCTCGCTGAAGGACATGGCCCTGATGACCATCGACGAGATCAACGCCAAGGGCGGGGTCAACGGCAGGAAGCTGGAGGCGGTGGTGGTCGATCCCGCGTCGAACTGGCCGCTGTTCGCGGAAAAGGCCCGCCAGTTGCTGACCCAGGACAAGGTCGCGGTGGTCTTCGGTTGCTGGACCTCGGTGTCGCGCAAATCGGTGTTGCCGGTATTCGAGGAACTCAACGGATTGCTGTTCTACCCGGTCCAGTACGAGGGCGAGGAACTCTCGCCAAACGTCTTCTATACCGGCGCGGCGCCGAACCAGCAGGCGATCCCGGCGGTGGAGTACCTGATGAGCGAGGACGGCGGCGGTGCCAGGCGCTTCTTCCTGCTCGGCACCGACTATGTCTACCCGCGCACCACCAACAAGATCCTGCGCGCCTTCCTGCACAGCAAGGGCGTGGACGACAAGGACATCCAGGAGGTCTACACGCCGTTCGGCCACAGCGACTACCAGACCATCGTCGCCGACATCAAGAAGTTCGCCGCAGGCGGCAAGACCGCGGTGGTCTCCACCGTCAATGGCGACTCCAACGTGCCCTTCTACAAGGAACTGGCCAACCAGGGCCTGGAAGCCACCGAGGTGCCGGTGGTGGCCTTCTCCGTAGGCGAGGAAGAACTGCGCGGCATCGACACCAAGCCGCTGGTCGGCAACCTCGCGGCATGGAACTACTTCGAGTCGGTGAGCAATCCGGTCAACGAGAAGTTCGTCGCCGACTGGAAAGCCTACGCCAAGGCGAAGAACCTGCCGAACTACGCCACCGCGGTGACCAACGACCCCATGGAAGCCACCTACGTCGGCATCCACATGTGGGCGCAGGCCGTGGAAAAGGCCGGCAGCACCGAGGTCGACAAGGTTCGCGAGGCGATGGCCGGACAAAGCTTCAAGGCGCCATCCGGCTACACGCTGGTCATGGACAAGAGCAACCACCACCTGCACAAGCCGGTGATGATCGGCGAGATCCAAGACGACGGCCAGTTCGAAGTGGTCTGGAAGACCCCCGAACCGCTTCGCGCGCAACCCTGGAGCCCGTTCATCCCGGGCAACGAGAAGAAGCCGGAGCATGCGCTGAAGAGCAACTGAGTTCTGCCGTGAAGAACCCTGCCCCCCTGACCAGGCGTTCCCCTGAACGGAACGGGAACGCCCCGGTCGCGCGCCGAACGGCCCCCTCGCCCTTCAGGGAGAGGGCGGGGGAGAGGGGCAACGACCGGCCACACCGCACGTCGCCCAGGAACCCCAGCATGCCCCTTGCCCTCCTCACCCGCCCGCTCCAGGCCTGTGTCCTGGTCCTGGCCGCCCTTCTCGCGGTGGCGGCCCACGCCGGACCGGCGCAGGACTTCGCCGCTGCCGACAACGGCGGTCGCGCCCACCTGCTCGAACACTGGGCGGCGACGCCCGACGCCGGTCGCCTGGCCTTTCTCGAAGCGCTGCGCCACAACCGCATTGCGCTGGACAGCCGCCAGCAGCCATTCCTCCTCGGCGCCGACCAGCGTTTCCAGGCCGCCGAAGGCGACGCCCTGCCGGACGGCGAGCCGAAGCCGCTGCGCCTGAACAATCGCCTGCGCGGCCTGCTCAACACCGCCCTGGCCAGCCACCAGTTGGTGGCCAACGAAGTGCCGCTGCGGCTGGCCGCCGCGCAGCAGTTGCAGAAGACCGCCAAGGCCGCGCAACGGCCGCTGCTCGAAGCGCGCCTGCGGATCGAGAGCGACGCTGGCGTGAAGGAAGCCCTCGGCCTGGCCCTGGCCAACCTGCAACTCGGCGATCCCGACCCGGCGCTACGCCTTTCCGCCGTGCGCCTGCTCGGCGAGTCCGGCGATCCGCTGGCGCGAACCCGCCTGGAGAACCTGCTCGACCCGGCGGTGGAACCGGAGGAAGGCGTGCGCATCGCCGCCGCCACCAGCCTGGCCCAGGTCAAGCGCCGGCTGCTGGTCGGCGACCTGCTCGGCCAGGCCTTCAGCGGCCTGTCGCTGGGCTCGATCCTGCTGCTCGCGGCGCTCGGCCTGGCGATCACCTACGGCCTGCTCGGGGTGATCAACATGGCCCACGGCGAAATGCTCATGCTCGGCGCCTACTCCACCTACGTGGTGCAACTGCTGTTCCAGCGCCTGGCGCCGGAATGGCTGGCGCTCTACCCGTTGCTGGCGCTACCGGTGGCGTTCTGCGTCAGCGCCGCCATCGGCATGGCCCTGGAGCGCACGGTGATCCGCCATCTCTACGGCCGGCCGCTGGAAACCCTGCTCGCCACCTGGGGCATCAGCCTGGTGCTGATCCAACTGGTGCGGATGCTGTTCGGCGCACAGAACGTCGAGGTAGCCAACCCGGCCTGGCTGTCCGGCGGCATCCAGGTGCTGCCGAACCTGGTGCTGCCGTGGAACCGCATCGTCATCATCGGCTTCGCCCTGTTCGTGCTGCTCCTCACCTGGCTGCTGCTGAACCGCACGCGGCTCGGCCTGAACGTCCGCGCGGTGACCCAGAACCGCAACATGGCGGCCTGCTGCGGGGTGCCCACAGGGCGCGTGGACATGCTCGCCTTCGGTCTCGGCTCGGGCATCGCCGGGCTCGGCGGGGTAGCCCTGTCGCAGGTCGGCAACGTCGGCCCGGACCTCGGCCAGGGCTACATCATCGACTCCTTCCTGGTGGTGGTGCTCGGCGGCGTCGGCCAGCTCGCCGGCAGCGTCCTCGCCGCCTTCGGCCTCGGCGTGGCGAACAAGATCCTCGAACCGCAGATCGGCGCGGTGCTGGGCAAGATCCTGATCCTCGCGCTGATCGTCCTGTTCATCCAGAAACGCCCGCAGGGACTGTTCGCCCTGAAAGGGAGGGTCATCGATTGAACCAGCCACTCACCGTCACCCTCGCCCGCCGGGCCGGCGGCCGCGTCACCGCTATCGCGCTCGGCGCAGCCTTCGCCACGCTGCTGGCCATGCCGCTGCTGCACCTGCTGCCGGCGGACAGCGCGCTGCACCTCTCGGCCTACAGCCTGACCCTGACCGGCAAGATCCTCTGCTACGCCATCGTCGCCCTCGCCCTCGACCTGGTCTGGGGCTACGCCGGCCTGCTGTCCCTCGGCCACGGGCTGTTCTTCGCCCTCGGCGGCTACGCCATGGGCATGTACCTGATGCGCCAGGCCTCCGGCGACAGCCTGCCGGCGTTCATGACCTTCCTTTCCTGGAACGAATTGCCCTGGTACTGGGCCGGCACCCAGCACTTCCTCTGGGCGCTGTGCCTGGTGGTGCTGGTGCCCGGCGCGCTGGCCTTCGCCTTCGGCTACTTCGCCTTCCGCTCGCGAATCCGCGGCGTGTACTTCTCGATCATGACCCAGGCCCTGACCTTCGCCGGCATGCTGCTGTTCTTCCGCAACGAGACCGGTTTCGGCGGCAACAACGGCTTCACCGACTTCCGCAGCATTCTCGGCTTCCCGATCACCGCGCCGGGCACCCGCGCCGCCCTGTTCCTCGCCACCGTCGCGCTGCTCGCGGCCAGCCTGCTGCTCGGCTGGCGCCTGGCGCGGAGCAAGTTCGGCCGGGTCCTCACCGCGCTGCGCGACGCCGAGAACCGCCTGATGTTCTGCGGCTACGACCCGCGCGGCTACAAACTCTTCGTCTGGACCCTGAGCGCGGTGCTCTGCGGCCTCGCCGGCGCGCTGTTCGTGCCGCAGGTGGGGATCATCAACCCCAGCGAGATGTCGCCGACCAACTCCATCGAAGCCGCCGTCTGGGTCGCCCTCGGCGGACGCGGCACCCTGCTCGGCCCGCTGCTCGGCGCCGGCGTGGTGAACGGCGCGAAGAGCTGGTTCACCGTGGCCTTCCCGGAATACTGGCTGTTCTTCCTCGGCGCGCTGTTCATCGTCGTCACCCTGTACCTGCCGCGCGGCCTGCTCGGCCTGCTGCGCAAGGAGAAGGAGCAATGAGGACCACCCCGCACCTGATGCTCGAACCGGCCTTCCACCCCGGCCTCGATACCGCCGGCAGCGGCCGCGACGCCATCGGCCTGGGCGCCGCCACCAGCGGCCGGCTGGACGCGCGCCACGGCACCATCCTCAGCCTGGAAGACATCAACGTCAGCTTCGACGGCTTCAAGGCCCTGCGCGACCTGACCCTGTACATCGGCGTCGGCGAATTGCGCTGCATCATCGGCCCCAACGGCGCCGGCAAGACCACCCTGATGGACGTGATCACCGGCAAGACCCGCCCGCAGAGCGGTACCGCGTATTTCGGCGACACCCTCGACCTGACCCGCATGAGCGAGGTGCAGATCGCCCAGGCCGGGATCGGCCGCAAGTTCCAGAAGCCCACGGTGTTCGAGGCCCTGAGCGTGTTCGAGAACCTCGAACTGGCGCAGAGGGCCGACAAGTCGGTGTGGGCCAGCCTGCGCGCGCGGCTCGACGGCACGCAGAGGGAACGCATCGAGGAGGTGCTCGCCACCATCCGCCTGCTGGAGTCGCGGCAGCGTCCGGCGGGTTTGCTGTCCCACGGCCAGAAGCAGTTCCTCGAGATCGGCATGCTGCTGGTGCAGGAACCGCAGTTGCTGCTGCTCGACGAGCCGGTGGCGGGCATGACCGATGCCGAGACCGAATTCACCGCCGAGCTGTTCAAGTCCCTGGCGCGCAAGCACTCGCTGATGGTGGTGGAGCACGACATGGGTTTCGTCGGCAGCATCGCCGACCATGTCACCGTGCTGCACCAGGGCCACGTGCTGGCCGAAGGCTCGCTGGCGGAGGTACAGGCCGACGAACAGGTGATCGAGGTCTACCTCGGTCGCTGACGCCAGCCATCCGCTCGGCGGGTAGCGCCTGCCAAGTGGCGCCCGTCGCGTAGGGCGAATGACCGCTCGCGGTTATCCGCCGAGCCAGGTTGGGAATCGCAGTGAAGAACCATCACGGGACAAATGGAAGAGAACCATGCTGCAAGTCGACAAGCTCCACCAGTACTACGGCGGTAGCCATATCCTCCGTGGCCTGAGCTTCGAGGCGAAGGTGGGCGAGGTGACCTGCCTGCTCGGTCGCAACGGGGTGGGCAAGACCACCCTGCTGCGCTGCCTGATGGGCCTGGTCCCGGCCCGCGAGGGCCAGGTCGCCTGGGAAGGCCGTTCGCTCACCGGACTCAGGCCGCACCAGCGGGTCCGCGCCGGGATCGCCTACGTGCCGCAGGGACGGGAAATCTTCCCCCGGCTGACGGTGGAAGAGAACCTGCTGATGGGACTGTCCCGTTTCAGCGCCAGGGACGCCCGGGCGGTGCCGGACTTCATCTACGAGCTGTTCCCGGTCCTGCGCGAAATGAAACAGCGCCGCGGCGGCGACCTCTCCGGCGGCCAGCAGCAGCAACTGGCGATCGGCCGCGCCCTGGCCAGCCAGCCGCGACTGCTGATCCTCGACGAACCCACGGAAGGCATCCAGCCTTCGGTGATCAAGGAGATCGGCACGGTCGTCCGCAGCCTGGCGGCGCGCGGCGACATGGCGATCCTGCTGGTCGAGCAGTTCTACGACTTCGCCGCCGAACTGGCCGACCAATACCTGGTGATGGCGCGCGGCGAGATCGTCCAGCAGGGCCGCGGCCGCGACATGGAGAGCGAGGGCGTGCGCGGGCTGGTGGCGATTTGAACGGACTGGGACACACTGCCGCTGGCGCAACCGGGGCCTGCGCTGGCAATCTCTATGCCCTCGTCTTTCCGCAGGAGGTCGAAATGACCGTCACTCTGCGCCCGGCCGTCCAGGCCGACGCGGGCTTCGCCGCGCTCTGCGTCGCCGCCGCCTATGCCCCGTGGATCGCGGTGATCGGCCGCAAGCCCTGGCCGATGACCCAGGACTACCACGAGGTGATCGCCAGCGACCGGGTCCTCATCGCCGAGCACGACGGCCAGCCGGTCGGCCTGCTGGTGACCCGGGAAACCGCCGACGGCTTCCTCGTCGACAACCTCGCCGTGCTTCCCGAATGCAAGGGCCAGGGCATCGGCCGACAGCTGCTGGAACGCGCCGAGCGCGACGCGACGAGCCTCGGCTACCGCTCGCTGTACCTCTACACCAACGAGCGGATGACGGAAAACATCGCGCTCTACGCCAGGGTCGGCTACCTCGAATACGAACGCCGCCAGGAAGAGGGATTCCGCCGCGTGTTCATGCGCAAGGCCCTGGCCTGACCCGACCGATGACCGCCGCCCTCCCCGACCTGAGCTTCCACCCCGCCTGGCACGCCCAGCTGGAGCTGGCCTACGCCCGCGCCGGCGACGCCACACGCCCGGTGACGCGGCGCCACGCCGGACCGCTGCGGGTGCAGAAGCACCTCTACGCCGAAGGCCCGGAAGTCTGCCAGCACATCCTCGTGCATCCGCCCGGCGGCATCGCCGGCGGCGACAGCCTGGCCTTCGACGTGCGCCTCGGCGAACGCGCCTGGGCCCAGCTCACCAGCCCCGGCGCGGCCAAGTGGTACCGCGCCGCCTGCCCGTCGCGGCAGACCCTGGAGATCCACCTGGAGCCCGGCGCCACCCTGGAATGGCTGCCGCAGGAAAGCATCGTCTTCGCCGGCGCCCAGGCCGAACTGGAAACCCGTATCCAGCTGCGCGGCGACGCCCGCCTGTTCTACTGGGACATGGTCGCGCTCGGCCGCCCGGCCAGCGGCGAGCGCTTCGCCAGCGGCCACTTCGTCGCAGCCCTGGACATCCGTCGCGACGACCGCCTGCTCTGGCACGAACGCCAGCGCATCGACGGCGGCGACCGCCTGCTCGACTCGCCGATCGGCCTCGCCGGGCACCCGGTGCTGGCGACCCTGGTCGCCAGCGGCGAGATCGACACCGACCTGCTGCAACGCTGCCGCGCGCTCCCCTGCGCCGGCCGCGGCAACCTCAGCCAGTTGCCCGGAGGCCTGCTGGTGGCGCGCTGCCTGGCCGACGAGGCGCTGCACGCGCGAGCCTGGCTGATCGAACTCTGGCGCCTGCTGCGGCCGGCGCTGCTCGGCCGCGAGGCCGTTCCCCCACGCATCTGGAGTACCTGAGATGGACTTGTCCCCCCGCGAGAAAGACAAGCTGCTGATCTTCACCGCCGGCCTGCTCGCCGAGCGCCGGCTAGCACGCGGTCTCAAGCTGAACTACCCGGAGGCGGTGGCGCTGATCTCCGCCGCCCTGCTGGAGGGCGCGCGCGACGGCCGCAGCGTCGCCGAGCTGATGCACTACGGCACCACCCTGCTGAACCGCGAGCAGGTGATGGAGGGCGTGCCGGAGATGATCCCGGACATCCAGGTAGAGGCCACCTTCCCCGACGGCACCAAGCTGGTGACCGTCCACCAGCCCATCGCCTGAGGCCGCCCATGAGCGCTTCGATCCGCGAC